>DACG01000008.1 GCA_002494725.1 Geoglobus sp. UBA235
CAGGTTTAGCAAGAAGCTGAGTTATGCGAGGAGGTGGATTAGTAAATTCCTGATTGGTTAAGTTTGTTTGTCCGACACTATAACTTCTAAAAACGATATTACCTCTTTCCAAATAACCCAAGCACTCCTAAACACAATGCATAAAACCCGAACGAAACCGCAAGGGCCTCAACGTAGATGGAAAAAGTGGAGAGAAGGTGGAACGCAAAGACAGAGGCAAAGCTCTTCAAGAAAGGGAGGGCAAGAACGATAGAAAAAGAAAGGATCATGTATGTCCTCTACCTCTTCGTTGTTCTGCTCTCGAAGGGGATCATTGAAGTGGCCATTCCGAGGACAATTTCGGTTGCAATTACTACCATGAGAGCCGTGCCGAGGATGGAGGCGTAACAAAAACCTCGTTCCTCTTCTCATCGTAGGTCCACATCTTCTCCCCGTTCGAGACTATGAGGGCTCCGAGCTTCTTGCTGTACATCCACACTTTATCGGGCTACTTCTCCTGAATTTTTCTGGCTATTTCCTCTGCACCCATCTGGGCGCATCCTGCGAGAAACACCAGAACGAACATTACGAGCAGAATTTTTCGCATGTTTCCAGAATGAACAAAAAATATATAAAATTTTCTTCTTCACACGATACGTTAAAACATTCTGAAGCTTTGTTAGTATAGAGAAAAGTTAACCCCCCAGAAGTTAAAAGAAATTGAACGTAATTGCGTGAAAGGGCAATGAAGACGGGACAGCAGCTAAAACCGACTGAAATCATCCAGGATCGACTCAAAGAGCAGTTTTGCATCCCTGCAGGCAATCGGAAAACAGTTTTAAATCCCTCGCATTAACACCGTTTTATGCTTCCAGCAACCCACTGCACGCACTGCCAGGGGAGTGATGAGAGCATAGAGAATCCCGTTCACCATCCGACCTACGAGATCACGCCTAAATGCAACCTGAACTGCATCTACTGCTACTCCAACGTGGCATTGAAGAAGGGCAAAGCTCCTCTGCCCGGTTACTACGGCGAGACGGATGATGTGAGATCCATAACCCTCTCCCAGTACGGAGAGCCGCTTGTTGCCGGAATTGATGAGGTAGAGAGGATCGCGAGAGAGCTCAAGAACATGTTTCCAGAAGTAAGGCTCGATTTGCAGACCAACGGCATCCTGCTGAACGAGAAGGCGATAAAGAGGCTCGAGAAATACTTCGAGCTTGCCATGGTGAGCTTGGACGTCTCCTCGAGGGAGAAGTACGCCAGAATAACGGGCTTTGATGGGTTCGACATTTTGATGGAGAACCTGAAGGCTCTGAGCAAATCCGCGATAAAGGGCGTCATCAGAACAGTCTACATGCCCGGAATAAACGACAGAGACGTTTTCGAGCTTGCCGAAATTGCAGGCAAACTGAACATGGAGATGTTCCTTCAGCCTCTCTCCGTTTACGATAAGGAGCTCATGGAGGGTCATGGACTTGATATGGAAAGGACCGAAAGCATTGTTGAGCTTGTGGAGGTTTATGGAAATCTCTCTGAAATTGCAGATGTCAGGATTCCCGGATGTTTTATTGTTAACCTGAAAAAAATTGAAAAGGATTTCGGCAGAGAATACATCAGGATGATACGGAGAAATGCTCTGGCTGAAGTGCCGGAGATCAGAAGGGAAAGGAAGTTTGTGTTGTGAGAGAGGTCATTTATTTCTCCTACACCGGAACATCTGAAAAAATTGCCAGGGTCATTTCATCTCATTTAAACTGCAGAATGGGTCAGATCAAACCAATCAGAAATCGTTCTTATCCTGAATGGCTTATTCTGTCTTTTATTCCCGGGTTGGGGGTTAAGGTGGTTCATGAGGGCATCGAAGGTCATGAGATAATCCTCTGCTTCCCGAAGTGGACATTTAACTGTCCTCCAGTCACCTCATTCATTAAATCGGGGAATCTAAAAGGCAGAAGGGTTTTCATGATTGTGGCTTGTGGTGGATGGAGACCTGAAAGCTACACAGTCAGATATGCTGGACTCATAGAAAAACATGGAGGACATGTTGTTGGGTGGAGGATAGTGAAGAAGAAGCATGTTGATGCGGTTTTGGAGAGCAATGAGCTGTTTGAAGAGGTGAAAAATGCCTTCAGTACTGTTAAAGGAGATTGATGGCCTTGTTGAAGGAAAACTCGTAAGAAGGATTAACAGATTCGTCCTTGAGGTGTTTGTGGGTGGCAGAATTGCAAGGGCACACCTGAGAGATTCTGGGAGACTTACCGAGCTGATGAAAGTAAATAACAGGGTTCTGATGAGGCCAAAAAGAAGAGAGAAAACGGAGTTTGAGGTATTTGTGATATATAACGATCTGATTCCGGTGATTGTCAATTCTTCCATTCATTCAGAACTCGGAACAAAGGTTCTTGAGCTTGTTGGCTACAGGATTTTGAAGAAGGAGGTGAGAGCGGGAGATAGCAGGATAGATCTTCTGGTAGAAAAAGATACAGAGAAGCTTTTTGTTGAGGTAAAGGGATGCACACTGGTAAAGAATGGTACCGCTCTTTTCCCGGATGCCCCGACAGAAAGGGGAGTGAAGCATGTCAGGAGGATTGCAGAGCTTGGTGGCACCATTCTGTTTCTTGTCATGAGGGAAGATGCTGAAAAAATGATGCCGAACGCAGAAACCCACCCTGAGTTCGCCCGGACATTAGAAGAGGCAGTCAGAGGTGGTGTCAAGGTCATGGCAGCTCTTTTAAAGCCTTCAGTTCATGATGACACGCTTAAGATCAGGTTTTGCAGATTCATACCAGTTGCCTTCCCTGAAATCTGATTACCGCAATGTTCATAAACAGCATAAATCAGCAGGAAACGAAGCCCCGTAGGGTAGTGGTCAATCCTGCGGGACTCTGGATCCCGCGACCCCGGTTCGAATCCGGGCGGGGCTATCCTCCTCTAAGGTCTATAGCCCACGCCAAACCTCCACGTTCATTCTCTTGTCAAACCACCAGAGAACAAGCAGACGCCGACGTTTAGCAATCTCATCAATTGTTACAACTCCAACCTTCTCCAACCTCCTTTTGCAAATCGGGCAGTATTCATAATGCTCAGTCTTAAGCCTTTCAAGGAATTCAACCACTCTCTCTTTTGATACGCTGAATACCTTCCGCCAGTTATTCATAAAGCCAAAATTGCCGGTTCTGTTGCTGTATTGAATCAGAAAACCGAGCCATTCTTTCTGTTCATCGGTCAGATCATCAAACTCAACTCCAGAATAGAAAAACTCGTTAATGTCAATAACTGCCTTTCTGGCGTTGTAACGGAGATGATGAAGGATTTTTCCATAATTCTCCTCCTTAAACCAGTTATACTGGGTGTAGATGTTGAAAAACTCATAAGTGTCATCCAAAACATTGCAGTATTCTGTATCAAGATACGTTCCAAAGCCTGCTTTTCTCAAATACCTGAAAAATTCCTTTTTCCACAACTCCCTTAACTCTGCCATCCATTCCTTGGGGAAGTAAGGGCTGAATCTCACATACTTTCCATTCCAGACAACAAAGTTCCACAGGGCAACATGGACGTGCAGATGGGGCTTAATCGGCTGGCTGCTGCTCCAGATGTGAACGTTCATAACTCCGCCCTCTTTAAAGTCGCCATCGTAAGGAACGTTCTCGTGCTTTTTCAGGTACTTCCTCAGGAACCTCCTCAAAGCACTCCTCACCGCCTTTCTCATTATTTCTCTCGCCTTTTTCACACCTTCCTTGACGAGGTACTCAGAGATCACGTCAGGAATCGTGAAGACCATCCAGATCAGCGCCAGATCCCTCTTCTCCTGTTTAACTACAGATAAAACCTCGTCAAATTTCCTGTAACTCACAACACCCTTTTGCCTGACAGCATCTGCGATTGCGCTGAACTGTTCAAGCTTTAAAGCCGAGTATCTCTTTGCATCGCTGTGCTTCTTCAAAGGATGCAAACGCCCGGCGATAAGCCTGAAATTCCCCTTTCTTTCTCCACCATCCCAGCGTCCACCTTTTACAAAGTCCAGAGCGGGCTTGAAGACATCCCCATGCCTCTCACACCTGTAATGATCGAACAAGACTCTCGCATAAACGTCATCCTCTCCATAGCCCAAATGCTTCAAGAGCCTAACGAACTCCTCATGCGGCTCGACTCTCGTATAACCGTAATCCAGAATCGCATAATCCTGAATTCCAATCTCATCAAGTCCCACAACCCTGAAAGCCTGCAGGGTTGTTACCAGCCTCAATCCATAAGTCTCAAAGACAGTTCTCAACCAGTTGCTGTTAATTTCATTATCCTCTTTTATAAAACTGTCAAAATTATGAGCCTGTCCCGTATTGTAAATAGGTCGAGATAAACCCGTGGGGCTGGGCTCTACAGAATGGGTTTGGTGATGGAGAGGGGTGTTTTTATTCCCTTGGGATGAATAAAATTGGGCAGGATTTAAGCCTTTGATGATCATTCTGAGCTGTATAACTTTGTCAGGGTCTGGATTGGGTTTGGAGAGCTCTATTTTCAGGGATTCCTTAGCCCATTCCTTAACTGGGTCTTCCTCATAAAATTCTGAATCTTCTCCTATGATCCTGTTAAGAACCTCTCTTTCCCAGTCAAAGCCCGGATCCTGATAGATGCCTACAATCCTTCCAACGTTATTCTTCTCAAAAACCTCAGCATTGAGCTTTGGGAGAATAATAACCTCATTTGGCTTTATTCTGTATATTTCCTCATCTACCCCTAAAATTTCATACTCCTGTGTGAAGGGTGAGACTGCAAAGACTACCCTCTGCATGCTACATCATATCTCGGTCTTCCTTGGAAGTCGAACATTCTTTAGAACAGGATCCGTTTCCAGGAAGTCGAAAGAAATTTCGTCATCTCGAGAGTCGGACCTACTCGAAAAATCCTTAGAGTCAGCTGTGTTCAGGACCTCTCTAAGAATCTTTAGAAAAGACAGTATCACCTCACCCTCTCTCCTTGTTACATTCAAAAATTCTCCGTGATTTACCAGAATGTTGTATCTGTGTTTCTTGCTATCGTAATAAAAGCTGAAATCCAGTTCGTCCACATCTCTGAGATCGAGAGAGACGTTCTGGTAGTATTCAGGCATTGCAACAGACCCTCCGTAAATCAGCAAGCTGGGTGAGGATCCTGTTCTGTTCAGTCCTCGACAGCTTTGCAAAGTAGTCAAAGAACCTCTCCCAGAATATAGCTCTGAACTCATCGCTTTCTGAAGTTATATCTCCCTCCAGCAAAGAGAATACTCTGTCTATGCACTCTAAATTTGAGAGCCTTACACTCCTCTCCATCACAACCACCGGGATAAAAAAATAAAAAATCAGATCTCCTGCCCGAGGATCTTCTTAAGCTCGTCCTGTGCCGTCTTTGCGACTGTTCTGAGTTCTCCGAACTGGCTTATGAAGTCCACAGGATTTATTCTCCCGCTCCAGACATTCTCATACTCTTCTCCGGTGTCCTTCCTCCTGCTGACTCTGACGCTTATGCTTCCACCCTCCCACACGCTGAAGCTCAGAATTCCGTTGCTTGTATAGACGTTCACGGTCTCGACCGGCCTTCTGACCTTCTCCCCATTCTCCTCAACCTTTTTATCCACCTTCTCCTTAACCTCTACCATACGCCACACCTCTCACGGTTTTGCTCCCCGCCGGGATTGCACCGGCCAGACCGCTCCTGCGGTGGGGAGCATCCATCTCATCCAGCTTCTTCTTCAGCTCGGAGATCTTGCCGCCGAGCCTCTGATCGAGAATCGCGAGGGCAAAGGCAGCAGCTATGGGCGAGCCGTTAATCACGATAGCCCACAACGTATCATCGTCCATTCTCCTCATCCTCCTCAAAAATTGGGAGAAGCTCCTCAGGCGGGATGTTCTCAAGCAGGTGCCTGACGTTGCTCAGGATTGTATTCCGGAATGTGGCAGGATGTTTGTTCAGGATCCTGCTCAGCTCCTCCGCCATCCTGTTAAGCCCCGGATACTTCACCTCAGGCATCTCCGCCAGCCTCGATTATCTCCCAGCCACACCTCACGCATCTCCAGCCTGTCTCAGTTGCTTCCAGCTCCCCTCCGCAGGGGCATGCTCCTGCCTCAATGAAGTCGTCAAGCGTGAGCATGCTGAATCGCCTCCTTCAGCCATGGCCTTGTGCATTCGGTCCTTTCAGGATCGAAATGTCTGCAAGTCCACGGCTTCCTCAGCCTGCATCGGAAAGGACTCCAGACCGTGAACTCGTGGCACCTCATTTCTTCCTCAGCCTCCCGTAGCAGTCCTTACAGAGAGGGCAGCAGCCAAGCATCACAGCATCATCCTGAGCGAGCTTTGAGCCACAGAACGAGCATTCAAGGGCATAGACGACTGCCATAATCAGCCCTCCCAGATCTCAGCATCGCTGTCAACATCAATCAGGCTCTCCCTCTGCCTTCTCAGGAGCTCGTCAGCCCTGACGAATTCGGCTCTCAGAATCATGTCCACGTACTGCCTCCTTGCCCGCTCAATGCCTGAGAGGTCAATGACCGGCATTGGTTAAACCTCCTGCAGAACAGTCTCACCCTCTCCGTTCTTCACGCCGAGGAGTCCCTTGCTGGCGAGGTCTTTCTTGATGAGCTCTCTGATGTATGCGGACAGAGAGTCCCAGCCCTCTATCTCCTTGGCCTTCTCAATCAGGGGCTTCCATCTCTCCGGGACATCTGCCCAGACTTTCTCACCCATATACACCACCTCAACTTTTCTACAATATTGTAACCTCAAAACTATTTAAAGGTTGCTATTTTGTAGAAGTTCTACATAAATGTCGAATAGTTTAATGAAGAGCCAATAAAATTGTATTACTGTGACTGAAAAACTGGAAAGAATTATCCAAGTTCTATCCCATTCAGGATCTCTAAAAATCCTAAAAGCAATCAGTAAAAGACCGGCAAGACAAAAAGACATTATCGCACTCACTAAACTCGATAAAACTATTGTATGGCGTAGACTGAATGAATTATTTGATTTAGGGCTGATTAGGATTTCATTTAGTGGAGCTACAAGTCCTAAACTTTACGAACTCACTCCCCTCGGTCAGAAGGTCGTCCAGCTTCTGGAGCAGATTGAGAAGGAGTTCGAGGAGTATCATTCTAAGGCGCCGCCTAAGGATCCGGAGGAGTTTGTTGGTGAAATGCTAAAGGAGGAATGAGACATGAATATCCACTACCCTCCCAAAAATTTCAAAGAATTCCTCATTTACACTTTCGTTGCCGCATTAATCACCGCTCTCATAAACAAATTCCCGGAAATCGTACCAAAAGTTACAGTCGCACCCACGATAGTTGTCACCCAAACAAACTACCCCGCAGAAATCATGGACTACCTACTGCTCGTAACGTTGGCCTTCGTCGCATTCAGGATGATGAAACTGTATAGAGACCTGGCAAATTACATATACTACCTTGAAGATGAAATCTACAAAATCAGGAGGAGGAACCTGTAATGAATGAGCACACCCACTCTCACAAAAAGCATTTCAAAAAAGAAGACCAAACAGCTTTTGAAAAAGCTGGAGAATGGCTTGATACGTTTCTCACAGCCAACACCCTGACTCTCACGACATTTCTGTTAATTGGAGGAATACTCTCAGGCAATCCAATTGCATTATTGATCTCGATACTGTCTTACACCGCATACATCACAGGGGTAAAGCTAAGACGCAAACATCCCAACGCCTCATCCTTGATTTTGGCGATACTGCACATTACATGGCTCGCCATCGCCATTAATTTAATTTCCGAAGCCCTTTAGACTGAGATCTGTTTTATTCTACGCTTTTATCAACGAATTGTTGGATGTTGGTTAGGGAAATAGCAAATTTTTAATATTTTCCTCAATAAATACAAAACGCCACATGATTAAGAAAAATAAGTCATGGCATAAAAAGAAGATCAAAGCGAATGAAATGACTAAATTCAAAAGTATTGACGTAAATCTCATAGAAAAAGGTATTTGGATTGTTCAATGTGACGCAGGGTATAAAAATGGTATCGCCGGAATCTCAATTCTTATCAAAACACATAAAAAAGAATACAGGCCGATAGATTTGTCTCGAAAAGCAAATGGACCAGTACATGCTGAGTTATTAGCGATTTATTATGCATTAAATGAGATTAAAAAGAAAAAAACGGAAAAAATAGAGATACGCATACTCACAGACTCGTTGTATGCATTAAATTTTGTGTGGGGATTATGGACCCCCAGCAGAAAGTATATTGACGACACTCTAAAAAAATAAAGAAAATCGAGAAAGAAATGTCTGCTAAAATAGACTACGTACACGTTAACTCAAAAATAAATCGGAGAGTGGACAGGAGAGCGAAAAAAGCAAGAAAGAAAAAAGAAGAGGAGATACAAAAACGAATTGAAAAAAGAGTGATGCAAGTTGAAGAGTGCCTTAGAAAAGGTGAATCTATCAAAATCGAAGAAATAAATGGTACATTTTACGCACACTCTTCAAAAAATGACGGAACCAAATATAAAGTTAGCCTGAAACCACCAAGTTGTGAGTGTCCCGCTTGGAATGAAAAATGGAAACATGTGCCAGAACCTGGAAAGCGGGCTCGTCGCCTCCCATGTAAGCATATTTGCGCATTAGCATCTTATTTGGGCGAAGATATCTTTAAGATATTCAAAAAGCAAATAGAGAGGAAAACATAAATCACTAAGAAGAATGTCCAGAGTTTCTCAATATCGAGGTTCACTCAAATGAGGAGGCTTTGCTAAGAGCAAATCATCTTTTCCTCTTCTTAACCAGCTCAAACGTCCAACCGCCTCTCCTTCTGACCTCTGCCTGAACCTCCACGTATTTAATCCCATCTTCATCCAGCAGCTCCAGAATATCGTCGATGTTTACCTCCTTTCCAATGGGCCTGACAATGACTGCCGCCACATCTCTGAGCCTTTTCCGGTATATTCTGAGCTGAGTTGGCAGGTAAGCCAGCCCAGTGCTGTCAGCTATTTTTACTTCAATACCATAATCTCCATCTATAAGGATGTCTACTCTCTTCCCTCTTTCGATGGTTACCTGTCTCTCCACTCTATCCTCGCCGAGATGCACTTTCAGGAACATGGCTAACTGCTTTTCAAGATCTTCCTCGTCCCTCGTCATTTCCGGCCTGAATTCTCTCTGGATCAAATCAAGAATCTCGTCGAACTCGCTTTCAGGTTGGAGATCAACATCTTCCTCTTCACCAAATAGCTCGGCCTCAAACTCCTCAAGGTCTCTAAGGATGTCCTGATATCTGACTCCAAATTTCTTGGCATACTCTACAACATCATCAAAATCAAGCTCATCCACAATCAAGTCGATAAACTCATTCTTGCTCCTCGCTTTTCTCGGTCCTCTTTTTCCTTCAACATACGGAGGGATATCTTCCGATATACAGATCCGCTCAAGCTGCCAAACAGCAAAACGTGAAAGCAAGAGGAGTTTACTCTCATATACTCTCCTATTGAACTCTCTTTTTTTCATATATGTGTCGGCAGCCTCTGAAACTTTCTCAACCGCCTTTTCTGCCAATTCTTTGAACCGGTTTACCCAGTCAGACATATGTTCTGTGATATGTCAATAAATTTTAAAAATTTGCTTTCACGCTAACATATATTAGTTAATTAGCAAACTTTTAAATATGCATTTATGCAAGAAAAATTCGGTTAACAAAAGTTTGCTCTGCCTGAGAATTCGGAGGAGATTATTGAGGAGTTCTGTTACGGATTCGAGCAACTTCAGGCAATTGAAGTTAGTATAGCGACTTTCCTTCAATATCCTCCTAATCAAAAAAACATTGAATTGCCCATATTACTAACCTTATCTGAAAGGTTGGCCGGAATTACATTTGTAGCACTTTTTATTTTAGCATTAAGAAGGAAGTTTAAACGATAGAATAGTCCAAAGCTCAAACCTTAGCTCTCATCATCTTCACCACGAACTCCCTCTGCTCCTCGGCGAGCTTTGGTAGGAGGATCTCTATCCCCACAATCTCCCCGTTCTCGTCCAGATCCACGATGACATTGTCTGCTAACGGCTCTGACTCAGCCACTTTCCCTTTCTTGAACCTTATGAACATGGCATTAACTTCCGGATCAAACTCCACCGAAACCATACCTTATCAGCCTCTCCTTATCTACCTTTAAAGTTGTGACCACAACTATTTCATTATTTCGTTCCTCGTAGATTGCAACGACATATTTCTCTCCAAATTGCCTGAAAGCTGCTTTTCTTCCGAACTTTACATGAATTATTTTTGTTGGTTCTCGAATTACAAGCTCAACCTGCTCTGGATCAACCCCTCTCTCCTCAGCTCTTTTCAATGCATGCTCTGAGAATCTGATCATCTATAACCACTCCAATCTCAGAACCCTGTTCGCTCTGCAAAGTCTTCAATGGCCTTTTTAACCCTTCCCAGTGGTAGCATATACATCAGTATCTCCCAGATCTCCATAATCAGATCTTCACCCATCTCAACCTTAATCTGCTCCAGATCCAGCCTGTATGTTCCGTTCACCTTGTTTATGTTGTTCCTCAAGGCTATCTTCCTTGCGTCCACGGCCACGGCATGATCTTTCCCGTTTCCACTCTTAATCAGCACCCTAAACCTGTAGTCCTGCATTACTCCCACCCCAAAACAGCAAATTAGATCTCATATTATAAAGTTTGACCCCTCGGCAAATGTGAATACGTTTTATTTCATGAAATCCTCTTTTTAAAATGTTGCAACAATTGAAAGAAAGTTACAGGAGGCTAATTTTCTGCTTTATGTATTCGACCAGAGCATTCAGAGCCTCACTCAACCAGTAGTTTGCAGTGTTCAAAATGAAATCCAGTATCTGATTGATATCCAGTCCCGGCATGGTTGTTTTACCCTGCACTAATGGATAACCAAAGAAGAACAGCAGGGTGATTAGCTTAACTGTCCTGCTCTCGGTCAGCCATGAAATCACTCCAAGAGCTACAAGGATCAGGAGAGGGGAAGCACTCAGGAAGTCCGTCATACTTCCATCTCCAGACTTCTCCTTTCAAGGTATCTGACCAGCTCCTTGTAAGCAAGCCTCAGATTGTCCTTGTTGCCCTTAACTCCGCAGCTTCTCAGTATAGCCTCGAATCTTCGCTGAGAAACGGCCTCTGTGAAGAGATCTGCAAGAATGAGAGCGTTAGCCCCGTTTTTAGCCACCCTCTCCTCCCACACTCTATATACCATACTGCCGAATTCAGTAAAGTTCCCGTGCATGTCCTTGATGCCGAGGGCAACAAGGAGGTCCTCATCCTGCCAGTCCTCCTCAGTCAGCTCCTCGGCCATTTTCTCAGCCTTCTCCTTCTGCTTAAGCAGGCTCATCTTCTCCTTTACCCTCTTTGCCTTTCGCTTCATCTCCCTGTAAGTGTTATACACGTCGTCAGGGATCTTTGCGGTCTCTATTTCTCCGATCTTCCTGTAATCCTTCCTCAGGAAAAGCCAGCCTCTCTGCTTCGCCCATATCTCACCCTTACCCCTTTTGGTCATCTGGATGAATATGTGGGCCGCATCTCTCAGCTTTGGAGGGATCATCTCCCACGTGGCTGCAGTTACAATAAGCACAGCCACCTCCTCCCTGACTACCTCAAAGTCCTCGATGAAGTCAATTAGGAGATCCCTCTCCCCTCTCTTGCTAAAGCCATAACTTGATGTGTGTAAAGCAAAATCGTCCCAGAGAATAACCTTAACCCTGCCATCCTCATGCCTAACCAAGTCATTGCGGTAAGGCAGGTTGCTGAAGTCGTTGATTGTAAATATTGTATGTCTGAGAGCTTTGTCCCATTCATTCAATACAGAGTAGGTGAGGTTCAGGCCTGTAACACTCTTTCCCAGGCCCCTATCACCAAGAATGCCAATGAAAAGGAAGCCATCCCGCTCAATAGCGCTGTTTATTGCCTGCATAAGCTTATTATTCAAAATCCATCACCTCACCGCCATCACCGCTTTCACCGCTGTCATCGAATAAATCCAGATTCTCATGGCTGGCCTCTTTAGCCAAATCGCTGGCTGCCATCCACAGCTTTTGTTTAACGCCCTCGTGCTGGAGAGTCTTCAAAACCCTCATCTTGTGGTAGGGCTCAAGGAATCTGAAAAGCTCCTTTCTCGCCTCTTTACCAAACTCCTTTTCCGCTATGTCCAAGATGAAAATAAGGCTGTCTCCGCATGGATCGAAAACCAGGGTTCCAAAACCATGCTTAGCACTTAACCTATAAGCTATAAAGCGCCTTAGCTGCTCTATTTTGTCGTTCTCTGTAAACTTAATCCTGCTCATGTGTATCAACCTCCCTTACTTCTCTGATAACGTTTAGAAGCTCGCTAACTGTTCGCCTTGGCATTGTAATCTTCTCTCTAACGTAAGCCCTCAACAGCCTGTTGTAGTCCTCAGCAATCTGCCTGATCTGGGCAGTTTTGAGCATCTTGGTATAGTTATCCTCATTCATTATCTCGCTGCATTCAATGAGCTTGGTCTTGGATACTTCCAAGCTGAAATGATGTTTCAACGCCTTAAGATTGAAAACAACAGCAACGATCAGAGCGAGAAACATCGAATAAGCCAGATCTATCTTAAAGACATTAAGATAACCAGCTAAAACACTGATAACCAGCATTGAAAGAAAAGCAATCAGGCTGTATCTCGCATTGAATTCTGCCTTGCTTTCATCCTTTACATCCTCTGTTTTTACTGCAAGAATTCCCTTTACATCCTTGCCATTCAGCTCAAAATCGATCAACTGCCTGAAATCATCTTTAAAGCTCAGTTTTGTCAGTTTGTTGTCATAATCCCTTACCAGCTTGGCTTTTTGATGATATGGCAACTCGTAAAGCTTTATAGGTCTCGAATAATCAACAATCGCAAGATACAGCTTTTCATAGTCTGCCAGATACCTTGCAAAGATGAAACCGAGGACAAAGAAGACTGCAAAAGCCCAGTTATACATGTCCCTTACCTTCTCCCTGCTCAGCTCCAACGCTGGAATCTGTTTGGTTACTGTAGCGTTGCCGGCAGGGACCTTAACCGTTGCTGTTGCATAATCAACGCTCAGAATCGCCAAAATCAGAACAACGCAGGCAACAAGGATAATCAGGTTGTCAAGAAAGCTTATCAGAAGCCTGTCCCTCTTCAGCCAGTAGCTCAGAGCAAAGCCAACAAGAAAGATTCCTAAAGCTCCAGCCGCTCTCTGCCAGCCGAACTTTGCCAGCTCACTCTTTAAGATCGCAATGGGATATTCCTCAAAGTAAAAGAGATCTCTCTTCTGTTTCAGAATTGCGAATCCCCACGGAGAACCAATTGTCACCACTTTCAGCCCAGCATACTCCTGTACCCCTGAGAAGTTCAGGCGGTTATAACCCTTGTGTATGGTTGTTTTCTTCCACACCCCACCAAATACATCGACCACAGTCACCGGCTCGGTTCTGTTGGCATAGATTAGAATCCAGCCCTCATCAAGATCATAGTCCACAACATAGGCCCACTGATCTATCTCCCACTTGCTTTCAGTGCCAGTTATGTACTTCTTCGTTTCATTGCTCCAGTAAACAAGATCAGGCTGATTGCTGAACTTTCCAAGTTCCTGAGCTGTTGTATTCTGCTTAGCAAATTTGGACATGTCAAAGTAGTCTGCTGAAGCTACTGGGAGCAGTAATAAAATCAAAAAAATAACCAAAGCCCTCATACTCATTTTATTCCGATAAGCTTCTTTGCTTTCTTCAGATCCTCCTTAAAGCTATTATAAACTTTTGCAACTTCTTTCATCTCTTTTCTCTCTTTCTTGCTCAGGTTCTTTCTGTTTAAAGAGGCTTTAGCCCTGTTTGCTGCATTTGTAACGTATTTGATAGCCTGATCAATTGTTATTTTTCCCTTATCAATCATTTCAGCCAGTTCTTTAACTGAACTTCTTGCATTTTTTGGAGTGTCTATTTTAATAACTTCAGCTATTTTCTTGTTTTTTGGAGGTCTGAAAAGCCCTTTATTTCTTTTTCCTACCATGTAACCACCATGCAAAAAATAAAGATAACACTGCTTCAAGCCCTGTCATCAGTCCCTCCTCAGAAGTGCATAAATTCCAATGCCGCTAATTGCGATTATGCCAAGCTTTGCGGTCTGATCAAGTGATGCCCACCATTCTGAGAGGTTGAAGCCTGACGATGAATCACCACCACCCACAGTCATTGCCTGCATTTCTATGTATTCCTGCCATAGTTGCCTTAATGCTGCTATTTCGTCGTATATCTTGTTCACATCCTGAAGTGCTGAAGTATAACTTTTAAGTGTTGTATTAGTTAATTCGTTCCCTCTAAAGTCTCTTATTGCCAAGACGGTAAAGTTCGTTCCTGCTGGAATCTCATAAAGCCCTCCATCAACTGCTATGAAATACCTGTAACTTGCGTTAGCTGTGTAGGTTTTGTTCTTTTCTAAAACTCCCTGCCAGTCTGTGAATAAGAAGCCCTCATATTGCGTTCCATTAACCTCAATTAATATTGTTTTGTTGATCCCAGCCGTGTTGAGTCCTAATAATGCCAACTCTGCAGCAGCATAGCCATAATAGCCCGTTGCATTGTAATCATTGTTCATCAATGAAGCAAGCTGATAGGGATCTATCAGGTCAGTCATGTTTATCTGAGCCAAATTGGTCTGATTAGCCAAGTTCTGGACATATACATCAACATTATTTATTATTTCGTTATATGCTGCATCTATTGCATTTACAGCGTTTGTAAAGTCACTCAACCTATACACAAGAACATTACTGTAATATACATTCACTATATCGTAAGTATAATAATTCGGCGAATTAGTTGGCCTGTACCTGAATTTTAGCCTATCCACTTCATAGGTTTTACCAGCAATTGTCAAAGAAACTGCATACTTATTGATGCTTGGATTGTCTATACCATACGTAGTTGGATCTGAAGAAACCCATTTCCAAGTACCACTTGTATAAAGTGCATAATCTCCCCTACTGTTAACAAGCTTGAAATCGCTTATTCCAAGTTCTGTACTGTAGTTTGTATATATGGCGTACAATAGATTTACAGTCGCATTTTGTGTATTAATTATTGTTTTGCTGATATTAGCATAATACATAATAACCACATTCCTTGCAGCAGCTTGAGCCTCTGCAACAGTTTTACCCTCTTTTAGAGCCTTTACAGCCTCATACTTAGCTAAAGCCCATGCATAGTTCTTAGTATATTGCCCAAAGTCCCGACTGACACCATAGATATTGCTATCCCTCGCATAGACTTCTAAAAGTAACTGCTGAATATTGGCATCATTCACCTCTTTCTGAGATGTTAAAGCTGCTTCATACTGCTGCTTAAGTTTCTCTACCTCCTCCTTAGAGACACCACCTAATCCAAGCAAATGACCTATTAAAGCCCCAGCGAATCCACCAGCAACCCCTATAAGCAATGGAGCAATGAGCGGCAACGCAACCGTTTGCCCTATCATTATCGTCAACATCAAAGCTGACATTATCGCCCTTTTCTTACTCACCGCCACCACCTCCGTTAAAAAATAGGGTCAAAGCTCAGTCCTGCTTCGCCGCAACAATCAGAGCGCCAACGCTGACGGCCAGCATGATGAAGCTGTTTGTCGGATCAGTCAGGTACGTGCTTATGTCAATGCCCAGCGACGTGAGGTAGCCTGCTGCCGCCAGCGGAAGCCCAATAGCAACCGACAACGCTCCAATCTCCAGAGCCGTGACCTTCTGGTTCTTCTTCACCTGCTTGTCAAGGGCAAAGACTCCGAGGGCGCTGACAAGCACTATCCAGAAACTGAAGTCAGTTACCCACGCCAGATTTATGCTGCCCAGTCCAAAGGTTGCTATACTTGCAATCACGTAAACCACAAACAGGGCAGCCTCGTATATGCTAACGTTCCCCTTCCTGTAGGCTCCCCCATAGTACTGCCTAAAATTTCCTCTCGCCATACTCACCCCCTCTTCTTTTTCCTACCTCCTCCTTTCCTTTTCCCACTACTCAACCCAGCCAACGCCTCATACTTGCTAACTCTCACCCATATCAGCGCCAGCACCGCTACAAAACCCAACGCTGCAGGTATTGTTCCAAAATGCTGCTGAATCCACTGCTTTAACCAATCCCCAGCGAGGGCATCAAGTAGCAATTCCAGAACAACAAAGAGAGCTAACAACAGTGCAAACTCTGTGTGCTGGCGCCTCATTTTAAAACAGAAAATAGGTTTCCAGTATATAAAACCGCTAAAAAACTAATCCCTAATCTGGAGAAGAAGATTGAACAGCTCCGGATTGGACCTCATCTTCTCAACAAGTTCGACCATTTCCTTTGCCTTCTTGATTGTTTCAGGATCCATCATCTCCATGACTTCTTTCATGAATTTCATTTCTTCCATTTCCAGCTCCACACGCTTGGATTCATCAAGAATCAAAGCACATCTGCCACAGTAGAAGTCTGTGGGAGCATTCAGGTAGCTACAGCGTGGGCATTTAATTGGTTTTGCTTCAACATCCTTTTCCTGCTCTTCAGTTTCGAGACCATATAACCCGAGTATTGACTTCTCCACATCCCTGCCGCTCAAATGCACATAGATCCGTGGCATGTCAGAACCCTGAACCCATCCAAAGAATTCACACATCTGCGCCTCAGTTAAATGATTAGCAAGAACAGTAGCCCGAGAATGCCTAAGAACGTGAGGATGAAATCGTATTCTAAGTCCAGCCTTTTTTCCAAGTTTAATAAACTTCTCGTAGAGTTTCTGATAAGAGATCATACCACCATAATTTATCCTCGCAAGCGAGCAAAAAACGTAGGCACTCGGATCATCCTTAAAAGGATGTTCGTCCATCCACCTCTTAAGATATGGAACGCTCATAACTATTGGAATTACTCTTTCACCGGTTTTTCCATTCACTCTTATTTTCGCTCTAATCCCCCCCGTGGAATTGGAATAAAACTCAATATCTCGAATCTTCAACCCAGCAAGCTCCCCAATTCTCAAACCCGCCTCATAACAAACCGCAACCATTGCCTTGTCTCTCACATTATCCGCAACTTCAATAAGCTTCAGGATATCCTCTTCTCGGAGAACCTCAGGAATCCTGGAATCCTTTTTTCTCCCCTGTTTAACATAATCAAGCAGATCAGACTTCTTTCCATAATAGAACTTGATAAACCTCTTCATCGCCTTTTTAAACTCATTTTTCGTGGAATTTTTATAATCAGATTCCTCAAGCTTTGCAAGAACTTCAACGATATAATTCTCATCCCATTCATCAAATTCTCTGGGAGCTAAAGAGTAAATCTTCCTAAGAAGTCCAATATATCTAACAATCCTGAGCTTACTGATCCCCTCAGACAAAAGCTTCTTTTTAAAATCTTCAAGGAGCCTATAACTCCTTTCTGGCAGTTCCTTTTTTGCCAACTTCATCTGTCCATCAAGTAATCCCTCTGCTGAATGGAACCTTAAGGCACTCATTGCATCGCAATATTTGCAGTTGTGGGTTATAAACCTTGTAGGAATAGAACCCGGGCGGGGCTATGACTCTATAAACTTCATATACTTTTTGAATCATTAGAGTGCAGCGAAATTAATATTCTCAGATGAGTCAGACGAACCTAAAAAAGGGGACTATTACATACGCAGTGCAGTTATGATTCCGGAACAGGAATATTTCGAGCTTCAGTAAAAATTTTTGGATGTAAAAAAAGAATACGAAATACTCCCAAATGAGGAATTCAAACTTGCTGGTGTTTGGCATTTAAAAAATATCAAGAATACGGCCACAATTTACCCAGTAAAGATAAAGAAAGGCTAGAAAAATACACGTCAAAAAATTATAAGCACTATTTAGAATTTATAGAGAAGAGTCTTGAGTTGCTGTCGAATAATACAGTTATAATCATAGTTTTGACTTATTTTTTCGATAAAATATTTAAACAAAGAAACGAAATTGAAAAAGATTTCCTTACTATCATGATGCTTAGAGCAGAAGATGAACTAAAGGAGAGCAACGAGAGAGGAATATTCTTTTATGATGAAACGCACCTGAGAAAACTATCACAATATTACAGCGAGATATTTCTAAGTGGAGAGTTTGTTGGGGAATACGAATTCGTTAAAGACTCTATAATATTTGAAGTTTCCACATATTCTTCTGGAATTCAGCTTGCAGATTATGTCGCAAACATAGCCCACAACAGCCTAAGAGGATACAAAGAATCCCTAAGAATGTTCAAAAAGATTATACAACCAAAATTAAGGAAAAAAGAAGGGTACAAGATCTCACAAACCGGATTTATCCCAATCTATTTAGAAGGATATAAACACGGAGGAACTCAACTAATTGACGAAAAACTAAAACTATTGGGTTTAATGTAAGATTGAGATTTCAAGCTAATTTTTAAACTAAATTACTAAATATAACTAAATACCCCCATCAAGGGAACCCCTCCTCACAGCTTGCGAAGCTTCAAAGCTTGGAGGGGCAGGGCGTAAAAAGATGCGCTTTTGAGAATAAAAATTTAATCGTAGTGCCTCGGGCTCAGAGTTATCTCCTCCCCTCCGAATTCCGCATAGCCGAGGTGATCCCTTATCACGATGTAGGCCATTTCCGGCGGTATCGCCCCGATCTCGGTGATTATCAGATCTATGTAATCTCTCGGAGTTACGTCGAAGGCAGGATTTCTCACCCTGACATTTGGATGGTTCAGAAGCTCACCTTCAACGACCTCTCTCGCATCCCTCTCCTCGATGACAACCAGCTCTCCGAGTAGGGTTTTAGGGCTGAACTTGTACGTTTCAGCGGCTACCATGAAAGGTACTCTCGCCTCCTTCGCTGCAAGGGCTATCTGGGAGGTACCTATCTTGTTTATCAGCGCGCCGTTGACTGTAATCGTGTCGGCACCGACGACAACCACGTCAACCTCCTTCATGAAGTATCTCACGGCAGAATCAACTATCAGCGTGACCTCAATGCCGTAGTCGGCAAGCTCCTTCGTCGTCAGATGGCCCTGATGTCTCGGCCTCGACTCCGTCGCTATTACTCGAACGTCCTTTCCCTCGTCGAATGCGTGCTTTATCACCGATAGTGCCGCTGAGGAGTTGCAGTGAGTCATTACAGTGGAGCCGTCCATTATCCTCCTGGCCCCTGTCCTGCCTATCTTCTCCCTTGCCGTGTCCACCCATTCTATGAACTCCTCAGCTCGCTTTATCAGGCTCTCCCGTTTTTCATCGTCGCTCTCGCCAGAGTAGTTCATCACGTAGTTTATCGCATTGAAGAGGCTCACAGCAGTTGGCCTCGTGTTCATCAACCTCTCACTCGCTTTCCTCATCTCCTCGTCGAAGTTCCCGCTGACGGTTTTCGCAAACTTCATGAGAGTTTCCGCAGCAAACCTCGCAATCCTTGCAGCTCCCCGCACCTCCATGCTCTCGATCTTCCTCGCAGCCTCCTCAACAATGTCCATGTCCACCACCTGCCAGAATTGCGGCTCCCTTTGCAACTGCGAGCGGGTCCTTTATAACCCTTATCTCCGGCCTGAATTCTGGATGCAGGAAATCGTATATCAGCCGGAAATCCTCCGGCTCGAGAATTGAGGATATTCTGCCTCCAAAAACAACAGCTTCAGGATCGAGAACCATCACCGCCTTGGCAACCTCCGTGCACAGAACCCTGAAGCCGTCAAACCCCAGAATCTCTTTCCTCGAAACCTCCCTCCCGAATTTTTTCTTAATTGCCCACCCGCTGAAGAACGTTTCCAGATGACCGATTCCGCCGCAGACGCATCTCTCGTTTCCTCCAACAAACGCATGCCCGATCTCAGAGGCGAGACCGCTGCCTCTGTAGAGCCTTGAGTTGGCAATTATCCCCGCCCCTACCCCCGTGCCGAGGGTAACTGCGAAAACGTTACTGAAACCTGTAACATAATGGGCATAGACAGCAAAGCAGTTTGCATCATTCTCTATCATTTTGCCTTTGAAGAGTTCCCTTCTGAATCCGGGGATATTGGGCGTTCTTAGAATTTCACCGCCTCTTATCCATCCCGCAATGGCAAAGACAGCATCACTATACTCCTCTACCAGTTCCGGCCTTCGCAGGAATTTTGACGTCCTGAGGGTCTGAATGTGAGTGAACTCGCCATTCTCCATCGAAACGATGTCAGTGAAGGTGCCTCCAACATCTATGCCGACATTCATCATCCTGTCTGCTTATGGGAAAAGAGGTATTAATACTTCAGGGGTTCGAAAAGCCGGGAAGTCACAATTACCGGTGCTGAACAGATTGTCGGATCTGCGGCAGGGACAGCTGGGGAGAGTGAAACGTGGTGGGCTACAACACTCTCAAAATACTCCACACCTGGTAAACTCCAAACAGCGCAGTCGGAATCAAAGCACAGACGAAAGCTCTGCCAAACTCGATTTCTCTCGCGTGTTTTACAGCAAAAGTCCAGATTGCGAGACTCCATACAGTAACGGCTGCATTTATCACCAGATTTGAATGTATCAGGCTTTCGGGCAATAGAGATAACATTACCGCTCTCATCACGTCTGAATTTTGCTGTAATTGGGCTAAGTTGATTTTAGGAATTTCAGCGTTTGCAATGTAATACAAGGACATAGGAACTGTTATAGCTGAACCGATTAGCGAGGGAAAGAATCCGTAACCGATAAACTCGAAAGTCCTTCTAAAGCTTCCTTCTCCGCCGAAGAAAGCTGACAATCCGTGCATGATTAAAGCCAAAATCAGCCAGACTGCAAAAATTCCAATGAATGAACCAATTATTCCAACGTAAGCTCCGATGACGAAAAACTTGGCAAGCTCTTCAGGGAAAGCCTGAGCGATTTTTGTGCTGAGGAAATACTGATATGCTGAAATCAAAACTGCCAGAGGAAAAACTACTGTCAGCAATGGGGTTTTTATTCTTATATCTTTTCTTTTCAGCTCTTCAAAGAAAGCGTTTGGATTCGTTATTAGCTTCATGTTTTTCGGTTTTAACTACATCTAATAAATTTTACTTTTTTGTCGAGAAAAAAAAACATGAAGAGAAAATGTTATATAGGAGAAGAGAAAGGTATAAGTAGGATTGGGTTGAGGAGGTAGGTAGGATGTATGCGGTGAAGAACTGGAATGAGGAAGTAATTAAGTGGCTGGCTTTGGCTATGGTTTTGGGGATGGTTGGATTGGCTGTGATGTCAGGGGTTGTCGGAGATGCTTGGGCTGTGTTTGGCTACTATCTAGCTACACGAGGCGCACCACCAGAGGCTGGTTTGGCCGTAAGCCTAATAGGCGTTTACGAAAGTGTCCTTTGGGGAGCTGCTGTTGGTGCAGCCTTTGGTCTGGGTGCTGGAGCGATCGCAGGAGCTGTTGTTGGAGCATAAAAAAATTATTAGTATAATTATTTTTAATCTTCTGGTGAACTTGGGTGTAGAGAAATGAGGGAAGCATACTTAGATCAAAGCCAATTAATAAAAATTGCAGCATATATGACTGTTTTAAGTGTTATATTAGGCATTCTAATGTATTCAGTATATGTAGCAAAATTGTCTACTGACGTGACGATATTGGCGGTATTTTTGGGTTTACTATATGGGCTATTACTTGGAAAAATCCTTCACGAAGTTTCTAAAACAAAAAGAATGGTTTTAAAGAATCTCATACTCGCACCACTGTTACTTGTAGTACCTTACTTTCTGATTGTGTATTTAAGTACAGTTTATAGTAATATTTTTATAATAATTTTATCGTTTAGTGTTAGCGTTGTGCCAGTTAGTGTTTATGAGTTAGCGAAGGTGATCTATGAGTCAAAAGACTTCACAGATTAGAGAAACCGTTAAATTTGTATTTTTTGCACTTATTATATATTTAATTGGATTTATATTCGGATTTATTAATTTCTCAATCGATTTAGCCAATCCTGAAGATAGAACTGTCATAAAAGGTGAAATAAAGAATGAAGTTTCATTTTTTAAGATTCTTACACAAAATCTAAAAGTTATAATGACTACATTGTCCGGAGGCCTTCTTTTTGGAAGTATGTCTATTATTGCCTTATTTTTAAATGGATTTGTCAATGGAGTTGTGCTCGAATCTTGTTTATCTACCACGAACCCAAGTAATGCCCTCAAACTGCTAATACCTCACGGCATCTTCGAAATTCCTGCAATAATAATTGCTGGTGCTGCTGGACTTAAAATCCCCTACGAAATAATCAGGTACTTAGCCGGTAAGAAGGAGCAAATACTAACGAAAGAAGACGTCAAAGAGTATCTGACGCTCGCGTTAATTTCCATAATCCTGATCGTAATAGCGGCGTGGATAGAAGCGAACGTAACCCTTAAAACAGCCAAAGCCATGCTCAATTCAACAACATGGGAAAAGTCATAGAAGCGATATATGAAAAGGGAGTTTTCAGACCTCTTGAGAAAGTCGACTTAAGGGAAGGAGAAATCGTAGAGATTGAGATAAAAGAAAAGAGGACTGGCGATAGATTTTATCGAGTGTTAGAAGAGCTCGAAAAGAAAGCTCGAGTTCATGGCTTTAGCGAAAGGGTTGGATATGACCGTTTCTAAGCTGGATGTGGTCAGGTTAACGGCAGATTTCGTTTTACTCCCAGAAGATACGATATTCGACGAGGTGTTCAGAATAAGCAGAACACATCCATCCGAGAGCCGCTGACGCTTACTTCACGGCGACAATCAAGTTAACGAGTTCAATTCTGATAATGAATGACAGGATCATGGCAGGCAATGCCAAAAAGTATGGGATTGAGGTTCATTACTTAATTGAAGAGTTTGATAAGGCAGTTGAAAAGTTAAAGGAAAAAGCAATCCTGTGACTCCAAAACTGGAGTGCCGTATTCCAACGGGCCAGAATTTGATTACTATCATCGAAAACAATAATTACGAGAGCGAAACTAAAAGATGTTGGAAAAATGAAGTGCCACACAATGAAAGGCCTTATTCTCTTTCCGGAGTATAGACGATTGTTTGTCTTAGAAAAAGTGGTGGAAGAATAAGGGAAAACTCACATCTCTCTCCGAAGAGCGGTCAGGTGGTTTGGACATTCAGAGTGAAATTCCGGCGAGAAGTTATCACCTGAGGACCGGATGTACTGGTACATGGTGGCAGCACCAACAGGAAAACAATAAATTCTCCTGCACAGACATTGTATTGCAATGAGGTTGCTGACACCCGAGGAGGGCGAAAAGGCCGTCAGACTTGCAAGGAAGGCGATAGAAACGTATCTGTCCAGGAAAGAGACCATAGAAGACAGGTTCGACGGGGTTTTCGCAGAGAAGAGAGGTGTTTTCACCACACTGACTAAGCACGGTGAGCTCAGGGGGTGCATAGGCTTTCCGTACCCGATCAGGAGGCTGGATGAGGCGATAGTGGAGTCGGCAATTTCCGCCGCAACGCAGGACCCCCGCTTTCCCCCCGTGAGACTCCAGGAGATGGACGAAATAGATGTGGAGGTGACCGTCCTGACTCCTCCCGAAAAGCTCGATGTTCCACCTGAAAAGAGGGCTGAGGCGATAGAGGTGGGCAGGCACGGGTTGATGGTCGTTTACGGCCCTTACAGCGGTCTGCTCCTCCCGCAGGTTGCGGTGGAGCACGGGATGGACGAAGAGGAGTTCCTAACCCACACCTGCCTGAAAGCCGGCCTGCCCCCGGACTGCTGGCTGATGAAGGGTGTGGACATTTACACATTCGAGGGGCAGATCTTCAAGGAGGTAAGACCGCGGGGCAGAGTGGTGGAGGTGGACGTGAAGTCCTGCAGCATTTAGAAGAAACGTGAAAGAAACGTGGATGGTTTTGTTTCACACGACTCTTTGTATTCGCAGGATTTGCACCTCTCACTCTCCTTCCTTTCCGGCAAGAATCCCTTCTCTATCCTCCTGAGTTTCTCGAGTATTCTGAGCACATTGTATTTATCTCTCCTGCTCGCACTGTACCTCCTAAGAACTCCATCAAACGCATAGTAGGCGTAACCGGACTCCATTCCAGATACAATAGATACTGCTGCAAGCCTCATCCTCTCCCTGAACGTAAACCCCTCTCCCGACTTTTTCACCATCAAAACGACGAACTCATTGCTTTTTGTCACTTCATCGACAACGCCTCTTAATCCGAGCCTTTCAGACTCGAAGAACACTTCCCAGTCCTGGGGTTCTATCTTTTCGAGCTCCTTAGAATATATGAACTTCGAAGCCGCATCCCTGAACACCTCGTCTGAGCCGGGATAGAGTGAGGTGAACCTTTCGTAGGCCCACTCGTAGCCAAGTCCCTTTCGGAGGCTGAGAAAGATCTCTCTGGCCGCGTGATACTCGCTCGGTCTGTCCTCTCCGAAATGGATTCTGAAATACGCAAGCCTTGGACATGTAATGAAACTCGTGATATCAGCTATTTTCATCACACAATCCTACAAACATTCCATGAAAAAAGTTTGTTGTGTTTTTAATTCCAGAAATCTTTTTCGTTCATAAGTAAGCTGTAATGAACATGGCCCTGCCCATATTTGTGACAGGTCATGCAGGTTCAGGAAAGTCATTACTCACCGAGAATTTTTCTGGTTTTCTGGAAAAATTAGATTACAGGGTTGCAAAAGTAAATCTTGATCCTGCTTCCCCACCAAGATACAATCCAGACCTGGATATAAGAGAATTTGTAAAAACCGAGGAGATTATGATCAAATATTCACTCGGAATAAACGGTGCTCTGCTCAGATCGATTGAGGTTGGAATAAAATACATAAACAGCCTTTATCCGGATGGTAACTGGGATTTCGTGATTTTTGATACGCCTGGACAGCTTGAACTCTTCATTTTCACGGATTTTGGTAAAGAGATGGTTGAAAAATCACGAAAATCAGGTGTCTGCATATTTCTTGTTGATTCATCAAGGATAGAAAACTCCATACATTACTCTGCCGCAGTGTCTCAATCGGCAGTGATCTCAATGATGCTTGGAATCCCCGCCATCACAGCTTTCAACAAATCAGATGTTGCATCGGTAAGGGATCTGAATTACTATGCTGAGAAAATAAGGGAAGAAGGAGTTCTCGGAGAGTTCTTTGAATCACTCCTCAGATTTGTTGAACTCACAAGCATCATTTACAGACCTCTGAGAATTTCTGCAAAAACGGAAGATGGATTTTACGAGCTTTTTACCGTCATAAATGAAGTTTTCTGTGCATGCGGAGACCTGAGCTGATAAAAGCAAATGTTTTAAAGGGCTCATCAAGACTTATTGAATGATGCTTGTTCCGGGAACAAACGGTGAGCTTGCAATAAAGATATCCAAAAAACTGGGAAAAAATCCAGAATTCATTCAGATCGAGAGACTCCCCTACGGAGAGAAGTATGTCAGGGTTCCGTTTGAAGTCCCCGAAAAGGTTGTTGTGGTCAACACGTTTCATCCCAACCCTGACGAGATTCTTTTTGAGTCAAGACTCATTGGTGAAACTCTGAAGGAGAAAGGAGCTGATTATCTCACTCTTATTGCTCCATATCTCGCTTACTCAAGAAGGAAAACGACAATATTCGGAGAGGCTGATTCTCTTGACACTGCCATGAACATACTTGATGTTTTTAACAGAATTGTTGCAGTTGATTTCTACGGTGAGGCTGGGAGAGTTGAGAGCATATCTGCAATGCCACTTCTGGCAGAGTTTTTGGCAAAGGAGTACGACATCCGGAATCCCGTCGTTCTTGGCCCCGACGAGATCTCTTCAAAATGGATCGAGAGCTTTGCAAAAATTCTGGATGGAGAACCGGGAATTATAAGAAAGATCAGGATAGATGCAGAGAATGTTGTGGTTTCCAGCATAAGCGGTGATGTGAGGGGTAGAGATGTCGTTATCGCTGATGACATAATTGCCACTGGTGCAACTGTGATTCAGTCTGCAAAAAAGCTCAAGTCAATGAACGCAAAAAGGGTTTTTGTTGCATCCACTCATGCCCTTTTCGACAGAAAAACCTATGCAGATATACTAAAAGCAGGAGTTGAGGAAGTGATCTCAACCGATACAGTTCTGAGTTTTGTTTCAAGGGTTAGCGTTGCAGGGTTGCTGGCCAGAATTCTGTAACCCCTTCTTTTCCTGTGGAACTTATAAATAAAAATTTACAGAGCTTTAATTTCAGCTTAGGAATTTCATTTCATCTTTTCAAGGACGATCGCTGGACACACTCTTTTAACACCATCAATCTTTCCTATGACCTCCGATATTATTTTCGTAAGCTCATCCCCGTCCTTGGCCCATATCTCAACCATTAGCATGTGGTCTCCGCTTGTTATGTATACATTCTTGGCGAAGTCAAACTCCATGACCTTCTTGGCTACATCAAGGAATTTATCAGGTTCCGTGTCAATTCCTGTCAGTGAAACGCTGTGATAGCCGAGCATGGATGGGTTGATGATGGTGGTGTATCCCTTTATAACACCTCTCTCCTCCAAATTTTTCAATCTCTTTCTCACAGCAGCCTCGGTTATGCCCAGCTTTTTGGCTATTTTTGTCAGAGGTGTTCTGGCATCTTCTGTAAGTGTTTTGATGATCGTCCAGTCTTTATCATCCATGTCCCTATTTCTTTAATGGATAGTATAAAATCTTTTCCCAGAAATACACATATTCGAAAAATTTTTTATGACATTTTTCCCATATGAATGTGGTGGAACCATGGGTGAGATGACAAGAAGGTTTCTGGGTGAGGCCTTTGCTGGAGAGAGTCAGGCCCATATGAGATACCTTATTTTCGCAAACAGGGCGAGAGAAGAGGGATTTGAAAATGTTGCAAGACTTTTTGAGGCAATAGCATTCGCAGAATACGTTCACGCAAGGAATCACTTTGAAGCTCTCGGAAACTTAAGCGAGACAAAGGATAACCTGCAGGTGGCGATAGATGGAGAGAACTGGGAGGTAAACGAGATGTATCCTGCCTACAATGCAGTAGCAGAATTGCAGAACGAGACTAAGGCCAAGAGAAGCATTCATTATGCTCTTGAGGCTGAAAAAATTCACTCTGCTCTTTATACAAAGGCGAAACAGGCAGTGGAGGAGGGAAAGGATCTCGAAATAGGGAGCATTTACATCTGCAGTATTTGCGGTTACACAACAGACTCTGAAGTTGACAGATGCCCTGTTTGCGGGGCAAGCTTCGAGAAATTCAGGAAGTTCTGAATCCAGCATCCACTACTGTTTTATATCATTTTTTGATCTGCAGAAGTGGTATGCTGTACACGATACTCCTCAGCACGGTGGCCGTGAGTCTTGTATCACTCATAGGCATATTTGCCCTGAGCATGAAAAGGGAGAACCTCTGGACTGTAATCTTCATACTTGTGAGCTTTGCAGCAGGTGTTCTGCTTGGAACCTCTTTTTTTCATCTTCTTCCTGAATCCGCTCTTGATCTTGGTCTGAAAAATGCTGTAATATACTTCATAATCGGATTCACGTCGTTTTATCTGCTTGAAAGAATAATAAGATGGAGGCACTGCCATGAAGTTGACTGTGAGGTGCATCCCGTATCAAGGCTTGCTTTGATCGGAGACAGCATACACAATTTCATTGATGGTGTTGCGATTGCAATTGCCTATCTTGTCGATTTAAATCTCGGAATAATGACAACACTTGCTGTTCTGGCTCATGAGATACCTCAGGAGCTTGGAGACTTTGGTGTTCTTGTTTTTGGTGGGTATTCCGTCAGGAGAGCACTTCTCTTCAATTTTATGACAGCCATAACCGCCATTTTTGGAGCCGTTCTTGGATACTTTCTGGTTGCAAAAGCCTACCTGCCATACATCATTGCATTCGCAGGAGGAAATTTCACGTACATTGCAACAAGCGATCTCATTCCCGAGCTGCACAAGGAAACAGATCTGGGAAAGTCGTTAGCAAGCTTCTTAGTTTTTGTTCTTGGCTTGATTCTGATTTACCTCCTCGGAGTCATCATGGGCTGATTCAATTTTCTTTGCAATCATGATCTCCGTTGATTTTATAATGGCAAAAACCTCGTCTCCTTCCTTTAAATCCATATCTCTTATTGCTTCCGATGTTATAAGGGATTTAAGAAGGGCTGGTGTCTCTATCTCTATCTCAACCTTTCCCGCCACACCCTCAACGCTCACCCTTTTAACTTTCCCCCTCAGCCTGTTCCTTGCAGAGAGCTTTACCCCGAGCAAGCCCCATTCATCCTCGAGAGATTTCCCGCTGATCTCCATGAACTCCTGAACCTTTCTGAACTCTTTCAGGAGCTCTCTTCCAAAATCGGTAAGTTCTGCTTTTCCGCCTTTTCTCCCGCCTCTAAATGCTTTTACAACCTTCCTTCCAGTTATCTCTTCTATCTTTTTTATGTATCCCCACACATATCTGTATGACATTCCGAGAGCCTTTGAGGCTGATGAGATGGATCCACACCTTTCTATGGCCTCAAGTATCTCTCCTCCTCCCTTTCCAAGCACATGCACCCCATTCTTTTCAAGCCATACCCTGAGTCTTGGGCTCAGCTCCTCTTTTTTCCTCACCAATAGATCTTTACTTCAATAATTGATAAAGGTTGTTTCTTTCTGAAATCAAGTGGAATATCAAAGAATGATTTTCCCCGAGGCAGCCAGCATGTTGGAGTCTACAAGCTCTCCCCTTCTATCAAGTTCCTCAGCCATTTTTATCGCTCTTTCAAGTTCGGAAATCATTCTCTCTCTGTCATCCGGAAGCTTTCCTGAAATTCCCGTGTAAAACGCCCCGGATCCCCTCCACAGATAATTCGAAATGTGATCAGAATAAAGCACGGTCTCGCATTCAATGTTTTCGATGAAGAGCTTCACCTCCTTAAGCCTCAGTACAGGGTCAAGAGGCTTGTAGATGCCTTTCTTCATTCTGTGCCAGAGAATTGTGCTGGGAATGACTGTTATGGTTCTCAGTCTTACAAAATCAGGTGCTATCTCATTAATGGCTTTTGCACTGTTCAGTGCATGCTCCCTCCACCTGTCAGTTATTCCGGAAAGCACGTAAAGGGATACCTCAAACTCGGCCTTTTTTGCCTTCTTTCCACCTTTGACTGCTTCTCTGAAGCTTATGCCTTTCCGGATCATCTCAAGAGTCTCATCATCCCCAGATTCAAGCCCGAAATGAAGTCTTGTAAGCCCGGAATTTCGTATTCTCTTCAGATCCTTCAGGCTCATGGAAAATGACGTCCTGAGCCTTGCATAGCTTGTAATTCTCTCAGGGTTGAGCTTCTCAGCTGCAAATTCTGCGATCTCGGCAATATCAGGATGGACAAGATTGTCAGAATCTCCAAAAAACACTGTTCTGGAAACTGGAAATTTTGAGGCTGTAACTATATCCCTTTTTATCTCTTCAAGATCCCTTATCTGAAACCTCTCTGTTTTGTACATCCCACAGAAAGCGCATCTGTTCCAGGGACAGCCTCTGGTAACTCTGATAAGTGTGCTGTTTGCTTCACTTGGTGGTCTGTACGGTGGGAGTTCGAACATTGATTTATTGTCTTTGATGAGTGTTTTTAAGGTTGTGGCGTATTATGGTTGAAATTCAAAACCAGCTGCAGTGTATGAAGGGGAAGAGACTGAAAGCGTGCATGAATAGCAGTTTTCAAAACTTCAGGATGTCAGATAAATAAGATCGAGAAAGGAACAGCAACACACGTAAAAAGTCCAGATTCGAGAACAGCAGAAGTTTCAAACGAAACATGCGCGGGCCGGGATTTGAACCCGGGCTAACGCCTCGGAAGGGCGTTGTCCTACCACTAGACTACCCGCGCTTTGCAATTTCCATTTCCAAAGTATGTTTTAAAAAATATTTCGGTTAATGCTTCATTTATTCTTTATTCTCAAACAAAAATCAGATCGTTCTCTTCAGACTCTGAAATAAAGCTTGCAAGCCCCACAACCCTGTCAACCTCAGCTATCATCCCATTCTTTGAAATATTGAGAATCGCCATTGAAGCTGGACAGACAAAAAACTCGGCTCCCACTTCTTTGCAGTGTTTTATCGTCTCCTCCATCATTTCCACATGTCCATTTTCAACGCTCTTTATGTATCCCCCCCTGCAGTCTTCATCTTCTTCCAGCAGAGTTATGCTCTTATCTTTCTTCCTTTTCAGGTATATAAGTGAGCCGTGTGTGAAGTAGAGTTTTGCCTTTCCACCCATGAGAAGTGCTGAGAGTGCAATAGACAATCCATGATTAACTCTATCATACGAACCTGAATGAAAAATAATTGAAAGGTTTTTCATGGTTTAACCCTGATTTTCTCAGCCCACTCAAGCAAGGGTACTCCTTCATTCCTCAAATCGGTAAACTTCTTCCACAGATTGTTAATTTCCTTCTTTTCCAGTCTCTCCGCAAAATTGTAAGCCCATCGCAGTTGGATACATGAACCAGCAGTGATCTTCGCCCCTTCTTCACCGATATCACCTTTTGAAATCAATTCAGTGACTTTCTTGGCAGATTTGATTGCTTCATCATGCTTACTGAGAAGCTGGTCCACGTATTCACCGAGGAATTTTCCCAGTGTGGGATACAGCACTCCTCTTCGAATCTGAAATGCGGTCCATGCAGTTTGTTGAGCTCTCCAAAGACTTTACCAGCTTTTTCAACATCTCTTGCTTCAAGAGCGCTTGCAAGTTCTATCAAACCATCTCGAACAGTTCTGTGATCCTCTCCAGACTGATCTATTACCTCCATTTCAATCACTTAACACTGTTAAATTTGCTAATCGCATCTGTTTCTTTTAAGATCTTTAGAGTAGATGCGCAGATAGGAAAAGGAGAAGCATACCTTTTTAAACTATAAAACTGAGAGAAGGGTGGGAGGTGATCGGGTGGAAAGAGAGGCCTTGGAGGAAATAATCAGGTTTGATTTTGAAATTGTGAATGGTGATGATACAGTCTCGAAGATCTTTCCTCTGCTTGATAAACTTGATCCTGACAGGGCCAGTGCCCTTGTTGTCAAGGAAGATGACAGAATCATTGGAGTGATAAGGGAGAGGGATCTGGTAAGGGGAAGCGCTCTGACAAACCCCCATGAAACAAAGGTGAAGAGCTTTGCAATCAGAACCGGAATTCTGGACTTTTCAGAGCTATCTCCAGAAAAGGTTGCGAGGAGGTTCATAGAGGACTCAACACCCTTTGTCATTGTCAGAAAGGATGGCAAGCATGGGGTCATATACATAAACGACTTCATTCTCGCCATCAGAGATGAAATTGGAAACCTCAAGGTCAGAGAGGTTATGAATCCAGATGTGATTGCTGTTAGCGCTCATTCAACCGCTGGAAAGGCTTTATCACTCATGCGAACCCATGGAGTTGACAGGCTTGTTGTTGTGGACGACAAGCACAGAGCGGTGGGAGTCGTGACTGGTAAGGACATAGTTGACAGAATTCTCGCACCAAGGAAGAGAGCAAGAATGGGAGACAGCAAGGGTGAGAAGGAGAAGACGCTTGCAATCATGGTTGAGAGCATAATGAGCTACCCTGTTGTGAGCTGTGAGAGAAATGAGAGAATTTCAGATGTAATTGAGCAGATGGTGGAGCACAGGATATCTGGCGTGATTGTTGTGGATCAGAGTGGTGTTCCTGAGGGGATAGTCACAAAGAAGGACATTCTGGAAAGATATCTTGCAGAGATGATGCCCGCTGGAGAGTTGAAGATAGAGGTTATTCTCAGGAACATTGAGGATGAGGACTTTGACATGGAGGAGCTGAGAAATGACGTTGAGAAGTTCATGAGAAAGTTCAGAAACTTCATCGAGGATGCTGTGGTGTTCCTTTACATAAAGCAGCACAAGGAGAGGTTCAGAAGTTTGCCTCTAATCCATGTCAGGATAAAGCTGAGCTCCGACAGGGGCACATATTTTGCAACAGGAGAGGGATGGGGAGTTGAGTTTGCAGTTCATGCAACCCTGAAGAAGCTTGAAAGGGAGATTCTGAAAGAGAAGGAAATGCTTTCAGATTCAAAAATGGTTAAGAGATTTTATGAGGAGGTTTTTGAATTTTAATCTGTGAGGTGTTTGTGATGGAGTACAGAATTGGAGAGGCACTGGTTGGAACTGGAAATGAGGTGGCGCACATCGATCTTCTCATAGGCACAAAAGACAGTCCAGTTGGAGCTGCCTTTGCCAACGCTTTGTCTCAGCTCTCTGCTGGACACACACCTCTTCTTGCAGTTTTGAGACCAAATCTGATAACAAAGCCTCCTGCGGTGATAATCCCAAAGGTAACGGTCAAGGAGATGTTTCAGGCTGAGCTGATTTTCGGACCGGCTCAGATGGCAGTTGCAAAGGCAATAGCTGATGCTGTGGAGGATGGAATAATTCCTAAGAAGAAGGCGGAAGATTACGTGATAGTTGTCAGCGTTTTCATTCATCCAAAAGCGAAAAACAAGGAGAAGGTTTTTTACTACAACTACAGTGCCACAAAGCTTGCCATCAAAAGAGCCATGGAGAGCTTTCCGGATGTTGATAGAGTTATGTACGAGAAAGACAGGAGCTTCCACCCATTTGCTGGGAGGAAGCTGACAAGGCTCTGGGACCCACCTTACTTGCAGATTGCAATTGACATCCCGGATCTGAATGAGGTTTTAAAGGTTCTGAGATACATCCCTGACAGCGATCACATAATCTACGAGGTTGGTACACCGTTAGCAAAGAGATACGGTGCTGAAGTGATTCTAAGGCTGAGAGAGGAGAAGCCCGATGCCTTCTTTGTTCTCGATCTCAAAACCCTTGACACTGGAAATCTCGAGGCAAGGATGGCGGCTGATGCGACAGCAAATGCAGTCGTCATCTCAGGCTTGGCACCTATAAGCACGATCAAGAAGGCTGCCAGCGAAGCCCAGAAACTCGGACTTTACTGCATAGTGGACATGCTGAATGTTGAGGATCCTGCAGAAAGGCTTGACAGAATTGTTGATGCAGGAATCAAGCCGGATGTTGTTGAACTGCATAGAGCGATTGATTCAGAGCACGAAGAGCCACCATGGAAGTTTGCCAGAGCGATAAAAGACAGATACGACGTGCTTGTGGCTGTTGCAGGAGGGATAAGGCCTGAAAACATTGAAGAGGCTATAAGCTACGGTGCAGACATACTGGTTGTTGGAAGGGCGATTACGAGAGCGAGAGATATAGAGGGGGCTGCAAGAAGATTTCTGGCGGGAATGAAACCAGACACAGATCAGTTCAGAATCATGACTGATTTTTGAGGTGAGAGTATGAAGGCTGTCATAATAAATTTTAAGGCGTATGGAGAGGGTAGTGGTGAAAAAGCCATATCTCTTGCGAAGGCTGTTGAGGAGGTCTCCAGAAAGGTTGATTTTTACATGGCCGTCTGTCCGCCTTTTGTTGATCTTTCGGATGTGATTAAAAGCGTGGAGATTGATGTTTTCGCCCAGCACACAGATGCTGTTAGCTATGGAAGCCATACAGGCAGAATAACTCCTGAGATGCTTAAGGAGAAGGGTGTGAAGGGGAGCCTGATAAATCACAGCGAAAGAAGACTTAGGCTTGCAGATATTGAGTATCTTGTCTCCAAATTCAAAGAGCTCGGACTTATCAGTGTTGTCTGCACAAACAATGTTCTCACAACAAAATCCGCTTCAGCTCTTGCTCCAGATTATGTGGCGGTTGAACCTCCTGAGCTCATAGGCAGCGGGATTCCGGTAAGCAAGGCTGAGCCCGAGGTTGTTGAGAACTCTGTTAAAGCAGCGAAGGACATAAATCCCGATGTAAAAGTGCTGTGTGGAGCAGGGATAAGCACCTATGAGGATGTTGTCTCAGCCATAGACCTTGGAGCAGATGGCGTTCTGCTGGCAAGTGGGGTTGTGAAGGCGAAGGATCAGAAAAAGGCGCTGGAGGAGCTTGTTGGATTAAGGTAAGTTCAGAAAACTTTATATTTTATCAAATTTACTTGATTCATGGGATGCAGGGATTGCAGGTTCTACGAGTTTGATGGTGTTTACAGATGTACGTGGTTTGAGTCGAGAATTTCAAGGGTTTTCCCGAGATGGATGGACAGCTTCAGGAGAGGAGAGATAAGGTTCAAGAAGTGCGGGTATTATGGGAGTAGAAGGAGCTGAATAAGAGTCGTGATTTTTATAAATTTTAAATTCATTTTGCTTTTCTGTCAAAAAATTGATATTCTTGTTTTACTGAAACTATCGTGGAAGATAAAATTTAGACTTTCCTATGTGGGAGGTATCAGATTTGACAGAGTATCGAAAACTGTGGGACAGAGAGGAAGAAAGAAGGTTTTTTGAGAAAACACTTGAAATTGCTACCGGAAAACATCCTCATGATCATTGAAGTTAAAATGTCTGTTGTGTGGAACCGGGAATACAACCCTGAGACCAAGGAAATAAAATGTATTGGCGATTACAGAACTCATTACGGCAATCCAAGCCTTCCCAGATCGGATACGATGCTCAAAGCAACTGGCAATAGCATAAACATAAGAGTATCCGGAAACATGGCATCTAAAATACCAATTATTGCTATTGGTAACACACCCATAACAAAACATACTACCAGAAGGCTGACCATCTGAAAAAGGCCGGAATAATTCAGGGATTCTTTTCTGTCAACCTGAACCCATTGGATAATGAAAGTGAGGAGAATATAAAAAACACCCCAGAAGGGGAATTCCTCAGAATAGATGATTTTTCAGAACTGGAAACCACAATATCCAAGTTTATTGAGGAAGAAAGAGAATTCTTTTCCTCAATGCTTCCAAAAAAGAAGCTTGGGAAATTGATTGAAATTGCAAGCAAAGAGCCCACATATGTCAAAAAAGCTGAAAAATTTCTGGAGTTATTGAGAGGTGTATGAAATGAGCAAAAAACGAAGAAATGGAACAAAAACAAGTAGATTCGGCGTTTCTGGGAGAATAAGCCATGATTCAACTGAATTTTACTCCAGCAGACTTTGTGATGAATTCTCAAAAGAAAAGAAGGTCGAGTACGTTGAAAACAGAATTCCTGAAAACTACCTGGATAGAATTTTTTGTAAGTCCAGCGAATGCATGGAAGAGCTGCCAGACTGCAGTGTCCACCTGATGGTAACCTCTCCTCCCTATAACGTTGGCAAAGAGTATGACAGGAATATGGCTTTTTCAGAATATCGCGAATTTTTGAAGAGAGTGTGGAAAGAGACGTACGGGGTTTTAGTTCCTGGAGGGAGAGCATGCATAAACATCGCAAACCTTGGAAGAAAACCATACATTCCACTCCATGCTTTCATAATCCAAGACATGCTTGAGATAGGGTTTCTAATGAGAGGTGAAATTATATGGAACAAGGATTCGAGTGCAAGTCCATCCACCGCCTGGGGAAGCTGGCTTTCAGCGAAAAACCCAACACTGAGAGATATTCATGAATACATTCCTGTTTTTTCAAAAGATACATTCAAAAGAGAGAATCCAATGAAACGAGAGAGTACAATAAAAAGGGAAGAATTTCTCGAATTTACCAAAAGTGTGTGGACATTTCCGGCAGTTTCAGCCAGAAAAATAGGTCACCCAGCTCCATTTCCAGTTGAACTGCCATACAGGTGCATCCAGCTTTATACATTCAAGAATGAAGTAATTCTTGATCCATTTATGGGAAGCGGGCAGACTGCAATTGCAGCAATAAAGACTGGGAGACATTATGTTGGCTATGAAATAAATGAAGAGTATGTTGAACTTGCAAACAGAAGAATAAAAGAGTTCGTATCAGAATTCAAAGCTCCAAGGCTTGCTGACTATTTTTAAAATATCAATCCTCCATCACAAACCTCCTCATGTGCTCAGGAACAAAGCTCTCGGCATCAATTCCACAAGCTTTGCTGAACTGGTAAACCATGATGTATCCTGCCAGATGGAATGGTGCCTCTTTAACCTCAGCATCTCTCTCCATGCTTGCAAGACATGGATAGGCGCACTGATGCTGGTGAATGTCCTTCCAGAACTCTCTGATGTCTTCAATAATGTAGCCCTTCATCTTTCTTGCCACGTAGTATGCATTCCCGCATGGATCGCTTTTCAGAACCTTAACATCCGAGATAATCTCACCATCCATCTCAACCACAAACTCGGGCTTCCCAAAACCAATTGAGCTCAGTGGAGTGTTGCTGGAGCAAAAAGGCTTTGGAGAGTAAAAGTCCATGCCATTTTCATTGCATTTCCTCCTCAACTGCTCTCTCAACCCCGGAGAGATCCAGCTTGGGCTTTCAGCAGGAGCAATTATTGCTTTTGCTTGAGCAATCTCGGGAAGCTCCACAAGCATATCAGGATGGAGATTTATTGCAACTATCACCTCCGACTCTGGATTTCCAATGATTTCTTCGGGCTCCTCCACATAAATTCCATACATAGATGGCTCATCAAGCTCGATAACCCACTCGATGTTTCCAGAAAAATCATAGCTTTTGCAGTAATCGCATCCATCAATTCCGCACGCCCCAAAATATCCGCATGATCTTGGATAGGCAAGATTTGCCACAAATCTTTTTCCGAACTCCCCTGAGTAGATGATGCCGATTTTCACCTTTTACCAGTCTTACAAGCAACATTTTAAGGATTGTCTTTTTTATGCCCGTAGCAAAAATTTTTTATTCAAATTACCGAACTTGTGTTCGATGAGAGCAGTTGAGTTTGCTGCTGTAATTCTGGCAATGCTTGTGCCGTTTATTGCCATAAAAACCCATGACATGGCCACGTACATATACTGGACAGTGGTGGTGGCAGCTTACCTTGCTTACACTGCCTTCAGGAGGTGGGATGTTGAACAGCTTTGAGACACTTCTGCTATTCTATGCAGTTGCAGGGACGGCAATAGCATTGTACGCCAGAAAATTTGGGGTGAAAAGTGATGATGAGTATTACATCGCAGGAAGAAATGTTGGTGGGGTTATCTCAGCTTTAACATATGCTGCAACGACATATTCGGCTTTCATGATGGTCGGGCTTGTTGGCCTGGCTTATGCTTCAGGAGTCGGGGCATACGGCTTTGAGATGTTCTACCTTGCAGGAACTCTCATGCTGCTGTCATACTACGGTCCGAAAATATGGAAGCTCTCGAGGGAATATGATGCCGTATCTCCTGCAGAGCTTATCGGGAAGAGATTCGGGAAAAGTACGGCAGTTGCAATGGTAATTATTTCCCTGGTTGCTCTGATTCCGTACACATCATCCCAGCTCATTGGTGTGTCTCTTGTGATCGAGAGGATGTCAGGAATAAGCTTCATGACCGCCATATCAATATCAGCAGTCCTCATTGCCCTCTGGGCGTTCATAGGGGGTCTGAGAGGTGTTGCCTGGACAGATGCTGTGCAGGGAGTGATAATGATCCTTTCAGCGGTGATTGCAGTGGTTTATGTGTTCAGCCTGAATCCCGGATTTTTCGGACAGGTATCGGAGATCGGAGATCTCATGGCAGTCCCAAACAGAATATGGACACCCCAGCTTTTTATAAAGCTCACAGTTCCCTGGTTCTTCTTTGCATTAACAAACCCGCAGGTATTTCAGAGACTGTTCATACCCAAGGATGAGAAAGCCCTGAAAAGAATGGTTGTTTACTTCGGAATTTTTGGTCTTCTTTACACGGTACTTGTTACAATGCTTGGACTGATGCTGAGAGTTATGGCGGAAAATGGAGATTTCCCTCTTCTGAAAGATAGAGATCTGGTCACTCCAACACTCCTTTCTGCGATGCCAGAGTGGATGGGGTTGCTTGTTGGCATAAGCATTCTTGCAGCAGCAATAACAACGGCAAACTCAATAATACTCAGTCTTTCATCAATGGTTTCAAGGGATGTTTTCAAAAATCAGATGGCAGGAAGAGCATCTATACTCGTTCTGACTGTAACAGTTGCTCTTTTTGCCTCGACAAGGCCTTCATACATAGTCGAGCTTGCGGTGATGTCTTCCACGCTCCTGCTCTCCATCTTCCCCTTGATCTTGGCCCTCATCCACACAAAATTCAGCAGGGGCTTGGAGGCAGTGCTTGTCAGCTTTTTAACAGGGCTCGTACTGAGATACCTCAAGTTTCAATTCACGGGAGTTGCGGTGCTTGCTGTGGGATTTGCTGTGCTTTTAGCAGCGAATCTGACAAAAAGAGGAAAAATAGGTTAAATAATTCCCTTATTTTTGAGTTCCCCAAGCTTGGACTTTCCGTAACCAAGGTACTTCTTGTAGATGAACTCGTTGTCCTCTCCGGCAGGCTTGCAAAGCCACTTTATCCTGCCCGGAGTTTTCTCGTGCTTTGGAGCGATGCCCTGCACTGCAAGCTCTCCGTAGTATAGATCCTTGACCTTCATTAACGCACCCCTCATCCACCAGTTCTCGACCTCAAAGCTTTCCTTGGGTGTGAGCAGTTCTCCCGCAACCGCGGTGCCCTCACCCCTGTACTCGAGGGTTGCCTGAATCAGCTCTTCGGTGGTCATGCTGGCAGTTACTTTCTCAAGCTCCTTCAGAGCTTTGGGCCAGTTTTCGGGAGTCAGCCTCTCCTTGATTGTCGGGTATTTGTCAATCAGGTCCTCCCTGCCGAGTATCGTGCACAGTGCCTTCCAGTTGGGATCGCTGAAGCCCGCGATGAAGGCCATGCCGTCCTTCACCTTTATGAGAGTGTACGGGAACACGGCAGGATCGAAGTTCGCAACCCTGTTGATCGTGTCTCTGAAAGCATGCCAGTACTGCACGTAGTAGTTCTGGACCTTCGCCATCGCCTCAGCCTCGGAAACATCTATGAACTGCCCTTTTCCGGAGATGGTCCTCCAGAAGAGAGCAACCATTATTCCGAATGCTGCAAATCCTCCACCCACATACCATCCCATCCACGGGCCCATCTTCGTCGGAACCCTTGCATGCCCGGGGTAGTCCTCATACTCCTCCGGAATTCCCGTGGTCCAGGTTATCCCTCCCATGGCCTGATTGATCACATCGTAGTCGGGCATTCCGCTTGTTGCTTTCCTGCCAAAGTGTCCGAAGGAGTAGATGGCCGTGTAGATCAGCCCGGGATTGAGCTTGCTCAGCTGCCTGTATCCGATGCCAAGCGAGTCCATGTAACCGGGCTTGAAGGTCTCGATGACGACATCAGCCTTCTCGGCGAGCTCCTTGAAAATCTCTCTCCCCTCCTCGCTTTCAAGGTTGAGGGTTATGTGGAACTTGTTCCTGCCCTCGACGATGTAGGCAAGGCCTGAGTCCTTTATCTTCAGGCCGAAGGGAGTCATTTTCCTGGCAATGTCACCGCCAGGAGGTTCGATTCTGATGACCTCTGCTCCAAACTCGGCGAGCAGTGAAGACGCGAAAAGTCCGGCGAAGTTGCCGTAGCTCAGATCGAGGACGAGGACGTCATCAAGCGCCTCGGGCTTGTCCTTAGCGTTGAGAACGTTGCAGTTTTCCTTCGCCCACTCAACCCAGTCACTCATCTGCCCTCACCTCCGGGAAGAAGAGGCCGGACTTGCCATCCCAGTCGTCTGGCGGGCACGTTCTCGGAATCTCTCTGCTGTACTTCCCTATGACGCCTTTCCTGTAGAGTTCCTTCAGCTCATCAATGCTCAGCCCGAGCAGCTTTACGAAAACGTACTCGTTGTCAAAGCCGAGGGGTCTTGCGGTCCACTTTATCCTGCCCGGACTCTCGCTGAGCTTTGGAACCGGAGAGACTTCAGCGAGCTCTCCCCAGAGCGGGTCTTCGTACTTCCACACCGCCTTTCTCTCGTTCCAGTGCTCGTCCTCGTACTGATCCTTCGCGCTCATGACCTTCGCGGCAGCAAACCCGTGCTTTTCTGCAAGCTTTTCAATTTCCTCCACGGTCTTGTCCTTCGCCCACTCGTGGAGAGCCTGATAGATCTCCTCCTGATTCTCCGGCTTCTGCCTTTCCTCTATGTCTGCATACTTCTCAAACAGGTCGTACCTGTGCATCGCCTCGCACAGTCCCCTGAACTCCTCCTCCCTGAATGCTGCGATGGCAACGTAGCCGTCCTTCACCCTGACTATGTCAGACGGGACGAGCGCCACATCCCTGTTGCCCGTTCTCTCCCTGTTCTTTCCGGTAAGGTAGACGTACAGCCACGTCCAGTCCATGTTTCTGACGAGGTTCTCTGCCTGGGAGAGGTCTATGTACTGGCCCTTACCCGTTTTCTGCCTGTAATAAAGCCCAACCAACACTGCAAAAGCACCCATCAGAGCTCCGTAGTAATCGCCAATCCAGTCTCCGACCTTGAGGGGCATCGCCTCCTTGAAGCCGGTGGTCTCCATCAATCCTGAAGTTGCCTGCGCGACTGCGTCGTAGCTCGGTCTGACTGTGAACGGTCCCCACTGGCCGAAGCCGGACATGCTGATGTAAACCAGTCCCGGATTTATCTCGCTCAGCTGCCTGTAGCCAAGACCCCACCTGTCCGTGGTTCCGGGTCTGAAGTTCTCGACGAGCACGTCAGCTTTCCTGACGAGCTTGTACATGAGCTCCTTACCCTCAGGGGTTCTCAGGTCTATGGAGACATGGTACTTGCTGTTGTTTGCGGCCTCGAAACCGAGTGCAAGGTTCTTGTAGAACTTGGCGAATGGTGTAAGCGCCCTCATGGTGTCTCCGATTCCCGGCAGCTCCACCTTTATAACCTCTGCTCCGAATTCCGCGAGATACGTTGGCAGCATTGGACCGAGAACGAGAGTTCCGATCTCTATAACTCTTATACTCTTAAGCGGTTCTGGTTTTTGAAATATCCTTTCCGGATTCATGATCTCTCTTATGTATTCCGTATAGGGCATACCATCGATATCTCCTTTTTCTGGGATTCTGACCATAATTATCACCCCACAATGGCTCATGAGTCCAACACACTCCCGAAATGGGTGACTTAAAAAACTTGCTTTTTACGGTAACGTTACAATGATTGCTTTTAAAGAGTATGGCTTACAGCAGAAAACATCAGAACAGTGATTACCGATTCTGGTTTTAGGTAACGTTCTTGACAGCTTTCAAATCATCCAAGAACGGATAGCTCTTTCTGCTCTCTTTGACTTTCTCAAGATTTATTCTGGCAAAAATCATCTCCTGAAGCTCTCCGGCCTCATTCAGAACCTTCCCATAAGGGTCAATTATTGCTGAGTGGCCATTGTATTTCCCCTCATCATCAACACAGTTTGTTGCGATGACATAAAGCTGATTCTCAATTGCCCTTGCCCTGATTAGGGTTTTCCAGTGCTCTATTCTTGCAGAGGGGAACTCAGCAGGAATTGCAATTATCTCAGCTCCATTCTTCATAAGTGCCCTTGATAGCTCGGGGAACCGGATTTCATAGCATATCAGGACTCCAATTCTTCCAAACGGGGTTTCAAAAAGTCCAAGCTCATTTCCTGGAGTGAAGTGTTCCCTCTCATCTGTAAGAGGAAACGGAAGGATTTTTCTGTATTTTCCCCGAATTTCTCCTCTGTGAATCAGGCAGACAGAGTTGTAAAGTCTGCCACTTTCCCTTTCAACCACTCCGGCGATGATCAGAATGTCCTTTCTTTCAGAAAGCTTGAGAATGAGGTTTAGCTCCTCCTCAGCATTTCCAACATTCCTGTAGTTCTCTGCAATAAGTCCCGTGTTGCATGCTTCCGGCAAAACAACGATCTTTGCATCCACCTGAATTGCTCTTTTGATCAGACTCAGAGCCTTGGATCTGTTTGTCTCAACATCCCTCCCAATCCTCTGCTGGGCACATGCAACAACAAACTCATTCGATGTAGTCAACCACCTCTCCCTCCTTTGTGACTTCTATTTTTTCCCCGCTCCTGTCAATGCAGAAGCCCCATTCCAGAATCTGAAGATGATACTCCAGATCTCTGTCATTCAGCCCTGTCTCTTTTTTTATCTCTTCAAGGTTCTTCCCTTTCTTGAGCATTTTGAGGATCTTTCTCCTTAGAGGACTGTTCACAGCAATCTGATACCGTTTATGATACTCTCTGCTTTTCTCAATTGATCTGCTGTACTCGCTCCACCTCTCCTTCATACCTCCACCCCGGGCTTTGACAGCAAGGGGAATTTGCGTTAAAAAATTATATAGTTTCTCCCGAAAGCATGGAAGCATGAAGATCATTGTCAAGGATCAGCCATGCGGTTACATAACCGAAATAAATGCGGAGATGGTTGACAGGAGAAATGTAAAGATCACGGTAAAATCCGAGTGCCTGGATGTGCAGAAATACGGTGAGAAGCTTGGCATTTTGAGCATGAAGGATGTTCTGACAAAAATTCCGGAAAATAAGGTGTACAGACTTGCCGACATAAGACATTCAACATGCGTTGTGCCCTACATGATTCTCAAGGCTGCTGAGATCGAGCTGGGGTTGAATGTTAGGAAATTCTTCACCTATGAGATATTGGACGAATGAGAATTCTGGGATCATTAGAATGACTTTTGACATTGCAGTTCAATCTAAATAATTCTTCCCGATGTTATACATAGTTCGAGATTTTTGTCAAAAAGTTGGAAAAAATTCAGCCATTCACCAAAATATTTTTATTGCAGTTTTTGATAAACTTTGTCCATGACAGTGATTGACCTCAGGGGTCTGACGTGCCCCGAACCTCTGATCAAGCTCATAGAAAAAATGAGGGATGTTGAGGTTGGCAAGGAAATCGAAGTTCTTACAACAGATCCGGGGACAATAGTTGATATCCCTCTCTGGGCGGAAAAATCGGGAGTTGAGGTTATAGACTGCAGCAGGGAGGAGAATCAGATCAGGTTCATCCTTAAAAAGGTGAAATGATGGACTTCGTATTCACCTCACTGCCGTACATAACCTTCACAGCATTCATTTCGGGGTTAATCTGGAGAATATGGAGATTTTTCAGAGCAGGAGTCCCCTCCTATCCCCTGTTTCCCATGGCATCTCAGGACAATTTTCAGAAGTTCAAATCATATCTCACTCAGGTACTTCTTTTCGCACCCCTTTTCAAGAATGACAGAAAACTGTGGGGATTATCGTGGATGTTCCATTTGAGCCTTTTTCTGATCGTTGCAGGCCACTTCAGGATGTTCCTTGGAATCAGAATAGATGAAAGGCTGGCATTTACCCTGGGATCATTTTTCGGGCTTGTATTTCTTATTTCAGTGGTGATTCTCCTTTTCAGAAGGTTTGGAGAGGTAAGGGTTGTATCAACTCTGGAAGACTACGTGATTTTGATTTTGCTGGTATTCATCGCTCTTAGCGGGCTTGCAATGAGGTTTTCAGGGAATCACTATGATCTTTCAGCTTACGCATCCTCTCTCATAACTCTTTCACCACAGATTCCAGAGTATGACATCTTTTTACTGATCCACGCATTCCTCGCTCAGCTTCTCATAGCATATCTTCCTTACGGAAAGCTGTTTCACTCAATTGGTGCATTTGTGACATCATATTATCCACTGAGGTGGCAGAATGGCTGAAGTTGACTTTGCAGACGTCTGTGTGAGATGTGGCTCATGCCTCAGAGCCTGTCACATATTTCTCGCAACAGGCAGAAGGCACCATGCTGCTGCAGTAAAGATCAGAACCCTCAGAAAAATTTTGAAGGCAGATGTTGGAAACGACGCTGACAGATTTTACGACTATGCTTTTGAATGCACAGGGTGCAGGAGGTGCACGGTTCTTTGCCCCTTCTCAGTCGAGACTGCATCGTACGTCAGCAGGGCCAGGGGATTGCTGACATCTTCAGGGAGATACCCATCAACACTGAACGAGCTGGCTGAGACCCAGATAATGAAGGGTGAGAACTGGGAGAGACATCTCAGGATGTTCAGACTCAGTATAGAGATGCTCGAAAATCAGCACAGTGTGAGAATTCCTGTTCAGAAAGAAGCTGAGATCCTGTATGTTCCGCTTCAGGGAGCCCACACAATAGTTCCTGCTGCAAGGATCTTCAATGCAGTCAAAGAGAGCTGGACTCTCAGCATATTTGAGGCTTCGGTTTTTGCCTTCTTTCTGGGAGATATGGAGAGGGTGAAGAAGACTGTTGAAAGAATAAAAGAGGAGGCTGAAAGGGTTAATGCAAGGGAGATTGTAATAACGGAGTGCGGTCATGCTTACAGGGTTTACAGATTTCTGTTTCCAAGGTGGTTTGGCAGGGATTTGAAAGTGAGGAGCATAGTGGAGGTTGTGACAGAGTATCTGAAAAATGGAGAGGTTGAGGTAAAATCAACCTTGAAAGAGCCCATCACATACCACGACCCTTGTCAGGCTGGAAGAAATGGAGGGCTGATAGACGAGCCAAGATTTGTCCTCAGAGAAATTGCCGAGGACTTCAGGGAGATGAATCCAGGCAGAGAACTTAACTTCTGCTGCGGAGGCGGTGGAGGGCTTGTTGCTGTTCCGGAACTTAAAGAGCTGAGACTTAAGGCAGGAAAGGTTAAATTGAGGCAGATAAGAGAGACAGAGGCCAAGATTGTCTCAACAATATGTGAGAACTGCAAAACTCAGCTTAAGGACCTGAAAGAGCATTATGGAATCAACTACAGGGTGGCCGGTGTGACAGACCTTCTTGCTGAGTGTATTTGAACGCAACTTTTGTTTTTATATTTGTTAATAAAACTATTATTTTCATTTGTTATCTATCTGTAATAACTTTCAATCAGTTTTGGACAATATCCAACAATTTCACCAAATTGGCAGACAAAATATAATTTTAATTCGAGTCTTTGGGAGAAAAGCTTAAATATGTTGATTAAAAATTACAAAATAAAGCGGAGGATGGTAGCATGGGAAATGAGTGCGAGGAATATGTTAGGGAGAAGATGAAACTGATGCCCAGGTTTTTGAAGCCGATATGTGAGGTGTGGCCAGAAGCTGCCAAGAAATTTGCCGATTTTTACGAGGAGATCTGGGGAGATGGGGCGCTGGAAAGAAAGATAAAGGAGCTGATGTTCACAGCCATAGGAGTTGCCACGGCATCTCCGAGATGCATAGTGCATGTGATTGCGGCAATTGAGGCTGGAGCCACAGACGAGGAGATACTTGAGGCAGTTGCTGTAGGCTTTATCGGTGCAGGTTTCTATCCGAACAACCCAGGAATTCCGTATGCATTTGAGTATGCTGCAAAAACTCTTGAAATTGCTCAGAAATACAGAAAAGGTGAGGACTGGGAGTATCTCAAGCCTCCTGAGTTCAGAGGCTGATTTTTCTAAATTTTTTATTTTTTGAGGTGATGATTTTGAGGCCAAAGGAAATTCTCCTTGAAGCATTTAACCTTGGAACTCCTGAAAGGGTTCCGGCTGTCATATTTGGGGGAGGAATGTGGACCATAAAAAATTCCGGACAGAATTTCATGTACTATATCGGAAAGCCGAAGGAATATGCTGAGCTGATAATAAAAACAGCCGATGTGCTTCAGTCTGACATGGTTTACCCTGGTTCAGGCTACAACAACTTTCTTGCAGCAGCCATTGGAGGAAAAATAAAGGTAAGGCACATCGGGGCACCTGATCTTGAAGGACCGATAATAAACAGCCCTGAGGACCTTGAGGCATTGGAAATTGAAAGAATATACGAGGATGAGGCACTTCAGACAATCTGGAAAGCTTCGGAAATTGTTTACAACGAAATTGGAGACAGGTATCTGGTTGGAACAACATCATGGGGACCGTTTACAAAGGCAGGGAACCTCAGAGGTGTTGAACAGCTCATGAGGGATGTTTACAGGAACAGAGATTTTGCATCAAAGGTGATTGAGTTTGCAAGGGATTTGATAATGGCGTTCTACGAACCCCTCGTCAAGGATATTGGAATGGATGCCATAAGCATCGCAGACCCCACAGCAAGCGGAGATCTGATATCAAGGAAGCACTTCCTTGAGTTTGCACTTCCGGCTTTGAAAGACCTCATAAATACAATGAAAAAGAGGGGGGTTGAGACGTTTTTACACATTTGCGGGGACACAAGTGATAAATTGCATGAGATTGCAGAAACTCGTGCAGGATGCTTCAGTTTGGATCACAAGGTAAACCTGGCAAATGCCAAAAAGGAGCTTCAGGGAGTGATATGCATCGCCGGAAATGTTGATCCCGTCTCAGTGATGAATGAGGGAACACCTGAGTATGTGGAGGAGGTTTCATCGAAGTGCATAGAGGATGCAGCAGAGGGAGGAGGATATGTACTCTGCCCTGGATGCGACATCCCGCCAACCGTACCTCTCGAGAACATCAGGGCTTTCATAAATTCAACAAGGAAATGAGGCGTAAATGTTCGGGTAAAATCTTTTCTTGGTAAAATCCGGGAGATGATATGGAGAAAATAAACGGTCTTGATGTGGAGTACCTGAAAAATGTTGTGAATGCTGTCAAAAGCAATCCCGAACTTGGAAAAACCCTATGGAGAGCAAGAGCCCAGTGGAAGGATGGATTCAAGGAAGAGGTGAAGATAAGGGAATTTACTGTCAGAATGGATGAGCCCTATGATCTTGGAGGAACAAACACAGCTCCAAACATGGTGGAGTACGTTCTTGGTGCCTTTGGAGCCTGTCTGATTGTTGGATACGTGATGAACGCGGCAGTTCGGGGTATTGAGCTTGACAAGGTGGAGGTAGAGGTTGAAGGAGACATTGACCTTCCCGGCTTCCTTGGATTAGAACCTCCTGAGAAGGTATCTCCGGGATTCACCAACATCAGAGCGAGGGTTTTTCTGAAGACAAAAGGTCCGGTAAGCAGGGAGGATCTTGAGAAGCTTCATGAGGATGTTGTAAAAACATCTCCTGTTGGGAATACCCTCAGAAACCCTGTAAATGTGGATGTGAGACTGGAGAGCAGAAGAACGGTTTAATTTTAAAAATTTTTAAAATCAGCCAATACATATTACATTTTTTGCCTCCTTTGCGAGAAATATGAGTGTTGCAGCTCCTGCAGCCCTGACAGGCTCGATCAGATCCTCTTCCTTTATTTTCCTCACAACAAGTGTTTGAGAGCAAACCAGAATTTCAACTCCAGCTTCTATCGCCTCGTTCAGTCTCTGCCTCACTGTTGGAACTCCCGGTATCTCTTCCTCACTGTCAAGGGCCCCCTTTACCATAATCTCAACACCGTCCTGGAAGCAGAACAGGGTTGTCTTTACACCAAGATTCGCGCTAAGAGCAGCAAGCATCAGTGTTGTTCTTGCTATGTCCGGGTAATTGAGACCCTTGCTCAGAACGAAAACAAGTCTCTCCTCTTCCATGCCCATTAAGGGTTCAAACCCATATTTGACTTTTACCTGTCTGCTGATAATAGCCTGACAGTCTCAACCATAACCCTCACGTTTCTCGTGGGGGTTAGCGGGGAGATTGCACAGCCCGGAGCAACAATGTCCACTCCAGCCTCAACAGCCCTCATAACCTCATTCTTCACATCCTTTTCAGAGCCGAAGGGTAGTGTGTAAACTGTGTCAACATTGCCCATTATCGCTGCCTTTCCTCTCGAAACCTCAACAGCATGCCTTGCATCTGTCTTGGAGTCAATACTCAGACACGATGCTCCGGTCTCAACCATGTCCTCGATTATGCTCGTGCAGTCCCCGCAGATGTGAAGAATCGTTGGACCGTTAATCTTTTCTATGAGTTCCTTATCAAAGGGCTTTGCTGAACTTGCATATCCTTTTGCTCCGATAACATCTGCAGAGGCAAACATGTTCTCGATCACAACCGCATCTGCCCCATGCTCAAGCATTGCATTGGCATATTCGGCAATAACATCGATGCACATCTCTGTCAGCTCAACAACAAGCTTTGGTTTCTTTATGGACATTCTGAGTATCTTCTCCATGTTTGCTATGTGAGCTGCAAGCGAAAACGGGCCAATTACACGTCCGAAGACAGGAACATCATCAAATCTCTCAGCCAGAATTTCTATTGCTCTGAGCACAACAGGCACTCTTCCCTTTTCGAGAAATCTTTCAGGAACATCTATGCCTTCGGGAGCCACATCCCCACGGTAGGATATGGTCGGAATCGTTGTTTTCTTTTTACCCCAGTCAACCTCTATCCCGAAGACCTCAGCCTCAACAGTCTGGCAGAATGGAACGCCGACAGCCTCAAACCCGAGAACCGTGTAGGCTGTTGAGGCGAGATCTGCCATTTTCATGGGATCTGAGTAGGCATCTTTCATGTATATTCCGAGATCATCCATTATCTCGGCCGTAACTGTTGAATTGGCGGAGAGAACTGGAGGTCTGTCTACCTTCAGAAACTCTACACTTCTGAAAAACCTCTCCTTTGGCTTTAACTCACTTCTCACAGAATAGCTTTTTGAGGTCTTCCTCATTGTAATTCACCAAAAGCCTCTTCTCTTCCTTAACAATTGATGCAACAAAATGGGTTCCTGTTTTTATAACACCTTCAATTGAGTGTATCTCCCTGAGAATTCTTTTCAGATCATCTCTGTCCTTTGCCTTTGCAACCACAATAAAGTCATAATCTCCCAGAACATAGTACACTGCAAAAACTCCTGAAATTGAGGCAAGTCTTTCCCCTATCTCTTCTGCGGAGCTTGTATCGTATCTGACATTTACGAAGGTTATTGTAGTTATGTCAAGCCCAAGCTTCTGAGGATCAAGTTCAGCGAATATTCCTTTTATGAGCCCCATTCTCCTGTACTTTTTAAGCCTGTAATGGACCGTTGATCTGGACATTCCGGTTATCTCTGCAATCTCGTCCAGATTGCAGTTCCCGTTCTGCTCAATGCATTTCAGTATCTTGAGGTCCTTTTCCTCAAACTTTACCGTCATGCCTCCCACCTCCTTTATATTCAAACTTGTATAAAACTCTACCTGAACTATGTCAAATTTATTTTAGATTTTATCAAATTAACTTGTAACAGTATATAACTGTACCGTTCCCATTCCGATTTATTTTTGTCGAACAAAAATTCAACAAAATCCAGCAATATTTGGACAATATACAGTTTATCTGGATAAAATTTAAATATGGTGATTTTGCTATGATTAATTGGGTGGATATCATGAACTCGAAAGAGAGAATTAAGAGAATTTTTTCGAAGGAAAAGGTGGATAGAGTTGCGTGTTTCAGCGGAATGGGGAATGTGACTGTTGAAGGCCTGAAGAGATACGATTACGCATTCTATGAGATACACCTTGATGCTGAGAAGATGGCAAATGCTGCATGCACAAGCTACGAGCTTTACGGCTTTGAATGTGCAATTGCTCCTTTTGATCTTGGCATTGAGGCCGAGGTGCTTGGGGCTGAAATGAACTTCTACACTCACAAGGGAAAGGAGGACATAGTCTATCCAACCGTCAGGAAAAAGGCAATAGAGGACCCGGGGGATCTGTCAGTTCCTGAGGGAATAACTGAGAAGGGCAGAGTGCCTGTAGTTCTTGAAGCTCTTGATATAATGCAGAGGAAGGTTGGCGATGATGTGCCTGTTGCAACATACATCCTGGGGCCTTACACGCTTGCGGGTCAGATAATGGATCTTGAAAAACTGCTGAAGATGTCCTTCAAAAAGCCGGATGAAATAAACGCTCTTCTATCATCTCTTGCAGATTTTCTTGTGGAACTCGGAAACATATACTTTGATGCGGGAATTGATTACCTGACCGTCAGAGAGATGGGTGCTCCAACAGATGTTCTAAGTCCGAGAATGTTCAGAAATCTGATTCTACCCCATTTAAAGGAGGTTTTTTCCGGAATAAAGAAGCCAAGCGTTCTTCACATATGCGGGGATACAAACATAATTGTGGAGCTCATGTGGGAAAGTGGTGCAACAGCAATAAGCGTTGAGCAGAAGAATGATGTTGCAAAAACAAGAGAAAAGCTTGGGGATGAAGCAATAATATTTGGAAATATAGATCCATTTGGAACCCTTGTTCAGGGAAGTCCTGATGACATAAGAGGTGCTGTGAAGGCTGCAATTGATGGTGGTGTCGATTCTGTATGGCCCGGGTGTGATATATGGCCCGCAGTTCCAAAGGAGAACATGATAGCGTACGTTAAGGCTGTTGAGGAATTTGGAAAGAGGGAGTGAGGTGATAGGTATGGTGGATGAGGAAAAGAGAAAGGACATTCTTGAGAGATTGAAGAAGGGAGTTGTTGAGTTTGACGAGGATATGGTTAGGGAGGCTGCACAGGAGGCTCTGGATGTTGGTATGGATGCCCTCGATGCAATAATGAACGGGCTTGTTGCAGGAATGGAGGAGGTTGGTGAGCTGTTTGACAAGGGGGAGTACTTCGTTCCAGAGGTGCTGATGTGTGCAGATGCCCTCTACGCCGGACTTGACATTCTCAAGCCCCATGTCAAGAAGGAGGACATAAAGGTATCCGGACAGGTGGTCATAGGAGTTGTTGAAGGTGATGTGCATGACATCGGTAAGAACCTGGTTAAGATGATGTTCGAGGTTGCTGGCTTTGAGGTCATAGATCTGGGCAAAGATGTCCCTCTTGAAAAGTTCGTTGAGGAGTCTCTCAACACGAAGGCTGACATAGTTGCCCTGTCAGCAATGATGACCACGACCATGCTCGGAATGCCGAAGGTCATAGAGATGATCAGGGAGAAAAATCCAAATGCAAAAATCCTGATTGGTGGTGCTCCTGTCTCCAAGGAGTCTGCAGAGAAGTGGGGAGCAGATGGGTGGGCTCCAGATGCAACAAATGCTGTTAAGGAAGCGATAAACATGGTCAAGGGGTTGAAGAAGGAGGTCATGGGCGAAGAGTGATCCGGTGGTTCTATGGCCTCAAAGCACAAAATCATTTTTCAGCCAGAAGGGAAAAGAGGTGAGTTTGTAGAGGGTACAACGATACTCGACGCTGCAAGAGATGTTGGGGTAGACATCGAGGCAATATGCGGTGGAAAGCTTACTTGCGGAAAGTGCCAGGTGATAATAGAACAGGGAATGGAGAACCTATCTCCTGTAACGGATGACGAGAAAAGGCTTCTGGACAGGAGAAAGGCTGGAAAGAACTACAGACTTGCCTGTGTGACTAAATTTTACGGAGATGTTGTGGTTTACGTGCCGGAAGAGAGCAGAGGTGGTGAGCAGATAATTCTGAAAGAGGGTGTTGAGCTATCTGTTGCAATAAATCCTGCTGTGAAGAAGTACTACCTTGAGCTCCCAAAGCCCCACTTGAAGGATGATCTCGGGGACTTTGAGAGAGTTCTTGCAGCTCTAAGGGAGGATTACGGAATAGGAGATGTGGAAATCGATTACGAGGTTCTCAGGAAAATGCCGGATGTTCTGAGAGATTCCGACTGGAAGGTTACTGTTTCGATATGGAATGATAAGGAGATAATAGACATTCAGCCCGGCTACAAAGCTGAAGAATCATACGGGCTGGCTGTGGACATAGGCACAACAACAGTTGTTGGATATCTCACAGATCTGAGAACTGGGAAAGTGATGGCAGTTGACAGCATGATGAATCCCCAGGTGACCTACGGAGAGGATGTGATGTCGAGGATAACGTATGCGATGCAGTATGAGGATGGGCTTGAGAAGTTAAATCAGAAGATAGTGGATGGGCTTAACAAAATTCTCGAGAACGTCTGCAGAGAAGCAGGAATATCAACTGAAGAGGTCTGCGAAATGACTGTGGTCGGAAACACGGGAATGCACCACATATTTTTGAAGATAAACCCGCAGCACATTGCCATAGCACCTTACGTTCCTGCACTTCACTGTTCTCATGATGTCAAGGCGAGAGATCTGGGTCTAAACATAACAAAGGGCGGGTATGTTCACGTTCTGCCAATTGAAGCAGGATGGGTTGGGGCAGATAACGTTGCGGTTCTGATTGCAACAGAACCGTACAATCAGGAGGAGATGTGCCTTGTCATCGACATAGGGACAAATGGAGAAATTGTGCTTGGCAACAGGGAAAAGCTTGTCTCATGCTCCGCTGCTGCTGGCCCTGCTTTGGAGGGGGCCCACATAAAGCATGGAATGAGGGCTGCAACGGGAGCAATTGAGAAGATAAGAATCGATCCCGAAACCCTTGAACCTGAGTACAAGACCATAGGCAACGCTCCACCAAGAGGTATATGTGGTTCCGGAATAATTGACGCTGCTGCTGAACTTTACAGAGCTGGGATTGTGAAGAAGAACGGCAGGTTCAACTTGGATCTTGACAGTCCAAGGGTTAGAGAGGTGGATGGAACTCCTGAGTATGTGATTGCCTGGGCTGATGAGACATCTATAGGCCATGATATCGTCATGACCCAGAAGGACATCAGGGAGATTCAGCTTGCAAAGGGTGCGATGTGTGCTGGAGCACACATTTTGATGAAGGAGCTTGATGTGGAGCATGTGGACAGGGTGATAGTGGCTGGAGCCTTTGGGAACTACATTGACAAAATCTCAGCTCTTATAATAGGTCTCGTGCCCGACGTTCCTGTTGAGAGAATCGAGTCTGTTGGAAACGCTGCTGGAGTTGGTGCGAGAATTGCCCTGATAAGCAGGGAAAAAAGAGAGGAGGCAAACAGAATAGCGAGAAATGTTGAGCACATCAAGCTTGCAGTACATCCAAGCTTTGAGAAGGAGTTCTCAATGGCCATGTACTTCCCCCACATGGATAGGAAAAGGTATCCGAGTCATGAAGAGGTTTTGAAAATGAGAGGTGCTGAATGATGTTCAGAATTGAGAAAAATCAGAAGGTTGTTGAGATCGGAAATGTTAAGGTTGGAGGTAGAGGGGAAAATCCCGTTGTGCTTGTTGGAACGATGTTCTATACGGGTCACAAAATAGTTGAGAAGAGAAAAGAAGGGAAGTTTGACAGGGAAAGGGCTGAGAAGCTGATAAACATGCAGGAAACCTTCAGCGATGAGACAGGCATTCCATCGATGCTTGATATCGTTGCATTATCAGAGCAGGAGTTCATAAGGTACATCGATTTTGTTTCAGAAGTCACGGACATGCCCTTCATGATAGATGCATGGAAGATTCCTCCCAAAATCGGGGCAGCAAGATACGTGAAGGAGGTAGGACTTGAGGACAGAGTCATTTACAACTCTCTATCACCATGGAGTGAGGACATGGAGAAAGAGGTGAATGAGCTGAGAGAAATAGGGCTGAAACACGGTCTTACCGTTGCCTACAACATGGCAGATCCCAGTGTTGAGGGAAGAATAACTCTCCTTAAAGATACACTTCTTCCCGCATTGGAGAGAGCTGGCTTCGAGAACATACTGATTGACACCTCAGTCCTAAACACACCTGCAATAGCATTTTCACTTATTGCATGCAAGAAAATTAAGGAGGAATTCGGCCATCCTGTGGGGTGTGCCCCATCCAATGGCACTGATATGTGGAAGATGCCCAGAGAGAAGTGGGGCAGCCTTGGATTTGCTGCTGTTGACAGTGCAGCTCATGCAGTGACGGCACTGCTCTGGAACGATTTCATTCTGTATGGGGCTATTGAGAATGCAAAATGGGTTTTTCCAGCTGTTGCAACAGCCAATGCGATACTTGCAACCTTCATTTATGATGAGACAGGGGAGATTCCCGGAGACATGCATCCCCTGAACAGACTTTTTCCGGAATTTGTGGAGGAGTTGAAGGGGAAAAAGTAAAAAGCCTTCTTCATTTATTTTCTAAATTACAGAATTAATAAGTGGTGGTTTTTATGCTTTCTAAAAATGGCAAACATGATGGGAGTATATTCAGAATAGAATTTCTGATTGTGATATCAGCAATTCTGATTCTTGCTGTGATTTTTATGGGATGTTCCTCGGAAAAAACAGTTAATGTTGTCAAACTTTCTCCTCCTGACATGATTGAGCAGATAAAGCTTGGAAAGATTGATGCATTTGTTGCCTGGGAGCCCTTTCCAAGCAAGGCGGTTAGAGATGGGTTCAGGGTTTTCATGAAATCCGGAGAGATATGGCCCAACCATCCATGCTGTGTTGTTGCCTACAGAACCGGAAAGGCAGATGATGAGATGCTGAAGGCACTTGTATGGGCTCATGTAAAGGCAACAAGATTCATCAAGAATCATGAAAACAGGGATAAGGTTGTTGAGTATGCCTCCCAGTTCACGGGGCTTGATAGGGAGACTGTGAGCATTGCCCTTGAAAACATAAGGTATGTTGAATACCCGGATGAGAAGGAATTTAGACACTATTACGAATTTCTGAAGGAGTCAAAGATACTGAAGAGATCTGTCTCGGAAATGGGATATGAAAGCGAAGATGCATTTTTTGGTGATTTTCTGAGAAAAGATATCTATCGGGAAGTTGTTGAGAAACTGAGCGAAAATCCAGACTACATTCCTGAAAAAGCGGGATCAATAAAACTTGGATACATCACTGCCGACTTGCACCATCTTGCACTGTATGTGGCGATGAAAGAGGGATACCTTGATGAGGTTTTTGATAATGTTGAACTCAGGCAGTTTCCAAATGGCGTTGCAATAATGGAAGCCTTCAGACTTGGGGAGATTGATGCAGCCTATCTTGGCGGTGCACCTGCCACGCTCAAGAGGATAAATGATGGGATTGAGATAAGAATCGTGGCTGGAGTCAACAACGAAGGTTCTGCGATAATCGCTAAAGATGATATTGTGAAACCTGATGATCTGGCAGGAAAAACCGTTGCCATTCCGGGATTTGGCACAGTTCAGGACTTTCTGATGAGAAAGGTGCTGGCAGAGGGAGGGTTGAAGCAGAGGTGAACAAGCTATACTCACTTTTTCTTTTTGTATTTCTCTGGTATCTTCTCTATTTTCTGAGGGTACTTCCAGCTCCCCACACAACAGCACTAACATTTCTCGAGCTTCTGATAATGGGTGACCCCGTCCTTGGAAGAAATCTGCTCGAGCACTCTGCATCAAGCCTTCTGAGGGTTCTGGCAGGTGCAGGGATCGCATTCATGATCTCGGTACCTCTCGGCATACTGATGTGGTATGAGAGATTCTACCACCTTTTTCATCCAATTCTGGAGGTTCTGAGACCAATCCCTCCCTTGGCATGGATTCCTCTTGCCTACATATTCTTCGCATCCTTTCCAAGCCCAACGGTGTTTGCTCAGATATTCATTGTCTTTGTTGGGGCATTCTTTCCGAGCTTTGTTTCAGTCTCTGATTATGCAAGAAACACACCTCCCGAATACATAGAGCTTGCAAGGGTTTTTGGGGCTGAAAGAAATCAGATCCTCAGGTACGTCGTAATCCCTTATTCAATTCCGGGGATAATTACTGGTGTCAGAGTTGGTCTTGGTGTTGGATGGATGAGCATAATTGCTGCTGAGATGATTGCAACCTCAGGCTCGGGAATTGGATACTTCATAATGGTTATGTACGAGGTTGGAGGAAGGACACCTGAGATACTGTCAGGAATGGCGATGATTGGCCTGATCGGTTATGGTATGAATGCGTTGCTTCTCAGGATTGAGAGGAGATTTCCATGGCACTTGAGGTCAGAGGAATAAAAAAGAGCTTTGGAGATCTGAAAGTCTTGGATGGGATTGAATTCACTGTGGGGAAAGGGAAGTTTGCCTGCATAGTTGGAGAATCAGGATGCGGAAAGACCACTCTGCTGAGAATAATGGCGGGAATTGAAAGACCTGACGAGGGCAGCATCACCTATGATGGTCAGCCAGTCAAGACTGAAGATGTCGGGTACGTTTTTCAGGATGACAGGCTTCTTCCCTGGATGAGTGCACTGGAGAACATAAGGTTTGTTTTGAGAGTTAGAGGGATTGATGATGAGGCCATTGCGTTGAGGTACCTTGAGCTCGTTGGACTGAGGGGGTTTGAGAACTACTACCCTCACCAGCTCAGCGGTGGGATGAGGCAGAGGGTTGGAATATGCAGGGCTCTGGCCATCAATCCAAAAATCCTCCTTATGGATGAGCCCTTTGCAAGCCTTGATGCACAGACAAGAAACAGAATGCAGAAAGAACTCATCAGAATATGGGAAGGGGACAGGAAAACTGTTGTTTTTGTGACCCACAGCATAGATGAGGCAGTTTTTCTGGCCGACGAGATAATTGTACTATCAAAAAGACCGGCAAGAGTTGTCGAAATAGTGGAAATTGACATGAAGAGGCCAAGGGACAGAACTGACAGGGAATTTACAGAATACAGAAAAAGGATAATGGAACATCTCTCGCCATGAGTTCATTCCTCAAATTTCACAGGCTCGTAATTTCCGTCAAGCTCACTCAGAATGAGGAGATATAGCAGATAGCTCAGCTTGTTGATCCACTCAACTGCACTCTCTCCAACCTTACCCTCTCTTCCAAGTCTCACAACCCACCTTTCAGCCCTTCTCACCGCGGCTCTGGCAATGCTCAGATAGGCTGTTGTCACATCCTGTTCGAGAACGATGAAACTCCCCGGCAATGGCGTCTCCTGCCTTAGTTCGTGAATCAGGGCTAAGAGATCCTCAACATCTCCTTCATGAATCATCCTTTTTCCCGAGCTTATCTCAGCACCGAGGTAGAACATCTTTTTCTGAATTGATGCGAGAATCTCCCTTGTTCTTCCGCTGGAGTGAACCTTTGCAACCCCAATTATTGCGTTCGCCTCATCTATGCTCCCAACAGCCCATATCTCATCACTGTCCTTTGGAACACCGTTCTCCTTCAGGCTTCTTGTTGTGAGGGCATCCTTCATCATGCAGCTGCACCTACGTGTTTGTTCTCAGATCTCTTATCATTCTCTCCGCTGCTGTATGTGGATCTATCTCGTTATTGACAACCATCTCAACAACCTCTCTGAAGCTGCCACCTTTCTCGTTAATCAGAATGTTTCTTATCTCCTCGGTTATTATGCTGAAAACCTCCCTGCTTATCCTCCTCACCCTCCTTTCTTTCAGCTTCCCGCTTGATTTGAGATGGTTGAAGTGTTTTTCAATTGCATCAACGAGCTCATCAATGCCCTCCCCCCTGTCTGCAACTGTGGTGATTATCGGTGGAGTCCAGTCACTGCTCCTCTTCATCCTCTCGAAAATCTCCCCGCTTTCAACAGCATACTCATCAGCGTGACTCGTTTTGCTCAGAATCTCAACAGCCTCCTGATCCATCATGATCATTGATTTCAGCCATTTAACTGTCTTCTCCGCTCCACCAAGATCGGCTTTGTTTACAACATAGATGTCCCCAATCTCAAGAATTCCGGCCTTGTTGATCTGGATATCATCCCCCATTTCTGGCATCATGACCACTATGCTTGTGTCCGCCACCTCAACTATGTCAACCTCGCTCTGTCCAGCTCCAACTGTCTCAACAAGAATCACATCAAATCCGAAGGCATCAAGCAATCTTATCACATCCCCGGTTTTTGCTGCAAGCCCTCCTGCCCTCCCTCTTGAGCTCATGCTTCTGAAAAAAACCCCGGGATCAAGCCAGAGGTTCTTGCTTACATCGAGCCCCTCCATTCTGAGCCTGTCACCAAGCAGAGCTCCACCTGTAAATGGCGAGCCGGGATCAACCGCAACAACTCCAACCTTTCTCCCCTTTTCCCTGAATTTCTGGACTAATTTGCTTACTGTTGTTGATTTTCCCACCCCTGGGAACCCTGTAATCCCAACAACATGAGCATTCCCTGTTTTTTTGAAAACTCTCTTCATTATTTCCTTGCCCTCTGGATAATCATTCTCAACGTATGTTATGGCTCTTGCAAGTGCCCTCCTGTTACCCTCCTCAAGGCCCCTCACTATGTCCTGAAGTCTCATGCTTTCGCCTTCTCTCCTCTCTTTTTCTCTGGAACCCTCTTCCTGATGAAGTCAATTATCCTCTCAATCGGAGTGCCGGGAATGAAGACCCCATCCACACCCATTTCCTTGAGTTTCTGTATGTCATCCTCAGGAACTATTCCGCCAACCAGAATCACCATTTCGCTCAGATCTCCCCCATACTCCTCTATATACCTCATCACCTTTGGCACAAGGGTCATGTGGGCTCCACTGTGCAGCGAGATTCCAACCACATCCACATCTTCCTGCACTGCTGCCATTGCAACCTCTTCAGGAGTGCGGTGAAGGCCTGTATAAATAACCTCAAAACCGGCATCCCTCAGAAACCTTGCAACAACCTTCGCTCCCCTGTCATGGCCATCAAGTCCGACCTTTGCAACCAGAACCCTGATCTTTCTCTCCAAGCCCATCCCTCCTCAGATGATTACTGGCTTTCTGTATGTGCCGTAAACTTCCTTCAGCACGCCCATTATCTCTCCTTCAGTAGCGTAAACCTTTACAGCCTGAAGTATTGCAGGCATGACATTCTCGTCATTTTCAGCAGCACTCCTGAGCCAGTTCAGAGCCTCTTTAACTGCCTCATCATCTCTCTCAGCTTTTATTCTCCTCAGCCTCTCAATCTGCTTCCTCTGAACCTCCTCATCAACCTTCAGGATTGGTATGTTGAGCTTCTCCTCAATCGTGTATCTGTTCACCCCAACAATTGTTCTCCTGCCCTCCTCCACATCTCTCTGATACTCTGCAGCTGCTCTGCTTATTTCCTTGACAAAGAATCCATCTTCTATGCCCTTAAGCACCCCCCTCAGCATACTTCCTTCTCCCATCTTTCTTATCTGCTCGATGTAGTTCCATGCAAGCTTCTCCATCTTGTCTGTCAGCCACTCAACATAATATGAGCCTGCAAGGGGATCAATTGTATCGGGGATTCCGCTTTCAAATGCAATTATCTGCTGGGTTCTGAGAGCAACCCTGACAGCCTCCTCACTGGGCAGAGCCCAGGCCTCATCAAAGCTGTTTGTGTGCAGACTCTGAGTTCCTCCAAGCACAGCTGCCATTGCCTGAATTGTCGTTCTGACTATGTTGTTCAGAGGTTGCTGAGCTGTCAGGGAGCATCCCGCTGTCTGGGTGTGGAACTTGAGCCACCATGATCTTGGATCTTTGGCTCCGTACTCCTCTCTCATTATTCTTGCCCACATCCTCCTTGCAGCCCTGAACTTTGCTATTTCCTCAAAGAAGTTGTTGTGGGAGTTGAAGAAGAAGCTCAGCTGTGGAGCAAGTCTGTCAATGTCTATTCCTCTCTCAATTGCAGCCTCCACATAGGCCATTCCATCTGCAATCGTGAATGCAAGCTCCTGAACTGCCGTGGAGCCAGCTTCCCTGATGTGATAGCCCGAGATGCTGATGAGATTGAATTTCGGAACATTCTCAACACCCCACTCGAATATGTCGGTTATGATCTTTACAGAGGGTTCTGGCGGCAATACAAGAGTGTTTTGAGCATGGAACTCCTTCAGCATGTCATTCTGAATTGTTCCTCTCAGCTGTTCCCTTGGCACTCCCTGCATGTCACCAATCGCAACGTACATGGCAAGAATTACAGCAGCGGGAGGATTGATTGTGAATGAGGTTGAAACCCTGTCTAAGGGTATGCCATCAAACAGAATCTCAAAGTCCTTCAGCGTGTCGACAGCAACGCCGACCTTTCCAACCTCTCCATCAGCCAGTGGACTGTCGCTGTCTATCCCCATTAGTGTTGGAAAATCAAAGGCGGTGCTCAATCCAGTCTGCCCCTCTTTAAGCAAAAGCTTCCACCTTGCATTTGTGTCTTCAGCGGTTCCAAACCCTGAAAACTGCCTCATTGTCCAGAGCCTTCCACGATACATTGTTGGATAAACCCCCCTCGTGTAGGGATACTGCCCGGGGTAGTTTATGTCCCTGATGTAGTCAATATGAGCAGTATCCGTTGGATCGTAAATCCTGTTAACCTTTATTCCTGAAAGAGTTTCAAACATCTCATCTCTCTCTCCGAATCTGTCCATGTATGGAGCTAAGCATGAGTTCTCCCATTTTTCCCTCTCCTTTTTCATCTCCTCAATCTTCCTGTTCTCCATAAAAATCACCTCAGATGAGAGCTATTTACAGCTTTCCAAGCACACCTCTTGAAACGGTATTGAGCTGAACCTCTTTTGTCCCCTCATATATCTCAGTTATCTTTGCATCCCTGTAAAATCTCTCAACGTCATTTTCAGCAACATACCCATAACCACCATGCATCTGGATTGCCTCATCACAAACTCTGACAGCAACTTTTCCCGCCAGATACTTTGCCATGCTTGTCATTGTTGCATCTGCTTCATTTTGAGAGGCTTTCCATGCTGCTCTGTAAACGAGCAGTCTTGCTGCGTCAATCATTGTTGCAAGATCCGCGATTCTGTGTTGCAGTGCTTGGAAGGCACCTATTGGCTGGTTGAACTGCTTTCTCTGCTTCACATATTCAACAGTTCTGTCAAAAGCTCCCTGAGCTATGCCAAGAGCCTGAGCAGCAATCTCAATTCTGCTTTCATTGAAAAACTGAAGAACCTGATAAAATCCCCGATTGAGCTCTCCGATTATGTTATTCTCGCTGACCCTCACATTCTTGAAAACAACCTCGGCGGTTGGTGAGGATCTTATTCCGAACTTTCCGTCTATTTTGCTGGTTTCAAGCCCCTCAGCATCTTTCCTGACGAGGAATGTTGTAAAGCCTCTATATCTTGGCTTTGCATTTGGATCCGTGACTGTAAGAACAACATAGTAGTCTGCTATCGTGCCGTTTGTTATGAACGTCTTTGAGCCGTTGATGATGTATTCATCTCCGTCCTTTTCAGCTCTCGTTTTTATTGAGATGAGATCGCTTCCTGCCTCAGGCTCGGTGTAGCAGCCAGCAGTTATTGCCTTACCTCCAGCAACCTTTGGCAAAACTTCCTCCTTCTGCTCCTCACTCCCAAATTTCATCACAACCTCTGATGAAAAGTCCGAAAGAATTATTGCACTCCCAATCGTGCTGTCAGCCCTGCAGAACTCCTCGACAATAAGAGCGTTCTCAAAAACACTCATTCCGGCTCCACCATATTCTTCAGGGAAGTGAACACCTATGAAACCAAGCTCACATGTTTTTTTCCAGAGATCAAAGGGAAACTCCTCACTCTCATCATAATATCTTCCTCTCTCAGCCGTGAACTCATTCTGGGCGAATTCTCTGGCTGCCTTTTGAATGTCCCTCTGATCCTGGGTGAGTTCAAAATTCATCCTTATCCCTCCGATAACCTCCAGTTAATGTGAAGTTTTGAGCTTAATAAGTTTAAATTGTTTTCGTAATCTTCCGAAAAAAGATCAATCCGGGATAGGAGTGTGCAGAACACCATCTACCTTTCAGAATGCTTCTATCCAGTTCATCATACATTCAGTAATCAGGCTCAGAACTCCCTCTGAGGGAAATATTTTTGAAAGCCGGAATGCATTAGTGAAGTGCCCGGATGGGATGGAAAAAATCTTTGCTGGAGATACCATGGAAGAGATTGAGGTTGCCTGCCCGGTTTGCAAAAGAGGTCATGTGCTGAGGAAGGACATGGATATATTTTTCTGCAGAGAGGAGATGCTTGCACTTGTCAATGACAGGCTGGGATGGAGACTCGTGAAGATAGTTCCTCTGACTGAAAGACAGGATAGGGAGCTTGACAGGCTGTGGGGTAGTGAGGATGAAGGGTGAGGTTGGGAAGATATTTGGAGAAACATCCTCTTTTGAATTTGAATTTGTGATCTTCAATCCAAAGGATGTGAAGAGAGGGGATTACGTAAAGGTGTGGAATGATGTTGAGGGATGGGTTGTGGCCTATGTCACCGATGTCAAGGCAAAGTCGGACTTCAGCAGCGAGGATGTTATAAAGGGTAGAAACGTGGAGTCAGAGATATACGTTGCCAAGGCAAGCGTTATTGGAAAGAGGGAGAACGGATACCTCCGAGCTCCAAGAACTCCATTTGTTCCAGGAGAGAAGGTTTTTCTGGCTGAGGAGGAGCTTGTTGCTGACGTTCTGGGAATGAGTGAGGAGGGAGCTTACATTGGATTGCTCGGTGACACATCTGTTAAAGTGAAGCTCGATGTGAACAGCCTCGTTCAGAAGCATGTGTGCATCCTTGCAAAAACAGGAAGCGGGAAGAGTTACACCGCTGGAGTCATCATCGAGGAACTCATTGAGAAGGGCGTTCCTCTTCTGATAATCGATCCTCACGGAGAGTACAGCTCATTGAAGCACAAAAATGATGTGGGACAGGAGCTTGAAAGGATGGGAGAATTCGGAATAAGGCCAAGAGGGTACGACAATATAAGGATCTACGTCCCTCCCAGATCTCCCTTTGCAGATAGAGCTGATGGAGTAATTCATCTGGATGGAAGAAACCTTGAAGCTGAGGAAATAATAGAGCTGGGCAGCATAACAAGCTCATCTGCTCAGGCTCTGCTCTATCAGGTTCTTAAGGATATGGAGGACTACACGATTGATGACATTATAGAGAGGGTCGAAGAGGAAAAACACAGCAGCAAGGCAGTCCTTCTTGGAGCTCTGACAAAGATCCAGAAGTCAGGACTTTTTTCTGAAAATCCAACACCCCTTGAAATACTTCTGCAGAGAGGGAGAGCTGTAATTCTTGATCTGAGGGGAATTGACCCAGCCTATCAGGATTTAATTGTTGCGAGAGTTTGCGATAAGCTCTTTGAAATGAGAAAAAGGGAGGAGATACCGCCCGGAATGATCGTGATTGAAGAGGCTCACAACTTCATACCAGAGAGGGGATTTGGAAAGGCTGTGTCAACTCAAATTCTCAGAACAATTGCCAGTGAGGGAAGAAAATTCGGTCTTGGTCTGATGGTGATAAGCCAGAGACCGGCAAGAGTTGACAAGAATGTGATAAGCCAGTGCAACACCCAGATAATTCTCAGGCTCACAAATCCAAATGATATAAACGCTGTTAGAAAGGGAGTTGAAGGACTTACAGCGGAGATGGTTGAGGAGATAAAAAGACTCCCTCCCGGAAATGCTGTTGTTGTCAGCCCTGAGCTTGAGAGACCGGTGATAGTGAGAGTCAGGGTGAGAAAGAGCAGGCACGGACATGCTGTTGAGATATTCGGAGAGAGGAAAGGGAAGGGAGAGAAGAGAAGGGATGTGAAGCCTGATAAAAGGAAGGATGATCAGGCCGGATTTCTGAAGAAAATATTCGGTGGTTAGCATGCCTGACTACCTTGTTGTTCTTCAGGGAGCCTGGGTTGTCAAAAAAGCGAAAGGAGTGACGGATGCAATGAACATTGCAGTTGCCGAGGCTGGCAAAAGACTCAGCCCCGATCTGGACTTTGTTGAGATAGATGTTGGTGACACCGAATGTCCCCAGTGTCATTCTCCATTGAAAAGTGTTTTCATGGTTGCCGGGATGGCACTGGTTGGATTGATTTTTGAAATGAAGGTTTTCAATGCTCAGAGCGAGGAGCATGCTGCGAAAATTGCCAAGTATGAAATAGGGAAGAGGTTGCAGAGAATTCCGCTTGAGGTCATAGAGGTGAGAAAACTATGAGCATTCCGATCTTGGTGTTGATGTTGTTTTTTACACCAAGTGTCGGTTAATGATATTTTTGAATTTAGTTGTTCAATCTCTTTTTGCAATATTTATATAGAAAATCAACATCAAATGTAAAATTATCTCCAGAGAGGTCCTATCCGTGATATAAACTCAATAAACCACAAAGTATTTAAACGGAGATGTTAAAAACGGGATATGGAACCTAAACCCCCCTACCTG
>DACG01000031.1 GCA_002494725.1 Geoglobus sp. UBA235
TCGATGAACTTCTGGAGCATCTCTGGGTCGGTTATGTTTATCTTGGCATCAGTCTCTGTCTCCTTCACCTCAAGGGCTCCATTGAAGACGAGAATCTTTGCCTCCTTAATCCTCTTTGGCATTCCCGGATGCACAACCTCCTTGTCAAGAACGATTCCTTCAATCAGCTCGGTCTCCTCAACACTGGCTCCAGTTCTCTTTTCAATCTTTATGTTGTCTGTATCCACCTCTGTTTTACCATTTATCTCCTCTGCAATAGCCTTTACAGCCTTCACAACAATCTCCGAGAGCTTCTCCACGGCCACCTCAGCACCCTTACCTGTCATTGCAGTTGCTGCAATCTTTCTGAGAGTTTCATCATCATCCCTGCTCACATCAATTGAAACCTCCTTCAGCAATTCCATTGCCTTCTCAGCAGCCAATCTGTATCCGTTTGCAATCACCGTTGGATGAATCTCGTTGTCAAGCAGTTCCTCAGCCCTCTTCAGCAACTCTCCAGCAATGACAACTGCTGTTGTTGTTCCATCTCCAACCTCGTTCTCCTGAGTCTTTGCAACCTCAACAACCATCTTTGCTGCCGGATGCTCGACATCAATCTCCTTAAGAATTGTCACACCATCGTTTGTTATCACAACATCTCCAAGGCTGTCAACAAGCATCTTGTCCATTCCTCTCGGTCCAAGTGTGCTTCTCACAGCCTCTGCAATTACCCTTGCAGCAAGGATGTTCATTCTCTGTGCATCCCTGCCAACAGTTCTCTGAGTTCCCTCCTTCAAAATCAGCACAGGCTGACCCTGTAGTGTTGCCATTTACATCACCTCAAACTTTGGTGGGTGGGTATTTCTATATAATATTTTCGGTTAAAGACTGCAGCGATTCAGGGAAAAAATTTCGACAGATTTTAATATATGATCGTGACAAATCACGAACAATGAAAGAAAAAGTTGATAGGAAGAGGAGAAGGTTTGTAAAAATGGGAGGTTTGGGTATTCTGACACTTGCAGGATACTATTACTGGAGAAATTTCATGGAAAATGAGCCTTTTCCAGCGACGTTTAAACCGGATCTTATAAAACCTGAAATCGTGAATAAGGTAAAACCAAAAAGAGAGGCTACACCGGAAGAGGTGAACCTGGATGATTTCCAGGTTAAAGGGTATCCGGAAAATTCACCGTTTGGACACAACCGCCCTTATCTTGTTCTTGAACCTTCAGACTCCTCATCTTCCCTTCAGCTCATCTGTAGAAATAGGGGTGGAGAAGACTCTGCTGCCATACTTGAAGTGTTTCAAATAAACGATGGATTCAGATTTCCCATTGTTTTATCAGAACTTCGAAAACTTGATCATATTTTGGTTTATCTCCCTTCCGGATCTTCTGTTCCAGTCTCTCTTAACCTGAACATGGCAGGAGTGGTGGGATTCCTGTTTGTTTTGAGCGACCCTATCATGGACCCCTGCCCGAGAAAGTACGGCTCAGACAGGGAAATGATGGAACATATGAGGCACATCCTTTACTACGGGAGGTGAAGAATGCCTAAATATGTGATACACACGATAGTCATGGAAAAAACCGCTGAAAAGCTTGCCAGTTCATCGAATCAGGAGCTAAGAGAGATGGGGAGGATTATGATTGAGAATAGAGGCTATGCAGTTCTCGGTGCAATTGGTCCAGATCTCTTTTTCTGGGCTCCAGACTATGTGGTGTGTCAGGTTCTTCTGGAATTTTACCGTGCATGGGACATGGTAAAAGAGGTCTATAACAGAACCATAGGGAAGGTTGTGGAAGCAGTTGAGGTGGTGAAAGAGGCAACAGAGGATTTGATGGAGATAGTATCACCGGGAGTTGCTGGAAATCTCAGGATAATATTCAGGGAGATGGAGGAGCTGTTCAATCAGTTCATGATGCTTTTAATGAGAGGACCCCTTGCAGCATCTCTCAGAATGGAAAATCTTGCCACAGACATTGTAAAACTCCCTGATGCTACAGCCTTGATATTCGATCAGTTCAAACCACCTCTACAGCTTGGTAAAAGCGAAAAGGAATGGTACTGGTTTGACATGCTCCATTACAGGGAGACAGGAATTTTTGGGAAAACATTGATTGAGCTGGCTGAAAGTGAAGAAGAGAAAGCATACGCTTATGGGTACATCACACATATCGCAACTGACTTTGTTGGCCATGGATATGTCAACCAGATAGTGGGAGCGCCTTACAGAAATGCGGTTCAGAGGCATGTTGTTGTGGAGAACTTTATGGATACTTGGGCTTTTCATCAGTACACGGGGGGAGACATAGCGACAGATCTTGTGAAATGGCTAGATCTGCCTGAGAGACTCACACCGGGGATAATAGAGATGATCTATAAGGCATTCAAGAGGGTTTACAAGAATTTACCCCATCCAGAACTCCTTAAAACAGAATTTCTGACAATGAGAGACATTGAGACCACTTACAATTTGTTTTTGAGAGTTACAAGGATGCTTGAGGACAGGATAAGGGAACCTGAAGAACCGTTCTCTGAAATGATGGAAGTTCTGGAGGAAATGGGTGAAAGGTTCTGGGAATATCTATCAAATCCACCTGAGCCACCGGAGAGAGGTGATGGTTGCAGCCTTGAAGACATACTCTCTTTCGGTATAACAGACAGTTCAAGGGATTGTTATAGAAAGTTCCTGGATGAAATGGATGACTGGTTGAAATGGATTGGGGAGGTAATTGTATGGCATCTCGAGAGCTTTAAGAGATTGGTCAATCTTTTGGAGACGGCATTAACAACCTTGGCAGCAATTTACATTCTTGGATTTCTTTATTTCATGCAGATGTCGCTTTATGCGATTCTCATGAAGATAAGGCAGCTTTTTGCTCTAAACGCTCTTGTGTATCCTCCCGTTTCCTTGGTGTATACCTCTCATGGCAGGAATCTTATAACTCCATTTCAGTGTGGAAGCAAGGTCTACCCATATCCTGCTGCCTGGGAGATGAGCAGATGTCTCAATTGTCCGGGATCGAACGGGTATGAGAGTCCCTATACAATACCCTCAACCTATAGCCCAACTGACACACCAAAAACTTTCATAGAAGAGCTGAGCCTTGATTTAAGGGCTTTGAAGGCCTATGCAAATGCAAAAACTCCCGAAGATACAAGAAGAATTTACGTGACAAGCTCTGTTTTTTCCCCAGTCACAGCAGTTACAACAAAGGAAGGTTTGCCAAGCGTTCCCAAAGTGGGGAGTGCGGTGGAGCTTGCATACTGGATGCTTGCCAATTGGAGAGACCCCATTGCATCAGTTAACTGGAACTTGGATTCCGACAGAGGTTTCGGGTACAAGCAATGGAGGGGAAAGCTACCCCCAGAAAATAGTACTGTGGAGAACGAGACTTACGATATCTATTCCTGAATCAATCGTGGGATTTATTTATGTGGTTTCATACCCTATCCTATGAATCTTGCAGTTGTGAATCTGGACAGCAATGAAACCAAGGTTACTCAGATTCCTGAAAGAGATGAAAAGATGTTTATTGGTGGGAAAGGAGTGGCAACGAAACTGATAACCACTTTATCTCCAAAAATCGACCCTCTTTCTCCGAAAAACGTGATAATATTTGCCGTGGGACCTGTCAACTCATTCAGACTATCCGGAGCATCGAGAATGACTGCCGTCTTCAAGTCCCCGCTAACCGGGGGTTACGGGGAGAGCCAGTGTGGTGGTTTTGCACCCCACGAAATGGCGTTGAGCGGAGTGCATGTGCTCATGGTAGCTGGAAGGAGTGAGAAGCCGGTGTATCTGGTGGTGGAGGGTGGATGTGTTGAAATAAAACCTGCCGATCACCTCTGGGGGCTCGATGCATTCGAAACGGAAGATGCCCTCAGAAAAGATGAGGGCGGGGAGGTCATGGCCATAGGTCAGGCTGGGGAGAATCTGGTGAAGTTCGCATGCATCACCCACAGGAGGGGCAGGCAGTTCGGCAGAGCTGGAGGAGGGGCAGTTCTCGGATCAAAAAGGGTCAAGGCCATCGTTTTCAGGGGAGATGGAGAGGGAAGGGAGAGTCAGGAGTTTGAGGAGTTTCTGGACAAACATGTGATCCCGAAGCTCTCCGCTCTGCAGAAATACGGGACACCCAACATCATGTGGCTCGTGAACAGATCGAAGAGCCTGCCGTCCTACTACTGGAAAAGTTCTGAGTTCAGCATCGAGGGAATTGATGCAGAGAAGATGCTCAGGTACTTTGTCAGGAGGAACGCCTGCTACGCTTGTAAGGTTGCGTGTGGAAGGATTAGCAGAACGGAAAAGGCTGAGGTTGAGGGGCCCGAATATGAGACGCTCTACTCTTTTGGCACTCTGCTCGGTAACGCAGATCTTGAGATCATAATCGAGGCTAACGAGCTCGCTGACAGGTTCGGAATGGACACAATATCTCTGGGCAACGCGATCGGGTTTGCAATTGAGCTGAGCAGGCTTGGTAAGCTGGAGGAGAGTATTGACTTCGGTGAGGGGGAAAAGTATGTGGAGCTCGTGAGGAAGACGGCCTTCAGGGAAGGAATAGGTAGCTTGCTTGCCGAAGGAGTGGTCGGAATGGAAAGACTCACAGGAGTTGAGGGTGTGCACGTGAACGGGCTCGAACCTCCCGCCTACGATCCGCGGGGCATTTTCGGAATGGCTCTGGCCTATGCCACATCACCGAGAGGTGCCTGCCACATGAGGAGCTGTGCCTACAGGCCCAACCTGGCAGGACAGCTGGACAGACTCTCTGCAGAGGGACAGGCCAGACTTGTCAGGGAGCTCGAGGATTTCTATGCTGTTGTGGATAGCCTGGTCTTTTGCCGGTTCCTCACCCTGCCTCAGATAGGGATGGGGTGGGAGGACGTGGCAAAACTTCTGGAAATTGCTTCCGGCAGGAAGTATGAAGTGGAACACCTCAAGAAAGTGGGGCACAGGATACACTCCATGGCATGGGAGTTCAACAGAAGAGAGGGGATCGGGTATGGAAGGCTGCCTTCCAAATTCTTCCAGTACGGGCTTGAGAGGGAAGACTTCGAGAGGATGATTGAGGAATACATGAGGTTCAGGGAATCGAATCAGGCCTGAGGTTCCCGATTCGCAGAAGATATCTGAAAAAAGTGGAATAATGGTACTGGGTGGGCTGAAAACTGCTATTGGCTGTATCAGACGATCCCAAGTGTTCTGTTGGTCTTTTTCACGCTTTCCTTCCTGTCTGCCAGCTCGAACATCGCCCTTATTGCGTCTATGTTTTCCGGAACGACTATTGCCTCCTGATGGATGGCCTGGGTTATGTACAGCTCCCCGTCATGGAAGTTCACACTCTCTCTCCAGACTGCGTTCTCAAACAGGTCGTAGCGCAGTCTGTACTCTCTCGCAAACTCAATTATCCTGGCGGTGGATGTAAAGCCGTCTTCCTTGGAGAACAGCATTATTCTCGGCTCCTCCTCGAATATGGAAATCACGTCCTCCACATCTGCTTTTTCTTCAATCTCCACGGCTATGCTGTGCAGGTGCATTAAGGTAGTGGGCACCTTGAAGGCCATCGTCACTATGTTCACGTCCGGCAGCACTGTCCTCACATCCTCTGCGTGGTGTGATGGGAGCTTTACTGGATCGGGCATTATTCCATTGACGAGTCCCTTCTTGTCCTCTTTTGGATCCACCACCCTCCTTATCATCGTTGCTCTCACCTTTCTGAGACTGTATGCATCCCTGAGGATCGACAAAACCCTCGCCAAGCCTGTGGTGTTGCAGCTCACCACTCTCACGAAGTCCTTCCCGACTGCCTCGTCGTAATTGGCGAGAGCACTGAAGGAAACATCCGCGACATGTGATTTTTCTCCTCCCTGAAACACAGCCTTGACTCCTGCTTTCTCGTAGAGGGGTTTGTTCTCAGCCCCTACCTTCCCTGGAGAGCAGTCAATGACGACATCTGCTTCCGAAAGAAGATCCTCTATGGTCCCCCTCACCTCTATCCCTTTTTCCTCGAACGCGCTCACTCTCTCTGGCATCGCCGCATACAGTCCGTACTTCTCAGCCCCCATCCTCGCCTCGAAGTCCGGCCTCGTTTTGGTAACTCCCACAACCTCCATGTCGTCCTGCAGGCTTACAGCATCGGCCACCCTCTTTCCGATCGTTCCGTAACCGTTTATCGCCACTTTGACCTTCATTTTCCTCCCTCCACAACTATCCTGTGACCCCTGAGATCCATCAGCACTATCCTGCCCTCCACCTCGCCGTACTCGCCAAGGAGGCCCCACATTTTAACCTTTCCATTTTCAACCTCTATCCTGAGGACGTCCTCCATCACAACTTCCTCGCTGTCACCTCTCCTGAGAATGACCTTCGACTCGCACATGATTGAAAGTCAGGTTCAGAATACTTAAACCCTCCTGAATCACCCACCTGCCCTTTTTGAAATCAGCCTTTCCCTGAACTTTTTCAGAATCTCCTCATCAGGGAAAACAATTCTATAAAGCCTGAGATTGAAATGGGACTTTTTGAAGTCTTTTATCAGTATATCTCCAGTTTCAGTTTTGAATTGATTTTCGGAAAGAATGAATTTCACTCCAAGCTCTTCAAGAACCTCTTTCAGAATTTCGATGATCTCCCTTCTGGTTATGCCGCATATTATCTCTATACTACACACCTCGCTATTTTTGAGCTGTAAAGACACTCCGAGCATGAAATTCTGTTTGCGTAGCAGTCTATGTTCTGCTTGGCGTACCAGCACCCCGAAACATAGGGACAGTCAGCACACCATGGAAAGCTGTCATCCATGCTCTTTCTCAGCCTCTCAAATTCGGCCTTGCTTTCAAGTGCATCGTCTATGCTGTCTGTTTTCAGATTGGAAATGATGAATTCATTCACAGTCTTGTGGTGGGCATTGACAAACTCATGATGGGTGTAGGCAAAGCTCATGCATGAGCTCACCTTCCCATCCACCCTCACAAACATCATATCCTCGTAGGGGCACTCTCTGGTCTTGGAATCTCCAAAAAACTCGGCTCTCTCAAGATCGACTCCATAATCCTTTGCGATGTCATGACTTTCCTCAACAATTTTCTCGGCCTCTCTTGCTCTCTCAATCCTGTCTCTTGATTCAACAATGTAGGGTATGTTGACCGAGTATCCCTGGCTGTATATCCTTCTGATGAGCTTCTGATAGGCTTCCTTAAACCTTCCTCTTCCCCTGCTCCAATCCTTTATTGCAGCGAGGATGAATCTCTCATCAATATCTGAAATCATGTCCACGTTGAATCTGCTTCCTTCAAAGTAAAGAACCTTGCTGTACATAATCTCATCTCCGGCCACAACATTTGTGAGCTGGACATCTGCACCGCTTTCAGCCGATATTCTTACAAGCTCAGGAAGGAATTTGATGTTGTCTGATGTGATCACAATCTGGGTTATTGCTTTTTCCCCTGCCACATCAAGTTTCTCCTTTAGCTTTTCGAAAACAAGACCTTTTCTGTGGCGGGCATCAAAATCAAGTGATATTGCAATTCTGTCAGCCATCTCGAAGACCTCATCAAAAGCACCGTTTACCATTCCATTTGTGCTTATCAGAGTTTTTCCGTTGATGATCTCCAGATAGTCTCTGAGAAGGGGATTGAGCAGTGGCTCGCCATATCCGTAAAGAACGACCTCCTCTGCATCTGCAATCTTTTCAACAATTTCACGGGATACATCTGAAAACCCATCTCTTTTTCTGAAGCAGTATTCACAGTCAAGATTGCATGATGTTGTAACCTCAAGCTGAATTTTCATTAAAAAATTGGAGGGCTGAAAGATGATAAATACTTTTAGCCTAAGATATTCCGAGTTCCTTCAGCTTCTCCTCTGTGGGCATTCCGTTAACCCAGCCTCTCAGCCTGTAGTATTCTTCCTTTATTTTCTCGAATTCCTCTCTCTTTATCACCTCGCCCTTTGTCGGGCCTGTTGGGAGTGGTTCCTCAAACAGCCTTCTTGGCAGGGTATCATCCTTAGCATCGAAACCATACTTGTTGATGATCAGTCTTTCAAGGTTGTAAATCCTCTCACCTATTGTCAGGATGTCATTTGCAGAGATATTCCATCCGGTTACTGCTGAAAGCAAACTTGCATAGTCATCTGCTCCCAGTGCAAATGTTGTGAACAGACAGTTAACAGTGGAGTTCACGGTGGACGTGAAGTCCTGGAACACCTTCACCCACTGGGCCTTGCCCTCATACGTCAGCGGATCAATTTTCTCGGGCAGGCCTATTATCTCCGGGCTCACGGTGTATCCTGTAACGTGACACCCGCCCCTGTTGGCCGTTGCGTAGTTCAGACCTATACCCTTTATTCCTCTCGGATCGTAGGCTGGCATTTCTAAACCCTTGACGCTCATTGAAACATCTAAGCCGAATATCTCTGCCATCCTCTTTGAGCCAAGAGCCAGGTATTTTCCAATGCCTATCCTGTATGCGGTCTTCCACACCCCATCAAGGAGGGCTGCTGCACTGCCAAAGCTGTAGTCAATACCCTGAGTATCCTCGGGAGTTATCTTACCCTTCTCGTAAAGCTCCATGGCACATGCAATGGCCGCACCCATTGATATCGTATCAAGCCCGAGCTCGTCACAGAGATGATTGGCTTTGATTATTGCCTCGAGATCGATAACTCCGGTGTCATTTCCGAGGCTCCAGATTGACTCGTATTCAGGCCCCTCAGAGTCATTTACCTGAAACGCTCCTGCCTTGACAGAGGTTGCCCTTGCACATGCTATCGAGCACCCCCAGCATGCATGGTTCCTGTCCAGGTATTTCTCAGCCAGTGTCTCACCACTTATCTCATTTGCATTTTCGTGATATGCATACTGCCAGTTCTTGTACGGCAGTGCTCCGCTCTCGTTTATGACATTGACAAGAACTGCTGTCCCGTAATTTGGCAATCCCTCTCCCGTGACAGGATTCTGCTTTACCTTTTCAAGAGCCTTTTTTGCAGCCTCCCTGAATTCCTCCTCTTCAGCTATTTCAGGCCTGAAGTTTCCTCCGGCAACAATTGCCTTGAGCATTTTGCTTCCCATCACAGCCCCAACTCCGGTTCTGCCAGCCGCTCTGTGATTGTCGTTGATTATAGCAGCATAGTTCACAAGATTCTCTCCCGCAGGCCCAATGCATGCAACGCTTACCTTTTCTTCATATCTCCTTTCAAGGGTGGCTGTTACATCAAAGACGTTCCTTCCCCAGAGATCATCAGCCTTTCTCAAATCTGCAACCCCATCTATTATCTCAAGGTACACTGGCTCGGAGGATGCTCCTTCTATGACAACCATATCAAACCCTGCAAATTTCAGATAGGGGCCCCACTTTCCCCCGCTGTTTGCGGAGCCAATTGATCCTGTCAGAGGACTTCTCAGGGTCATTACATGATATCTTCCTGATTCCGGAAATCCTGACACACCTGTTGCCGGACCTGTTCCGAAAATCAGAACATTTTCCTCACCAAACGGGTCAATGTCTCTGGCAGCAATCCCCTCCTTCTCGTACTCCTTCAGATACTGCCAGAAGAGATACACTGAATATCCCTTTCCACCCAGATATTTCCTTGCAACCTCCTCATCCACGTCTATTACATCCAGCGAACCACTGGAGAGATCCACTTTCAATATGCTGCCCATAAAACCGTTCTCCATATTTTGATCACCTTTCAGTTATATGGAAAGCGATCTATAAATAATTTATCATGATGAAGCGTTACTTTTTCCTGAGCCTTATCTCAAAAATGGCACCTGAGGGCTCGTTATCATAAACTCTGATCTCCCCATTGAGGAGATCTATAGCTTTTTTGGCTATGTAAAGTCCCAGTCCGGTGCTGTCTGATGTGGAAAACCCCTCTTCAAATATAGTCTCCTTCAGATTTTCAGGAATTCCAACTCCATCATCACTTATCCTTATAACTCCAAACCTTCCGCTTGAGAACACCTCAACCGTGATTTTCACCCTGTCTTTTTTGCTGTGCATTACGGCATTTCTCATTATGTTATCCACAACGGAGTAAAGTGCCTCGTTTGCATTCACAAAAACATCATTCAGAATGTACTCAATATCTGCCTGTTCTTCATAATGCTTTCCTATTTCCCTCACAACCTCTGCAAGATTCATGCTCTGCTTGCCACCTATCGCCTCTTCTATTGCTTTTGATTCCCTTATCAGGGTATAAATTCTTTCTATCTTGGAAAGGGCTATTTCTCTCAACTCTTTGTCACCCATCTCAATGTATCCCCTTATAACCGTCAGATCATTCAGTATATCATGTCTCAGAATTTTGTTTATGAGTGTGAGATATTCTCCGCTCTTCTTGAGCTCATCTGCCAGTAAATGCAGATCTGTAGTCACTATGAGAATTGCTGCAACTGCAGGTTTACCTTCGAAGGTAATTCTTGAAGGTCTACCAGTCACCCAGTTAACGCTACCATCCCTGCTTACGATTCTCCATGAGTATGTTTCTGCTTTTCTCTTACCGGCTAACCTTTCTCTGTATTTCTTTTCAACCATGTCTCTGTCTTCAGGGTGAATGAACCTCATTGGGTCCATGTTTTTCAGCTCATCCATGGAATATCCGACAAGATTCTGCATTGCTTTATTTGCATAAATGAACCTGTCATCTGAAACCACAAAAGCTGGAGTTGGAGAATCGTGAATAAGGGTTTTAAACAGCTCAGAATCTTCTTTAAGTTTCTTTTCAAGCTCCTTCTGCCTCGTTATGTCAATCCAGTTTCCGAGGGCATATACTCTGCCATCGTACTCCACAGGGGTTGCAAATCCTCTCGCCCACCTTATCCTTCCATCCTTCCTCCTGTATCTTGTTTCATACGTTACAGTCTCCCCTTCAAAGACTTTTAGAAATATTTTTATCTGCTCCTTCTCGTCCTCATCAGCCGCCAGAATTAATACTTTTTCTCCTATCAGTTCCTCTTTTTTGTAACCTGTTGCAACCTCAACGATATCGTTAACGTAAATAAGCCTGAGTTCAGAATCGCAAATGTATATTCCTGTGAGTGATTTATCAACCACCTTTTTCCAGAACTTTTCTGTGAGTTTTTCAGTTTGTTCCATCAGAAAACAGTATGGGTAATTCAACTTAAATATAATTTTTTCACCTGCTCCAAAGATATCAAAAGAATTAAATTTGCTCAGGAAAAAATTTTAAGAGATGGTGGTTTTTGCTTTTGTAGATGAGAAGGATCGAAAACTTATTTCTGAAACGTGTGTCGAACTTGGACTGGATTACGTAACAGTATCCTCAATCTCTTCTCCTGATATTGTGCCAAATAACAGTATTTTTGTCTTAAGTTCCAATCTTGCAAGCAAGCTGAAGAGTGAGTGGTTAGACAAAATCAAAGCTAAGGGCTGTGAGATTGTTCTGATCACAGACACCGATATAAAGAAACTTCCTGAGACGTGTTTTGACGATGTTGTAAAGGCAAGAGAAGAATATGTGAGAGTCTCTTTGAAAAAATGTGCAAGAAGAGTGGCTAAAAAACCGATTCATGAAAATTATTTCCTGCAGAGGATCCCGTCGCTTGAAATCTCTCAAGATTTTTCGGTTATAGCTTTTGACAGCAAAAAAAGAGTTATTGCTTGCAGCAAAAATTTCCAGAAATTTGTAAGAGTTGCTGAAAAGACATTTAGGAACATTGATCTAAATAAACTGACAGAAAACAGCCATACATCCCATTTTATTAAGTTAAAGGTGGATGGAAAAGATTACTATTTTAAATGGTCACCGCTTCCTTTTAGAAACGTGTATCTCATCCTTCTTTATAATATTACAGAATTCATGAATGAGATTGATTCTCTTAAAGAGTCTATCTCCTTTTTAGAGACTGCTTTTAAATTTTCTGAGATCTCCATTATCGTGCACAGAGATAAGAAACTTATTTTTTGGAATGAAACTGCCGAAAAGTTAATCAAGGCAAATCTGAATGAACTGGATTTTTTTGAGCTCTTCAGTGAAAAGCACAGAGGTCCTCTGATGAGAAGCATATTGTCTCTTAAATATTCTAAAAGAAAAATGATCAGGAGAGAGGTAGGGTTGTATGACAAAAAAACGGTTGTTTCCCTCTCAACAACAGCTGTGGAGATTGGACGGGACTGGATTTTTGTTTCTGTTATGAGAGATATAACTTCAGAGAAAAAAATATTGAGACTGATTAAAATTCTCTTGAAAATCCATCGTGAATTATCTCTGTTTAAAAAAAGGAAGTTAATACTCCAAACTGCCGTTAAAGAGTTAAGGAGGGATTATAGAGAGGTACTTATTGTTGCAAAGCGCTCTGGAGGATTTGAAATTTTCGATGGTGAGAAAATCGAGGTACGAAAATCTATGGAGAACGAGTGTCTGAAAAGGATAATTGAGGATGATGACAGGTTGATTATTGAAAAGCAAAGGCACTTTGAAAACTGTATTTTCAAAAGATACCACATGAACTACGAGGCATCCATCCATCCCATGAAAATAGGAAAAAAGACAGTGGGGTATTTGGTGATACTTTCTGAAGACAGGTTTACAGATGAAGAACTCAGGATAATTGAGATAATTTCAACCACGGTTGCCTATATCTATTACAAATCTGAACTTGAGGAGATAAAAAACATGGCGTTGAAACAGCTCGAAAACAACATAAAGGAGTTCTCAAGATTGATAGATCGGATTAAGAATCCCCTCGCAGTCATCAATGGGTACTGTGAGATACATGAGGATGTGGTATCCCCAGCTGTATTATTTTCAAAGATCAGAGAAGAAACAAAAAGAATGCTTCATCTTTTGGAAGATATAGAAAAAAGCTGGGAAATGAGCGAGAAAATCCTTAAGAAAATTGAGAATGTAATGAGTGAGTGAGAGGTAACCGAAATTAATATAAAGTATCTGAAATATTAAAATGTCGGTGGAAAAATGAGAATACTTGTTGTCGATGATGATATCACCATGAGGGAGCTTCTCAAACTGATGTTAAAAAATCATGAAGTTTATGAGGCGGATAACGGAGAAAAAGCCATATCCATGTATGAGAGGTTCAGACCTGATGTGGTTTTAATGGATATACTTATGCCAAAATTAAATGGCATTGAGACGACAAAGAGAATACTTGAAAAACATCCAGACGCTGTTATAATTGGTGTCTCGGCATTTGCATCCAACAAGGGTAATGAGATTCTTGATGCAGGGGCAAAAGAAGTCCTTGAAAAACCATTTACAAGGAAAAAGCTCAGAGAACTTCTGCAGAAACATACAGGTAAGAGCTAAAATCCTGTCCACTCCATTTTTAGCCTTTGATTGGGACTGTCAACATGACCA
>DACG01000030.1 GCA_002494725.1 Geoglobus sp. UBA235
ATCAGGTGAATCCGGAGAAGGTGATACAGATTGTTGAAAACTCTGAAAGAGGAGCTGAAAAGCTTAGCGAGGAAATCACCTGAAACAATTGAGTTCTGCAGGAGAGTTCTAAACTCTGAAAGGTATGATGGAAACGCTGTTTTGATGATTGTTGACTCTGCAATAACCTCTGTTGGGGTGAATTATTTCTCTGTTGTTGTTCCGAGAGTTCTGGAGTTTAAGAAAAAATTTGTGGATTCCGGCAAAATTTTATCTCTGGATGACTTTCTGAAGTTAGATCAGAACAGCTTTTACAAAATCTGGAAAAACAGGAGGAGCTGGAACGTGGCTTTTGGAACGACAGAGACAATCCTCGGTTACGGTGATGGTGTTGGAGGACTGAGAAAATGGGCCGGAAAAGCTCAGCTTGAAAACTGGAGGGAATGGCTCGATGTCAGAGGTGCCGGTATAAACACCTTCCAGTATCTGAGAATGATGGGGGGAATTGACACAGTCATGCCCGACAGGATAGTCAGGAGATTTCTGGAAAGACATGCCGATATGCCAGCTGATTCTGTTGAGTTTGTGAAAAAGGCTGAGAGTATTGCAGAGAATACAGGTTTCAGGGCTGTTGAGCTGTGCTGGCTTTCCTGGCTTTCCTCATATAACGATGAGAAAATAAGGAGGTACTCCTCAATTTTAGCCAAAATTTAAATACAATCATACCTATTCAGGCAAGTGGCTGGATGTGATATCTGCGGTAAGGAGGAGTTTCTGCCATACAGATGCAGCTATTGTGGTGGAACCTTCTGCTCAGATCACAGACTGCCCGAAAAGCATCAGTGTGAGGGGATTTATGACATACCTGTCAAAGTGAGAAGAGATGATGAGATAAGGATTTCTGGCAGAAGAGAGAGGAAAAGAAGGGATGTCTCAATATACGAGCTTGATCCAAATCTATCAAGAAAGAAGAACATTTTTCAGGTATATGGATACAACAACGTGATTCTTGCCATCATAACCGTTATGTTTGCTGTTGAGCTAATCTTCAAGCCTGTTATAGGCTATCTCTGGCTTGATCCGAAAATGGTTTTTCAGAGGCCCTGGCAGCTTGTAACAAGCATATTTCTCCACGGATCATTTGATCATTATCTTGTGAATGCCATTGTCCTCTTTTTCTTTGGCTCTGAGCTTGAGAGAAGAGTTGGAGGTAGCAGCTATCTGAAAATATTTCTTCTTTCAGGAATTTTTGGAAACCTTATGTATCTGGCCTTTTCAGAGGTTACCTCATCTTCTGTTCCAGCTCTTGGAGCTTCAGGAGCCATCTACGGAGTTATGGGGACCCTTGCTGTCATAGCACCGGAGATAAGAGTTCTCCTTTTCTTTGTAGTTCCCATGAACATAAGGCTTGTGGTTGTTTTGTTCGCCCTGTACAACCTCTTTCTCACTCCATTTTCAATTTTCACAGGAGTTGCGTATGTTGCCCATCTTGGGGGACTGATTGTTGGCCTTTATTACGGGAAGGTGTTCTCCCAAAGGAGGAGGTTCCATTGAAAGCATGGATTGAGAGGGAGAGGCTTGATGGAGAGATTGCTGATTGCCTTACCCTGGTTCTCCCAACCAAGGGATGCTCGTGGGATTCATGCTACATGTGCAATTACACTTCTGAATCAGACAGAAACGCTACTCAGGACGGGATCTACTCTGAATTTCTGAAGGCTGTTGAGAAGAGAGATGCAGATATGGTGAAGATCTTCACCTCAGGAAGCTTTTTTGATGAGAGGGAAGTTGAAAAAGAGACAAGAGAAAAGATCTACAGGAAGGTAAGGGAAAAAGGTTTCAGAAGACTTGTTGTTGAGAGCAGACCTGAATTTGTGAGTGATGAGATTGCTGATGAGATCTTGGAATCCGGAATTGACTTCGAGGTTGGAATTGGAGTTGAAACCTCAAATGACGATTACAGGATGAAGCTGATAAACAAGGGTTTCACTTTTCAGGATTTCGTTGAAGCCAGCAGAATCCTGAGGAAGGTTGGAAGGGTGAAGGCGTATCTGCTTCTCAAACCACCACTTCTGACGGAGAGGGAGGCAATTGATGACATTCTGAGATCTGTTGAGGATGTAAAACCCCATGCAGATACCATATCTCTGAACCTCATGACAGTTCATTCAGGAACCGTAGTTGAGGAGCTGTACCTTAGGGGAGTTTACAGGCCTCCCTGGCTCTGGAGTGCAGTTGAGATTCTGAAAAAAGCCAGAGTGGATATGATCTGTGATCCTGTAGCTGGAGGAAAGAGAAGGGGGCCACACAACTGCTTCAGATGTGACAGGGAGGTGGTGGGGGAGATAAGGAAATTCTCCCTGACTCAGGACAGAAGTGTGTTCATAACTGACTGCGAGTGCATTGAGAGGTGGAGAATTACCATTCAGGCAGAAGAGCTCACAGAATCACCTGTTTTTCCATGAGTTCAAAAGTCTTAAATATCCTCTTTCACTGGGGTAATCTGTGAGGATTGAAAATGGTGTCAATGGATTCCAGGGAGTAAAGTCTGATACCTCCGACAGAAACAGGGTTCTCGTGCCTAAGAAGGTTTTCTTTACAGCAGGGGCAGGAAGTCATGAGGACCCTCTGGTCAGCTTTGAGCTTGCGCTGAGAGATGCTGGAATCGAACGGTTCAATCTCGTGACTGTCAGCAGCATTTTCCCTCCACAGTGCGAGATTGTTGAAATTGATGATGGTATGAGGGATCTCTATCCCGGACAGATCGTTTTCTGCGTTATGGCAAGGGAGACCAGTGATGAGGAGGGCAAGAAAATTTACGCAACAATAGGCTGTGCAGTCCCTGAAGACCCATCCCTCCATGGATATCTGACAGAGTATCATGGAATTTACAGCGGAGAGGATGTTGGTAAAAGGGCTGAAGAGAGTGCAAGATTCATGCTTGAAACCGCTTTTGGTGTCAAAGCCGGAAAAACCTTCAGCATCACAAAGGTTGCAGAGGTCAGGAAGTGCACAACTGTTGTGGCTGCCGCTGTTTTTGTCCTCTGATTACTCTATTTCCCCGTAAACCCCGAAGCTCACCGGCTGATCCTGAATATAGTTTTTCCCGAGCTTCAGTGCAATTTCAGCCTTTTTGAGCTCTCTCCCCAGATATCCCGCATGATCCATTCTGCTCACTAAACCGAACCTCATCACAGTGTCGAGAATGCTCTTTGCATCATCTCCAGCAACAACGACTTTTTCATGGTGGCAGAATATTCTTCCATCAGATATCCAGATTCTGAAGTCTCCCATAGGATCTCTTTTGAATTTCCTGCTTCTCTCTGCCTCCACAAATCTTTCAGGTCTTTCACCCTCAGGGTACCTCAGCTTTTCCTTCAGGGCAAGTAAGTTCAGTCCGAGATCCTTTGGAGGCGATTCTCTTATCTCCGCACCCTTTGCCATATAGCTTGCAATCCTCAGCTCCTTTATACTCCCTGAAGTCTTGCTGCTCGCCTCTGTGGTAAACAGAAGGCTCGCACCGACTTCCATTCCGATATATGCTAAGAGAGCATTTATCCCGATTGAATCAGCATCAAAGAGCTCTGTGACATTTCCAGCTCCAAAAAGTGTAGGGGTTACCTGATCAATTTTTCTATACTCTGAATATCTTGAAATGCTTTCAGCAATACCGTTCATGTCAAGAACGGGATCGGCTATGACCTTCTCGGTCTTTGTTTTCACAAGCTCGACGAGGTGCTTCAACCTCCAGACATCTCTTTCAACCACAACAACCGCCTGGTTGTCAATCACATCAAGAACGTTCAGGTTCCGGTCTGACAGGCTCATGATCATGTCAACCCCGTGCTCCACTCCAATCTCAACAGCTCTCTTTGAGAATGTATCTATGCTCAGGGCATCGCATTCATCCCTTGCCACCTTTACAGCCCTTCTAACATCCTCTGCTGAATAGCTCAGAGGTATGCCAAGATCCACTATGTCAGCTCCGCTCTCAATGCAGTACTGAATTCTCTCGAGAAGTTCGTCTCTTTCAAGCTGGGTGGCATCCACTATTTCAGCAACAACCTTCATTCTGCTCTTACCTCCCACCTGGACACCGTTAATGTCAAATATCCCGATGTCCTGCTTTTCAACAAGCTCAAAAACTTCCTTTGCTTTTTCAATCTCTATGAGCCTGTCTGCAGGCAGGTCATGGGACAGCTCGATTTTGTCCATAGCCTCAACAACCTTGGGAATGTCATAGGCATGAATGGGTCCAAGCCTGATCTTCACCCCTTTTTCCCTTTCAAGCTCTTTCCATCTTCCCTTGGCCAGTCCCGGAACCAGAACGAGATCGTAGTCAGTCAGATCAAGATTTTTCAGATGTCTGTGAGTTATGAATGCGGCAACGTCAACATCAGCAACGTGAACATCACACCCTGCAGAATATTTCCTGACGACCCCCTCTGCCATCCTTCCCGTTGCAAGGAGAATTTTCATAAAGTTTAATTTACGGGTTCTTCAAAAAACCTTCTCATGCTCAGAGCAGAGCTTCACGTTCATTCATCATTCAGCGATGGAAAGGATGATGTCAGGAGAATTGTTGACAGGGCGGTACAGCTAAACATTGATCTGCTTTCAGTAACAGATCACGACACGGTTGCAGGAAGTCTGGAGGCAATTGATTATGTGAGGGATGAGAATCTCGGCATAAGTGTGATTCCGGGAGTGGAGGTGACAACTTCTGACGGACATCTCCTTGTTTTTGGGATTGAAAGAGAGATTGACAGAAAGATGAGCCTGAAAGAGACGGCTGAGATCGTTAAAAAACTGGGCGGCATTTGTGTGATACCCCATCCGTTCCAGTTTGAGAGGAAGGGTGTGCTTAGGACCGAACTCTTCAGATATGCTGATGGAGTGGAGGTTTTCAACGCAAAATACATTGTCGGAATCTTCAACTGGATTGCGAGAAGGTATGCCATCAGATACGGAAAGCCATTCACAGCGGGGAGTGATGCTCACAGCGTTGATGAGCTTGGCTACGGGATAACTCTTCTCGATGGAGATCTCTACAGCAGTCTTGAGAGGAGAAAAACCGGTGTTGATGGAAGAAGACTCCCTCTCGGTGTTTGGATCAGGAGTTCTCTGAAAAGAAGAATTCAGTGAGGATAATCAGCCATAATGGAGTCTTTCAGAGGACAGGTCTGGCATTTCATCTCAAATCTGCATGTTACTGAGGGATCATGCACGCATGTCATTCATGATCTTTTAGGAGATTCATGGATAAATAATTTTGGAATCCTCATGGAACATCAGGATGGAGTTTCTGAGCATTACCACGGGACATCCTTCAACCTCAGGAGATATGCGATGAAGTTTGTGATCCTGTGGAGCAGAGGTGTGATCACAATACCCACCAGGATCACCTGCCAGGTGTACAGTACGTAGAACGATTCATGAAAGGATGCAAGGATGATGGAAAACACCAGAAAGTCGAGCTGATCCAGTAAAGGAGCTTTTTTGCCCCTTTCAAAACCCAGTCTTCGCTTTATAAAGCTCCCGACCATATCCCCAAGCAGAGATCCTGCAGAAAGGAGAGTGAAAAGGCTGAGAGCCTGATAAAAGTCAAGTGATGAGAAAAAGTGAAATCCAAGAATCATCTCCACATGGTACTGGAGAATTCCCGTGAGCATACCTCCAGCAAACCCCCCGGCAAACCCCCTGAAGGTCTTTCCATCTCCAAGAATCCTTCTGCCATCAATAAAATCCCTGCCAAAATCGATTGGTTTCCCACCTCCGGTGATTACAGCAAAATTGTTTGGAGTGTAGGAGGGCATGAAAAGCCAGATAGCCTTAAATATGAGTGTGAACATAATTCAGAGATACGAAACGTTGATATATCCTTTTCGATAAATAGAATAAGATAATTATCGGGAGGTGAATGGGTGATATCTGAACTGGAACTCAGGAAAATTGATTATTTCACAAAATCACTCTGTCCTGAATGCCTCAGAATAATCTCTGCAAGAGTGTATGAGGATGACGGGAGAGTGATGATCAGCAAGATTTGTGATGAACATGGGGAGTTCGTTGACGTTTACTGGGGAGACAGCGAGATGTTCAGAAAGGCCATGAGGTTTGCCCATGATGGCAAGGGCATTGAAACAAACATAACCGAGCACGAAACCTGCCCCTTCAGCTGTGGGCTGTGCTGGAACCACAAAAGCCATACAGCCCTTCTAAACATAGTTCTCACAAACAGGTGTGACCTTGCCTGCTGGTACTGCTTCTTCTATGCCAAAAAGGCAGGTTATGTGTACGAACCATCGATTGATAAGATAGTGGAGATGGTGAGAATAGCCAGAGACATGAAGCCTGTGGGGGCTAATGCTGTTCAGCTTACAGGAGGAGAGCCAACACTGAGAGACGATCTTGTGGACATAATAAAAGCGATAAAGGCGGAGGGGATAGATCACATCCAGCTCAACACAAATGGCGTGAGACTTGCTCGTGAGCCGGATCTTGTCCTGAAGGTTAAGGAAGCAGGAGTTAATACAGTATATCTTTCATTTGATGGAGTTGATGCGGATGTGAACAGAAAGAACCATCATGATGTTCCCAGGGTTCTTGAGAACTGCAGGAGAGCTGGACTTGGAATCGTTCTCGTTCCAACGGTTATCAAGGGTCTTAACGATCATCAGCTTGGGGATATTATCAGATTTGGTTTTGATAACATCGATATTGTTAGGGGAGTTAACTTCCAGCCCGTGAGCATAACCGGGAGTGTCCCCAGAAAGGAGAGGGAGGAGATAAGGATCACAATTCCGGATGCAATTAAGAGAATTGAGGAGCAGACGGACGGTGAGATAGCGAGAGATGACTTCTATCCGATTCCATGTGTTTCCTCAATCTCGCATTTTGTTGAGGCAATAACTGGAAAGGCCCAGTACGAGCTAACCACTCACTTTGCATGTGGAATGGCAACCTACGTTTTCAAGATGGATGGAAGGATGGTACCCATCACAAGATTCGTTGATGTTGAGGGTCTCTTTGAGTATCTGGATGAAAAGGCCGAGGAAATAAGAAAAAGCAGAATAAAAACCGTTAAGGCTTTGAAAGGCATAATTGATCTTAGAAAATTTGTTGACAGCGAGCTTGCACCCTTTGATGTCAGCAGAGTTCTTTTTGACATCCTTGTCAGACACGATTACTCCTCTCTGGGACAGTTCCATGAGAAGGCACTGTTCATAGGCATGATGCACTTCATGGATCTCTACAATTACGATCTTGAAAGGATATGCAGGTGTGACATCCACTATGCAAGTCCTGATGGGAGAATAATTCCATTCTGCACGTTCAACGTTCTCTCCGACATGTACAGGGATAGTGTTCAGGCTGAATTTGGAATTCCCATTGAGGAGTGGGAGAGAAAAACGGGGAGAAGGCTCAGAGATGACATTGTGAGAGTGGTGAGGAAAAGGGCATGAGAGCCTTTTTCATCGGAAGATTCCAGCCATATCATCTTGGCCACCATGAGGTTCTCAGAGAGATATTTGAAGAGGTTGATGAGATTGTCATAGGGATTGGCAGTGCACAGGAGAGTCACACAATCGAAAACCCGTTCACAGCAGGAGAGAGGGTGATGATGGTTGACAGGGCAATCGAGGATCTCAAAAGAGAAACTGACTTCAGAAAAGCCTACATAATTCCTCTCGAAGATGTTTACAGGAACAGCCTGTGGGTAAGCCATGTCACGTCCCTCTGCCCGTATTTTGATGTTGTCTACAGCAACAATCCCCTGGTTATCAGACTTTTCAGAGAGGCCGGATTTGAGGTTAAAAAAACAAAGATGATAAACAGAATTTACTATCAGGGCACCGAGATAAGGAGAAGGATGATATGCAATGAGAAGTGGGAAGATCTCGTTCCTGAGAGTGTCGTTCAGGTGATAAAGGAGATTGATGGAGTAAAGAGGTTGAGGGATATTGCCAACACAGATACCGGAAAGAGTGTGTGTTGAATGGCACCTCAATTTTGTTGCTGAAATAAGAAACGGGGTTGTTGAAAGGTCGTACTTCACTGAAAGGGATGTTGAGGAGACAATTTTTTCAGAGTTTTCCGAGGAACTTGTTAAAAGGCTCAGAAGATACTTCAAAGGCAGAGAGGTTGATTTCAGGGATGTTCCTGTCACCTACCCAACAGACTTTTCAGGGAGGGTTCTTGAGATTGTGAGAGGTATATCCTTCGGAAAGGTGAGATCCTATTTTGACATAGCAAATGAGGTGAAAACATCACCAAGGGCGGTTGGCGTGGCAATGAAAATGAACAGGGTTCCTGTGATAGTTCCGTGTCACAGGGTTGTGGCCAGAAATGGAATTGGAGGATACTCATGCGGTGTAGGAGTGAAGAGGATGCTTCTCGAACTTGAAGGAGTGAAAATGTGAGGACAAGATTTATCTGACATCCTGCAGCTGGAGAAGTGAAATGCACAGAACCGAGGGAGTCAGAATTCTTACAGGAGAACCTGAGAGAGCGATAGTGAAGCTCTCAATTCCCATAATGGTCAGCAATCTTGTTTTCACCCTTTACAACTTTGCAGATGGCGTGTGGGTTGCAGGACTCGGAGCAGACTCCCTTTCAGCAATAGGACTTTTCATGCCCCTCTTTTTCATGTTCGTATCTCTTTCGATGGGTCTTGGTATTGGTGCTGGTTCAGCTATCTCAAGAAAAATAGGAGCAGGGGACAAGAGAGGAGCTGATAACGTTGCGGTTCATGCCCTGATCCTCTCATTCATTCTCGGAGTGTCCATAATGAGCGTATATCTCAGACTTGAGCAGATTCTCTCAGCTCTCGGAGCTCATGGGAACGTGCTGGATGAGTCACTGAGATACGCGAGAGTCATGGTCCTTGGCTCAATCTTTCTTGTCTTCAACAACGTGTCAGTCGGAATTCTGAATGGAGAGGGGAATGCAAAGAGGGCAATGTATGCAAACGTAACCGGATCAGCTCTGAACATAGCCTTAGATCCGGTTTTCATATATCTCATTGGACTTGGCATAACCGGAACTGCAGTTGCAAGTGTCATCTCAATGCTGGCATCATCCCTCATGATAGTTTACTGGATGCTCTACAACTCGCGAACGTATGTGAGCATAAGCTTCAGGGGATTCAGACCCGATCGCTCAATAATCTTTGACATCCTGAGAGTCGGACTTCCTTCTGCATTTGCAATGCTTGCAATGAGCATCTCGATAATAATTCTGAACCTCATGATCGTCAGAGTTGATGGGACAGATGGTATTGCAGTGTTCACAAGTGCCTGGAGGGTTATTCACTTCGGCTTCATTCCACTCTTCGGGTTTGCGGGAGCAGGAACTGCAGTCATGGGTTCTGCCTACGGAGCTAAGAGGGTAGACAGGCTTGAAAGGGCTTACAGATATGCCATATCTCTTGCCGTTAAAATTGAGCTTGTGATGGCGTCAATCTTTATCATAACCGCTCCCATTACTGCCATGGCATTCTCATACAGCCAGGATTCGTCGAGAATATATGAGGAGCTTGTCTTTGTCATGAGAATTCTGCCTGCATTTCTTCCCGTTGCCCCCTCTTGGAATAATAACCTCATCGATGTTTCAGGGAATGGGTAAGGGGGAGAACTCATTTCTGATAACTCTTCTGAGAACGATAATTCTTCAGATATCCTTGGCATACATCCTCGCATTTGTTCTTGACTTCGGATTCACAGGGGTTATTGCTGGTATTGTGGCAGGAAACATCATGACGGGATTTATTGCATTTGGATGGGGGACAAGAACGGTGAGGGGACTCAAGAGAGCACTTGCTCATGATGTTCAAATTGCTGTTGAAGGATAATGTTATTAGATGTCGTAACAAAAAACAGGTATGTGCCTCTCAAAAAGGGAAAGGGAGTTCATTGAGGACTGGCTGAAATACATTGATGGAGATATGAGCCTCATTGAATTTGCTGAGAAGTGGGGAAGCCGGGGAAGAGACTGGAAGCTTTACATAAGAGTGCTGAGACACAGGATAAACAGAAAGTATGACAGGATGCTCAGAGACCTCATTCTGATGAAAAGGTTTCTTGAACTTGATTACCATCCCTGAACTTCCTGAAAAAGAGGTGAAATACAGCTCCCTCTCTTCCAGAGCTCTCAACCTCAACCCTTCCACCGTAACTTCTCCATGAACCTCCTGACTATGTACAGTCCAATTCCCGTGCTTCCTGCCAAGCTGAAACCCTCGTCAAATATTCTGTCAATGGACTCCTGAGGTATTCCTGTTCCGTAATCCTTTACAGTTACATGAACGAAGTCTCCCTCATCCCTCACCTCAAACCTGATCTTCTTGGATCTCCCATGCTTTATTGAGTTGTTGACAAGGTTATCGAAGATGGAATAGATCCCGTTATCAGCGTAAACCTCCGCATCACCTTCAATTTCAAATTTAACGTCATAAGTTTCCATAACAGTATTTATAACGTCAGAAAGTCTGAATTTCTCCAGATCCGACTCTTTTATTATGTTCTCAACATCCCTTAACATTCTGATTGTTCTGACAGCCTTGTCGGTTTTGTCAACAATTTTTCTGCATGTGTCACACTCATCACCACCGATTTCGGCAAACCCCCTTATTGCTGTGAGATCATTCAACAGATCATGTCTCAAAACCCTGTTCAGAACCCTGAGATTTTCAAGTGCCTTTTCAAGCTCGTTTCTGCTCTTCTCGAGTTCATTCAGTGCAGAATTTATGGATTCTGCAAGCTCGGTAATTTCATCTTCTCCTCCAACGTTAATTTTTTCGTCAGATTTGAACTTGTGCTCTTTTATTTTCATCATAAAGTCTCTTATCGACTGTATTCTCTTCAGAACGTCTTTTTCAAAAAGAATGTATCCGAGGGTGGAGAGCAGAAAGCCAGAGATTGTAAACACCACTACACCGATTTCTATGTTGGTCATTATGCCAGGAGTCATCAGTGTGCTATATCCCATTACAAAATACCCGGTAATGTTTCCGTTGATTTTACTTACAGGTATTGTCCTTGTTAGGGGATGAGTTGGTTGAAAACTTTCTGAAAAATAAAAAACATCAACTCCAACGAGTGATTTGGTCTTCAGGAAGAATTTGTCATCTATTCTGTCAACGATTATGTATTTGTTATTGTCTTCATCAATGTATGTGCACACGACATACAGGCTTTTTAATCTCTCAAATCCGCATTTATAACCCGTAATTGTACTTTTGTTGAGCTTATTTGCCAATCCCAAGAGATCTGCCGATTCAATGTTTTCGTTAGATATGAGTTTTGTATCGAGTCCAGTAACTATCAGGAACCCGTCCAAATGATGGTTCTCTTCCATGATCTTCTGGATTTCGGTCAGGTCTCCTGACATCTTGATTTGTGTTACAAATACCCTGAGACAGGATTCGATCTCGTTTAGCTCGTCAAGTAGCATTTCCTCAAATGCTCGCTTTCTCTCGTCAAGCAAACTCTCAAGATAGTCTTGGTTTGTTTTGTACACCAAATAGGCCATTATGAACAAATTTATAACATAAAAAGCAATTATTATCCCTGCAATGGCAAATGCAGTCTTTGTTCTGAGCTTCATCTAAATGGTTTTCTTGAATTTAAAGTATTTTAAGGTTTTCAGAGAGTTTTCAGTCCCTGACAATCTTTGCTACAAAAAACCCAGAACACCTGTGAGTGTGAGGAAAAAATCTTCTCGCTCTGGACACTTCAGAATCAAGCTTCAGTTCTCCAACTCTTGTCATGGCCGGTCTGCCGTAATCTATCTCTTCAAGGTGGATATTGAACTCATGCAGCATCTTATGGATGATGAGCTCATTTTCCTCAGGTGTCAGGGAGCATGTTGAATACACAACCTCTCCACCCCTTCTGAGAGATTTTATTGCAGATTCCAGCATTTTTGTCTGCAGAGCAGAGCAGAACTCGATATCATCTCTGCCCCTCGACGTCTTCCTTGAGGGGTCCTTGTGGATTATCCCCTCCCCTGTGCATGGGGCATCGAGAAGTATCTTGTCCACTCTTATTCCCGTTCTGTGAAATTCTGCAGAGTTCATATGAACAACGGCAGCATTCAGTGCCCCCATTCTGTGTATGTTGTCCAACAGTGGCGGAATTCTCTCTCTGTTCCCTTCAATGGCGATTATTCTGCCTGAATTTCCCATGAGCTGAGCAATCATTGTTGTTTTCCCACCGGGAGATGCTGCAAAATCGGCAACAAGGTCACGGGCATTGGGATTCAGTGCGAGAGGAGGTATACAGGAGCTCTTGTCCATGATGTAGTAGTGGCCCATGAGGTACTCTGGAGTTGCCCCTATGCTGTATGGCTCCCTTTTCACCTCATAGCAAAAAGGTACCTCCGTTTTTTCGACCTCAAACCCCCTTTTCTCAAGCTTTCTTGCAAGCCTCTCTTCTTCTATTTTTATGGTGTTGATCCTTATGTATCTGGGCACGTTTTCCATTGCTTTCACGAGTTTTTCAGTCTCATCTCTCCCAAAGAACCTCTCCCATCTTCTTATAATGAACTCATCGTAACCAAATTCTGCGGAGATTTTTCTTGAAAAATTTGAGGACGGGAAGTCAAAAATCATCTGTCAAAGAACGGGTTCTTTGATGTTACGGCTATGGGTATGCCCATCACAACATCGCTTTTTGCAATACCGAGTTTCTTGGCTGCGGTCCCAATTCTGTACATAACTCTTGTGTCCGCTCCAATTATTGCAGATAGCTTTGTTGCCGAACCTATTGCAATCCCAAGGTCAATCAACTTGTAAGCACAGTTTGGGCCCACAAAATCTCTCCCCTTTTTTCTCCCGGCATTTCTCAAATCCCTGCAGCTCTCAAATCCGCATGCTCCACAGTTAAGCCCCAATGTTCTCTCCCCAAAAGCACCAATGAGAATGATAGCATCAGCTTTTTTCACGCTTTCTCCGTCCCTTATAAAGTTCTTTTCCCTCTCATCAGCCATCTCAATCATCTTTTCTGCAATTCTTTCCTTTCCCTCTCCGGTGACAACCACTATTTCAACATCATCCTCTCCCTTTGATTTTGGTGCAGTCTGAGCTGTCAGAGCCATGAGCTTTGCTGAAAGTTCTGCCACCTCCTTTCTCAGACTTTCATCCAGCATTGCATCACCCCATCAGGAACTTGATGTTCAAAAATAAAATTTTTCAGGTTGCCCCGAGAATGAAAGCAATGAGACCCAGGAAGAGAGCGATCATCGTTCTCTTTCTGAGCTTTCTGATCTCCCCTTTTTCAACCCCGTAAAGAAGCTTTCTTGCTGTGTCAATCAGAATGTAATCGCAGACAAGCACGGGAACAAAATACTTCAGATCCATGTACTCGGGAATTGCAGGAACAAGAAGGCTAAGAATTACCGAGATCAGATAAAGGGATGCTGAAACCTTCTCAGCAGTTCTAATTCCATAAATTCTCGCGACGGTTCTGACATTTCTGATTGCATCACCCTCCACATCCTCGACTCCTTTCATGATCTCTCTCGCAATCCCAGAGAGAAATGCAATTGCCGAAAGTACGGCAATCTGGATGTTTGGCGTTCCTGCCACTATTGAGCCGAATATGAATGGAGCAGCCATGGAGAATGCTATGTAAATATTTCCGGCAATGCCGTACTCCTTAAGCTTCACATCGTAGGCGTATCCAAGCAGGGTTATTGCGAGGGCAAGCAGAAATGCCAGAAAAGATACAGCGTAGGCAAATGCAAAACCCGGTATTGCGAGAATTGCTGATGCGAGTAGAGCAGAATTTTTCTGGATGTCACCTCTTACAAGAGGCCGGTCAAGTCTTCTGTTCGCCATGTCAACCTCATAATCAAAGTAGTCATTCAGGGCAAAGGCAGATGCCTGCAGAAAGAGGGCTGTTAAAAATCCGAAGACTGAAAGTCTAAGGTCAAAATATCCAAGAGTTATAAAAACTCCTGCAATAACTCCCAGACCATAGATAAATCCATGTTCAAGTCTTGTCAGTTCCCAGAAGGCCTTTGCTTTTCTCATGGTACTGTTGAGAGGTAAGCCTCAATTCCCTTTTCATAAATCACATTCCCTACAATTATCGTGTCGGCAAACTCAAGCATCTCAAGTGCCTTCTCCCTGCTGTCAATTCCACCTCCGTAGAAGAGCCTCGATCTCTTCAGAACACTTTTTATCTTCCTGACAACTTCAGGACTGCCATACATCCCGCTGTACTCCACATAAATTATAGGCAGATTCAGCATGTCCTCTCCGACAATCGCATAGCTGACAGCTTCCTCAACACTTATGCTGCATATTGCCCTCGTCACCTGACCAACCGCTGAACTTTCGTTCAGAACTATATACCCCTCGAGCATGACCTTTCTGCTGAGAAGTTCCCTGAATTCATCCAGCCTCTCCATGTTCATTCTGACCCATTTGGAGTGCTTCCCGGTAATCCACTCTCCATCAGCAGAATTCAGAACGAGAGGGACAAAAATGTAGTCAGCCTCATAAACTACATTTGATGGATCCGATGGTTCAAGTATTGTTGTCAGCCCAAATTCTTTTATCTCCCTGAACAGCTCCTCTGCCTTTTTGAATGTCACATTCTGGGTTCCGGATACCATCACAGCATCTGTTCCGCTTTCAGCAACTGCCCTAATAATTGAAGGTGGGTTCTCTCTGTCCGGATCGAGTTTTGTAACATGCCTGATCTTGCCCAGCATCTGTGACTCATTGAAGCGTGATTAAATAAAAATTTTTGGAAGAATTTCAGATAAATTCGTTTTTAGACCTTATTTCGAGATCCTTGATCAACAAACCCTCTGTAAACATTATTCCTATCTTTTCTGTTAAATTCTGTAGTGCAGAGTGTTCTATCTCGAATATGTACCTGTTGGGTCTCTCGAAAGACTTTTTTATGCTTGCAGTAATATCATACATTGTTTTTTGGTAGATATCTGCAGGCGGTTCAGCTATCCCTATCTGGCAGAAGTTTATGAAGGTAATATCGTAGGGTAGCATATCAAGCATAATGGAATATTCTTTAAGACCATCCATACCGTAAAAAAAGATGAAAGATGGATTTCCGAATACTACTATTGATTTGCCTTGTTCTGAAACTATTGCTCTTCTTAATTTTTCAACAACGAGTTTGCAGGGGATTAAGTCACCTTCTTTGTGAATAAAAACATCAATTGCATTATAGTCGCATCCTATTCCAAACTGGTTCCTTATCAGCTCAAAGAGCCTCTTGTCTTTCTCGGTCAGAAATATGATGATCGTCTCTTCACTTCCGTAAAATGGTTCTATATAATTCAGTGTTAGCATTACTGGTATCACGGGATTATCTGTTTTTATGAGGGTTCTGTGATTTTTAATTGACTGAAAAAAATCACGGAGTGTTGTTATGGATCTCTCTTCCATAGATATTTCTCTTGAGAAATTTCGTAATAAATGTTGCTATATTTCTGATATTTAACGACGTTTAGATCTTGGCATGCAGATTATCTCTCTTATTTCCAGATTGAAAAAGCTGTTCATGTGAGCCGGTCTCAGCACCACAGCGGTATCTGCACCCCTCCCTGTTCCACCAACTGCGATGACTTCTTCAATTGGTATTGCACCGCTGTCTGCAGCCATTATTGCAATCTCAACGCAGACCTTCAGTCCATGGCCAAACAGACTTCTCAAAGCCTCTGCGATTGCTTCAACCCTGCTAACACCCCCCAGCCTTCTGCTTATGCTTCTCTCAACTCCACTCAGTATATGGCTCTGTCTCACAATCCTGACACCATTGTCTATCAGAAATTTCTCTGTTTCCGGGTCGAGGCTGCTCCTACCTTCTTCGTAAAATCCAGTATGGTATGTAACGCACACAAGCTTCAGACTCTTGCCTTCGCTCATCTCAATAATCTTCCTTGCAGTGTATCCTGTTGAGGATGCGAAAACCACATGATCTATCTTTTTTCTTTCAGCTCTTTCAAGAGCGAGCTTTAACGTCATTTCCGTATTTTCCTTTCCAGGCCTGTCAAAATAGAAGATCTTCTCCTCCATCATATCACCACCATGAACGCAAGTGCAAGGAGCATCAGAAAGATTGTTAGAATGAGTGCGGCAACCGCATATTTTGAATCACCGAAAACGATTGGAATGGGTCCTATTAAAACAACCCCCCCACCACGAACCCCGGATCTTTTTTCAGAACCGTTATCGTCAATCACAGCCTCTTTCTGTCTGTCATGAACCTCCCATGATGAGGGAAATTCATATTCTGGATACCTCTCTCTGAGTCCCTGAATCAGCAGAAATGCTCCTGCTGCCATCAGAACAACAGCAAGATACTCCAGCAAGTTCACCACCTTCTTGCCATTGCAAGAATGAATAGCAGAAGTGCTATGACGATTGCAGACGTCATAAGGACTGTACTGCTTCCAAACACGATGGGGACTGGGCCAATAAGCACAACTCCACCATACTCAACCTTATCAGCCGGAATTTTTGAGAGTGTGTACAGCACAAGACCGAAGAAGATCAGGGTTATACCCGAAAAAACCTTGAATGGGTTCATGGCTCTACGGTTTTATTATTTCATCACCCTGCCATATGAAGTTTGGCCCGCTGAAAGCATGCATTATAAACTTGAAATCGGACACTGCAGGCTTCTCATCCTCAAATGCATCTCCGTGGGTGACATTGACAATCTCTCCGACAAAGAAAACGTGGTCTCCTGTCTCAACCTCATTCACAACCCTGCACTCCAGGTTTGCCTGGCACTCCTTTATGGATGGTGCAGTAACTTTCTCGGAAGGTGTGAATGTGACATTCATCTTCTCAGCCTTGTTCTCCCTTGCACCACTCACAGTTCCGGCTATCCACACATCTCTGAGAAGCTCTATGGTCGGAACTGAAACAACAAAGTCCTTCTGCTCCTCAATTAGCTTTTTTGTGTATCTCCTCTTTCCTACTGCAACTCCAAGAAGTGGTGGGTTGAAGCTCAGCGGCACAACCCAGTCAGCAGTCATGGGGTTTGGCTTTTCGATGGTTCCGGCCACAATGAGATATGTTCTGAGAGGATAGAGGTATCCAATCATATCAGAACACCTTCCTTTCTGCATTTATTAATTTCGCAGAGTTCCTGAGATTTTTTCCAGAGTTCTGCACAAAATTTTTAAAACCACATATTCACTGGGTAGTGCATGAGCGAGGGGATTGTCACAATCAACGTGGGAAAAAGGGGGATTAACGATAATCTGATCAATGAGATAAACACTCTCCTGGAAAAGAGGGGTGCTGTCAAAGTTAAGCTGCTCAGGAATTTCAGACAGAATCTGAGCGGTTCGGGCAGAAAGGAGCTTGCCATGGAAATAGCCGAGAAAATTAACGGCAGGCTTGTGGACCTGAGAGGATTCGTTTTAACATTCAAGAGGTGTTGATCATGCCGACAGTGTTTGATGTTCCGCCTGACATCCTGATAGAAAGGGTTGCAGAAAGGCTGAAGGAGATGGAGGAGTTCAGACCTCCTGAGTGGGTGAACTATGTCAAAACAGGAGTTCACAAGGAGAGAAGCCCTGAACAGCCGGACTGGTGGTATTACAGGGTCGCGGCAATTTTCAGAAAGGTTTACACCGATGGACCTGTTGGCATAGAAAGACTGAGAACTGCCTACGGTGGGAGGAAGAACAGAGGTGTCAAGCCAGAAAAGTTCAGAAAGGGGAGCGGTTCCATAGTCAGGAAAGCATTGCAGCAGCTTGAAAAAGCAGGATTTGTTGAGAAAACAGATGAGGGTAGAGTTGTTTCTGGAAAGGGAAGATCATTCCTTGACAGAATGTCTGCTGAAATAAAAAAGGAACTTGAGAAGGAGATTCCAGCGATTGCAAAATACTAAAAAACTATTCTGACATCCTGATATGGAACAGAGGTGGTTGACATGGACGAGTTAGAGGAGATAAGAAGGAGAAAACTCATGGAACTTCAGGCCCAGAGGCAGAGAGAGCTGGAAGAGCTTGCAAAGCAGGAGGAAATGGCAAGGAGGATTGAAGAGCAGAAAAGGGCAATTTTAAAGGCGATACTTGAGCCTGAAGCGAGAGAGAGATTGTCAAGAATAAGGCTCGCTCATCCCGATGTTGCAGAGGCTGTTGAGAATCAGCTCATAGCTCTGGCCCAGTCAGGAAGATTAAGGTCCAAAATAACCGATGAAATGCTTAAAGAAATTCTGAAAAGAGCAATGCCAAAAAGGAGGGAGACCAAAATTATCAGGAAGTGAAGGTGGTGAGAGATGGGTAAGAAAACGGTTGGTGTTAAAAAAAGGCTTGCAAAATTTTACAAGATGAACAGAAGAGCACCTATATGGGTAACCATCAAGACGAACAGAAAGGTGATATACAGCCCCAAAAGGAGGTACTGGAGGGCAAAGAAGCTGAAGGTGTGAGGTGGTAGCGTGGCCAGAATTGAGGTTGAGAGGGTTTACACAATAGGTCTCAGGCAGAAGATGAAGAGATATCCACGGTGGCTCAGGGCGAAAAAGGCTGTCAAATACGTGAGAAACTTTCTGAGCAGACACATGAAGGCGGAGCCGGAAAACATAAAGATCGATGCCAGTGTCAACGAGAAAATATGGGAGAGAGGAGGAAAGAAGGTTCCGGCAAGGATAAGAGTGAGGGCTGTGAAGTTTGATGATGGTATAGTAGAGGTTGAGCTTGTAGAGTGAGATGCCCGAAACTCTGTTAATCCATGGCAACCCCCTGATAGGGCTCTATGTGAGGGCTAGCGATGATATTGCATTTATAGGCGTGAGAGATGAGAGGGCGAGGAGAACAATTGAAAGGGAGCTTGAGGTTAAGGTTGTGAGAACAACGGTTTCAGGATCCGAGCTTGTGGGTGCGATGATGGCCCTCAACTCCTCAGGTGCTGTTGTAGGGAGATACCTCAGGGAGAAGGAGCTGAACAGGATAAGGAGAGAAATTGATGTCCTTGTTGTTGACATTGAGATAAACTGTATGGGGAATGTTGTTGCACTGAATGACAGGGGTGCGATTGTCCATCCCGACATAAAAGAGGAGGTGCTGTGGGAGATCAGGGATTTTCTGGGTGTTGAGGTTGTCAAAGGTACAATTGGAGGTGTTAAAACAGTGGGAATGTCCTCTGCTGTAACAAACAGTGGTGCTCTTGTCAATCCAAACTCAACTGAATGGGAGATGGAGAGAATTGCGGAGGTTCTTGAAGTTGAGCCCGTAAGGGGAACGGTCAATTTTGGAAGCGAGATGGTTGGAACGGGGGTTGTTGCAAATTCCAAGGGGTATGTTGCAGGCAGGGATACTACAGGATTTGAACTGGGCGTTATTGAGGAAGCTCTCGGCTTTATCTGAGGTGATGGAAATGAAGTATGAGGTTAAGGGAGTTTTCAGGAATGGTATGGTGTGGATGCCATTCAGAAAGGTTGTTGAAGCCCACAGTGAGGGTTTTGCAAGAGAGAAGGTTTACTCACTCATAGGCAGCAATCACAAGGTGAGGAGAAACCTTATTAAAATAGAGAGTGTAGAGTTGGTTGAATGACCGAGGTTGAGAGGGCCATTCAGGAGAGGCTTGTTTTTCTCGAAGAGCTGAGAAAGGAGGCCGAGGGAATACAGGCAAGAATAATTGAAATTCAGATGATGAAGGATGAGCTCAGCAGAACCATAGAGAGCCTTGAGTTCTTTGAGAAGTCTGAAGGAGACGTGGAGGCACTTCTCAATCTGGGTGGAGGAGTTTTTGCCTATGTTGACGTGAGGAACAGCAGAAAGATGCTTGTTGACGTCGGGGCAGGAGTGGTTGTTGAAAAAGAGGTCAGAGAGGCAATTGAAACTCTCTCAAAAAAGAGGCGGAATGTTGAGGAGACCGAAAAAAAGCTGAAGGAGCTGCTTGAGCAGATTGCGGGACAGATGGAGAAGATACAGAGGGAGATATCCGAGCTTGCAAAATCAGCCAGACAGGAATAACCATGTTCGGAGCGATAAGGGAGAAACTGTCATCCTTCAGAAGAAAAATCGACAGTGAGGCTGAGGAGGAAATCAGACAGAAGTCCGAACCAAAGAATGAAAGGATAGGAGCAAAGGAGAAGCTCTCCTCCCTGATACTGAAGAGAGAGATAATCATTGATGATTCAAAACTTGACAGGATTATCCCAGAGCTTGAAATGGCACTTCTCGAATCGGATGTTGCATTTGATGTTGTTGATAAAATTTCAGAGGAGCTAAGAAAGAGGCTGGTGGGAAGAAAAAAAAAGATCGGGGAGAGTCTTTCAGATGTTGTTTTCAATGAGCTGAAGTCAATCCTGATGGAGATACTTGATTCAAACAGCTTTGATTTTGATGAATGGGTTGAAAAGGCTGTTAAAGAGAAGAAACCCGTCACCATTCTATTTGTTGGGGTGAACGGGACAGGGAAGACAACAACAATTGCAAAGGTGGCAAGAAGGCTGATGGACAGGGGTTATTCTGTTGTTCTTGCAGCCGGAGATACGTTCAGGGCGGGAGCGATTGAACAGCTTGAGGAGCATGCAGAGAGGCTTGGGGTCAAGCTGATAAAGCACAGTCCGGGCTCGGATCCTGCTGCAGTCATATTTGATGCAGTAAAACATGCTGAGAGCAGGGGAATTGATTTCGTTCTTGCAGATACTGCAGGACGGATGCACACAAAGAAGAATCTGATTGATCAGCTCGGAAAGATAAAGAGAGTAACCAATCCCGACCTCATTCTGTTCGTTGATGAGAGCATTGCCGGAAATGATGCAATTGAGAGGGCTGAGATGTTCAACTCTGCTGTTGGGATTGACGGGAGCATTCTGACAAAGCTTGATGCTGATCCAAAGGGTGGGACGGCCATATCAATTGCATACGTAACTGGAAGACCTATAATTTTCATGGGAACTGGACAGGAGTACTCGGATTTGATCAAGTTTGATGGAAAATGGCTTGTTGAAAGGATATTTAGCTGAACTTGTTTTACTCTGGGTGTAAATCGCTATTGTTATAAATTAATTTTGTCAATATTAATTATGCGGAAACTCAGCTTCGACTTTGCTGAGGATATACTCGACATAATTCCCGGTGGGATTTATGTTTTTCAGGATGGCAAATTTGTTTTTGTCAATAGAGAGGTTTCAAGAATTTCAGGATACTCAAAGGATGAGCTTCTGGAAATGAATCCCTTTGATCTCATAGCCGGTGAAGAGGAAAAAGAGGAGATAATCAGAAACACTGAAAGGGCTCTTGAGGGAAAACTCCATGGCTTACCATCCGAACAGAAGGTGAGGATAAGATGCAAGGACGGTGAATTCAAGTACGTATCTTTAAGACCTCTTCCGGTTATATTTGAAGGTAAGAGAGCAATTATGACAACGGTTGTGGACATCACACAGGAAGTTCTGGAGAGGGAAAAGAGAAAAAGGCTCGAAGAGTATGTCAGGCTGACAGGCAAAATGCTCAGACATGATGTTCTGAATCATCTTTCAGCTGTTACCGGATATCTGGAGCTTTACAGGGATTTCAAAGATGAGAATCATTTAAAAAAAGCTACAGATAGTGCAGAAAGCTGTATAAAAACTCTAAAAAGACTCAGAGAGCTTGAATGGCTGATAGAAGAGGGCAGAGAAATGAGAAGTGTCTCTGTCAGAGAAGTTTTCGAGAGCATTCACGCAGGCAGAGACGTGAGAATGGTGATCAGAGGTAATTGCAGGGTTCAGGCAGATGACGGGATCTATTCGATAGCCGAAAATCTGATAGCAAATGCAGTTGAACACGGTGAGAGTGAGGAGATAGTTATCACAATAGCAAAAAAGGAGGAGTGGTGTGAGGTCAGAATTGCGGACAGGGGAAGAGGTGTGCCCGATGAGCTGAAAACAAAAATATTTGAAGAGGGTTTCTCCAGTGCTCAGGAGGGCAGAGGGACTGGACTTTTTATTGTGAAAAGGCTCATGGAAAAGTACGGAGGAAGGGTTTGGGTGGAGGACAACATGCCATCCGGAAGTGTTTTTGTTCTAAGATTTCGCGTGGCGTTGTGACCTGAGTCTACACAACCTTTCTATGTTCCTGTGGAGTATTTTTTCAGTCTCTCTTTTATCAATTTCAAGCCTCATTATCTTTTCAAGCTCAATGCTCATTGTGCTGAATGGAAGGTCAGATCCAAATATGATTCTGTCAGCTCCAATTACCTCAACGAATCTCTGCAAAGTGGAAACTGATGAGAGAGAAGTGTCAAAGTAGATGTTATCATAACTCTCAAACTCACCCAGAAATTTGAGAGGACTTCCACCAAGAGCTCCCAGGTGAGGTATTATCAGGATAATTCTGTCAAATCTCTCTGCAAAGATTTTTGTGAATTCAAATTCCTCTTCAAAAATCACAGGAATTCCAAGCCTGTCAACGGAATCGACAAAGTCTTCAAGCATTTCATCATCAAAAACCCGGTAGTTTGATGCTGAGTCGGAGACACCTTTTACCCAGTGCCACTTGACAGCCACATACCTATCTGTCTCAGGGGGCTTCAGGTCGTTTCTGGCATAGAAGACAGGGTAAAAGGACCGTTCTCTCTCACAGACTTCAATTATCCAGCTGTTGACATCAGGATTTTCAACGGCCCATGATGGAAACGGAAAAACAAGACACCCGGATATTCCTGCCTCAGTCATCTCTCTCCTGACATCTTCTGACTTAACATCCATTAAAAGAGCTGTTGATGGGCCTATGTGGACGTGGGAGTTTATTATTTTCATCGAGCTGATATTAATGTCTGAGAATTAAATTTTTCGAAGTTTATTTAATAGCTATCTGGATTCATGAGATGGACTTAATCTCATGATAAAGTTCTCTGAGTGTTTCAATATAGTCTGTCTGTCCTTTTTCGATCCTGTCCATTTTCTCCTGAAGAATTCTGGTTCTCTTTTCAGAAACAAATTTGCCATAGTTTGTGACCAGATAGTCAAAAACCCTTTTCCCCATGCCGGTGGGTATTATTTTTCCATTTTTCTCTACTACATATCTTCTCGCAAAAAGCTTTTCTACAATGGTTGAGTATGTTGATGGTCTTCCTATTCCCCTCTCCTTCATCAGACGTATCACTTCAGATTGGGTTAGTAACGGTGCTTCTGGAATTTTTAGAATTTTGGGCTTAACTTTGAATTTCCCTTCGGGGAGTTCTTTTTTAATCTGTACAGCTTTGTAAAGTTCATACCCTTTTCCTGATGCCTCAGTAATCCTCTCTTCTTCCATAATTTTCCCATCTACTTTTATCAAATACCGTTTAACCGTTACCCTGTAATTTTTGGCCTGACTTGCCATAAATCTTCTGAAAATCAGATCGTAAAGGGCCAAATGTCTCCATGTGATGTTTTCCACATGAATAATTCCATCTTCTATAAGTCTCTGGATGTCGTATCTGTCAAGAGGTCTTGTAGGCCTTATACATTCATGGGCCCCCTCTTTTTCCCATCTCCTTCCTTCAAAGTCGTTCTCAAGATACTCTTTCGCAATTTTCATTCCCGAATCGCTGACTGTTGTTGAATCGGTTCTGTGATATGTTATCAGTCCACTCTCAAAAAGATCCTGAGCAGTATTCATGGCGTTTCTTGCAGAGAGCTTTAAAATTCTATTTGCATCACTTAACATCGAGTCGGTGGTGTATGGAGGCAATGGAAGTCGTTCTTGGATTCTACTCTCAACCAGTTTTATCTCAAGTTCAATGTCCTGACTGCCGATCTTTTCAATGTAAAGATCGAATTCCTCAATGTATCCAACATTTTGCTTTTTTTTGCTCATCTCAGCTCTTTCTATCACCCAACCAAGAACCGGTGTCTGGGCTCTCCCAGCAGAGAGATTTTTATTTTGAAAGTAATCCCAGAGCTTATGACTGAGCTCAAATCCTATCCATCTGTCCTCTATTCTTCTCACAATTTGAGCTTTTACCAGATTCTCGTCTATCTCTCTTAAGTTATTCAGAGCCTCAATAACCGCCTTTTTTGTTACCTCGTGAAATTCAGCTCTTTTAATCACTCCACACCCTTTGAGCAAATTTGCAAGATCCCATGCAATTTTTTCTCCTTCAGCATCAGGATCTGTGCCAACCACGACATATCCGATCTCTTTTGCCAACTTTCTCATGAATTCTATTCTTGTCGTTGAGTCGTCGATCTCATGTCCCCCACATCTTGGACACTGCACCCTGTTGTCTGTAAACTGATAACTGCATTTTTTGCACCTTTTTATCGAAGCATAAATTGGTCTTATTGTTCCATTTTTAATTTCAACTCCGTAAAATTCCTTGTCAGTTATCAGATCGGTTACATGGCCGAGACTCGCTGTTATGATGAGTATCCTGTTTTCAGTTGGAACTTCATAGGCTATCAGGACGCCTTTTTCGTTTTTTAGAATTTTTAAACTTGGTTTCCCAAAAAACTTGGCTATTTGTCTGGCCTTTGTCGGGCTCTCTACGATGAACAGTGTTGGCTTGACAAAATCTTCAGCGTGATCTTTACTTTTCAGTTTTCTTCTTGTTTTATCTATCTCTTTTATCAGTGCTTTAACATCAACCTCATCAAAGCTTTTGAACGTAATATCTAATAATTTGGCTCTTTCGATGAATGCCCTGAGGATACCTTTATCATTTTCAAGTAAAAATGATGCTCCTTTCGTTATTCCTCCAGCGTAGAGTCTTGAAGTTCTGCCAGAACCTTGAATATATGTCTTTATGTCTGGAAATATTATCTCACCTTTTCTGAGAACAACATCCTTTCGCTGACTCTCAAACTCGCCACATTCTATCTTTCTTTTTATTAAACTTTTTATTTCGGTAAGTTGACGATCTGAAAGACGGTTGAGATATGGTATATATTTTCCTATCCTTTCGTCATCACGGAATATCAGTATAAGAGTTTTTAAAACCTTTGGTTTAAGTATTTCAATGTCCTGAAATCTTATTTTAAACACGGGAGCCTTTAAAAAGACTGTATACCGCACTCTTTCGGGCATATCAATCCCTCTTACAATGGTCCCATAGTAGTGGGATGTTCCGATCAGGTAATCCAACTCTCCATTTTCAAATCGTTCTAAGTCTCTTTTAGATCTTCCAACTGCAAGTCCAACCTTAAATTCCCTGCTCAGTGCATTAAATACTTCAATTGATTTTTCAGCTGTTTCAGCATATATCAATCCTCCCGAACCCATTCTTTTGAGGATCTCTTTCAGACGATCCAGACTTGCATCCTGGATGAACACATCTTCTATGTTCCTGACGGCATGGGTGGTAGTACCAATGTCAAAACCGAGAAGGTCTCTAAAAAGTCTGGATTTTTTTCCCGGTGTGGCTGTTGCAGTCGAAACCATCAGAATTCCTTTTGGCATTCCGGTCCAGATTTCATCGTGTTTTTCGAATCCAAGTAAATATAGGATCCTGTCCACATTTTTTGAGTTTTTAAGAATGGCGTCCACATCATCTATGAACACAAAGTCAAAAAAATTGTTGATCTTCTCAAAATTTTTCGCAAGAAAAGCAGTAGTTGTTATGATTATTGAGTAGCTTTTATTTTTTAAAATTTCAAAAAAATTTTCTTTTTCCTTTTTCTTCAGGTTGTTGTGGTAATAGCCTATAACCAACTCTGCACCATTTTTGTTGAAACTAAATCTAATTCCGGCTTTTCTACAGAAATTTGTTATTTTCTCGACTGCCTGATCCACAAGTGTGGTTGTTGGAAAAATCAGGTATGATTTTAAACCCTTCTTAGATAGGAAAATTGAGATAACAAGACCAAAGGTAGTTTTTCCTATGCCTGTGGGTGCTACGGCGGTAAAGCTCTCACCATTTAAGATTCTGGCAGCCCAAAATCTTTGGATAGTTCTTGTTTTTCCTACTACCTTTTCAAAAAACTCAAGAAACTCTTCCAGGGCATAATCCACATCACTCAGGCAAAGACTTTTTTTGGTTCTATGACACATGGAGGAGAGTATCTCCAACTCTGAAAGTGATGACCTGCATGAAGGGCACAGGTTATCGTATGTCACGTGTATCATGATAGTATCTGGTCAACAGCAGTATATACTTTTAACCTCATGCACTGCTACGTTCTTAAATACTTTTTTATGGTCTCCACCAGCAATTTTCTCCCGAAAGGTTTTTCAAGAACTTCCTTAGCACCAGCATTAATCAGATCTTTTCCCCTTCTTCTTGCATATGCAGTTATTCCTATCACCACTGTGTCTGGTGATCTTTTTAATATCTCTTTTGTAGCTTCTGCCCCGTCCATCTCGGGAAGAAGGATATCCATCAGGACCACCTCAGGTTTTGCAAATTCAAAGGCATTTATCGCTTCAACACCAGTTTTAACAGCAATAACATCAAATTCATTCTTAAGCATAAGCTCGAGGGTTTCAAGAACTGCTTCGTCATCTTCCACAATAAGAACCTTTATCCTCATAAGCCCACCTTTTGTTCCGATTTTGGACCAAGCCTGACTCAAATAAAAATGAGCAGATTAAAAAATTTTCTTTAGATATGTCGCAAGAGAATTTGAACTAAAATTTAAAAAACGATTATCGTACATATAACATAATTTATTTTTTATTAATAACTGTATCTGTTAATAAAATTTTTGTAGTATCATACATTTATATCCAAGCACAGTAATTTATCAGTCATAATGAGTACCTTGAAATGAAAGTTCAGAGCCATCACTATACTGTGTATGCCATACTCTCTCGTATTCTTCAAATATTCCTCAAGCAGTTCCAAAATTCCTAAATCCTGTTCCAATTTCAGTCGATCTCCTCTTTCAGATTGATCTTATCCTATTCAATGCAATTTAAAACCTTCTGGATATCGTCCAATGTAACTCAGTGTAATGAATTCGAGAAGAGATAACATGTTTGATCTCCATTCTTGCTATTTCTGTCAGTCTTTCAATCACCTCATTTACAAGTTTTCTGTATGGCAGATCTTTACGCAGTATTAAGGCGTAAATGAAAACTGGGCGATCTTTTCTGTCTGCAACAACCTTCTTCACTAATTCAATGAGTTCATCACTAAACTCTCTTTCAACGATTGAGATGTTCGTGTATGTGGTTAGAAAGCTTCTCACAAGTGTGAGGTCAATTTTATTTCTCTCAAAAACCTCTCTAAGCTCATCAAGGAACATAATCAGGTATTAATATCTCAACATCTCTTCTCTCAGCTTCTTCAAGTAGTTCAAAGCTGAAATTTTCTCCCTCTCTTCTTCGAACTTTTTCAAATCTGTGCCTTTTTCCTCTATAAGTCTCTCCAAGTCAACCTTCATCATCAAACTGCCTGAAAGCTGCTTTTCTTCCGAACTTTACATGAATTATTTTTGTTGGTTCTCGAATTACAAGCTCAACCTGCTCTGGATCAACCCCTCTCTCCTCAGCTCTTTTCAATGCATGCTCTGAGAATCTGATCATCTATAACCATTCCGAACATCAGAATACCGTTCGCTCTGCAAAGTCTTCAATGCCCTTTCTAACCTCTTGTTAAAATCATGAATCATGTTGAAGACTTACAAAAAAGGCATATTAAAACATCCCTGCTCTGAAACTAATTTTAGAGGGCCCGGACCGGGATAACCCTCCTTGAGTTCTGATCCTTTCCATCATGACTTAAACCTAGGTCTCTACCTTAATATCTCTTTTTGTTCTACATATAACCATGACCCGGGAAGAAGTTGAGGAACTGTATGAGAATCCCTTGGGCTGGTGGTTTGCCCTCTACAACTACTTTGGGAGGAGGAGAGGGGCATGAGCGATAGAGATGCGAGAATAGAGAAAATGCATAGAGAGAAGCAGGAGAGGATTGCGAGGCAGGTGGCTTTGAGGGAGGCGAGGGAGACCGTGACACTTTCAGCAGCAATTCAGTTCAAAGATCCTGAGGTAGCCTCCGAGAAAGTTTTGAAAATTGCAGAGAAATATCTGAGCTGGCTCAGGGGGGAGTAGCTTGGGAATGCTTGAGGAGGTTGCCGAGCCGAAACATGTTATAATCCATGTTAAAGAGAGGGGAAAAGACACTGAGAACATACCATTCCTAATGCGCTTTGACATGGCCAAGCTGATCAGCGAAAATAAACTGAATATTTACCGTACAGGTGGCCATTATTACCTGGTCATCGATAAGTTTGAGGTTGGACTGCCACTTTCAGCACTGAAAGAGATTGTGGGGCTTGCACTTGCCCTGATGCCAGAGGATGAGGCTAAGAAGGTTGTGGAGGAGTGGGTTAGTTTTTAATTACTCGCTAACTAAAATCGCTGAAAAGATCAGTGATATTCTCTCCACTACTCAATACAACCACCTCCTCCAAACAATAGCTCCAACTAGCCCAACAAGCCCGAGAACAACCTCAAACCCAGGAGCTCCACTCGCCTCCACCTTTAACTGGACGCTATCCTCCGCCTTCTGATTTCCAGCCTCGACGATCACCTTAGCCTCGTAGGTCAGGGGTGGGATGTCTGCTGGGAGGGTGTAGCTGAACTCCTCCTCGATCGGCGGGTTCTCGAGAACGACATCGGGAAGCTCATACTCTTTCTTGAAGCCCGCTGCCGAGAGGACTATCCTAATGTCAGCTTTGCCCTTCCAGTCCTTCGGCTCCCAGTCCACCCTGAGTTTGAGGTTTATCGTGTCCCCGGGGTTCGCGGTTATCGAGCTTGGAGAGATCTCGAGCGTCAGGATCTGTAGGGGTGCAGAGGTTTCGGGTGTTGGGGCTTCCAAGGGAGTAGGGGTCGGAGCTTCGTGGGTTTCATGTGGTTCAGGGCTTTCATGGACCTCAGAGATCTCGTGTGGTTCGGGTGTTCCGTGAACCTCGTGTTCATTACTTCCCTTCCCCTTAATGTATGCCATTACAGGATCTACATATTCCTGCAGAAGAGCCCTATCCTCCTCAGACAGTTGGAGACTCTCATCCATTCTGGCCCTCTCAGCCTCGAAGATTATGAGGATGGGGATATTTGGTAGCCTGTCGTCAAGCTGCCTGAGGTTGAGCACGAGTCCCTTGATGTGGTAATACCCGTCTGGAACTTCCATTCCGAGTGCCCTGTAGTATGATGATATTGCGAAGGCGGGAATGATGTTGTCGCCCTTCACGGGAAGCTCGAAGAGAGCGTAAGCGACCAGATAGACGTTGACCGGTGAGGCACCGGCAGGCGGGAAGACTGTGGCAATGAGCTCCTTTGCACTTTTGGTAACGCCCATTCCGGTTACCTCCAGCTCCACGACCCGTCCGTAGAACCTTTCAGGATCTGCCCTGATCTCGGATACCGTCGTCCTCACCCCATTGATCTCCGAGGACATCAGGATCAGTACATGGTCCCCGCCCCCAATGTACTTTCTGACCTTCTCAGGAAGGATCTCTACCGCAAACAGGGATGGGATAACGAGAACACGGACATCTGCAAATAAGCCCTTCCAGAAGGCCTGCTGGTTCCCGAACTGGTCGGTCGGTGTCGTGAGTCTGATGGTCGGGATCCCGTCGTAGTTCAGCTCGTCGCTCTCAAGTAGATCTTTGAGCTCGTCCATCACCGGCACATCCCCGTCGTCGCTGAGGTCACCGGGGTAAATGCTAACGACGAACACGCCCTCCCCGACCTCGAACGGGAACTCCCTTAGATATGCGTGGGTCTTCACCTCTTTTCCGACGAGCTCATCGAGACCGTCCTCGAGGGTGTTGAAATCCACGCTCTGTACATCCAGTCTTTCATAAGTCTCGACGGCTATCACCGTATACTCTCTCCCGTGAACGTTCACCTTGCCCTTCTCGACACCAGTAACCCTGTAACTCCCCACTTCGAGGTCCACGCCGACCAGAACCGCCCACACGTCGTCGTTGACGAGGAACGCTGAAGAATCCACCCCGAACTTGCGCCTTAATTCGCAGTTGATTGGATCCAAGAACGCGTTGCTCACGAGGTTGGCCGGGATGACCGCCCCCTCTACCGTGACGGTTTGGACCTCCTCGGGTGTTGGAATCGGAACCTCTGCCGGGGTTACGACCGGCGTTGTAACCTCCTCCACCGAGATGCTCACGTCGAGGGCAGGGGTGTATCCGAACTTCGTCGCCCCGATTATGTAAACGCCCGGAGAGTCGAAGATGTAGCCGACGACTCCGTTCTCATCCGTAACGCCTACCTCCACCCCGTTAACGTAAACCGTAACACTCTCCACCGGATCGCCGGTGAGCGAGTTGATGACCCTGATTTCGACCTCTTCTCCGACCGCCGCGCTTGATGGAGCTTCGATTTTGAGGACACCTATCGCAGAGGCGGGGTAAACCACCGCGAGCAGAATGGCAAAAAGCAGACCGAGGGTCCTCTTTTCGAGCGACATGGTGGTTTTTGGTTTATTGATCATACTTAAACGTTGCTGAAAAGTTCCATCATGATGGGATTATTTTTATCTTCCAGAATCTGATTCATCACATATCCTTGTAAAGATATTTCTCGGCATCTTTCTCAAACTTTTCGTCTTCAGAGATACCGTCGAGGTAAATTTTTTCAATTTTCTTCAATTCTTGCAAAATCGCCCTACCAAGTGGCGTTATGGAGTAGCAATTCTCCGATCTTGTTTTTTCACATGGGTATTTTTTAGCAAGTCCGAGCTCTACGAGGATCTTTAACGCTCTACCTGCCGTACTCGGTGCGATTCTCAAATCGTGCATAACGTCTATCTGGCTCTTGTCACCTTTTTCGAGCTCGCTCAGTACTTCGATGACTTTACTTTTTCCAAGCTTTGAGACAAGTTCTGGTAAGATTTTCACCAATTTTTGTTACCAAAATAAAATATAAAAATAATATTCCCATTTTCTGTTACAAGTTTAGGTAACCAGAAATGGTAAAATTTAAATACTTCTTTTTACCAAATTTGGTAACAAAAAATGGAAAGGAGTGGGTGTGATGGAGGGTGTGAAAAGTAAGAGAACGAAAATCGTCGCCATTCTGGAGGACACCCTTGCCGAAGCGCTCGACTACATCCTTGATGCGAAAGGATACAGTAGCACCGCTGAGTTTATTCGAGATAAAGTCAGAAGAGAGGCCGAAGAACTTGGATTTTTCAGACACAGAGGTCGTGAAGAGAGAACTGTTCTCATCGACGCTGACGGCGACTGCGAAGTGATCCAGGAGGGTTAGCCATGGCAACGGCCGTCGCTGTTCCGAGACCGCAGCCCATGACCGACGACCGCTTCGAAAGGCTCGCCAGCGAGTTCCTTGACTGGCTCGAGACCGTCCCTGAGCCCTTTAGGTGGAGAGAGGATCCAGACGTCATCAAGATGGTCTTCATGGCCGAGAAGATCAGGAGGGAGCTGACGTGATCGCCATTCCCCTCGACGCCATGCTGAAGAAGGTCGTCCTTGACATCTTCACCTGCAGGGGCTGCAACGGGGAAGGGAAGGTCCAGAACCCCTATTTTGAGGTCTGCATGAGGGACGAGGACTGGGAGGACTGGGACTGCGACTCCTGCTACTACCACGATGGTTGCGGTGGGGAGGTCATAACCTGCCCCGACTGCAACGGAGAGGGCTACGAGAGGCTGGACTGGAAGGAGTTTCTGAGGAGGCTGATGGAGGATGCAGACGACACTTGAGGGAAAACCCATAGGTAGATGCAGGGTCTGTAAAAGATTGCTCACAGATCCTGAAAGTGTTGCCCTTGGTATTGGACCTGTGTGCAGGCAGAGGGAGGATGGGCCTGATGCCGTTCCTGAGAGTTAAGCATGGGATAGGTTCAGCGAGCTTTATCAGTTTGGAAGATATCTCCACTTTCCGTATTGGAGGTTTGCAAAAGGACCACAGGAATAAGGATATCGTAACCCTTCAGGTGTGGTCGATTGGAAGCGACAGTCCTACACTAATCACCCTTGAGATCAGCCATAAAGCAGTCGATGCATTTGCAGAGATCTTAGTAGAAACAATTGAGGCAGCAAGAGCAAATAGCTGTAAAATAATATGTGATATTGAGGAACTTGTCAGAGCTGCAGAGTTTAGGGTGAAGCAGGAGGTTTTTACTCATGTCTGAACGCTTCTTCTGTCATGCTTTGGGGTTTGAGATACCACGTGATGACTCTCCAAGCCTCGAGATCTGCATGAAGACCTGCAATAAAACGTGTGAGGTGTCTGGGTTCATTGTCTGCGATAAACACGGTAGGGTTCCGGCGGTACAGAGCCAAGATGGTGAGTTAGTCTGTCCAGGGTGTGTGTTTGAGGAGATTACAGGAAAAGAGGTGACAGCCTGATGCACAAATGTGCCAACTTCACCCGCTGGAGCCCCATCAGATGTTCTCTTCCAAATCCAAGGATCTGCAGACACTTTGATGTAAAGGAATATGTCTGCAGTATGCCCTGGAGGAGGGTCATGCATGTTAGTGTGTGATAGCTGCGGTAATAGCGGCTGTTTCGAATCCATTGATTTCATTCATTATGCTTGTTGCACATGTGGTAATGTTGTCGTGATTCCTGAGCCCCTCAGGAGGGATTTTGATGCTTTCAAAAGGGGTGAAGATGTTTCTCCTTAACGTTGGCTTTTCCTGCCCCGACATCTGCAAGGATCTTCACGGTAGGCTGTTCTGCCTTAATGGAGGGTTTTGTGGACCTCGAAACTGCAGGAGGTGTGGTAGGTGAGGTTTCATAATGCAATGAGAGAGACTAAGGCAAAGCTCAGCTACTATAGTGATCACATCCTTATTGGATTGACCAAACCAACAATAAGAAACCTCCTGATTGTCTGGGAGGCTCTGAAGGAGGAGTTTGGTGTAGATGCTGACTCCGTTGAGATTGATCATCACAACTCCTACATCACGCTCACGGTCCCGCTTGGGACCGGGAAGGAGGTGGTGGAAGAAGAGAAGGAGGAAGTTGTGGATTCAGGTGTCGAAGCTGAAGAGAGTTCTCAGCAGAGAGATGGCTATGTGAGGCTCACGGACAAGGTGATGTATAGGGTGGAGAATGGAGAGTTAATTTTCGTCTATGATAACTACGGGACTAGGCAAAACCTCTTCAGGGTGGACATGCAGAGGATCTACGATCTCTATGATGAGCTACCGGAAAAGGCTGATAGAAAAGCCGTTACTGATGTCCTCGAGCGGTTGAAGGTCAAGGTTCCTGCAAGCCATGTCAATTATCTGATGCAGTTCTTAGCCAGCTACCCCGTCTTCAGTGCTGAGCTTGTGAAGGAGAAGGGCAGGAACTACCTGATGAAGAGGGACGGGGACTACTCCGAGATGAGGGACAAGCTCGCTGTTGAGAGGGAGGTAATCGGAACTCCCTGGGAGGTGACCTGATGCAGGACACGGAGAGCTTTGGATTTGTCAGGGCTGATAGACTTGTAAGGAGGATGATATAGGTGGAACTGACACCAGTTATCCTAGACATTGAAACAACAGGTCTTGACCCGTTCAGTGATCGTATTGTTGCAATAGGTGTTCAGAGAGGGGAGGATGTGAGAGTTTTCATCAATAAAAACGAACTCAGAGTGATATGGGATTTTTTCGAGTTCCTTACAGCAGTCCACAAACCACTGGAGACACAGGTTTTAGTGGGCTACAACATCCATAACTTTGATCTCCCTTTCATAACTACAAGAGCAATTAAGCATGGCTTGACTGTGGATGCTGGCTACCTGAGAAAAATGTACAGGGCGGATCTGATGACCATAGTCACACGGTATCTCAACACAAGAAACAGGAACCTGAGCCTGAAAACGATTGCAGAATTCCTTGGCATCAGGGTTAATGATGCCATCTCAGGCTCCGACATCCCTGTTCTGTGGGAGAAAGGGGATTTTGACGCCATAGCACAGCACTGCCTCTCAGACATATATCTCACTCAGCAGCTTTTGAAGAGGTTGAAGTACCTCGTTGAGCACAACATTGAGCGACGTTATGAGATAGAATCTGTCAGTTTGGGAGTTGATGCTTGATGCCAGACTACTATCAGGGCATATCTCTCAATCTAAAAGACATCAATGAACTCGATTTCGGCTTCTACTACGACAGCAAGAGGCACAGGTACAGGATCAGCATCAACTACGGTGAGGAGTACGTCAACGTCACAAGAATGCAGGGTGAAACGATCCTCGCATTTCTAAAGATTCTTAGAGAGGTCCTGAGTTCCAGGAATTCTAACATTTCTTCGAAGTCTCGAATTCGAAAGAACCTTAGACATCCTGGAAGTGGGATCCTGTTCTAAGAATTCTTCGACTCCCAAGGAGGCTGATGCTAAGTGAATTATCCTGATATGCGAATCTTCTCCTGCTTTGATTGCGATCACTCTAATCCATGTGTCTTCATCATCCCAAACGCCAGCAGAGAGTCAGCTCCACATCTTTGTCCAATCGAGGGTGAGGCAAACTGGAAAGAACTCGTACCCTATGATGAGGTGTGAGGTCTGCGGCAGGGAGCTCAGGAACCAGCGGAGGTTCTGCAGTCAGAGGTGCAAGGCGATAGCCCAGACGAAGGAGTACCAGATCGTCAAGGAACTCAGGAGGACGGGCAGGGTCACCCTCGTCCAGCTCACGGTCATAGTCGGGGAGAGGTTGGGCAGGTGGAACCTGGACGAGAGGATCGCTGAGGTCATCAGGGTCGCCAAGGAGACCGGGAAGGTGGAGGTGGTGGTGCGGTGATGATTTCGAGAAGTGTTAACAGGGTGTTAACAGACTGCTGTAAACACGATGTTAACTTGTTAACAGTCGGCGAGAGAGTATATCCCCACTTTGTGTGCCATAAACATAAGGAGGTGGTGATAAAAATTCTCAGAAATTATCCATGTATTTTATTCAACTTTAATAATTTAATGATGAATAAATTGTTTAGTGTTAATTAATTCATAAAAATAATACGGAGAGATAAAAGATGAGAGAGGAGATTGAGATTAAGGGTAGTGTGGACTATGACAAAATTTCAGATAGACTCAGTTCAGCATTAACAGGCATACCTTCGGAAGATGTTAACACTCACGATTTTGTTAACAGCGTGTTAACACTCAGGAGGTTCAGGTCAGAACTCCAGAGGGTATCGGAGGAACACAGACTCAAAGCGGAGGAGGTTGCGGAGTCCGAGGGCAGGAGAACTTTCAACGAGGTTCTCGACGTCTACGAGTTCTGCTACGATTTTGTCAAGGACCTGAGCAGGAGGTTGAAGGTTCCTATGTACAAGGTTCCTGAGAAGGTTGAGAAATTTCTCCCCAAGGACCTCGAGGATCAGATCAGCATGGAGGTTTCAGAACTTCTCGAGAAGTTCAGTATCAACAACGGTGATCTGGCTCCTGTTGGTGCGGCCATCTCCAAGATCCTGAGGGAAGTCGTCCTGAAGAGGAGGCCGGCCGTCGAGGTCGTTAAGCCCCTTCTCCTGCTCGAGGAGGGAGAGGAAGATGTCTGATTTTGAGGAGTTTAAGAGGATAGAGGAGTACGTCAGGCGGAAGGAGGAGGAATACAGGAGTAGGGTTGAGGAAGAGGAGAGGAGGAGAAAGGATGCTATTCAGTTCTTACTTGAAAATTCCTTCATACTCGGGAATGCTGAGACCGACGACGAACTGTCCGAGATCCTGAGGCACAAAGACAGAATTGACAAGATTCGCAGGCTTCGGGGCATAGACTACAGAGTCATCGTCTGGGACGGAAAGGTCATAGCGATCCCTTTCGAGGTAAAGGCGCCGTTCTCCACAACCATCGACGAGATCCTTAAGCATGCGAGGAGGTTCGGGGAGAGTCTTGCGTTTTTTGAGGAGGCTGATGCCTGATGGGAGAGGTTGTCCTGCTCAAAAACTTCCCGGAGCTGCAGGATGAGACAATTTACGTTGGAATCTTAAGAGAAAACGACGAAGCAGACGGGAGGGCCAACACACACAACAGAATAATAATGTTCAGGCCAGATAAAGTGCCCACTTTCGTCACGGGTTTGATGAAGTATGCTTTCTACCGCTGTTCTGAGGGTTGCGACGGAAAGCCCTGCTTCGTCGCTTATCCTGAAGATGAGCGCCCACCGAAGAGGTGCGTCGCCAGCTCGGGGAGCTGTAACTGGGAACCGGTGGAATTGAATGAGTTTGTCGAAGCTGTCTTTGGTGCTGGAGAAGGACTCAAGGTGGATCTCGAGTTCGAAAAGCTCAGGCTGATAGCGGAATACTTCGAGTTCCCGGTGGCGGTCTTTTTCACGTCCGTCAAGTGGTTGAAGAAGCTGAAAGGCAGGACACTGAGCGAAGATGCCAGAAAGGCGCTCAGAAAGCTCGAGAAGATAAGGGAGATTCTGGAGGGGGACGTCTGATGATCAGCAATCCGTCGCTCTGGCAGTCCTTCTTCGAGAACCACTGCCAGGACGACGTCAACAGGCTCGCAGGGAAGGTAAGCCAGACCGGTGAGCCCGCCTCACTGTACGTTGATGCCGGGAAGCTCACGGTCTTCCAGGGCGGTGCGTTACTGCAGGAGCTGATCAGCAGGCCTGAGGCGGTCATAGCCCACGCTGAGGAAGGGCTGGCAAGGGCCTACAACATCTACAATGTCGACCTCGAGGGCTGCAGGGTCAGATTCGTCAACCTCCCCCAGCACGTCAGGAGGAACATCAGGAACATAAGGAGCGGACAGATAGGGAGATTCGTGGCGATAGAGGGCATAATAAGGAAGGCTACAGAGGTTAAGCCAAGGATCGTCGAAGCAGTCTTCGAGTGCGATAACTGTGCAAAGAAAATCAGGGTTCAGCAGGAGACAAGCATCCTGCAGACAAATGTCGTGAAGCCTCATGAATGCCCTGCCTGCAAATCAAAGAGAGTCAGGCTGCTGAGCGAGGAGAGCATCAAGATAGACAGCCAGCGAATCAAGATCCAGGAGTACCCTGAGAACCTTAGAGGAGGGGAGCAGCCCCTGACTATAGACGTCCTGATAGAGGGAGACATAGCAGGCAGATTGAACCCTGGGGACAGAGTTGTCATAAACGGCATCGTCAGGGACGAGTACAGGAAGAAGAGCTATGCTGAGCTGGTGTACATTTATGCAAACAGCTTCGAGGTGCTTCAGCAGGAGTACGAGGACATAGAGATAACTGATGCAGACAGGGAGAGAATCTTAGAGCTGAGCAGAGAACACAACATACATGAGAAAATAGCAAGGAGCATAGCCCCTGCCATATATGGTCACGAGGACATCAAGCTCGCAATTGCCCTTCAGCTCTTCGGGGGAATTCCGAAGAAGCTTCCAGATGGTACTGAGCTAAGAGGTGACATCCACATTCTTCTTGTTGGAGATCCTGGAGTTGCAAAATCCAAGATAATCAAGTACATCCACCGCATAGCTCCAAGGAGTGTTTTGGTCACAGGTAAGGGAGCGAGTGCCGCAGGTCTGACGGCATCAGCGGTGAGGGACGAGCTGGACGGCAGGTGGACCGCTGAAGCAGGGGCCCTGGTGCTTGCTGACAAAGGAATCTGCGTCGTCGACGAGCTGGACAAGATGAGGAGCGAGGATAGAGATGCGATGCACGACGCCCTCGAGGATCAGGTCGTGGCGATAAACAAGGCAGGGCTGAACGTCACCTTCAGGACAAGATGCTCTCTCCTGGCTGCAGCGAACCCCAAGTTCTCGAGGTTCGACAGGTACCTACCTCTGGCTGAGCAGATTGATCTGCCAGCCTCGCTGATAAGCAGGTTCGACCTGATCTTCACAGTCCTCGACGAGCCGGACAGGGAGAGGGACAGGGAGGTGAGCCTGCAGATAATCACGAACCACGACTCCCCAGAGGAGGTCAGGCCCGCGATAGAGCCGGAGCTCCTCAGGAAGTACATTGCCTATGCGAGGCAGAACATAACTCGAGTCAGGCTGAGCGAGGAGGCGAAGAGGATCATCGTGGACTTCTACGTGGAGCTGAGGAGCAAGGCCAAGCAGGGTCCCGTGCCCGTCACGGCGAGGCAGATCGAGGCACTGATAAGGCTCGCCGAAGCCTCTGCGAAGCTCAGGCTGAGCGACGTGGTGAGCAGGGAGGATGCGGAGCTGGCCATAAGGCTCGTGCTGAAGAGCCTCGAGCAGATAGCCCTCGACCCCGAGACAGGGGAGCTGGACATCGACTACGTGATGGGAACTCCAAAGGCCCAGAGGGACAAAATCGCAGTCATCCTGCAGATCGTCGAGGAGCTTGAGAATCTCACGCCGAAAGGTGCGCCAGAGGACGAGATAATCAGAACTGCGGAGGAGAAGGGGATTGATGCTGAGAGGGCGAGGGCGATTCTCAGGAAGCTGAAGGAGAGGGGGAGCGTGTTCTGTCCGAGGATGGGATACTACAAGGTCGTGAGGCTGGGATAAAGCTTGAGGCTCATGTCACACCCCCAACTTTTTCAAGATTTAAGTACTCTTAAAGTCAAACTTTCCAAAAAGGGGTATTTTTGGAAAACCACTATCAGGATAGCTTGCAATCCTGAATTTAGTGCTAATAAGTGGTGATGGAGCATGCCCAAGGGAAACGTAACGAAAGTCGTCAAGTCTGGTGAACAGTACAGGGTAACGATTCCGAAAGGCATCGCAGAGGCTATGAATCTCGAAGGAAAAAGAGTTGAGTGGATAATTGAGGGAAAGAACATCTTGAAGCTCAGAATTCTGGAGGGGTGATTGTTGATAAAGGTCGTTGGTTACACCCGTCTGAGCCAGGAAAGCGACATCTCCATCAGTAGTCAGAAAGAGGATATTATCAGATACTGCAAGAAGCACGGTTATAAACTTGTCAGGATTTTCGATGAAGGGGAGAAGAGTTCCGGATGGGACACAGCGAGAGAGCAGTTCAATAAGATGATTGAATACATCCTTAATCCGGAAAATGATATTAAGGGTATTGTTGTCAGGGATCCAAGCCGTCTGGGTAGAGTTTTCAAGGACCGCCTCTATTGGGTGCTCCATCTCGAGAAGCATGGTATTTACGTCCACAGTGTCATCAAGGATGGTGTTATCGATCCGAACGATCCGCAGGACCTACTAATCGAAAGTGTCAGAGCATTCAGCGACGACGTGATTAAGAGAGCAGAAATTGAGAGGTCTAAGAGGGAAATACAGAAAAGGAAGGAGAAGATGCTCCCTCTCGGCAGACCACCTTTTGGTTTCAAATACAGCAAAGACAAGACGAAACTCATTCCCAATGGGAAAGAATTCGAAAAAGCACTTGAAGTTATTAGATTGCGAGATGCTGGATTTTCGTGGAGCGAGATCGTAAAGAGGACTGGTGTTTCGCTCGGTACAGCCTACAGGATTTACAGACGCAAAAGCATTTACATTAGGGGGGTTCACGAATGAATTTAGACTTTAGAAAGATTTTCAGAGAGTTGATAGAGATAAAGCCAGAAATTAGACCATATATTGCGGAAGTCGAGGTATACTTATGGTTGAGGTATGTAAAAGGTTGGGAGTTAGAAAAACCCGAAAAATTCAATTTCGATTTTAAAATTAAGGGTAAGGAAGTCTATATCGAAGTTAAAACAGGTTACAACACTCTGACGAACAACCAAATTCTGCAGCTTTACGAGAATTTAGATGTAATTGAAGGCATGTACATAGCCACGAATGGAGTGGATTATCCAGGATATGAGCCAAGAGAGGAGTTCGAAACGTTATTAGGAACTTTCACACTTTACAAGTTGGGCATTAAAGAATATCTGAAACGTGAAAATCGGCTTTTCCACGCGATTTGTGGCTCATACTCGATGCAAAACTATTATGTGGCTTTTGGACCTGAAAAGTACAAAGAAAAAATTAGAGGAATTTTCCAAGATTTAATGGACAAAGAACTAATTGATTTTGAATATACTCGAAAACATGAATGGTGGCTCCTCAACAATGGAGACACATGACTGCAGTCATAGGGATGATGGAGAAGTACATGCATGGGTGGTAGAGGATTAGGTATTTATTCAAGGTCTAAAAAGCATATCTTTATGAGGACAAAACTTTCAATACAACACTTATCCCCTGCGCGTGGTTTCATAAGGTGGTACGACTCAGAAAATAAAGAGTTCAAAGACCTTTTTGAAGAACTCTATAGAGAGTTCCCAAGAATAAGATACAGTGAAAACAAAATTAAAGAGGCTTTGCCAGCGGGGACCGAAATCAACGCCCTAGTGAAGCACGGATTTTTGATCGACGAGCCACACGATAGTGGGATATTTTACGGACTAGGTCCAAACGGTCTACTTCTCATAAATGCGTGGGAAATGGAGAAGCTAACCCGCAGGATGTTCTTATTGACAGTCTTCATTGCCATCATAACAGCGATTTCTATGTTTTTTTACCTAATTTACACCCCCAACCTTTTCAAACCTTAAATACTCCCGTCACAAAATTCAGCTAATAATCAGGTCAGAAACGTACTTACTGTTGCCCCCCAGCTCCCCGCCCCGCAGCGAACACTTTTTGTGAGTGCAGGGACTGGGCGGGCTGGTTGGGGGAGCTGTGGTTAGTTGGTAGTATGCCAACACTGCGGGGTGATAATTCTGATACTCTGTCCGAACTGCATGAGGTTTTTCGTTGGGGATTATTCCGTCTACGCTCCCAAGAGGATAGATCTCGCCTCGACGATAAGGAAGCGAACCTACTGTCCCCACTGCGGCTACGTCTTCACAGGTAACGTGAGGTTAAGAAAGAGACTCAGCAAGGATGATTGGCTGAGGATAGTGATGGACAGCATCGACGCAATCAGGAGAAATGGAATTGATCCGTTGCAGCTTCTGACAAAAATTGGAGAGCTGAAGGATAGAGGTGTGAGCGACTCTACGATCCTCATAATCCTCTCGTAATCTATGAGGTGGATATCTATTAGATTTTTTCTTGAAGAAAACTGGAAGAAAATATTTCTGATTGTCCTTCTTGTAATCTTAATCTTCCTGATTTTTCCAGTGAAAAAAGAGGATAGACTTGATCTCAGCAAGTTTGAGGATCCGGCGGTTAAACCAGCAGAGCTTAGTTTTGTAAAAGTATCGAAATATGGAAAGGATACAGAGGTCAGAATATTAGACAAGAGAACAGATGATCCAATACCGACTGTAAAAATAGCAATAACAGACATTAAAAACCACGAAGGACGTTATGTAGCTTTTGCAGAGGATGAGCTAAGACACATACTCAACCAACCGGAAGGAGACTTAGTCTTATACAACAGGCACGACAGCGAAGCCAAACCGAAGTTCTTGGTAGAGGGCAGAGACTACAGGGTCGTGGACTTTCAAGGCGAGAAGGTATATGTAATAAGGTTCGAGCGCTTCTCGACGAACACTCTGATAGTTCAGGCGTGGAGTGGAACGTATCTCATAAGGTACCTCAATGCAGTGAACAACAGCAACTTCAGCTTTTATCTCAGAGGGAATATAACAAACGCAACAATTGAGTTCATAGGTCAGTATGTGGGGTTGAATGACTCGAACGTATTGAAAGATACTTTTGATAACAGCAATGGAGGCAATTGGAGTAGGTTAGTTAAATTTGAATCTTCTGAGAGAGCAAATACAGATGCACAATATCTAATAGAAATAAATAGAACTACTTGGACCTTATATTCTCCTACCTACTCAACAGAGTTAACTGGCACAGTATCAGACTTCTGGGATCTCGTTCAACCAGATGGTGATGATATAAGAGTTTTTAACAACACAAATTCACAGTTGTATTTCCGAGTTGAAAGGTGGGATTACACCAATCAAAGTGCAACAATTTGGGTCAACCTTCCTGCTGGGAGTTCAGAGATAAATATAGCGTATGGAAACAGCTTAGCGACAAAGAGTAACTACGAGAATCCTTATCTGACTTTTGAGTTCTTTGATGACTTTGAGGGAACATCATTGGATACGAACAAATGGACAATTATAAATGGCACACTTTACTCTGTATCAAACTCAGAATTGACACTTTCAGATGGGACAAGAATAGCAAGCACACAGAGCTATGATGTTCAGAATACAGCCATAAGAATTATGTTTGCGAGTGTAAGCAGAGATTCTGGAGGCTACAATTTCTTCGGATTTAACTACAAATACTCAGATACAGTATATGTGAATGTATATCCTACTCTCTCAGGAGGGGACTATACTTTGGAGGCAAATGATGGCTCCACATCATCCTCAAACAACATAGCACTCTCACAGGATATAAATTACCATATATGGGATTTGTTCTTTGTTGAGTATGTTCCAAACAAGTATTTTAAGGCAATAGCTGACAAGAGCTATTCAAACAATGTATATCTGGCCGTATCCGGATCTTTACCAGTAAAAATTGGTACGCGGGGAAGTGGAATATATGCTGGAACAGTAAAAGTGGACTGGATAGCTGTTAGAAGTCTTGAAGATCCTATTGACTTTGTAAAGTTCACTGTGAGCACGTTTGATGAGGGGTGGCAGAAAAATGCAGGGTTTACATTTACCGGTCCTGCGATAGAAAGTGCACAGTACAAGCTTGTAATCAACGGGACAACTTGGGAGTTGTACAATGTTACAGGTGGTTTAAAAGGCTCTTTGACAGTATCAGACTTCTGGGATCTCGTTCAACCAGATGGTGATGATATAAGAGTTTTTAACAACACAGATTCACAGTTGTATTTCCGAGTTGAAAGCTGGGATTACACAAATCAAAGTGCAACAATATGGGTTAATTTGACAGCAGGAAGCACAGAGCTGAACATCGCTTATGGCAATCCATCAGCTACGAAATCGGCTTACGAAGATCCAACGCAGGTTTTTGACTACTATGACGATTTCAGTACGGACACATCAGCTGATTACACAATAGTAGCCGCAAAAGCGGATGGTACAACTTCGGCAACTTTCAGCGTATCAAATGGTATTGCAAGCATAGCTATAAATGCAAATGGTAATGCAATAGCAAGAACAAACCATATTGTGACCGATAATTTCGCCATAGAATTGGATGTGCAAGTTTTGAACAATGTTGATTTAGAGAGTGCAGGTATTGTTTTAGTGGGTTCAACAGAGGATATAGCTTGGTACCTTTATACGCGTGACACCACTTCTGCTTATTTGAAATTACTCGGTAAATGGACGTCTGGAGGATTTACACAATTAACAAGCGCGACATGGACAAGGGATACTAATTGGCATAAGCTGAAACTTGAATACTCGGCAGGGACTTTCAAGTTGTATTATGACGGAACACTTGAGACTACTCACAGCTACACTCTCGCAGATGCAAGTTATTATGTAGGGTTACTTGGTAACTACTACGCTGGAGCACAGCATAATTTTGATAATCTGAAAGTTTACAAGCTCGCCGACCCAGTTAATGTTTCAGGCTTCCATCTGGGCAGCTTTTCAACTCTAAATCCAAGAGTACTCCTAAATGGGAATACAGTACAGTGGAATGGAACACTTAACAGCGGAGAGTCAAGTGGGAGAATTCCAATAAACCTCACCTGGCTCAGAACTGGAATAAACAACCTGACATTCCAGTCAGATTATGGCAGTGCTGATGTGGTGATCAGGGCAACCTACACAGATGATGTAAATATAACAATAACAAGGCTGTTTGGTGTTGAAAAGCAGACTTTAGAGTACATTCCTGTTGAGAACACAACAAACGCAAGCGTTAGGCTTGTCTTTTCTACAACAGATGTATATCATCAGCTTTGGAACGTTACCGTAAATGGAAATCCCTGGACAAACTACAACTGGAGCTTTCCACATCTGGATGTCTATCTCGGAGATGTTTCTGCAAATATAACTTACAACATAACCGCGGAAATGGGGTACAACAACCCACCCACTGTCATCAGGGATGACATCAGAACCGTTAGAGGTAAATCCATAATCTTCTCTGCAATGGTAACTGACCCTGAAGAAGATAATATAGTAAGCTGGATGTGGGATTTTGGAGATGGAACAAACAGCACGCAGCAGAACCCAACTCATAGCTATTCTGTCCTTGGAACATACAATTGCAGCGTTACTGTTACAGATGATGGTAATGTACAGCCGGCTACAGCAATAAAAACCTTCAAGGTTTATGTTGAGAATCAGCTTCCAGCAGTAAGCCTTGTAGAGCCTGCCAATAATGACTATCTCACATCAACAACTGTAAAGTTTGTATGGAATGGAAGCGATCCTGATGTTGACTTTGACACACCATATTTCAGGCTGTATGTCGATGGAAATCTGGTGTTCGAGGGATATGGAACAAGCTACACAATGAATCTAACAGCAGGGCAGCACACATGGTATGTTACAGTCACAGACGGGATTGAGACAATAAAGAGCGAAACAAGAACGCTTTATGTTCTGTCTTCTCCCTCAAGCTCAAGTGAACCAACATCTGTGCCCGTTATAACATCAGCAATCATAGCCCCATATCCTGCTGTTGTCAATCATGATGTTTATATTGCCTATACAGCCTTTGATCCAGACGGTATACTAGTTGAGGGGAGGATAAGAGTAACAGACCCCTCAGGGACGAATATAGATCTATTTGTCAGTTCTGCTGAAGATCTGTATTACGGGATTTACAAGCCCCTAACAACTGGAACGCACACAGTAACACTCCTCCCTCTGGATGACTCCGGTGTTTCAGCTTCATTAAGCATCCCTCTTGAGGTGTACGCAACTCCATCGAAAGAGAAGAACATACTTGAGCTCAGAAAGACTGCCGATGCAATATTTGTTGTCAGCAAAAATGCAAAGATTCTAAGCACAGCAAAAACATACGGTGACAGACTAATTATAAACATAGATCTCAGCATGACCAATGAAACATCAGTCACAGTAGATGCAACGTCGTTGGATTTTTCGGACATCTCAAGAATTATTATAGATCCGAAAGAGGGTTTATCACCACTGAAACAACCAGTTGAGTTAGAAATAAGGATCCCAATTAAGGCACTTGTAGTTCTTGATGGTTTACACCTCATAACCAATGATTATGGAGCAGGATCGGTAAAGTATGACTCTCAGATGACAGTTATAATTGCCAAAGTCAAGGACACAATAACTCTTGAGTTGAATAAAAATCCATCCAGATTTGATGAAATCATCCACAGGCTTCTTGCTTACCTTGATTCAATTATTTTAAAAATATGATGGGGCGGTAGCTCCAACGCAGGTGAGACTCCTGCCCGCCCCTTTTTTAAAAATATTTGGAGGTGATGGAGTAGTGAGAAGTATGCAAGCTGTCCTGCTGGCCTTGTTCGTTATGGCCAGCTTGGGCACAGCATCAGCTGCAACAGGAAATGTGAGTCTGTACAGTATAGAAATGTCGACAACCCCAGTCATTGGAGGCAACAATACAGGAGTTATATGGCTTGCTCAGGCAGATTTTGATGGAGATGGGATCCAGGACAGCATAACTCTGCAGATATCAGTATATGATGACAATGGGAACGCATACACACCAAATACAACGATTGGCGAGGCGGTGAAAATAGAATTCATAGATAATTCAAACATTACTATAGATGTAACAGGGGACGGTTCAGCAGATGTATTTGATATAACAAACGGAACTTATTCACTTCTGCCAAGTGGAGTTACTCCGGGCTACTACAGGGCCAAAATAACATTGCAATTTGACACAAACGGAGATAATACTGTAAATGCAAACGATACACCCGAATACAGGTACCAAGATGTTATCTTTACCACAGACTATTATTATATGGTTTACCAGGAAACAAGTGGTGCAACTGAAGCATCAATTGGCAGTTTGTTCCCAGCACTTAATCTCCTCGATGCCTTCAATATGCCAACAAGGATTTCTCTAAGCAAAATTGATGCTGCAGCAAAGAGCTTCACATTAAGCATAGATGGTCAGTCATTTACTCTAAGAGAGAAAGAAACATTGAAACTACCAAACAAAGATGCTTGGATAGTGGTCCCAGAAGGGGCTGTTCAGAGCGGGAGCGTAACCTACAATATATGGGTAAAGTATGGAAAGAAACCAGCATTCAGCAGTGAGAACTCAGCAGTGCAGGACCAGAATAACGGTAGACTATGGGTATTCAGCGTGGGAGGGAGAGATGATCCAGCAAGGAACTACAACATAGTGCTATGGGATGAGCAAGTACCTATGTTTGGACTGGGAGAAGCTCTGGATTATCACTTTGTTCCGGCTGAACTTTCAGCATACTGGGAGAACTTTGACAGCGTTATTGAGAATTATGATGTGCTTAGAGTTAGAAGCTGGATTGGCGGACTTTTCCAGGAGCAAACAAATCTCGGTAGATTTAACATCTGGGGTGCGAACAACCAGATAGATTCAGTAAATGGTGTGCTTGCAGGGAGTAGATTTAACATAAACAACCTTGACTTTGTAGATTACAGTCAGGGAACAAATGTGAGAGGAGTAATAGTGCAGACAAAAGGTGGCCTGCAGACTCCAGACGCAGGGTATTCGGTCATATTTCCAAGGAGATCTGCAAATGCAAATGTAAACGACTATCCATGGAGAGGAACTTCTCTGAGCTCTTTCGAAGAGGCTCTCATAAAACACATACTCAATCCAGGTAACGATGGGTTAAAGGACTTTACTTATGACGGCAAGCTCAGGAAGTTTGACTTTGTGGATATTGACTCAATAAGAACCATAGGAGGCTTGGTGGTAAGTATAAAGAAATGATTCTGGACTATGAAGGGAATATACATTTTACTTGCAACTTATTTACTATTTTTGGTTCAAGTGACAGCAGTGGAGATTGTAATTGACTGGGACGCTCTCGGATGGGAGGACGCAAAACAGGAATTCCTTGCTAATGGGATCGTGGAAAGAGATCAAGAAGGAATAAATGGTCTGCTTGTTAATCTATATTCAACAAGCCCCTATGTAATACAGAATGGCATAGACCCAAAAGGTTACTATCTTTTCAGAATAACAAATACAAACAGCTACAAGGTTACTGTAAAAGCATACATATATGCAGACTACATAAACCCAGAAGCAATCTCAAGGATCAGAGATGTAAATACAAATGAGCCAGCAAAGGCAGAATATGTTGACGAAGATACAGTTGTTCTAATGGTTAATCTAGAACCTGGACAGAGCAGAGAGTATCATGTTACACGAGCTGATGTAATATATGCGTTTCCAAAGAGCAGTGGCTACATTACTGAGCCTGAGACAGTTTTATTTAATGCCAGTAAAAACAACACACAGAATTTTGTCTTGCCAGAGCAATACAAGGACGATGCGTTGAGTGTATATGAACCAACAGTTATAACAATTCTAAAGTGGAAGATTGTTCTGGATTTTCCAAGACATCCACTGAATGTGGAAAAACATGGGAACACACTATCATTTATGTTCGAAGAATCCAGAGAATATGTTGTCAGGATTAAGAAGGCATCTCTACTTGATATGCTACTCTTCAGAAGTACGGTGGTGAGCTAATGAGAAAAATACTTGCCGTTTGTATTATCTTAACTTTACTCTTTCAACCTGTGTCTGCAATACCCTTTGAAGTTGCAAAGAAACTTGGATTGAGCTATTACAGGAAGATTAACTTTGAGATAAAGGCTCTGTCAGACGGAATAAATCCAAATAATGTTGGTGTGGTCGTCAATGGGACTTACAATCTTCCAGAGTTCATAATTCAGTATCAACCAGGATTTAAAGAAGAAGTTACAAAGCTTGTAATTGATAATGGGGGAAAGGTTCTGAAAAGTTATGACGATCTTAGTATGCTAAAGATCGCAATTAAGCCAGAGAAGGTATTCAGAGAACGATTTTTCGGTTTGAAAGTTGAAGGAATAGTCACGTCACCATACATACTAAGCATTGAGGCGAATGCATACATAAAGAATGTTCCACCCTTACTGCAACTCTCAGACCCAGATCAACTGAATGCAGAAGAGAGTACGATGTATGATGTGAAACGGGAAATGGGAATTCTGCAGCTTTATCCAAATGTTACTGGAAAAAACATAACTGTTGCCGTGCTTGACACAGGGGCTAATATAAATCTTGTCTATAATGGCGTGAGAGTGTTTTATGACAGAAGTAATCAGGACATAAGTAGGGTTATTGCTGTAAAAAACATAATAACAGGTAAAGAGGACTACAGGACAATTACTGTAGTTAACAACACAACAGTAGTCCATAATGTAGATGCGAGCATTGTGGCAGATGGAAACGACGTTCAACATGGAACATGGGTAAGCTTTGCCATAGCCGGGTGGACGGGGGAGTTACTAACGTCAGGAATAGCTCCAGATGCAAATCTCGTAATTGTAAAAGTACTTGATGACAGCGGCTCTGGAACCATAGCAGATGTCATAGAGGGGATAAAGTGGGCAGCAGACCTTGATCTTGACAAGGATGGGAAACCAGACGTTGATATAATCAGCATGAGTCTCGGATCAACATACTACATCAAATCAGCAGCCTCAGCGGTGAAGTATGCGGTTGACAAGGGAATAATTGTGTTCATTGCAGCTGGCAACTCAGGGTTCAGCACAGAGCCATGGATAAACAGTCCCGCAGATACACCATATCCAGGCGTTATTGCTGTTGCAGCTCTGACAAATAAGGGTGCTGAGAGTGAGAGAGCATTTTTCAGCAGCTATGGACCAGATCCAGATGGTGAAACGAGAGATGAAGTCCCGGATATTGGCGCACCTGGTCTCAAAATTGTTGGACTTGTCAAATCTGAGAATTACGCATCAACAGATGATGGATTTTACCCTGCAATGGAGTTGATACTTAGTGGAACCTCAATGGCAACACCAATTGCGAGCGGATCAGCAGCTCTTATACTGTCTGCTCGGCCAGACTACATGAGCAGACCCGTGGATCTTGAAAAACTTATTGAGGACACGGCAACAAGACTCCCAAATGTAGGTGTTACTGAATGCAAATTCGGCCTGATCAACCCAGCAGCTGCCATAGAGGGTAAGTACAACTACCAGACCCAGGAACAGGTGAGAACAAAGCAGGCAAGGTATATGGATCTACAGCACAACTTCATGAGCTTTTATGAGGGGTTGTGGAGGTAATTTTTTAATTTACAGTTAGGAGGTGATGTTTTTGGCTAACACAGATAAGAGGCAGTCTCAGATTATTGGCATTATCCTTCCAGGATTCGGGCACTGGACACAGGGAAAATGGCCTCTGTGGCTGAGCCTATCGGTACTCATCTTCGCACTCCTGGTGGGGGCGTTCACTTACGGGGTTGGATATCTGGTAGTGGGGTTGATTGATGCAGCAACTCTCTAATATCATGAAACCAGGCGTCAGCAGAAGGGTAGTTGACAGGATCTGGAATCTTCCCGGTCCGCTACCTTATTTTTTGGTTCCGCTTTTTGTTTTGCTTTACATGGGCTATATACTGGTTAGAGAGTTCATTTCATTGATTATTGTTTTGCCCTACCTCTTCGTCCATGAGGTGAAGGAATGGAAATATCAGAGTTCCCAGCATCGGTAAAGGTGTTTATTGCACTCATCCTTGACGTTCTTAGTTTGATACCTGTTATTGAATACATAATTGCCCCACTTAGCTTTTACTTCCTCTATAAGGTCACAGGAATGTCAGCTGTATCACTCATAGCTGGGTTTGAAGACATTCTCCCTTCACCGCTTGACATACTTCCAGATAACACTGCCATAGTCATCTATTATGAGTTTATGAGGTGATGGGACGGTCCGTGGGTTCAATTCCCACCCGTCCCAAAATATTTGGAGGTGATGTGAGGATGGGAACCATAGACGCTTTGCTGGATTTTGTTTTACCTGGAGTTGGACACGTCAAAACAAAAAGATATAATGCAATCCAGGGAGGAATAGTCCTCGCAGGAAGTGCTGCACTTGGACTTCTAACATCAGGGATTGGATATCTGGCAAGTGGGATATATCATGCTGCAAAGACCTACAAGATAAAGAGATGATATGGGTCCAATATTTCGATTTTTTAAAGATCTCACACTATGGATGCTTATTTTTGCAGTAATATACATAATAGCAGGGATTCAGACCCTTATAATTGTAATAGCTCTTGGATTGTGGTTCAAATACGCTGAAAAGGTAGCTAAGGATGCTGAAGATGTACAAAGGGAGTTGAAGCGGTAATGCTGGATGAGTTAAGACAATCCTTTGAGAGAAGGACTGTACCTGTAATAGTAATTCTAAACTGGGCAGGAGTCACTCCAAACAAGCTTTCAGCTCTTGCATTGGTTTTGGCGATACTATCTGGTCTAAATTACTATTCCAGTCGTCTTGGATTTGCTCTCACGTTTCTCATCATCTCAGCACTACTGGATGCTCTTGATGGTCCTCTCGCAAGGATGCTCAACAAAGCCTCTCTTAGGGGAGATCTCATAGACCACGCCTTCGACAGGTTTGCAGATGCCGCAGTAATGGCTGGGATAATACTCTCAGGCCTTGTAAGCTATGAGGTAGGTTTGTTAGCCCTCATCGGAACCATGCTCACCAGCTACATGGGTACACAGGCTCAGGCCCTCGGGGTCGGCAGGGTCTATGGGGGACTGTCGGGAAGGGCAGATAGGGTTGCGATACTCACCACGGCAACCTTCATGCAGATCCTCGGGTATTCCGCCTTGAACTTCGCCATGCTCGTCCTTGGAATACTCGGAGTTGCGACGACAGTCCAGCGCTTCATAATCGTGTACGAGATGCTGGGTGATGTTAGTGAAGAGAGGGAGGAGGTCGTCAGGAAAGTTCCTTAGCGTCGTTTTGGTTCTCCTGCTGTCTTTTCCCAACCTTCCGTTTCTGGGAGACGAGGAGAAGTCAGATCTACACGTTTACTTCAACGACACAGAGGCGAAGCTCAACGCCCCTGCCCTAATCTTCGCTTCACTTGACGAAGAGAGGCCGGACAAGGTGTACTACCGCATAGTCGTGAACAACGAAACGGGAGAGAAGTGCATAATGTACTGGTACTACTACACCTACCAGGAGAGCAACATAGCAGAGCACCTTATGGACCTCGAGCCCATCTACCTCTACTTCTCCAAGGACGGAAGGCTCCTCTATGCAAAATATGATGCCTGGCACTGGACAGCAGGGACAGCATACAACTCAACACTTACATTTTTAGTTGATAAAGGCATCCATCCTGTTTTCTTAGTTGACCCAGTGTACCACCACTATTCAATAGCTTCTGAAGTTGTAAATGCAACTTACAATTTCAGTTATTCCCATCTTACTGAGAACCAATTAGAGAAGTTCAAATCTCAAAAGATGTATACAGGACCCTATACAATTGACGTTGGGCAACTCCTTGACACGGAAACGATAACAAACCCCTTCAAGAACTTTGATGATTTCTGGGAAACTGACAGCTTTTATGGACTTGTTTTGTATCTGCCAATAAAGCTAAAAATATTGTGGATCAAGTATTTTGGAGGGTAGAGGGTGAGAATTTGGTTTGAAATATTATACATTCCATCATTTTTTCTGCTTCATGCCTCTGTTTTCCTTGGAACCCCGTCAGTGTATCCTACAGTCTTGATAACCATGTCCGCAATCATTTCAGCTGTGCTGTTCTTAAAGAAGGAGCAAAACTCAAAGATTATTGAGGCATTGATCATCACTGGACTCTTTTACAGCAACCTCATTCCCCCATGGAGCGGGATGCTCTTCATGCTCATCCTGATCTTGATGCCTGATGGCTTAGTTAACAGTAGGTTCAGCTTTGCATTCAGGAGTATTGTGTTTCCAGCCCTTACATTAGCATTTTTATCTGGATGGAACGCATTCGGACTCGCAGTTTTGCTATATTTTGTTTCACTAATGATATTTGATAAAATTGAGGTGAGAGCACTTGTTCACAAGGCAAGAGAGAACTAAGATTGGAACCTATCTTAACTACTTTCTTGCCTTTCTTGGATTTGTAGCTTTATTGCTTGGACAGCCAATAGTAGCAGGTTTTTTCTTTTTAATTGTCTTGCTCAGAATTTTTGTTTTTGACAGAATCCAAAGGTGGTAGTTTTCACACTCACCCGTAGAAGGGTGTTAAAGGCGTAGGGAAAAAGAAAAAGAATTCTGGAGGCTTGATTTTAGATGTCAGACTTAGCGGAAGCTATATTTAAGTATGTGGACCTTGATCTGAAGCAAAAGCCAATCACCGACAGACACAATCCCTTTGTAAGTTACAGTGAGCTGCATGAGCACCCAGCGACGGTGATAGGGCTCAAGCTGAAAAGAGGGAGAAAAGGAGGGGAAGAGAGAATAGAGGATTACAGTGTGCCATACACACGCTCTTGGCTTCACGCAATGCATGGGGGAGTGCTAAAGGAAACGAGAGGAGGAAAGACCACAACCCTCCAGGCAAGGGTCTACAGGTTCCTCTGCTACCCGAGGAACAAGCAGCCGGTCATCGCCATAGGCGGGGAGAAGATCGAGGACTTCCTGCACTTCCTGGTTCCCATAGACCTGGCGAGGAGGAAGGACGACAAGCTCGTCAAGCGCCTCGCGATGTTTCCCGATCCGCAGGAGGAAGGCAACGACGGGCCGAAGGCTATGGATCCGAGGAAGCTGAACATCTGGATGGTCTTCAACCCCAGCTACGTCAACGAGTACATCTACGATCTTTACGAGGATGGAATTGTCAGATTCTTCGCATTCGAGCCTAAAATGCAGTTCGAGCTGAGAGAGTTTGCTGAAGCGAGCATGAGACTCGAGGAGATTCAGAGCCTCGCCTACAACATCCTGGTTGACAGGTACGTGAGGGAGTACGGAGAGGTGGACATCGAGGAGTTCGCGGAGTTCATAAGGGAGTCGGAGATGATCCACCATGCGGCAAAGAAGGGGCTCGATCTCAAAATCCTCAGTCTAAAGAGCAAGGGGATCATCAGGGACAGATACGATCGCGTTGAAGAGACCGAGTATGGAGACATCGAGATAGAAGTGATAGGAAAGAACTACATCAGGGAGAAGATCCTTAACGGAGGGAAAGCCCTGCATGCGTTCTCTCCAGCGAGCATGACCAGGGGCTTCAGAACCTGGGAGTCTGCGAGCTTCGTTCTTCTCGTTTTTGGAGCCTTCATGCAATGTATCTGGGAGGGGGCTTGCAAGCAACTCACACCCTTCTGGCTTGAGGAGGCTGAATCTGCTTTTGGAGATAAAACATCAAGCTATAGATCTGTAAGAGGGATTCAAACTTCAGCAAGCGAGGTGCTTGAGTATCAGGCGAGGCTCGTTGCCGGGTTGAACGCGGAGTTCTGGATCTCAACCCAGAACCCCAGACAGATAAGGGCCTCGACATACGGACAGCTTCACCAGAAAACCCTCCTTGCTGGTTTCTATGATATTGACTACGTTCTGTACCAGAAGAGAGAGAAGATGCTGTTTGAGAATAAGCCAGAGCTTTATGAACGAATCTCAACGAAGCTTCCGAGGGGGTTTGCTGTTGACATCCTTACGATAGACAAGCCCCAGCTCGTTGAGTACATGGTTGCAATACCACCCTGTCACATTCCAAGAGACAATGAGAGCTTTGTTGAGTTTATGAGGCTTTACAGACGCTGGAAAAACGAGTTTGGGTACTATCATTACCCTTAGGGAGGTGTTGAGTTTTGATAAGCTTGTTTGTTCTTGTTGCACTTCTTGCTGTTTTGCTGGTTGCTGCTATTGCTGCGTATCTGAGCATTAAGGCCTACACAGAGAAAGGAAAGGTAGAGAGAAGCTGGGATCCAGAGGAGAATGAGGCTGAAAAGGTATTGTATGAAACGGATTTCACTGTGCGAAATGACCGAACTCTCAGAGCGATAATAGGCAGGAAAATTGTGGCATTCTTTGGAGACAGTCCAATGAAGGTTCTGGTTGTTACAGCAGCTCTCTTCGGAGTGCTCAGCTATGTTCTGCTCACTGGCCCTGGAAGACTTGCCTTTGAGGCCAAGCTGAGCTACATAGGAGCGTTCATGAGTGCACCTATCGTCACACCCCTTGAGACCTCGCTTGTCGGGCTGGGGGCTGGCGTTGTGGTGTGGATGTTTATCAGGAACTCCCTGTCTGGCAAGATACTTCTCATTGGTAGGAACTTTGCTGTTCTGAAAGATAGCCCCGTGCTTGCACCATTCAATGCAGGGATGGTGTATGAAATCTCCAGAATAGGTGGCAGTATTGCTGCAAACTACCTGATGAGAAACGACAGCATGGATGCACCAAGGCATGGGACTGAGAAGAGATGGGGCAAGAAGGCCACTCTCCTGATACCAGATGGCTATGAGAACTTCATAAAGACAATAACACTGCCAGTCATAAAGGTCAAGCTGATATACGGTCCAATAAAGATCTCCTACACAAGAGGTTCAAGCTTCTGCGACTTCGTCCTTACCCTTGACGCGTCTCTTCTCGACAGGCAGACGGCAGTTAAGGTTGTTGACGAAATAGAGCACAAGCAGAGGCAGTTAGAGAGGATGCAGAGCAAGTTCAATGATCTCATGAGGGAGCTCCACATCCTTAGCCATGATGCAGAGGAGGCCCTTCAGTACAAGCTCCGCCCGATTCTGAGGAACCTGAGCGAGGTGAACAGGGCGATGGTGTTCCACCAGGAGGTCATGGCCGAGATGGTCAAGACGATGAGGGCAGTTTTCGAGAAGGTTGAGATGAGAACGAGGGAGGAGGAGTAGGATGGACGCTCTCGAGTTTTTCAGGCTGAGGGATGAGAAGATCAAGGACCTGCTGAGCAAGGATAATGAGAACAGCGTTCTGAACCAGAGAGTGAGGGAGTTCTACAGAGTAAAGGCCAGAATCAAGTACGAGGTTGAGTCTGCAAAGAGAGCGATAGAGATGAGGCAGGATGAGGCTGCGAAAAACAACCTCGACAGGATCCTGAGCTACGTTGATGACCTCGAGGCTGTGAGCAAGGAGGTTGCACAGGCCTACATCGACTTCATCAAGTGGGAGAATGATGCACTAAAGGGATTGAAGGCTGATGTTGTAGTTGATAGAGAGGAAGTAAGATACGTAATCAGAGGAATCATGGCTACGGCCGACTACATAGCGAGTGTGGACATGAAGAGCATGCAGAACAGAGTGGTAAAGGAGAAGGACATCCTGCGGAGGTATGGTCTGAGCGAGACCTCACGCTTCAGGGGGAGGCTGAGGGAGGCTCTGAAGGTAGCGGGAGTCATAAACTACTACCAGGACCAGAGCGGGGAGATAGTCTGGGAGTTCACTGACTCAGCAGGCAACCTCGTCGACGTGATTCACAGGAGGATTAAGTTCGCATTTATCCTTGGAGAGGTGATGAGGCTATGAGGTTCCTTGCCGTTCTGGCATTAATTCTGCTCTTCAGCTCTCCTGCTCTCGCAATAGACCTGAACTTCAGCACAAACCTGACTGATGTCAACATTACGGCTCCAGACGTCTCAGTTCCCTCATCATCGGAAGTTGTGAACACAACCAAAGAGGTTGTGGAGGGGTTCAGAACTAAGGTGGGAGAGGCAATAGCAGGGGAGCAGAAAGAGACTCAGGGCTACTTCACGAGCCAAACTGTACACTTCTACAGCGACGATGAACTCATTGTTAGAGGAGCTGACATAATCCTTAAGGGAGATAGCCTGATAATCGTCGATCCCAATGCCATTGATGTGGCTGGAGAGGGAATAAGGGCTCAGAAGATTGCCAACGGCACCTTCATGCTACAGTTCAAGAAGGAGATGGAGGGCAACCTCACAATTGTAGGGCTTAAGACCGTCACGGTGACAAGAGAGGCCAAGACGTTCAACCAGAGCAGTGGGAGGTATGAAACCATAGTCGTGACTGAGCAGCAGAGAGTCAGAGCCCCAATAGGCATCTACGCCCTCAAGGTGATGTATGCAAATGGGGCTAAGACTCCAAAGGGCTGGATAAGCTACACTGAGTGGAGCAACCTGGAGTGGTGGAGCAATCAAGGGCAGGCTATGTACAACAGCCTGGTTTACTGGTATGCAAGCGAGCTTGCCTACAATCCGCCAAAGGTTAAGCAGATACAGGAGGGGGACGAGATAACTCCTGCATACAAGTACAAGCAGAGGGCTGAGGAGCTCATATCCTCAACTATAGCTGATGCCAAGATTGCCCTGAAGTACCAGAATGCCGCATTGCTGTCAAAGGAGCTCAAGGCAAAGATTGTAGAGATCCTGACCACGATGTTCATGATGATCGTTCCTGGAATGGCACCTGAGATGAACATAGCCTTCTGGACACCCGTGCTGATCTTCATCTTCTACTTCAGAAGGCAGATCAAGGAGATAATCAAGGGAGAGCGCAGGCTGTCGGACTTCATTCAGACCAAGTTCAGCTATCTCAGGCTTAAGAGTGAGCTCAGGAGAAGGGATATAAGCGAGGGTGACTGGGAGAGCTGGCTTAAGGTTGAGGCTCTGCCAACAGCCTACGCTGCTATTCTTGGAGCTGAGGACAGTCCACTCACCACCCCTTACATAACCTCCAAGCTCGTTGAGATGTATGTTGTCGAAGATGGTAAGGACGAACACGGCAACCCGATTCTGAAGCTTGATATAGAGAAGCTGAGCAAGGATTTCGAAGAGTTCAAGAAGAGGGTCAAGGACATGCGTTCCTTGCCGATGGATGACGAGATCATCTGCAAGATTTTCGAGTCAGCCTGCAGATTCAGAGTTGCCTTTGCAGACAGCACCGCAGACAAGGAGAGGTGGAAGAAGCTCGCAGAGGTATGCAGAGATGCTGCCAATGAACTTGCTGGTCAGAGGAGAAGAGAGATTGATGAGATAGCGAGGCTGCCAGATGAGGTTAAAGAGGATCAGCTCTTTGACAAACAGGCTCTAAGGGGGTGGGCGCTGGATGCTTAAGAAGAAAATCAGAAGAGTTGGAAGGAGAGTTGTCGAGCTCTATGAAGGGAATGTACTCATTGGCATTGAGCACAGTTTTAGCCCGATCAGATTTTTCCTTATTCTCTCACTGGTCATTGTGCTGTTAGCTGGAGTGAAATTTTATGGCTACGATGAGGTACTTGTTAACAGGCTCAGCGAACTGCCTGTTTCTGACTACCTCGACTCTCTCCCTGTTGAGCCCCATACAGCAATCTCAGGGATTGTCGTTCTTGCTATCCTTCCAGTGTCTGCAGCTATTTCCTACAGCAAGACCTATGTCTACACGGGGATTAACGGCCACAACACTCTGGTAAACATTATTCTTGACAGAAAAGAGAGGTTCAGAGACAGGAGGAAGGAGATCGGGAAGCTGAGGAAGAGAAAAGACAGGGTAATAGTGGAAGAATACGCAGACGGTGAGAGGACGTTCAGGATAGTGAGATACGTAAATGGCAGGAAGAGGAAGAGGCTCGCAAGAAGGAACGAGAAGCTACTTGCAGAGGAGATTGAATTGGCGATGATAAAAGACTGTGAGCTGTTCGGCGAAAGAGTTGCCGTCATGCTGGACATCCTCAAGACCTCTGATATTGCCAAGGCTGAGGAAGAGGCACATGCGGATTACCTGATGATTGCCCTTGATGCTGTGGTGAACTTTCTGAGGGAAAATGATGGGGCAACTCTGAACGAGATGAAGAGGGACAGAGAGATCTCAACGCTGGATTACAGGTACATTGGTAAGGCCCTTGAGTACCTTGCATCAGCACCTGGTGGACCATACATAAAAGAGGTAGATGGGAGGCTCCATCTCTCAAAACTCCTCATGTGAGTAGGTTGCATGGAGCCAGTAATAGAAGGTGTTATTGCCATTATTCTATTTTTGATAGTTGCAAAGATGCTTGATAATGTTCAGTATTAGCTTTTTTGATTCTCCAATTTTGTGACACTATTACTTTTTCGTAGGAGGCTCTATCGATGGAGTCCGAGATAGAGCTGATACATAGGGCTGTTAAGGATGTGATCCGTGTTGATCGAGAGTACAGAGGGAGAGGTAGAAAGCCCCACGATGTGCACATCATGGTAACCTTGACCTACTTGATGATTCGAAATGGATGGAGCCTGAGAGAGGCGGTGAGGTGGTGCAGGGAGAACATGGACCTGCTCAGGAGGGTTGGATACGACATGCCCAATCCACCAAGCAGGATGGCATTTAAGAGGACGCTTGATACTCTCGATCCAGCGACCATTCAGAGGATTACGGCGAAAGTGAAGTATTTGAGGGGGGAGCTGAGGATATTGTGGTTCTGAGATTATATTCTATTTGCGTGAAAAACTTACCTGATTTTTACTAATTCAGAATTGTGGTTAAAAAAGATGTATTGCGTTTTTGTTATAACACTTGCAACAACTCCTGTGGAGAGGACAATAATTCAAGATCAAATTCATCAGACAAGATGTCTCTCGCCCTTTTGAAATCAGAATCAAAACTAGCAAAATACTTGCATCTAAAGTTACACGCTGAACCTGACGGATGTTAGCCATACAGAACCATTACCTCCTTTTCGCAGAATAATTCAAAACTCCCTCAACGCCTCGAGCACCACATCCGCATCACATCTCTTGTAGATGTACCTCGTCCTACCTCTCCCCTTCTTGTCGAAGATGAAGTCCACCAGCCTGAGCCTCTCGAGCTTGTTCAGGATCTCGTAGAAGCGCTGGTAGCTCATCCCGACCTCCTTCTGGAAGAACCTGTAGAGATCTCCCGCTGCAACCTCTTCATCGAGCAGGTAGACGATCTTCAGGACCTCGCGCTCATCCGAGTTGAGGGCCGAGACGGTCTTAGCCAGGAATACCTTCGCCCCTCCGGTGTAGACCGCCTCGACGTCCTGCGGCTCCACCCTCCTGCTCCCCCTCCTCTCCGCGTTCAGCCCCGCTGCCCTAAGCAGGTAGATGCCGAACCTCAGGTCACCGGAGTCGCTCGCCAGCTCCACGACCCTCTCGAAGGCCTCGTCGCTGAACGCACCTTCAACGAATCCTCTCTCCACCCTCCACCTCAGAATGTCCTTCATCTCCTCGTAGCCGTAAAGTGGATAATGGACGGTGCTGTAGTGGAATACCGCTCCGACCTCCGGACTCAGGGCGAGGGGGAACTTCACGTCCGTGGCCGTGGCTATTATGCCCAGCTTGACCCCGTACTCCTCGGGGGCCTTGAGGAAGAGGTAGAGCAGCTCATTTACTATGTCCACGGAGATGAAGTTCACGTCGTCGAAAACGAGTATAAGGGGTTTGTCGAGCTTCTCCATCGTCTTCTCGAAGAGTTTCGTGTAGGCTATTCCTGCCTGAGGGGCCTGATGCCTGCACACACTCTCGAAAACTCTCGACATGATCTTGTACGGCGTTCCGAGAGCCGGACACCTTATATAGACTCTCTCGACGGTATCACCAAGCTGTGAGAGGACGTAACGCACGGTGGATGTCTTTCCCGTCGCCGGTGGGCCGAGGCATAATGTGTGCACGGGGCTGCTACTCCTCAAAGCTGGCATGATGTTTGCAGTGAGCTGGTTGAGCTGCTGCTCCCTATGCAGGAGCACTTCTGGGAGGAAGTCGGGATCAAAAACTTCCTCACTTCTGAAGATCGTCTCGTCCCACCCCAGCATTCTTCCTCAGCTCCTCGTATATTTGCTTGATCGTTTCCATCTCGTCAACCATGGTCATAAGCTTTGCCAAAAACTCCGGGTTGGAGAACATCTTCATGGCCTCGGCTTTCCTCCGTTCCCACTCCTCTACCTCCCTGATGGCTTCTTGAGTGAGCGGCAGGCCACACCGTGAGCAGAAGCGCGACTCGGCGTCGTTGATAAAGTCGCACCTCGGGCACTTCCTGACCTCGAGATCCTTGCTCTCGTCTTCCGGCTTGAGGCCGTACAGGTTGAGGATGGCGTTCTCCACGTCTTGGTCTGCGAGGTGGATGTACACCTTGGTCATCTTCGTCCCCGGAACCCAGCCCATGTACTTCTCTCCGACGACCTCTGACACCTGCTGAAGGAGTTTGGTCGCTCTGGTATGGCGGAAGAGGTGGGGGTAGATTCTTTTTTTAATCCCAGCCTTTTTGGCTATTTTCTTTATTTGGATATTAAGATCTTTGTATTCCATAGGTTCTAAACGTTTTTTTCCACTCAGTTTTACCCACAAAGGGGCTTCAGGATTGTCGTTGAGTGGATGATCTTTTATCCACGCCGAGAGGTACTGTGCGGAGAAAACCACTCTCAGTTTTCGTTTGTGTTTCTTGCTAGATGTATTTTTAAGCGAAAACCAGACAATAGCCCCATATTCGTCAAAAATTACATCTTTGATCTTCATATTACCTATTTCGCTTATTCTAGCCCCGGTTTCATACAGCAGAGAAATGATGGCCCTGTCTCTTGAGTTCAAACAGGCGTTTAACATTTTTTTAAACTCTTCTTCAGTGATCAGATCGGCCGGGGAGAGTTTATTTTCGACAGATCCTATCGAGAACCAGTCTACAATGTCTTCTTTACCGAGCCATTTGAAAAATTTTTTCATCGTTTTCTTAACCTCAAAGACAGAACTGTCGGTAACTTCACCGCGATTAAAACGCAACTGGTAATGAGTTATCACTCTTCTGATATCCGACTTTTCAAACTCCGTAAGCTTCTTTCCGGCTACATCCCTGATACGCTTCAACCAGCTCACATAACTTCTGATCCTGAGTTCAGAAAGCCCCTCTGCAATCATGTCGTCAGAAAACTCCTTAATTACATCGTATTCATCTGGATAGTTCCTCTTGAACCTGTTTAAAGCCGTGGATAGCTTTTGATCAGAATGAAAGGGCATAATACCACCTTGACCTACCAAAATATCAAAATAGACTCCTGACTTGAAGTCATGATGATGTTCTTTGAACCCAATCTCGATCCACTAAACAGGGATAAGAACCAGAAGTGAAAGGGCCCGGACCGGGATTCGAACCCGGCTCCTGGGATCCACAGTCCCAGAGGATGACCACTACCCTATCCGGGCCATGTTAACAGGCCCTGATGCAAGAGTCTGCTTATAAATATTTCAGTCCCGGAAGCTTAGCCCAGCTCCCTGTACAGATCCTTTCTCATGGCCTCGAGCAAAAGCTCTTTTTCACCCGAAAATTCAGCAGCAGAGAGAACACTGACTCCAAATTCCTCTCCTGCAGCAAAAACGTCCACCATCTTCTCTCTCCAGGCAATATCCCTTGTCAGGTGGTGGTCCAGCACCAGATGCTTGAGGCCACTCCCCATCAGTCTCCTCAGATTGTCAATGCTTTTCTGAAAGCTTTCCGATGAGTATCTGTATCCAAGCATGTATGTCATGGGCCCATCCATAATCACTGTTTTTGCATCTTTTTCAGCCATCCACCCTATCTGTTCGTTCAGCGATGCACCCTCCACATCGCTTGTAAAAAGAAGGGAGTCTCTTTCTTCAACATAAACCATCACAACATATCCAAGTTTTGAATCGGTACCGTGGGGAACTGGAGGGGAGAACTCGATCAGAGTGTTTCCAATCTCGATTCTCGTATTATCTGCAGTAACAATATCGGCACTGTCCTTTATCAGCGATATAAAGTGTCCTGCTCTCTTTTTCTGGCTGTAATTGATCCTGTTCTGTGGATCCTTGATGAAGACCTTTTTATTCCTGAATATATGGGTCCTTTCAGGACTGTGGTGGTCATAGTGGTAGTGAGTTATCACAAAAATATCTGCACCTCTTGAAAAGTCCTCAATTGATTTCCACAGCTCTTCCATTTTCTCAAACTCCTTTTGATGTGGTGGAAGTCCGTACCTCTTTGGTCCGAGAGCCACAGAAGGGTCGATAAGAATTCCAACGTCACCTGTCTCAATGAACGTTGCCATGCTTCTTGCACCCATGGAATCAAAGGCTATAGGGATTATCTTCACAGCCTGATGTGGGATGGAAAATTATTAAGCATTTTCATTCAGAGTACTGATCATGAAAATAGGGGATTTCATGGAGAGGGATGTTGTGATGGTGGATGAGAGTATCAAGGTTGTGGATGTTGCCAGACTCATGGGTGAGAGAAGGATAGGGAGTGTCATAGTCACCAGAAACGGAAAGCCATACGGGATATTCACAGAGAGAGATTTCTTTTCAAAGGCCATAATAGATGATGGACTCGAAAACAGGGTGGGGATGTATGCATCCTCACCGCTGATAACCGTCAGCCCCGATTTTACCGTTGAGGAGGCATCGAAGATAATGGCCGACATGAAGGTGAGAAGATTGGTTGTTGTTGAAAAGGAAGAGGTTGTCGGGATTTTCACAGCAAGCGATCTTGTCAGAGCCATATCTGGGAGGTGAAAAAATGCTGAAGTGCAAGACATGTGGAAAAGAGCTCAAAGAGGAGGATGAAGGTGTTACATGGAGGGAGTGCACAATATGCAAAAAACCTGTTTGCTTTGATCACATCCACTACATCGGAACGTGGATGAGGGGTTTGTACAAGGATTACGTTACCGTAATACCGGTCTGTGAGGATGAACTTCCAAGAAAAAGGTTAAAGTCCGAGGTAGAAAAAAGGCTCTGATGGACAGGATTTTTGTTCTCATTGCAAATAAAGCGGTAACATCAAAATTCAATCTCAACGATCTTGCAGGTTCAGCAGGCAGAATGGACATCGTTTGCAGATTTATCTCACAGTCACTCTTCATTTCTCACGGAATAAGGAGGAATGTTGCAGTTTATGTCGTTCTCAAAGGTCCTCCAGATCCATGCAAAACCCTGAAGATTTCAGGGAATGAGGTCAGATACCTGTCACCTGATGAGAGAAACATAGCTGGCATGATAAACAAGGCCCTGAGTGCAGAGGTGGACAGAGAATGGAACAAGGTCTCTCATGGAGTATATATCTCAAGAATGGATCTGGCATCACTTCTGGAGAGAATCGGGAACAGAAACATCTACTACCTGAAGGAAAGCGGAGAAGACATCTCAGGCATGAAAATCTCCAGTCCTGCTTTTATCATAGGAGATCACATGGGACTCACGAAAGAGGACGAGGAGATTGTTGCCGGAAAAGTTGAGAAAACCATCTCTCTTGGAGAAATGTCATATCAGGCTGATCAGTGTGTCACCATTCTCAACTACCTGATTGACAGAGGGTGGGTCAAATGCTGAAATTGTGCAGGGAATGTTTGAAGAGAATTGGCCTTGGTTCTGAAGGAGAGTGTGTTGTCTGCGGAGGAATTTTTGAGAGGACAGATGAGATTGCAGATAGAATACTCTCTGAGATCGGTGAATATGAGTTTGAAAGTTTTGATATTGGCATAAGGCTCTATGGCAGCATAAATGCTGTTTTAAGGTTTCTCAGAGAGAAGTATGGAATTCAGGACAGATTAAAAGAGGAGCTGAGAAAGAGGATTGTTGATGAGGTATCCTCGGTAACCGGAAAAAGGAGGAGAAATGACTGTGACATCAGGATAATCTTCAGTCCTGAAGATATGAGCATTGAGACGAGCGTCAGATCGGTATACATCTACGGAAGGTATATCAAGAGGGTCAGGGAGCTGTCACAGACCAGGTGGATATGCAGAAACTGCAACGGAAAGGGGTGCGAGGTGTGCGGTTTTCAGGGAAAGAAGTACCTGAGTGTGGAAGAGCTGATAATTTCACCTGCTTTGAGATTTTTTCAGGGAAAGAATGGATTTCTGCATGGAGCCGGAAGGGAGGACGTTGATGCAAGAATGCTCGGGACAGGGAGGCCCTTCATTCTTGAAATCTCCCGACCAAAAAAAAGGAATGTGGATCTGAACAGTCTGGAGGAGATAATTAACAGAGAAGCAGCCGGCAAAATAGCTGTGAGGTTTTTAGCTTATGCAAAACCCGGTGATGTTGCAAGGCTGAAAAGTGCCAAGTTTTCAAAGGTTTACAGAGCTGTTGTCAGATTCTCTGAACCTGTTGATGAAGACAAACTTTGTCATGCTCTCAAAAAGCTTGAAAATTCAGAAATCAATCAGAGAACTCCAAAAAGAGTTGAACACAGGAGGGCCGACAAGGTCAGAAAGAGGAGAGTTTATTCAGCAAAACTGATTCTGAAAAGAGAGAGAGTTGCTGTTGTGGAGATCCATGGAGAGAGTGGCCTGTACATAAAGGAGCTTGTGAGTGGAGATGAGGGCAGGACAAGGCCGAGTCTATCGGAGCTTCTTGATGTGGAATGTCATGTCGAGAGGTTAGATGTTGTTGAGATCAAGGGTGGACTTGAGGACGGAAATCTTAAATACACTCCCTCCCCATCTATGTTCCAGCGGAGGTAATGGTCATGGGATGGAAATCACACGGTTTCAGGTTCAGATCTGGCAGAAAACTCAGGAAAAAGGTCAGGGAGAGGGGGCTCAAGATCAGGAAGGTCATGCAGACCTTTGAAGTGGGCCAGACAGTCCACATAGACATCGAACCGGCATCACAGAAGGGGATGCCTCACCCGAGGTTTCAGGGAAGAACCGGAAAGATTGTTGGAGTGAGAGGAAGGGCTTATCTTGTCGAGATAACTGATGGGAAAAAGAAAAAAATAGTTTTTGCCCGACCGGAACACCTGAAGCCGCAGGGGGCATGAAATGACATTTAAGGAGGTAATTGATTTCAGGTACATTACGGCCTCAGAGGCACGGGAGGTAATGGAGGAGATCATTGCCAAGAGAAAGGAAAAGGGAGAACTCTCCTTTGAAGCAAGAAAAACGATGAATTATCTCAATGCTGTTGTGAAAATTGATTCTGAAAAGGCCAGAAAGATTGTTGATGAGGCTGAAAAGCTGCCATTTGTTAGTGAAGAAATAGCCATAAAAATTGCCGAAATCCTTCCTGAAATTCCCGATGAGGTCAGGGTGATTTTTGCGAAGGAGAGAATAACTCTGAGCCCTGAACAGATACAGCAGATTCTGGATATTGTGCAAAAGTATAAAAATTAACAGAAAAAATTAAATACTTCCATTTTAAATTGGTTGGTGATTATGACAGAGAGGAGAAAGCTTGAGGATTATGCGTATGTACTGGACTTCATGCCTTACGGTCATCCGGATGACAGGACTCCAATTCACAGAAGGGAACCCCTTGCCCAGGTGGTTGGAGAGGAGTATTTCACACTTCTTGAGGTCAGCATAAAGAAGGGCAGCAATCCCCTCATTATGGAGAAGGTCTACATTGGTAAAGGAGAAAGAGATGTCGTGAACAGAATAAAGAGAAGGCTGAGGTACGATGATCTAACTCCAACAGCAAAATCCGAGCTTCCATTTGTCCTGGAAAGCATTGTAAAGGAGCAGGAGAGAAGATTTGTTGATTTTTACAACAATGCAGGCCCAATAACAACCAGACTGCATCAGCTTGAACTCCTTCCGGGCATCGGAAAGAAGCTCATGTGGGCAATTATTGAGGAGAGAAAAAGGGGTGAGTTCAAGAGCTTCAGTGATATTTCAGAGAGGGTAAAGGGGCTTGCCCATCCCGAGAAGGCTATTGTCAGCAGGATAATTGAGGAACTCAAGAATCCATCCATCAAGTACAGGCTCTTCACAGCGTGACCCCATGAGATTTTACAGGAGAGAAGGGCAGCATATTCTTAAGGACAGGACGTTGCTGAGGAGGATTGTCAGATATGCCGAAATCAGAGAGAGTGACCGCGTTCTTGAGGTTGGATGTGGAACCGGAAACCTGACTCACTTCATTCTGAAGAAGGCGGGAAAGGTTTACGGTATAGAGAAGGACAGAAGGTTCACAGGAATTCTCAGAAAAAGGTTTGAAGATGAAATTCTTGAAGGCAGGTTCATTCTGATTGAGGGTGATGCTCTGAAGACTGAGTGGCCTGAGTTTGAAAAGTTTGTTTCGAACATACCCTACAGCATCTCTTCCCCCCTAACTCTGAAACTCCTTAAAAGCAAATTCAGACTGGCTGTTGTGATGTACCAGAAAGAATTTGCTGAAAGACTGGTGGCAAGACCTGGAAGCAAAAAGTACGGAAGGCTGACTGTTCTGGCAAGCTCACTCTGCAAGGCAGAAATAGTCGAAAGTGTAAAGCCTCACGTTTTCCATCCGAAACCCCAGATTGAATCTGCAATTGTGAGAATAATTCCGGAACCCCAGATAACCGTGATAAACCCCGATGGATTTGAAAGGCTTTTGAGAGTTGCCTTTGGCATGAGGAGAAAGAAGTTTGGAAGCATAGCAAAGAAGCTTGGAATACGCATTCCGGAGGATCTTGAAAATGAGAGACCTGAAAACATTCCTCCAGAAATTTATGCAGAACTGTCAGAACGTTTATGAACCTCACGAAGATTCAGAGCTTCTGCTGAGGTGCGCACTGAGGGAGATAAGAGAAGAGGATACCGTGCTTGAGGTTGGGGCAGGAAGTGGTTACGTTTCGTACTTTCTGATGGACAGATGCAGGTTTCTCATTGCAACTGACATAAACCCCCATGCTGTCAGGTGCATGAGGGAGCTCGGTATTGATTGCATAAGAACAGATCTTGCAAAGGGGCTGAAGGGGAAATTCAGCCTGATTCTTTTCAATCCTCCGTACTTAGAGCTGGAGGAATGGGAAAAAGCAGGAGACTGGATTGAGATTGCCTTGAATGGTGGAAAAAATGGCGTTGAGGTTGCAGCAAGGTTTCTCGTGGAAATAAAAGAGCTTCTGAGTGATGATGGCAGAATAATTCTGGTGGCAAACTCACATAATCTGAAACACATCTGCAGGGAAATTGAAAGACTTGGATACCATTATGAAATCGTTGACAGGGAGAGACTGTTTTTTGAAGAGCTTTACGGGATCAGAATAAAGCTAAAGCTGTGACAGTACTTCATCTATCTTTGAGATTATCCTCTCGTTTGCCTCCTTTATTGCCTCAACAGGACTTTTGCCAGCTGTTCTTACCATGAGTTCCGCCTCATCTTTCAGGGGATGAATTATGTTGTATTTGGCAAGAAGTACGCTGTTGTCATTTACAAGCTCGTGCTGAAGCAAATTCAGGTACGTGTGGTCTTCACCCTTGATCATGAGCTTTATGTAATCATCCGATATTTCAAGCACCTTTATCTCCATCCCTACCACTCTCCCCTGCCATAATACTCAGATACCTTTCTTTTTTCAACATTCCCGCATTCAGGGCATTTAAGCTTATCCTTCATTTTCTGCAGAGGGGTACCGCATTTCTCGCAGATGGCCCTTATAACCCCCATCTCCCTCTCCTTTATCGAAAGTTTCAGGTTTGAGTCTATGACCCTTGCCCTTATTATGTCCATATACCTCACTCCATCCTCAACGTTCTTGAGATATCCATCGCTCATGTTTGATATATGCAGAAATCCCCTGTCGTAATGCCTCAAAGCTCTTTCACTCCCCTCCTTCCTTGCAATCTCAACCATCGCAAAACTGCTCCTTGTGTCAACAACCCTCCCGATAATAACATCATTCTTTTCGATTTCAGGAATTGTCTTTACGGGAATTACCTTTATTGTTTTATCCTCCACAACAGCCTTTCCTGCCGCAGCAGCAAACAGCTTTCCATCCTCCTCATAAACCCCGTACCCGGGAATATACTCTTCCGCATAACCAAGAAAATCGCCCGGAAATACCATCATCTCTGCATCCTCTCCATTCTGAATACCTCTACAGGTATCAATTTATATGGTTTTTGATGAAATGTGTATGTTCTTTTCAGGGGAATTCTGTACCTCCAGAGGTGGGTTACCTCAAAATCCCACTGATCTGCAGCATTTCTGACGAACTCTTCCGAACCGGCTGAATGTATCGAATAGATAACAGTTCCAATTTCGAAGGCCTTTTCAAGAAAAATCCTATCAGCATGCCTCCTTTTTATTCCAAAAGGTGGGTTCATGACAACTCCAACAGGCTTTTTTACCCTAAAATACTTCACATCCTGCAGAACAAAATCCACCTTTACTCCGGCCTTCCCTGCATTTCTGACAGCGGTGTTTATCGCCTCCCTGTCGATGTCAATGCCTACCGTGTAAAATCCAACCAGACCCATCGCAATGGTCAGAATTCCTGTTCCACACCCAAGATCAATGAAAATTTCAGCTGATTTGTCAATAATTGAGGCTGTAACTGCAATCTCAGCAGCAAGAGAGGAGGGAGTTGGATACTGCTCGAGTCTCAGTTTTGGCCTTGAAAAAAGCTCGAGGCCTTCAAGAAAAATTGCAAGATTCTTTTTCATAAAAAATATAAAAGTTTAGCCGAAAAGGGCCCCAAGTCCTCCAAGAACCTCTTCTTCCTTGGGTTCTTCCTCTTCCTTCTTCTCCTCCTCTTTCTTTTCCTCCTCCTGTACCGCCTCTGCCTGGGCTGCTGGAGCTGCAGGAGCTGCAGCTGCAGGTGCAAATGCAGCCTTGCTTATTGCCTCGTCAATGTCAACCCCTTCAAGAGCAGAAACCAGAGCCTTTACCCTTGCATCATTTACCTCAACACCAGCAGCCTCAAGCACGGCCTTCACGTTTTCCTCTGAGATTTCCTTTCCGGCAGAGTGCAGCAACAACGCAGCATACACATACTCCATTTTCATCACCTCATTATACTAACCAAACAAAGCCCCCAGACCTTCAAAGGCTGATTCCTCACTTTTCTCCTCTTCTTCCTCCTTTTCTTCTTCTTTCTCCTCTTCCTTTTCTTCCTCAGCCACCACCTGTTGAACCTGAATACCTGAACCAATTCTGTTCTTCAAGTCCTCATCCAAGGCATCATCCCCAAGCAGAGATGCAACAGAGAGCATCTCAGCGTAGGCTCTTGAGATCAGGTCGTCAATGACATCCTTTTCAAATATTGCTGCATTAACTGCGAGGCTTCTCGCATCCATGAAGGCTTTCTGAATAAGAATTTCAGCAGTTTCCTCTGTCACATAGGCTGCATTGACCGCCAGATTCAGAGCCTTACCTGCAGCCTCAACAAATTCCTCAAACACCTTTGCCTCATCTATGGCCAAATCACTTGGAGTGAACAGAATTCCGTTTTCCATCAGAGCCTTTGTTTCAAGACCGATCTGAATCGGCTTTATCTCAAGAAGATTGAGTGCTCTTGCAACCTCAGGCTTCACAACTTCTCCAGCCTTCACAACAGTTACAGTGTTTTTAACGACTATCTTGCCCTTCTCAATTGCCGCAGGGATACCGCCTGCCTGGATTTCCCCAAGAACCGGGCCTGGAGGAAAGTTTGTTGGTCCAGCCTCAACAACAACATCTACAGGAGCAATCTGATTCGGCTTTAATGGAGACGGGACCTTTGTCCCCTCAAGCTTCTTGAACAGCTTGAATGGATTGAGCTTTGATGCAACAACAACAACCTGATCCTCAATATAATCCTCAAGCTTTTTGAAATCTCCACCAAGTGACTCAAGGGCGAGCCTTAAAAGCGTGTTCTTGACAACCTTCAGCCTGACCTCATCCTTCATGTCCCTTCTTATGCCCTGGAACTGGGATGAGGGTATACCCCTGAATCCTGCAATGCCCACAACCGGGTATTCCTGGAACATCTTCTTGAGTTCTTCAACAGCCTCAATCTTCCATTGCGGAACCTTTCCCCTTACAGCGGACATCTCATATCACCCTCACTGCAGGGCCCATCGTTGTTTTAACATACACCGACTTAACAACCTGCTGGGCATTGTCGTACTTGCTCTCAACTGCCTTGAGTATTTCAAGGGCATTGTCCGCTATGTCCGAGGGGTCCATGTCTCTTGTTCCAACAGGAGCATGAAACGTGAGCTTATCCCTTGTTCTTATTCTGACAGAATTTCTCAGCCTGTTTATGAACGGTGTCGGATCTGATCCTGGAGGTATGGGCTGTGGCATCTTTCCTCTTGGACCCAGAACCGGACCGAGCTTTTTACCGATTTCCGGCATCAGCGGAGCCTCTGCAACGAAGAAGTGTATTCTGTTAACAAGCTTTCTCGCCTCCCTCTTGTTCTTTGCCAGCTCGTCAATGTCCTCAGGCGACAGAACAGCATCAGCCTTTGCTTCCTTGGCCTTCAATGCTGTGTCACCTCTTGCAAAAACTCCAACTTTTCTCTGCTTTCCAAGACCTTTTGGCAGAGTTACGAGCTGATCGATTCTGTTTTCAGGCTTTTTCATGTCCAGATTCCTCAGATTTACGGCTATTTCAACACTTTCCTTGAAGTTTCTTTCCTTTGCCTTTTCGACTGCTTCCTTGATCTTCTCCTCAAGCAGACTCCTCTCAACCAGCATCTCATCACCCCGTAGTGCTGCGGCACACGCCTCCTACGGATTAAGCTTAGATTATGAAGCAAGAGTTCAGAAGAGGGTTTAAAATATTTTCTCCGTATCTATCTGAATGCACTCTGTGTTATTCTTATGTAAAGAAATATTTAAAATTAGAGCAGTGCAGATAAAATATAGGTGATTTGATTGAAAACAGTCCTCATAGTCGATGATGAAACTGCAATAAGGGAATTGGTATCTATTATGCTTTCCGGAAGATATAGAATAGTTACAGCGAAAAATGGGCGGGAGGCAATTGAGAAATTCAGGGTATTCAAGCCTGATTATGTGATTATGGATGTTATGATGCCCTTAATGAATGGTATCGAAGCAATTAGGGAAATGAAGAGTATGGATGAGAATGTCAAGATAATAGCTCTAACAGCATACGCAGAAAAGAAAAGAAAGGAATTGATTGATGCTGGAGCATATGAGGTTATTGGGAAACCATTTAGAAGAAAGGATCTGATTTATGCTCTCCAAAAGGATAGGTAATCTCAGGCTCTCGTTATGAGGTCAGGAGGAATTTTTACAGGACTGACCTTCGGGATGTTTCCCACAAAAACTATGATTCCGTCCTTTATCAGAACAAGACCTTCAATCCATTTCCTGTATGCATTCCAGGAATCCTCTGCAAGATCCTCAAGTTCTTTCCTCGCGAAACCCTCTTTTACCATGTTGGCGATGGCAGTTGCAAGAGCATCGGCAACAGAGGGGTTTTTGGAGATAACAGTGACGGCATCTGCACTTCCAAAGCTCACTGAGTGTCCGTATCTACCGCTTGATGTGCACACACCTTTCACAGCCCCGTTGCTTTCGATCTCAATTCCAACAGCAATCTCGCTCCCCGAGTAAATGCCAACATCAATGTTTCCCGGAACTTTTATCACAACATCACCACCGTTATCAATTGCTATGAATTCAGAGTCTGCAAACTCCACACCGTACCAAGCAACGGTTCCTGCCACAGCAGCCATAGGCCCAACACCCGCAATCTTGGAGGCGGTGCACATCCTTTCAATAACATCTCCAAAGCAATCAAGTGGTTCGTAGGAAATCAGAAAAAATGGATTTTTTGAGATGTACTCCTCAATTCTGCTCCTTGCATACATCATTCCACTGACTGCTTTTTTGAAGATGTTCTCGCTTTCAGCAAGAACAGTTGTAATTGTTTCTCTGTACCTAAATCCGAATCTCCTGTACCTCATTCCTGCAGGCTCAGAGCATTTACAGGGCACACTTCAATGCAGATTCTGCATCTAACGCACTTCTCTGTTTCTGCAATAACTCTTTCACTCTCATCCTTTCTGAAGACGTTTACGGGACATACACTTATGCATGCCCCGCAATCAAGGCATGCCTCACCCTTCTCTATGGTACCGATGAGCTTTCTGACTCTGACACCATGACTTTCAAATTTTGTAACCACTCTGTCAGCAAGCTCATCGTCAATCTCGACAACTATCCTGCCCTCCCTTGCTCCAACCTCTGCCTCGATGATGTTCATCAGTACCCCCTCCTCAAGGGCAACACTGACAAGAACAGGCTTTTTAACAGCAGATGAGTCATAGATGAGCTCAACCATCATCTCAATCACCTCGCAAGGAGTTTGCTCAGATCCTCTGAACTCACTATTCCTATAACCTCTCCCCTTGAGTTCACAACAGGAAGTGCTGAGATGTTGTTCACATCCATTTTCCTTGCTGCAATCTCTATTGGATCATCCGGGAATGCTGTTATTACCTTCCTTGTCATGATATCGCCAACAGTTTCAGCTCTTTTCATGGCAACAGCTCTTGCTATATCCCAGCTGGTGACAATTCCCACAAGCCTTCCAGCACTGTCAACAACGGGAAGGTGGTTTATTCCATTTTCAATCAGCAATCTCGACGCATCGGCAATGGTTATCCCAGGGGATACGGTGATTGCAGGACTTGTCATAACACTCTTGACAACCTTGATATCTCTCTGCTTCATTGATCTGAATGTTTCCTTCGCTGGAATTCTCTCCGCAGGCATTGAAAGGAAGAATTTTCCACTTTCAATCATCTTTTTCAGTTCAGCAGCTATCTTTCCTGACATCCTGTAACTCGAAAGAGGAGATACTCTGACATCTTCTCCATTTATCTCTACACTCCCGCTTCTGAGCTCGGCATAGGTTACATTTCTCAAAACAGGTCTATCTCTTCTGGGAACTCCAAAATCTATTATCACTGTCTCTATTTCTTCATCTCTCACTCCTGTGGCTTTTGCCATCTCTGCATCCAAGATGGGTATTGGAATGCCGATACCAACAAACATCGTCGTCCCATACCCCGGAAATGTGGCTGCTCTCATATACTCTGCATTCATCTCCTTGAGGTTACCTCTTACCATCAGGGTTCCAAAGGGTGGTGAGTGCTGAGTCCCCTCTCCTATAACATACCCAACAGCTCCTCCGAGAAATATTCTCGTTCCAATGCCTATGGTTCTGTACTCTGGATCGTTGTTAAGGGGAGAAAGCTCTCCAACTCCTGCATATGTAACATTTCCAAAGTTTGGAAGAAGAGTTCCCATGTATGTTCTAAGAATCCTCTCCGATGAGTTTGTTGCAGCTCTGTATCTCTGGTATGCATTTCTCGGATTTATCATGGTAGCCTGATTGACGTCATCCAGGCTGATTTCGGTCACTATTTCCTTTCTCGGGTAACAGTCTGTTCCGTATGCAATTGCCCTTAACTCAACCTCCTTTCCCCTGAGAAGGTCTTCGATGACATGTCCCCCTCCATATTCCATTCCAAGGGTTTCGGATAGCTGGGTAACTCCGAGGTACGCATCAACGGCAGCAACACCCGTGTAGGCTTCGACATCATTGAGCCACACTCTCTGCATTTTTATGGGAGGGTCGGAATGGCCAAAATTGAAGAACACGCCAGAAGAGCACATGGCACCAAACGTCCCTGTTGTGACAACATCAACCTCCTTTGCAGCTTTTTCAGGTCCAAGTTCTTCAACAATCTCCTTCATCTCAATTGCTGTGACAACAGACACCGATCCATTCCTGATCTTTTCATTGATCTCGTCAACACTCTTCACAGGCTGTATGGAGTTTTTTAGTTTTTTAAAAATTTTGAATTATTTTAGCTGTAAAAATTACTAATATTAATATGAATCGAAAAATGGTTTTAACATAATTATTCGTTTAAATTTGACCGGAAATAAAAGCTTTCTTTCGGAAAAGTTAAATAATTGGCGATTTCACAATCTCTGACTTCGCTGAGAGGTGAAATCATGAGGCTCGAATCGCATCCGATCGTTGATTTTAAGAGAGGTAAGGAGGTCACGATATACTTCAATGGTCAGCCAGTGAAGGCCTACGAAGGGGAAACAATTGCTGCAGCCCTTTATGCAGCAGGAGTCAGAGTTTTCAGCAGATCATTCAGATTTCACAGACCGAGGGGTTTCTTCTGTGCCATAGGAAAATGCAGTCAGTGCATGATGGAGGTTGATGGTGTGCCAAACATCAGGACCTGCAAGGTCTATGTCAGAGACGGAATGCAGATAAGAACTCAGAACGCAAAGCCTGATGCTGAGAATGATTACTTTGCGATTATCGACAAGCTTATTGACAGGTTTTTCCCCCATGGTTCCCATTACAAGAAGTTCAACAGCCCGAGACTACTGAGGGAGTTCATGACAAAGCAGATGAGAAAGATGGCAGGGTTTGGAAATGTACCAAGAAATGTTCCGGATGTGAACACGGAGTATGAAGTTATGGAGGCTGATGTGGCTGTTATAGGCGGTGGTCCGGGAGGCCTGAGTGCAGCAATCCATGCTGCAAAATACGGTGCAAAGGTTGTTCTGCTTGATGAAAACAATTATCTTGGAGGTCAGCTGATAAAGCAGACCCACAGGTTCTTTGGCAGTGGAAGGCATAAAGCAGGTACAAGAGGGATAAGGATCGCAGAGATACTTGAGGAGGAGCTGATGCAGTACGACAATGTTGACATAAGAAAGGAGACAAAGGTTTTTGGAATTTACGGAATGGATGTTGCTGGGGTTCAGAACAACTCAAAGCTTCTCAGGGTAAAGGCGAGAAAGATTGTCATAGCTACAGGAGCCTATGAGAGGACGCTTATATTCGAGAACAATGATCTGCCCGGAGTTTACGGGGCAGGGGGAGTTCAGACCCTTATGAATGTTTTTGGAATAAAGCCCGGAAATAAAGGGCTTATTGTGGGTTCCGGCAATGTTGGTCTCATTCTCACGTATCAGCTTTTGCAGGCTGGTGTTGATGTTGCAGCAATTGTTGAGGCAATGCCGAGAATTGGCGGGTATTTCGTTCATGCTGCAAAGGTCAGGAGGCTTGGTGTGCCCATTTACACAAGGCACACAATTGTAAAGGCTTTTGGAGAGAAGAAGGTTGAGGGGGCTGTTATTGCTCAGCTTGACGAGAGATGGAATGTCGTGGAGGGAAGTGAAAGAGAGATCGAGTGTGACTTCATCTGTGTTGCTGTTGGTCTCTCTCCGGCCCATGAACTGCTGTATCATGTTGGGGCTGAGATGAAATTTGTACCTGAACTTGGAGGAATGGTTCCTTTAAGAACGAGATTCAATGAGACGAGCGTTAAGGGAGTGTACGTGGCTGGGGATGTTGCGGGGATAGAGGAGGCTACCGCTGCAATTATGGAGGGGAGGATTGCAGGAATTCATTCAGCAATAACTCTGGGATACGGAGGAGATGAGGCGAAGAAGGAGCTTGATGAAGCTGTAAAAGACCTTGAAGAGTTCAGAGCTGGACCTTTCGGAGAGAGAATTGTCTGCGGACTTGAAAAGTGCGTTCTTGAAAGTGAGGTGATGCTATGAAATACCTTGAAAGAGGGTACCTTGAGAAGGACGAACTCCCTTCTCTGCCTCCAGCTGAAAGAATAGAATCAAAGAAGCCCGTTGTTTACATCGAATGTCCTCAGCCAATTCCATGCTCGCCATGTTATGAGTCATGCAGATTTGATGCGATAAAAATGGACAACATAAATGATCCACCTGAGGTTGATTACGAGAAGTGCACCGGATGCATGGCGTGTCTCAGGGTTTGTCCTGGGCTGGCAATATTTCTGGTTCACATAAAGGACGGGAAGGGGTACGTAACTCTTCAGTATGAGTTTCTTCCCTGGCTTGAAAAGGGAGACAAGGTCAGGCTTTACAACAGAAAGGGGGATCACATTGGAGAGGGAGTGATAACCTGGGCACTGAAGCCTGAGAGAAACGACAGAACCCAGCTTGTGACGGTTGAGGTTGATAAAGATCTTATTTTTGAGGTCAGAGCAGTTAGGAAGGGGTGAATTCAATGGTTAAGGGTAGAAAGATCGTTTGCAGATGCGAGGATCTGACAGAGGGTGAAATAATTCATGCAATAGAGGAAGGGTACAATGACCTTGAAAGCCTGAAAAGATACACGGGAGCAACAACCGGAGCATGTCAGGGTAAAGGCTGTCTGATGCACATAATCAGAATTCTGTCTCAGAAAACAGGTAAGAGTCCTGATGAAATCGGTGTAACCACCCAGAGACCTCCTGTCAATCCTGTCCCGCTGTACATTCTGTCTGAGGGTGATGTGGAATGAAAGTTGCCATAATCGGAGCAGGAGTTATGGGACTGTCAACAGCATACTACCTCTCAAAATCCGGAATTGACGTAACGGTTTTTGAGCAGAAGTATCTCCTTTATGGAGCAAGCGGAAGAAACTCAGGAGGAATTACTCCGATGATAGACAGAGAGGAGCTGATACCATTTGCACTTGAAAGCATGAAGCTTTACGACACCCTTCCGTCAGAGGTTGATTTCAACTTTCTTCTAAGAAAAGAAGGTTATGTGAAGCTTGCTTCAAGCGAAAGGGATGCAGAGACTCTCAAAGAGGAGGTCTGGATGCAGAACAGGTTTGGTGTGAGCTCAAGAATAATGACCCCTGAAGATGTCAGGGACTTCATTCCGGATTTCAATCCGGATTCCGCGGTTCTCGCATCCTACTGCAGGGAATCAGGAGTGATATTCCCATGGCCTGTTGTATGGGGTCTTGCAAAGGGATGCAGAAAGCATGGTGCAGAAATCAAAACTCAAAGCAGAGTTGAAAGAATAGAAACGAATGGAAGCAAGCTGATCGTTTATTCCAATGGAGAGAAATACCGGTTTGATTTTGTTGTGAACTCTGCTGGTGCATGGAGCAATGAGATAAGTAAAATGGTTGGTATTGAGCTCAGCAACAGGATAATAAAGGAGGAAGTTTGTGTCACGGAAAGCATAAAGCCCTACATAAATCCATACATATACGACATATCATCAGGAGTCTATGTTACCCAGACTGCGAGAGGAGAGATTATTGGCGGAATAACCGGCATGGAGGTTGATAAAATAGATACCTCAAGCACCATTGAATTTGCCATAAGGTATGCAAAAAGGGTTGTTCAGATAATTCCAAAGCTCAAGGGGCTGGCAATGCTCAGACAGTGGGCAGGAGTTTATGATGAAGGCAGGGATGGGCTTCCTGTGATTGGATTCACTGAGGTTGAGGGGTTTGTTCAGGCAAACGGACTCGGAAAGCACAGGGGGATGGTGATTGCTCCGGCTCTTGGGAAAGAGCTTGCAAGATTAATTGAAAAAGGAGAGAATCCATCAATCAAAAAATTCAACCCAGAAAGACTTTAGCCTACTTTCTCTTTTTTCGAATTACTTCCTCAAGCCTTCTTCCGATTGGCTCTTCATGAGTGTAGGGGCACATGAGGTAGTGGTCAACGGCCTTTGCCAGAGCATCCTTCGTTGCAAGCTCTCCCGTTTTTCTTTTCAGCTCCTCAAGCACTTCCTCCGGCAACACGGTCTGGGCATGAATAATTTTCACCATTATGACTCACCTGATGATGATTATGTTAATAGTTGTATATAAGTTTTTTGAAACCCCAGCCGAAATATCTGACAAACCTTAAATATTTTGACGTTATTAGTTTTTCTGCAATGGCTGACCAGAGTAATGGAAATTACGACTATGTGATTCTTGGATGTGGTAGTCTTGGCTCGTCAATTGTCAAGGATCTTACTGCCGCCGGAAAAAAGGTTCTTGCAATTGATATAAATCCTGAAAAGGTTGAGGTTCTCAAGGATCAGGAAATTGACGCTGTTGTTGGGGACATCACTGACAGAAAAACCTTCTCATCCATCAATTTTAACGATGTGACCGGTGTTCTGATCCTGACATCCGATGATGACGTGAACAGAAAGGTTGCTGAAATGATCAGAAAGCAGAATTCTGAAGTGCTGATTGTTACGAGAGCATCATCGACAAAGCAGAAGGAGGAACTTGAAGAAATAGGGGTTGACCTTGTCATAACGCCAATTGAGTGCATGAAAACCCACCTCATTTCAGGGTTGAAAAGGGCCGAATCCATAAGAAAGCTGAAACTGCTTAAAAGCGTTATAAGGTCAACCAATGGCAGACTTGGAATTTTCACACACGACAATCCTGATCCGGATTCAATTTCCTCTGCTCTTGCGCTGAAAGAAATAGCCAAACACTTTGGAGTTGATGCGGACATTCTCTACTTCGGAGAGATACAGCACCAGCAGAACAAGGCCATGGTCAATCTTCTCGGGATAGATATGGTAAAGGCAGATGAGGCAAATCTCAGCAGCTATTCAAAATTTGCACTTGTTGATTCTGCTGGACCCGGAGTGAACAACACAATACCAGAGAATCTGAACATAAGCATTGTAATCGATCACCATCCTGCTGAAGAGGTCAATGCAGAGTTTGTTGATGTGAGGGGTGATGTTGGGGCAACTGCCACAATTCTCACTCTGTATCTGCAGGAACTGAAGGTTGTTCCAACAAAATCACTTGCAACTGCACTTTTCTTTGGAATCCAGACTGAAACTGAGGAATTCAGGAAAAATGCAAGAACAAACGATTTTCTCGCCTCAGCTTACCTTTACCCCTTTGTTGACAATGAGCTCCTTGAGAAGATGGAAGGTCCGGCTTTATCTACCGAAACTCTTGATGTTCTTGGAACAGCCATCAAAAACAGAGAGACATTCTCATCATTTCTGCTATCATTTGCAGGATTCATAACCGACAAGGACACGCTTCCTCAGGCAGCTGACTTCCTTCTGAAGCTTGAGGGAATTTCAACAGTTCTTGTATTTGGAATTCTGAAGGATAACGTTTATCTTTCAGCGAGAAATACAGATGTCAGAATAAACATAGGCGAAGTGCTGAGAAGGGCGTTCAGGGATGTTGGGAGTGCTGGTGGACACGCACATGCTGCGGGAGGAAAAATCCCCCTGGGAATATTTGGAGATGTTTCTGACAGAGATGTGCTTGGAAAGCTCGTGACACAGGCAGTGAAAAAAAGATTTCTGAGTGCCCTTGGAATCGAGACTGAGGACTGATCACTTCTTTACAATTTTATCGTAGGTTGATCTCAGCCTGTCCTTTCCCTCAGAACATACATGTATTGTGGCAAATTCGATCTCGGGTAGCTCTTTCTGCAGTTTTTCAACTATTATCTCAGTAAGCCTGTCAGCATCCCTTACCCTCATCTCACCATCAACGGTTATGTGCAGATCGACATGCACCTTTTCAGGAGACATGTAGGTTGCGATTATGTCGTGGACATCGCTGACCTCGGAAAACTGACCTATAACTCTCGAAATCCTCTCGTAAAACTCATCATCAGGGCTGAATCCGAGAAGAAACCTTGCATTCTCCATTATGAGCCTGAATCCATTGTAAGCAATTATCAGGGCTATGATGAAGGTTATCGCCGAGTCAAGGTGTCTGACGTACCTCGTGAAGAATATTGCCACAAGTCCCGATATGCCGGTCAGCAGATCGTTTCTTAGCTCATATTTAAGAGCAACCATCTCAGGCCTTCTTGCCTGCTTAGCTGTGAGGTAAAGAACAGTGATAATTGGCATAAGACTCAGTGCCATCACAAAACCTGCATACACGGAATGTTCCGGGAACTCATTGGAGATCATTCTCTGAACACTCTCCTTCAGAAGCTCAAATGAGAGGATTGAGATGAATGCAACTCCTGCAATAAGTGCTCCAACATTTCCTGCAAGTCCGTGACCAAGAGGGTGAGTGTGGTCTGCTGGCTTCTCGGATATTCTGGCAGAGACCCTGAGTATCAGCAGAATGACAATGTCTGTCAGTGAGTGAAAAGCCTCAGCAATCAGTATGAGGTAGCCGTAGAGGTAATAGCCCAGAACCCTTATTGCTGTTGAGATTGCATAGGCAAGATAGACGGTTTTCATGATCTCTTCTTTTTCCTCAGAAGAGATGGAAGGTGAACAGCATACTTTCCATCTTCCTGCAGGGCAATAACAACCTCTCCACCTTCAAGAAGTTTTTCAATGTTCAGTTCATACATTCCGGGGGCGATAATTCTCACACTTTCAATTCTCTCAAACTGTTCCTTTATCTCCTCAACCTCTCTGCCCTTCTGCTTTGGGATGTAAAGAAACTTGTTGTTTCCACACTCACATCCCTGCAGTATCGCCATATCTCCATCCATGTACTCTTTCCCGCACTCTGTGCATCTGTGAGGCATCACCTATCACCGAGCTGAACCATTGCAGTAATTATGTCCTTCTGCTTTGAAAGCATCTTCACCCTGTTGGCAGGTCCTATAAGGGTGAGCCTTCCGGTCTTCTTCCCGAAGAGCTTTGAGAAAAACGTCTCCTTTGGAGGGTAACTTTCAACCTCTATCCCAACAAACTTGTCATGGTCTATTTCGAGCATTGTCAGCTCAATTAGTTTTGCCTCCTCTTCAGGTGAGAGTCCTGACTCAAGAACGACAATCTTCCCCTCCTTTACGCTGTCGAGTATCATTCTCAGCTTTTCCATTGAGCTCATTCTTTCAAGCCTGTCCTTCGAGATCAGGCTAAGCTGCACACCCTCCATATCCATCACCCGAACTTTTCAGCCATTGTTCTGTAAAGCGTGTCAATGTTCAGACCCTTCAACGCCGATATGGGCACCACAACGTGCTGGGGAAATGCTGCCTTTATTCTGGCTGGAGACGCATTTGGCAGGTCTATTTTGTTGGCTATTATCAGCAGGGGAAGGCCTCTCGCCTCTATGTTGCCCACTATGGTGACGTTGACCTGAGTGTATGGATCCTCCGTGGAATCCATAACCAAGAGGATTCCATCAAGATCATCAAGCCATTTTATTGCCTCAATCACACCTTCGGTCGCCTCCTTCGCTCTTCTTTTTGCCTCTTCCTCACTCATTCCGTACTTCAGAAAGTCGTGAAAGTCAATCTTCGTTGCAATCCCCGGAGTATCTATTATGTCTATTGTCAGGGTTTTCCCATCAACCTCAATCTTAACACCCTCTCTCAGCTTTGCCCTCCTTGTCTCGTGGGGAATCTCGCTTTCAGAGCCTATCACGTCTCCTGTCCAGTCCCTGAGAATTCTGTTTGCAAGAGTGGTTTTTCCTGCATTTGGTGGCCCGTAGATACCAATCCTCATCTTGTCTTTCTTGAAAAACCACTTGAATATGCTTCTAAACCTTGCTTTAAGGCTCGTTATCAGCCCCATATTCATCACTACCAATAGCAATGCAGAACCAATTAAAAGCTTTATGGCAAAAAATAATAAAAATTGGATGAATTACTCAAGGGAAATTGCTCCGCTTGGACATACATCAACGCATGTCCCGCATTCTGTGCAGAGGTCTGCATCAATTACAGCCACATCATTCAGCTCAATTGCTCCAACGGGGCACTCATCCACACACGTCCCGCATGCTGTGCAGAGTTCAGCATCAACGACTGCCGGCATTTTTCATCACCAAGCAAAGCAAATTCAAATCGAATTTAATTTTTTTCATTTATTGCGATCAGAGCTCATTACTTTCGCAGCACGGACAAGCGTGATATATCTGCTCATCCCATCCTACATCATGAACTACATAATGGGTGCAGTTGAAAGGTCAAGGCAGTACTACGATGAAAGGCTCTACACCTGCTTGGAACCATCTGATTTTTAACCAGCCAATTTTTTATACTCAATTTTTTAAGAGCCTGTGTGAAAAGAGTTCACAAGGTAATTCTGACAGAGAAGAAAGGAATTGTTATTGGCAGAACTCTCATAATTGCTGATCTCCACTTGGGCATTGAGGGTATCCTTGAGGAAAAGGGAATGGCTGTACCATCTCTCCAGATCGAAAGCATAATCTCAGAGGTCAGAGAAATGATTGAAGAATTTGGCCCTGAGGAACTTGTTGTTGCCGGAGATCTCAAGCACGAGTTCAGCAGAAACGTTCCCAGTGAGTGGAAGGACATCAAAAGATTCATCGAGACTGTATGCAAGTCTGTCAGACTCAGAATTGTCAGGGGAAACCATGACAATTTCCTTCAGTCCATTCTCTCGAAATACGGTATCGAATTCTCCGACAGCATAGATGTGGATGGATACTCTGTGGAGCACGGTCACAGGGAGAGCAGGTCAGAAAAAATCGTTATGGGGCATGAACACCCGTCAATAAGGCTTCGCCATGAGGGAGGAATTTACTCATACAGGGTGTTTCTCCATGCAAAAAATGATAAGAGGGAAGTATGGGTCCTTCCTCACTTCTCTCCAATTCTTCCGGGTTCAAACGTTCTTGAATCTGGCTTTCTGTCACCGGTAATGAAATCCTTCTCCCCGGATCAGATTGAGGTTTACGCAGTTGAGGATGACGTTTACCACATGGGAAACTTAAAAATCCTGAAGGATTTCCTGTAAGGCGATGCTGTTCATTGTGATGCTCACTGGAAGATGCAATCTGAAGTGCCTTTACTGCGGGGGTACGATTGAGAAAAGCGTTATGCCCCATGACGTGACCTACAATCCCGGTGATCTCTTCGATTTTCTGAACTCTTTCAGAAATGTGTCTGTTGCATTTTACGGTGGGGAGCCGCTCCTTAGGGATGATCTCATAAGGGAAATAATGGATTCGGTGAGAGCAAAGCATTTCATAATTCAGACAAACGGACTTCTCCTCAACAGACTCGAGAAAGAATACATCAGAAGATTCTCAACCATTCTCGTTTCGGTGGATGGTGTCAGGGAGGTCACTGACTACTACAGAAATGGCACGTACAATGCTACCATTGAAAGTGTGAGGAAGATTTCAGAGTTTTTCGACGGGGAGCTTATCGCCAGAATGACCGCTTCCCAGAAAACGGACATTTACAGGGATGTTATGCATATTCTGAAGCTTGACATCTTCACACACGTTCACTGGCAGATTGATGCAGTGTGGAGCAATCAGGGAGTGTGGAGGGATTTTGATGGCTGGATGCTTGACTACAGTTCTGGTGTATCAAGGCTGACAGATCGCTTCATTTATGAGCTGAAAAACGGGAAAGTTCTCAGAATAGTTCCCTTCCTCGGTGTGCTGAAAGCAATGCTGTTCGAGAGCAATTCACCACCTCCCTGTGAGAGCGGAAGGGAGAGTTTTGCAGTAACAACAGATGGCAGAATTGTTGCATGTCCCGTTGTTGCAGATCTCGAATGGAACTGGTGTGGAGATATATGGAACGGAATTTCAAGAAAAGTTGAGATCATTGACCCCTGTCCGTCATGCAGGTACTTCAGAATATGCGGTGGCAGATGCTTGGTGTCTAACAGGGAATGGTTCTGGGGGGAGAAGGGGTTCAGAGATCTCTGCAGCCTCACAGCCCACCTGATAGAGAGCATGAAGAGGGTGAAGAAGGTGGCACTGGAACTTCATGATCAGGGCATGATAGACATCAGGGAACTTTACTATCCCAGATTCAACAACACAACGGAAATAATTCCTTAACCTACAGATGTATTTTGATGTCACTGAGTGTTAGTGCTTTGACACCCCTCCCCCTCACCTCTTCAATCAGCCTCTCTGTAGGATTTCCATGATAGAACAGGACGTATTCTGGGTTGCAGTGGTCAATGAGATGGATAATCCCCCTGTAGTCTACATGATCGCTGAAAACAATTCTTCTCCTGTAAAATCTCTGGGCTGAAAGGACAAATCCGTCAGACACCTCTTTTGGAGAAACTATTCTTGCCTCACCGCTCTCATGTTCTATACCAAGAACCTCACATATCCTTTTTATTCTCCCACTTACATTGAATCCAATTCCATTTTCAGAGAGAATTCTTGCAACCCTCTGGGCTTTCCCGACAGGATATGCTCCAAGCTCATTTCCCTTCTCTGCAGCCTCGATAACCCTGTCAATCTCGTCATCAAACGTGTATGAGGGGTGACCGTACGTTGCCTCGGTAATCAGAACATCACACTGAGGAAGGGAATGAAAGCTCTTCACATCCCCTGTCACAAGAATGCTGAAATCTCTGAAAAAGTATGCAGATGCCCCGTCAATGTGACCTGTTGGAAATGTCTCTATTTTCACGCCCTTTATATCGAGTTTCTCTCCAATTCTGTGCACGTATCCTCTGAACTTTTCTTCTGAAATCGTGGAAAGAATTTTTGCCGTCTCTTCCGATGCTATGGCCCTCAGGTTCCTGATGTTTCTCACTCCATGATGGTCTGAGTGGGCATGCGTGATTATGTTGAAACCCTTTCCAGGGCTGCTGTCTATGTGGAAGTCTACTCCGTCAATCCTGATGGAAAAATGGGGTCTGAAACCGTTTCCATACTTCCTTCTGTATATAAGAGCGTTGAACTTTTCGGCTATATCGAGCAGATCCATTCACTTCTCCCTCTTCTTTTTGTAGCATATCATGCAGTCAAGGCATTTCTCTGGGATTTCCATAATCATGAGCGGGCAGGATTATTTTTAACTGTTTCCCACTGTTGTGATGATAAATGGTAAATCTCAGAAAAATTTATATATTCAAAATCCCAAAATTACTAACTGGATGTTAGTAAGAAAAGGTGATGATAGGTGCTGGGAGGACATAATCGAGGCTCTTGCAAATGAGAGCAGAAGAAGAATAATCCAGCTTCTCACAAAAAAGCCCTGCTACGTGAGTGAGATATCCTATGCTCTGAAAATGGCACCCAAGGTTGTTCTTGAGCATCTCGACAGGCTTGAAAAAGCCGGTCTCATAAGAAGCTTTGAGGAGGGAAGGAGGAGGTATTACTACATTGACAGAAGCCTGAACATTTCCATTTCCATTTCACCTCACAGGTTTGATGTTGATGTTGTTGAGGAGAGAGTCAGAGATCTCGAAAAGGAGTTCATGAGGATAAAGTCCCTGCTTGAGAGTTCTGCAGAGAAGAGCATTGTTGACGCCTTTGAAAGACTGAGGAAGATGGAAAGAATGTTTGTCATGATCCAGAAGTCAATTTCTGAAGGAATTGATGAACTCATAGAGAGGTTTATATCAAGACTCGACAGGCTTGATGTGAGCAATGTGGACAGAATTGTACTTTACGCTCTTATAAAAGGTGTTGAGAGCCCGGAAAGAATATCCCAGATGTTTGGATTACCCTATGATGATGTTCTCACCTCACTTTCAAACCTTGAAAGGAGAGGTTTTGTTGAAAGGATTGGGGATGGAAGTCTGATCAGATTCAGAATAAGGAAAGGAGGTGGTGTTTATGAGTGATGAGATCTTCCTCAAGGTTGCTGAGGCGTATCACAGAGATGTTGGAAGGGGTATAGCGAGAGTTGATCCTGATGTGATGGCTCAGCTGAACCTTCAGAGTGGAGACGTTATCGAGATATCGGGAAAAAATGTTGTTCCTGCAATAGTGTGGCCGGGATACCCCGATGACAGGGGGAAGAAGATAATAAGAATTGATGGAAATATCAGGAGCAATGCTGGGGTTGGAATTGACGACAGGGTTAAGGTGAGAAAGGTTGAGGCAAAAACTGCTGAAAAGATAACCCTGGCCCCTACAGAGCCTGTAAGGCTGATGGGTGGTGAAACATATCTTCAGAGGCTTCTTGAAGGCAGACCTGTCATAAAGGGACAGAAAATCAGGGTTGAAATATTCGGACACGTTCTGACGTTCGTGATCACGGCCACAAAGCCCTCAGGTGTGGTCATAGTCTCGAGAAGAACACAGGTTGAGCTCAAGGAGAAGCCTGCTGAGGGAGATACAAGACAGGTTCCGAGTGTTACCTACGAGGACATTGGAGGTCTCAAAAGAGAACTGAGGCTTGTAAGAGAGATGATCGAGCTGCCCCTGAAACATCCGGAGCTCTTCCAGAAGCTTGGGATTGAACCACCAAAGGGAATTCTTCTTCACGGCCCTCCAGGCACAGGAAAAACACTCATCGCAAAGGCAGTTGCAAATGAGGTTGATGCTCACTTCATCTCCATAAGCGGGCCGGAGATAATGAGCAAGTACTACGGAGAGAGCGAAAAGAGACTCAGAGAGATATTCGAGGAAGCTGAGGAGAATGCACCAAGCATAATATTCATTGATGAGATTGACAGCATAGCTCCAAAGAGAGAGGAAGTGACTGGAGAGGTTGAAAGAAGAGTCGTTGCACAGCTTCTCACATTAATGGATGGTCTGGAGGCGAGAGGGCAGGTTATTGTCATAGGAGCAACAAACAGACCTGACGCTGTGGATCCTGCTCTGAGAAGGCCGGGGAGATTTGACAGAGAAATCGAGATAGGTGTGCCGGACAAGGAGGGAAGAAAGGAGATTCTGCAGATTCACACGAGAGGTATGCCAATTGAACCGCCCTACAGCAGAGGAGATATAGTGAGGGTGCTTCAGGAGTTCAAGGAGTCGAGCAGGTTTGAAGTGGACAGGATTGACTCGATTCTCAAAGAGCTTGAAAAATCAGAACTGCCTCCTGAAGAAATCCTCAAAAGGGATTCCGAAATCTACGCTGAGGTCAAGGTCAGGCTTATAGACAGAATGTTTGAGTACATTGCCGACCTGACAAACGGGTTTGTTGGAGCAGATCTGGCAGCACTTGCAAAGGAGGCTGCGATGCACGCCCTGAGAAGCAGAATGGAAAGTGGAGAAATAGATATTGAGGCTGAAGAAATTCCGGCAGAGGTTCTTGAGAATCTGAAAGTTACAATGAATGATTTTCTTGAAGCGTTGAAGAACATAGAACCATCCGCAATGAGAGAGGTGCTTGTTGAGATTCCAAACGTGAAATGGAGTGATATTGGAGGGCTTGAAGGTGCAAAGCAGGAACTTATGGAGGCAGTTGAATGGCCCCTGAAGTATCCTGAGGTTTTCAAGGAGGTTGGAATAAAGGCACCAAAAGGAATACTGCTTTACGGCCCTCCGGGTACAGGCAAGACATTAATTGCCAAGGCAGTTGCAAATGAGAGCAAGGCAAACTTCATAAGCGTCAAGGGGCCAGAGCTGCTTAGCAAGTGGGTTGGAGAAAGTGAAAAGCACGTCAGGGAGATGTTCAGAAAGGCAAGGCAGGTCGCCCCGTGTGTTATATTCTTTGATGAGATTGACAGTCTGGCCCCGAGGAGGGGAGGAATAGGTGACAGCCATGTGACTGAAAGGGTTGTTAGCCAGCTTCTCACAGAGCTTGATGGGCTCGAAGAGCTCAAGGATGTGGTTGTTATAGCGGCGACAAACCGTCCTGACATGGTGGATCCTGCCCTGCTCAGACCGGGCAGAATTGAGAGGCATATATACATCCCTCCGCCAGACAAAGATGCGAGAAGGGAGATATTCAGAATTCACACAAGGGACATGCCTCTTGCAGATGATGTGAGCATTGACGAGCTTGCAGAGAAGACAGAGGGATACAGCGGTGCAGACATTGAGGCTGTTTGCAGGGAGGCCGGAATGCAGGCAATAAGGGAGTTCATTGGAAGCAATGGGCGGGAGAACATCAAAGATTCTGCTGAGAGAATAAAGGTTCACAGGAGGCATTTTGAAAAGGCACTGGAGAAGGTGAGGCCAAGCCTGACGAAGGAGGATATTGAGAGGTATGAACAGATTGTTAAGGATTTCCACAAAATGTATGCCTGAATGAATGATTTGGGAGGTGATGTGGTATGCCGTGGAGAAGGAGAAGGAGAGACTGGGATGAGGAGAACTGGTTTGATGAGTTTTTCAGATTTCCCTTTGAGGAGTTCGATGAGATATTCAGGAAGATGATAAAGGAGCTTGACGAGGTCTTTAGATCAGCAGAACTCATGGAAGGAAAACCCATAGTGAGGGGATTCAGCATAAAGATTGGTCCTGACGGAAAGCCAGAAATCAGGGAGTTTGGCAGCAAGCCAAGCATAAGGGAAGAGACCGAACACAGAAAGCCACTTGTTGATGTAATAGAAACAGATGACGAAATCCAGATAATTGCAGAGATGCCTGGAGTGAACAAGGAGGACATAGATCTCAGTGCGAGTGAGACAAAGCTTGAGATAAGGGCTGAGGGAGAGTCAAGGAAGTATCATGAGGTTGTTCAGCTCCCGGATGAGGCTGATCCTGACTCAGCAAAGGCGAGATACAACAACGGGGTCCTCGAGGTTATTCTGAGAAAGAAAAGGCCAAAGAAGGAGAGCAGAAAGAAGATTGACATCGAGTGATCTCTTTTTTTTTATTTTTAAAGCCCTGCAAGCACCGGAGTTATGTAGGTTTCGATGAGTGCTGCCATGAAAAGCATTGGCAGCGGTACCTTTGCAAATTTCTTGAGATTTTTTATGAGAGTATCATTCAGATCCACGTCCTCTCCTCTCACCCTTCTGAAAGATGCAATACCGAGGTCCAGACCGTAAGACGTGCTTATCAGGATTGCAGGTATCTCAAGGATTCCATGGGGAATCAGAAGTGCAAGTGTAGGAAGCATACCTATCTTGCTTCCAACCACAGCAACAACAATACCGATTATCACACCATTGAGCACAACAAAAAGCAGCGGAACTATCCCGAAACCGATTCCAAGGATCATTGATGCAAATGCCTTCAGCGAGTTGTTTGCAAATATGAATGCAAAAAGTTCATAGTGCTCGAGATCTCCGACAAATTCGAACTGCTGGAATGTCTGGTTAACAAAACCCTGTGCCATTTCCTCCATTTTAAATGCAAAAAAGTATCCTGAGACAAGAGACAGAATGAAAACCACTGAAACGGCAAGCAGACTCTTCATTCCTCACACCCCGAATGTCATTCTCAGACCATTTCTGATTCCGGGTGCCATTCCAATAGTGAAGAGAACAAATTTGATGAACCCCTTCAGGTTCTCATCCTCCTCAGTATCTTTGTCCATGATGTAGAGTATGGGTACGATAACCGAGAGCTTCAGGACGATCATTATCCACGGGCCAAATGTGTTTATGAAGAACCTTGGAACAACGTGGAGCTCCCAGTATCCAAGGAACTGAATTCCCAGAAAGCTTGTGGAGCCATCAATCAGCTGGGCAAAAAGAACGGCAATGCTCAGGTTGTCTGCATTTAATGCTGAGGAAAGCCGGCTGTAGATAAATGTGATGCTTCCCGCCACCATCAGTGCAGCCGGGAAAACCCACCAGTTCTCTATTTTCAGGTTTAAAAGCAGAAATAAAAGAGTGGAGGCTGCAAGAATCGCTCCTGGATAGGGGTAGTATTTCACTGATGTTCTGAGTGATATGAAAAGAGATGAGAATGTGATAAGGAATATCAGGATATATATGAAAGGTGTCATCAGGAGGTAGGAGAGTGGGGGGTTAACAAAACCCGCATCCTCCACAATTCTGACTGAGGATCCCAGAATTATGTAAGGAAGAGTGTGGAGGGCAAATCTGATGTCAAATATGACCATTGTTCTCAGAAATCTGTAAATGAGGTAGACCGACACGAGCAGTATGAGTGCAAAAGTTGCGGTGTTGACAGGGTTGTAGCCCTCCTTGTAGACAATGGAGTCAATGAAATACTCCTTGATGAACCCGTACAAATCCATTGAGTTACTCAAATTTTGAGGTTATTTAAATCTAATGCAAGGGCAACCGAAAACTTAAAATGGGGATAGTAAGAGTATGCTCAAAAACAAAAGGAGGTATCAGAAAGAGATGGGTCTGGACATATGTAATGTTTGCGGGTTGCCCAAAGACCTTTGTGTTTGCGAAGAGGTGGCAAAGGAGCAGCAGCAGATCGTCATAAAGGTGGCAAAAAGAAGGTACGGGAAAGAGGTGACGGTTATCGAGGGAATAGACAGGGGGGAAATCAATCTTGATGATCTGGCAAAGTACCTGAAATCAAAGCTTGCATGCGGTGGAACCGTCAAAAACGGGGCGATAGAACTTCAGGGCAACCACGTTTCAAAGGTAAAGGAGCTGCTTGTAAAGAAGGGGTTTAATCCGGACAGAATTAAAGCCTGATAAGATTCTGAACCGCCTGAAAAACAATCTCTTTTATATCTACTCCGTATTTTGTTGACAGGTACCAGATACCGTAGAACGTTCCAATGGCACTTCCAACATTTGTCATTCCTGCAACAAACAGAATTCTGAATGCTCTGTTCTTGAAAAGCTCTCTGAAAGATTCGGCATTGAGCATGTCCTCAAAGTCACCCTGAGTGGGTTTCCTCATCATGAATTCAACTATTCCTGAAAACCATCCTGCCGCGAGAAGTGGCGAGAGAGATGTGAGCCATGCAACAAAAAAGGCTGTGAGTACTGACAGAAAATGCCCACCTGCAAGGGCTGCGAAAACTGCCGAGGGTATTCCATTTATCAGAAACCAGGCTGTGAATGCTGATATGAATTCGGATGTTCCCAAGTAGAGCAGAACTGAACCGAAAATGAACAGAACGGTCATGGTTATCAGGAAACCGAGAATCCTTGCAACACTGATCTTTCTTTTTTTCACCTCCAGAAGCTGGGCAATATCTGGAATTGATTCAGGCTCTCTCATAAATCTTTCAATTCCCTCCTTGTGTCCTGCTCCGACAACAGCAACAATCCTGTCGTATTTTGATGATGCCTGCAGAAGATTTCTGGCCATGAAAGCATCCCTCTCATCAACGAGGATCTTGGCAGTTTTTGGGGATATCTTTCTGAACTCGTCAACCATCATGTCAAGAACGTCCTTTTCAAGGAGGTCGTCAACCTCAATATCATCTGCCTCAAACATCCCCTTCACAAAATAGTAGAACAACCTGAGTTTGTCAAAAAATCCAAGCTCATCCCACAGCCTTTTCATGGTGATGCTGAGGTCTCTGTCTATCAGCAGCACATCTGCTCCAATCTCCTCTGCTTTTTCAACCGCCCTGAGCATTTCCTCTCCTGGCTTTACTCCTGTCTCTTCACCTATCTTTTTCTGAAATCTGGAGAGAAAAAGCTGAAAAAGAAAGAGAAAAATGTTTCCCTTTCTTATGATGTCAACAATATTCACCTCAGCTCTGTTCCCTTTCAGAACCATGTATCTCCTTAGATCAAGCTCAACGGCAACAGCAGATGGTCTTTCATTCTCAATTATCCTCTCAACCTCCTCAACACTTCTCTTCGATACGTGTGCAGTGCCAACAAGTATGATTTTTCTCTCATCTTCCAATCCTGAGCACCTCCTGGATCTGCATGAGCCTGACGAGGTCAGTCTTGGTTATTATCCCCACAAGCCTGTCATTATCGATAACGGGTATCCTGCCAATTCCAGTTTCATTCATCAGTCTGAAAACCTCCATTGCCGGGGTATCCGGATTCACAGTTACAAGCTCCCGGCTCATAAGCTCTCTGATCGCCACACTTTCAGGCTTTCCCGCAACATCATGGATCGTGATCATGCCCACAAGCTCACCATCCTCAACAACAGGATATCCCAAGTGCTTTGCTCTGAATGCAATCTTCATGAATTCTCCAACTGTCATGTCAGGGCTTACGGTTTTTATTTCTGAGGTCATTATGTCCTCTGCTTTCAGCTTTCCGAGAAGGTTCTCGAGCCTTGACATCTTTTCCTCCTCACTCGCTCCGAGATAGATGAAAACTGCAATTATAGTGAGCCATAAGTTGTAAAAAAGCCCAAACACAGCCATGAATATTGCCATGGCCTTACCAGTTTCGGTGGCTATGGATGTTGCCCTGTCAGGAGGTACATAACGGGATAGAAAACCTCTCAGAACCCTTCCCCCATCAAGAGGAAATGCAGGTATAAGGTTGAAGAGAGCAATTATGGCATTGATTCTGAAGAATACAGCGGAGAAGTCGGCAAGTGGCTGACTGTCTGAGAATGAAAGAAAGTAGAAGATGGCTGCAATTGCAAAACTGACTGCAGGCCCTGTGATTGAAACAGCGAGCTCTTTCATGCCTTTTGGCTGCCTTTCAAGCACTGCAACACCGCCGAATATGAAAAGGATTATCTCCCTCACGTTGTAACCGAACTTCTTGCTTACAAGAGAGTGGCCGAGTTCATGGAGAAATACAGAAATGAAAAGGGAAACTGAGGCTATGATGGAGAGCTCAAGTCCGTAATCCCTTCCCCTGAACCCGTATGGAAACTCCTGAATGTAAAAGATCCACACCAAGATTAGAAGAATCAAAAAGAGAGAGTAGTGAATCCTGACATCTATTCCGAATACCCTGAAAAGCTTTACAGAAGCCATAAAGAAAATAGAGCGGAGGGATTAAAACCTTTCTTGTCAGGGAAATATGCCCCTCATTTTCAGAGCCTCAACAACATTGTTCAGGGCAAGAACCATTGACGCATCTCTCCAGAGTATGTTTCCGTACTCCTGCTTCACATTAATCATGCTTTCAAATGCTCTGACAAGGATCCTCTCAAGCTCTGCGTTGACCTTCTCAAGATCCCAGAAGTATCTTTCCAGATCCTGCACCCACTCGAAGTAACTGACAACAACTCCCCCGGAGTTTGCAAGTATGTCGGGAACCACGAGTTCGCATTTCCTGTTGAGATATTCTTCGGCCTTTGGGGTTATCGGGCCATTTGCAGCCTCAACGATCATTCTTGCATTGATTCTGCGCATGTTGTTCTTATTGATGACATTCTCAACTGCAGCAGGTATAAGTACGTCTGTCTTCATTGTAAGAAGCTCTTCATTTGATATGTGCTCATCTCTGAATCCCGCAACACTTCCGGTCTTTTTCTTGTGCTCCATCAGCTCATCCGGATTCAGACCGTTTTCATCATAAACTCCACCTCTGCTGTCAGTCACCGCAACTATGTTCGCACCCATTTCAAAGAGAGTTTTTGCAGTCCAGTACCCAACATTACCGAATCCCTGAATTGCCACATCTGCATCTTTCAGCTCCATTCCAATTGCCGTAGCAGATTCTCTTGTTATGATCGCCACACCTCTACCGGTTGCAGAGTTCCTGCCAAGAGAACCTCCAAGAGCTACGGGTTTTCCCGTAACAATTCCCGGAACAGAGTATCCCTGATAAACGCTGTAGGTGTCCATCATCCATGCCATTATCTGCTCGTCTGTGTACATGTCCGGAGCAGGAATATCTCTCTCAGGACCTATGAATGGGATCAGCATTGCTGTGAATCTCCTTGTCAGTCTTTCAAGCTCATTTCTGCTGAGCATCTTCACATCAACCCTTACTCCACCCTTTCCCCCTCCGTATGGAATGTTAACCACAGCACACTTCCAGGTCATCCACATTGCAAGAGCCTTGACCTCATCCATTGTTACGCTCGGATGATACCTTATTCCTCCCTTGTAGGGCCCTCTAACGCCGCAGTGCTGAACTCTGTATCCCGTGAATACTCTTATACTCCCATCATCCATTCTTACAGGAACTTTTACCTCAACCGCCCTGTCAGGCACTTTTAGATACTCAACAATATCCTCATCAATTCCGGCAATCTCGGCAGCTCTTTCAAGCTGATAGCATGCCATTTCGTAGGGATTCATTCAATCACCTCCAGAAAACCGTAATCTCTACCTATCTCAAGCCAAGCCCATGCCCAGACAACACACTCAAAAGCTCTTACAAGGTCACCTTTTTCGAGAAAATACTTTGAATCGCTTATGTATGCCATTATGTTTTCAACAAAATCCCTCTCACCCGAAAATTTTATGGATTCTATTTTTTCAAGCCATTTCAGGGTTTCCGCTCTCAGCTCTTCTTCAACCCTCATGCTTCTTCACTACAAGTATCAGCCCCTCTCTCCCGACAATCACAACAGTGTCACCTTCTCTGAGCTCTTCCTGACTCACTATTTTCCACAGCTCTCCATTGAACTTTGCCATCCCCTCTCCATCTGAAAAACTCACAACTTTACCCTTTTTCCCTATGAGTGCTTCAGCACCAACCCTCTTTTTTGCTTTCTTGATCTGAAGAACCTTTATTATACCAAATGTCATCACAGCTCCAATTCCAAGTCCAAGGCCCCCAACAAGCATTGTGAAGCTCTGATAAAAATCTCTTGGCATCAATGGCTCTTGATAAAGCATTAAGGTTCCGAGGACTATGCAAACTACAGATGCTGCTCCCAGAACTCCGTAGGTTGGTGTGAGGAGTTCTGCAACAAGGAAAAGTATGCCGAGAAGTATCAGAATAACTCCCATGTAGTTTACATTGATGACTCCAAGTCCAAAAAGGGCGAGAATCAGGCATATAGCTCCAAGCACCTCTGCACCCATTCCAGGGGAGGTGAGACCGTATATCAGCCCGTATATACCTATGATGAGCAGAATTGATGCAAGCTCTGGGGATGAGATCAGATTGTAGATCTTCACCTTCAGTGACTCCTCATAAACCTCAATTCTCTCCCCTGAAGTTCTGAGAACTGTTTTGCCTTCCGATGTCTCAACCTCAATTCCGTCTGCCTTTTTCAGAAATTCGGATTTGCTGTCAGCAAGGACATCTATGATCTCGTATCTGTATGCTTCCATGGCGGATGCACTGTAGGCATGGGTAACAAATCTCTCGATTGCTGTTGCATTTCTCCCTCTCTTCTCTGCTATGGACTTTGCGTAGCTTGCAAGGTAATTTACAATCTTCTCTTCAACTTTCGGCTCCTCAAAACCCGTTGTTATTGGTGTCGCAGCACCTATGGATGTTCCGTTTGCCATTCCGGCAACATTTGTCGAGATGACAATCAGCGACCCAGCAGACGCTGAGAACGCTCCCGGAGGCACATACGCCAGAACAGGAACCTTGCTGTCAAATATCTTTGATATTATTTTCTCAGTTGATGTAACAAGACCTCCGGGAGTATCAATAACAAGAAGGACGGCACTGTAACCATCCCTCTCCGCCTTCTCAATCACCTCTGTCACAGCTATGTAGGTTCCCTCATTTACTGTCCCCTCTATTCTGTATTCAAGGATTTCTGCACATGCTGGATATGTGAGAAAGATGAGCGCTATGAGCAGAAGTGATATGAATGGTAACCTCATGGACTTACTTTTGTGACAAAAGTTAAAAAAATTACTCTATGTAAATTGCAGGCTTTCCGGGCATTGAGGCACGCATCTTCTCTTCAGGAATCATTTCACTGTCGATTATCAGCTCAAGTCCTGTTTCCTTTTCAATGAACTCCTTTGCATTTCTGACAATCCTTTCCTCATCAATTTCCATGAGCTCTTCACCCTCTCTGAAAGCTCTCCTGAGAAAGCTCTGAACATCCTTTGAAATCTTTCTAAGCCTCTCATCTTTCATGAGCTCCTTCATAACCTCTTTCATGTTGCTCTTTGACCTTGCAACCCTGAGTGCCTCTCTCTTCCACCCCTCTGCAAAGGCAATGTAAACTCTGGATGGTCTCTCTACAAATTTCTTCACCTCATTTATATCGTCAATGAGGGCTTCAAGGTATCTCTCCGCAACCTCAAGTTCCGGACTTACTTTGGATTCATCATAATCGGGATATGGCTGAAGACTTATGAAGGAATCATGCTTCCAGTGCCAGATCTCCTCGCATATATGTGGAGTGAAGGGAGCCAAGAGTCTAAGCCAGTCGTCAAGTATGATGGACAGATTCTTACCCCCTCTCCTCAGGTACCATCTGATGTCATTCATCACCTCAAAAAAGGCTACGTTGACGGCTCTTCTCGTCTGAAGATTGTTCATTGCCTCTCTTGTTTCTCTGACTGCTCTCTGGAATCTGCTTATCAGCCATCTATCGAGATCTGTGATATCCTCGGGTTCTTTCAGGTAATATTCCTCTGCCAGAGAGTAAAGCCTTGCCAGATGAGCTGAAAGGCTCTCCACATCCTTCCTCTTCCAGTCAGCATCGCTGTCATACTCAGATGCGTGAAGAATGTACATCCTCGTCACGTCTGCACCGAATTCTGAGACTGCTCTCCTTAGAGTTAGCAGAGGACCCTTGCTCTTGCTCATCTTCTTCCCTTCAAGACTCACAAAGCCGTTAACTGCTATTGCTCTCGGCCAGTACTCCTCTGGAAAAAGGGCTATGTGGTGAAAGAGGAAAAACAGCAAGTGGTTTGCCACAAGATCCTTGCCACTGCTTCTGAGATCAACAGGATACCAGTAATCGAACTCATTTCTCAGGGATTTTACAAAATCCGGATCGACTCCTGACCTCTTCGATACCGTCCCAGGGTCTCCAATTCCAAGGATAACGTGGTCAAGAAGCTCGGGAGTCAGATTTTCAGGGCTGAGTCTTCCGGAATTTATGTGCCTGGCGATTATGTAGTATGCCATGTAGATTGTCGAGTCTGATAAGCTCTCAATGAGCCATTCCCTGTCCCATGGAATTCTTGTTCCCAGACCCTTTCTCCTTGCACATGCCTTATCCTTCAACCACTCAATCTTGTTCCTGAACTCCTCCTTGTAGTATTCAGGGATTATCCTCATTTTTTCAAGCCACTCCAGAACCTTTTCCTTCCACTCAGGATTTGAGTAGTTCAGAAACCACTGATCCTTCACAACCTTAACAACGCACTCAGTACCGCACCTGCATATCACAGGCTTTTCGCTGAACTCATAAAAAACATCTCCATTCCCGCTTTTTATCAGATCCTCATGCACCCTGTCCTTGGCAATTGAAACCTTCATTCCGCTGTACTTCCCCGTATTTTCCATCATCACTCCCCTGTGAAACTCCCTCTTGTAAACCAGCTTTGTTGCTCTGTCAAGAAGTTCCACATCATTCTGATTTTTAATTCCGAGCTCTTCAGTTATGGCCTCAGCTGGTACGACATGCTTCTCTCCTTCAATTTCAATAAGAACCACTGGTTTTAGCTTTTCAATCACATCCCTGCCTATCCCGTACATCTCAAGAATTCCGGATCTTTCTAAGTCCTTTATTGCAACATAGTCAAACGGTGCGTGAGCTGGAACCGACATCACAACTCCTGTCGCATTATCAGGATCAACAAATTCAGCAGGAAGCACAGGCACCTTTCTACCTGTAACGGGATTAACAGCATATCTCCCAAAAAATGATCCGGCATCAACCTCCTTCACGAACTCAACGTTCTTGTCCGTGAACTTCAGCTTTTCATACGCCTTTCTGCTAACCATCCACCTCTCTCCATCAACCCTGACAATCACATACGTCTCAGGTTTTAGCCAGATGTTTGTGACACCAAACACAGTTTCAGGTCTCAGAGTTGCACATGGAAGGATAATATCAGAGTCCTCGAGCCTGAACTTTATGACCGTGAACTCAACTATTGTCGCAGACTCTCCTGCCAGCAGATCATGATCCTCGACCGGATTGTCATCATGAGGACAGTACCTGACGGGATGACTTCCCTTGACAATCAGATTCTTCTCCTTCAGCTTCCAGTACTGCCACTCTATGAATCTCTGATAGGCTTCATCCATTGTTGTGAACTTTCTTCTCCAGTCTATGGAAAATCCTATCATTCTGAGGGCATTCTCAGCCTCTCTCGAGAAGTACTCGACGATCTTTTCCGGAGTTGTCAGCTGAATTAAATCATCATACGGGACATCATGGAACTTGGTGTACACGTCAATCGTCCTCTCATCCCTCTTTTCAATGAGCTCTGCAAGCCCGATTATCGGTGTTCCTGTAACATGGAATCCCATGGGGAAGAGTACATTGTAACCGAGCATTCGCATGTACCTCGCCACAGCATCTCCAATTGTGAACGTTCTTGTATGGCCAGCATGAAGATTTCCGTTGAGATAGGGATAGGGAATTGTGATGAAGAATTTCTCTTTTTCAGATGGGTCAGCATGAAATATGCCATGCTTTTCCCACTCCCTCTGCCATTTCCTCTCGATCTCCCTGAAGTCCATGGATGGACTTCAGCCATTGATTAAAAATATTTACCCAAACTTTTCCTGAAAGGTGGGGAGATCATATAGAGAACATTCAGGGCAAGAACAGCATAGACAAATTCAACTCTGAACACTGCTCCAATCAATGCCAGCGCCATCACAGACAGAAGACGGGGATTCTTTATCTTTGCATATTCAACATTGCTCACCATCAGGAATGCGATGACTATGCTCAAAACTCCTGCAACAGTTTCTCCAGCCACAATTCTGACGGATATTACAAGAAGGGCCGAGGAGGTTATCGGAAAGCCGATGAAGTCCTCATGCTCCTCTGCTGTGAATCTTGCAAGCCTGTACATTCCTGCTAAAAGGTATGCAAGAGAGAAAACCGGGAAGAAAAATGCTGCTGCAACACCGAAAGATGCAAAATCAGCCAGGGAGTCAACAAACCTGCCATACTTTCCTGAATATCCCTTTCTTGCAAGATAACCATCAAATCCATCCATTATTGCTGCCAGAAAGATGTACTTGGGATCCTGCATGATGATTGCCATGAATCCGAAAAAAACATTGAGGAATGAGAAGTAATCTGCAACATCAATGTGCTTTCTCATCTTTCACCGCCACCGTCTGGCCTGCCTTAACCCTATCACCCCTGCCCACAACAAATCTGTATCCCTCAGGTATCTCAAGAGTTACCCTTGAACCGAATACGATCATCCCTAATCTCTGCCCTCTCTTAACTCTTTCTCCCACTCTCAGATAGCAGATAATTCTTCTGGCAAACACTCCTGCGATCTGCTCAACCACAAAAACTCCATCTTCAGATCTTATCCATATTCTGTTTCTCTCATTTGATCTGCTCCTTTTCAGAAATGCAGGGAAGAACCTCCCGCTTACATACTCTATCTCCTCAACAACACCATCACAGGGACTTCGGTTTACATGGCAGTCAAAAATCCCCATGAATATTTCTATTTTTCTCTCAGAGGCTTCAACAATCCTTCCATCGGCAGGAGAAGTTACTCCTGTTCCAATCTCCCTTTCAGGATCTCTGTAAAAGTAAATCAGAAATGCTGCAAACATCAGAAAGACTGCAGAAACCTCTGGTCTTAAAAACCAGAAAACCACTGATACAGCAATCAGGAAAGTAACAGCTCTCAACCCTGTCCTCTCCAAGTCCTCATCACCTCGTCCTTAAGGCTGAATATCATATCTGCAAACTCTGGAAGAAGTCTGAAAACACCCAGAGAAATAAAAATCAACGCGAGAGTTGCGAGGACCTTAGATATCACATGATGAGCGATGTAGAAGCTGTAATCTGCAGGACCAAACCACCCATCACCAAAGGCGGCAATAATGAAAACATTTCTCATAATATTCAGAATGTAAATGACAGGCACCGAGATCATGAATGCCATGACTCTTCTCCTGATCTGAGCTGATGTGGAGATTGATATTCCAGCAAACAGTGCCATGCTCTCTATGCCCGTACAGGCCAGGATTATCTGGACATAATCATCTCTGTATCGGATGATGTCCTCAGAATGTCTTGTGAAATCGAATCCGACTGATTTTGCAAAAAGAAGCGTCACATCTGTTGTGTGGGATATCAGATTTGATTTCAGAGGAGTTAGTGCAAACGTGAAGTATATCAGAGATGAGACAAGGACTACTGATGTGGCAGATATGAATACACTGCTGTTTCTGGTTCTTAGAATTGTTATGCCAAGAAATGTGAACAGTGAAAAAGCGGAGACCATTATTGCGGTGTTGTAATAGTCACCAATTTCCAGATAATAGTCAATTTTGAGAAGCCATGAAATACCAAAGAGAGACCATCCGGCAAATCCGAGAATTCTCCTTCTCGTTACAACATAAATCAGCATGAGAGCAATTGAAGTAAATTCAAGCATAATCGGGAAATTTATTAACTGAATATAAGACATTCGGCGTGGATTTGCACATTCACAGCACATACTCTGATGGAAATGCAGAGATACATGAGATAGCCAGAAAGGCAAGAGAAAGAGGAATGAAGGTAATTGCCATAGCCGACCACTCTATGGATCATCCGAGAGGTCTGAATGAAAGAAAAGCAAGGAGAAGGGAAGTGGAGATAAGAACTGCAGAGGAAAAGATTGGAATAAGAATACTTGATGCTGTGGAGTGTGCAATTCTTGAGAACGGAGAGATACTCTTACCCGACCATGACTTTGAGCTGGTAATTGCATCCATTCACTCTCATCTGTCTGTTAGAGAGGTGTGCAGGAGGGTAAAGCTGTGCATTGAAAAAAATGATGTGCACATCATAGGCCACCTTCATGCCGGAATGTTCTCAGTTGACTCCAGCATTTCTGAGTTTGACCTTGAGATAGTTGATGCTGCAAAGGAGAGTGGAGTTGCAATTGAGATAAACAGCTACCACATGTCCCCTCCTGAAAGCTTTCTCAGACTTTGCAGTGGGAAGGAGATTCTTTACTCATTCGGAAGTGATGCTCACAATCTTTCAATGGTTGGAAAAATTGATTTCAGCATCAGGATGGCAAAGATTTATCTGAGAGATGGAAGGAATATTGTCAATGAAATGCATTACTCTGACCGTTGATGGAATCGTCCCCTATATAGGAGGAATAGTCCTTGTAAGGCGAAAGAATGAACCATTCAAGGGCCATTATGCACTTCCTGGAGGGATAGTGGAGTATGGAGAGACCGTGGAGGAGGCTGTCATTAGGGAGGTGCATGAGGAGACCGGCCTTGAATGTGAGGTCAAAAGACTGGTGGGAGTTTATTCCGACCCTGAAAGGGATCCAAGGGGACATTTTGTGAGTGTTTGCTTTCTTATGGATGTCAGAGGTGGAGAGCTCAGAGCCGGAAGTGATGCAGATGATGTAAAGGTTTTTAAATTGGGAGAACTTCCACCCCTTGCATTTGATCACTCAAGAATGTTGAAGGATGCAGAGGTGATGCTCAGTGGAATTCTGTCCAAAGTGCAAGAGCATAATGATCTATCAGGGCGATAAGGCTGTTTGCAGAAAATGTGGATACGAGAAAGAAGCTGATGAGAGGCCAGGTCTGATAATAACCGCCAGAAGGAATGAAGAAGAGATTCCGGTCATTGAGGGAGAGGATATCAGAACCCTCCCGACAACAAATGTCATCTGCCCTCAGTGCGGGAACAATGAAGCATTCTGGTGGCTCAGACAGCTAAGGGCTGCTGATGAAAGTGAGGTTAGATTTTTCAGATGCACCAAGTGCGGAAAAACGTGGAGAGAGTATGATTAACTTTCACGTTCCGCTGAATCCTCCTGATATTACTATTTTCATTGCCTCCTCAACGCTTATGTCCAGGTAAATCAGCTCATCCTCGGGAACGAGAATCACAAGCCCGGATGTTGGATTCGGAGATGTTGGTATGAAGACATTCACAAGCCTTTTTCCCGTAACCCTTTCAGCACTATCAATTTTTGAACCGGACGTGAATCCGATTGCATAAACACCCCTTCTCGGATACTCAACAAGAACCACGCCCTTCAGCCTTTCGACATCTGAAGTGAGAAGGGCTCTCATGGCTTCCCTGACTCCAGTGTAAACGGTTCTTATCAGGGGTATTTTCCTCAGTGTGTTTTCCAGTCTCAGTATGATCTTCTGGCCGATTGTGTGTGTTCCTATAACGCCAAGGGCGAGAACTGTGCCAAGCAGAATTGCGATGCTGAGCCCTGGGAAATAGTAGGGGGACTTTGAAAGCAGCGGCTTCAGCAGATCTTCAACTGCAGTGACTGCCCAGTAAACTATGAAAATGGTTGTTGCAAGTGGAATGAAGATCAGCAAACCGGTAACAAAGGTGTTTCTAAGGCGGTCAAGCATGACTGTATTTTCTCACAATTAGATAAAAGAGTATTGATATTCAAAAGCTTTAAAAATGAAACTATTTATTTTTGTGACATGGATCGCCGTCTTATGCTACCCGGTTCAATCTTGGTATGAACAATTTTTATCCTGTACCTCATTATTAGGAAAATTATAATTTCAGAAAAATATATTTAGTGGATCTTAATCTATGACAATTGGAGGTGATAAAGATGGAAAAGAAGGTCGAAAGAAAGGAGAAGGTTGAGGAAGTGTTTAAGGGAATAAAGATATTCTTCACTGGCTAGTTTGAAGAATGTTTTTAAAAATTTTAAAATATTCTTCACTACCACCTACTGTAATTTTCCCTATTCCTTTAGTTCCTGTTATTGTTGGTTTGTTTGCTGGGGATTTATCAACAATATGGAAACCCCTTGTATTAACTTTTTTGTTCTATCCAGGAATAAATCTATGGAATCACTTGAATGACGCAGAAGACGATCAGAAAGCAGGTAGAGATACCCCGTTTATTACAAAAAGAGTTAGAGAAATTACAGTTTTTATTATATTTTCGCTATTTTTTATTTCTGCTTGTTTTATATTTATATTTGGAAATAGAACTGGACTAATTTTTTATTTTATTGTTTTAATATTAATTTTCCTTTACTCAGATAACATATTTACAAAAATTAGATTGAAGAGACACTACGTAGGTGAGTTAATAGTATATTTTGTTTCTGTTCCAAGTTATATTCTAATGCTATATAGTACGATCAGTAACATTGACAAAACAGCAGTAGAACTAACATTGGTATTAACCCCCTTGTTAGTATCTACACTATTTACCAAAGATCTTAAAGATATCTCAGCAGATAAGATAGCAGGATTGAAAACATTGGGTGTTGTGTTTAATCCAAAATCTCTTTTAAAAATGTTCTTAGGATTAGTTTGTATGTATTTCTTAATTGGGACTATTATTTTTAAACAAAGTTTGATTTTGGTATCATTTCTACCTGCAATAGGAACAATATATGCAATCTACAAATTCCATAATGCTAGATGGGAGATCACAGAATTTACTATAAAATACTATAATCTAACACTATTATCAGGTTTGACATCCCTTTCACTGCTCATATTATTGGAGATTATAGTCAAGATTTTAGGCTAAAAAGTAGAGAAGTTCCAGATCCAAAATAAAAGCTTTCTGGTTCTATCTCTGAAATGTATCTACTGTTAGTGGATTGAGACAGTCTCATGCCTGGGGGCGAGATGAATATGACTACCCAATCTCCCTTTAATCTATTTGATAGAAAATCGTAAATTCGATATGTTTCACTCCTATAGGCAAGTAGAGTAGTAGAATCAACAAACAATATCTTAAATGTACTACTTTTGGATAGTAGTTCTCCAAAATCAACAAATTCTTCAGGGTTTTTTGAAAATATCTCACCTAACACCAAACCTTCACTTTGGAAAACATCTAAATCTATAATATAAGGATACAAGTTTAATGGAGAACTGAGTAGTCCTACGACAGTAGCTCCATTAGTCATCATACTTATAAAAGCAAGACCATATGGAGTAATAGCAGAAAACTCCCCTTTCTCAATCTTTTCTATAAACTCATCCTCCCCGACATCAAGCTGAAATCTCTCTTTTATATACTCTCTAACTGACATTCCATTAATCTCTCCGATAACATTTCCTTCTTTCAAGACTTTGACCTCGTCTTTAAAGGCAAAAAACTTTCTCAGAATTTCTTTAGTTTCTTCAAAACTATCTCCTCTCTCGGGGAATATATCTTTAAAATGGAGATCAGCATTTTTAAGTCCGATAACAAGGACATTTCTCCCTATCGGTCTAAAATTATGGAGTATCAAGGGAGTATCCTCATGAACCTCTAATGGCACCAGATTTATTGAACCTACGGAAATTCCCGACTTTCCGAGTATTCTCAAAACTTTATTTATAGGGATAAAAAGTCTCTCTTTTTGGACCCAGTCAGAGTATCTTTTAAGAAGTTTTCTCTTGCACAGTTCATTTTTGCACCGCCTATATCTGAACCAGTAAAACCTGTCTCTGAGAAATCCTTTAATGAGTGTGGTCTTTCTGGGGAAATAAATCGCAGGGTATACTGCGATAGCAACATCATAATCCTGCAGTTTTGTCGTAATTTTTTCGAGTTCCTGATCGAGAGGTCCTTTTCCGGTTACAAAAATATCATAATTGGCGGTCAAAAGGAGAATCAGGATCCCGTGCATAAAAATACCTTCCTTAGTCCCAAATCCATCAGTAAAAAAAGTTACTGTATCCCAGCCCATATTGTCTTCCAGAAATTTCAAAATTCTCTTGTGGTAATCAAAGAGTGATTGAGTTATGATTATCATCCCAAAATTAGGGGTAAAGTCGAGTTTCTCAAGTTTTTTGCTGAGGTCTTCAAGCAGGATCTCAATATCTTTTGATGAAGAGGAGATAACCTTATACTTCATTTGCTAAAAGTGGTCTTAAGGAGTTTATTACTCTTTTGGCTTCCATTTCAAGCCTGTACTCTGCGATTGGCAAAAACAGAATGCTCATGACCAGCGTCTTTGTGATAGGAAGAAGGAGGATTTTTATATCCTCTACTTTTATTGAAATTTCATTTAAATTTTGGTTGAAAATGTAATCAAGTATGGATCGTATTTGACTCTCTAAGAAGTAGAGATGCTGGATGACTCTCATTTCATCATTTACCCTGACAAAAACGGGAGTACCATCTACTCTGTAAATTATTAATCCTATAACGGATGGATCATTTGAGATGTCCTTAACAAGACTATCTATTCTCCGACTCATAGATCCCAAGCACCCTCTCAATTATGGCTCTTGACACAGGTATGTCTCTCTTTGAAAGAAATGAAAGCCTTCTTTTGATTTTACTGTCTATTTTCGATGATCTTAGGAGTGCTTCAATATCATCTCGCTGAAATCTCTGTTCGAGATCGCTCTCAACTACAATACCAAGTCCAGGCATTATTCTGTACGGGAAAACTCCGTCTGCATGCCATGATGCTCTGTGTTTTATAATCTGAAGAGTTCTGCTAAATGCTTCTCCGTAACCAATATTTTTCATGAAAATCGCAGAGTCCGAAAGAAATATGGGGATTGAAACATCCGGTCTGCTGAGACTGTTTGTAAATGGCTCTTCAACTGTCACAACTGATGTTCCGCTTGCCCTCAGTTGATCAAAAAACCAGCCTATATCTCTTCTTGAACTGTAATCTAAGGAAGAGATCAGTGGTGTGAACGAATCTACCACAATTCTTGCATTTCCTTCTGAATTCTCTTCAATGTAGGAGATTATGTCTTCGTTAAGGTACGATATGTTTTCGGCATGACTTCTTGTAACAAGTATCTGTTCATTTTCCATTGCTTCGACGAGCTCAAACCATCCCAAGGACTCGGACAGTATTTTTACTGCTTTTGCATCCATATCGAAAGATATGTATATTCCAGTTTCACCATTTTCAATGCCTTCAAGTAAATACTGAAGTGAAAATATTGTTTTCCCCGTCCCTGATGCACCAACAACAACATTAACAGTGTTAGGTCGGTATCCTCCTCCAATGAGTGTGTCGAAACCTATGACGCCAGTTTTTATTCTCATTATTATTAAGATGCTTCCGATTAGTATAAAAAATTTTGGAATGATAAATGGTTGGGAATACTTCTGTCACGGATTCTTAGGGGAAAAACTTATATCCTGCTTTCAATTTTTAATTAAAATTAATTAAAAATCTTGGAGGGTGGAAAGCTTGAGGATGAACAGGAGAGAGTTTATGGGAACGGCTGCAATGATTGGAGGTTCAGTTTTGCTTGGCTCATCCATCCTTGGATGTGCAACCCAGCAACCAGCTCAGAAGACACCAACACCAAAGCCGGAAGGTCCGATAAAGATCGGATTTCTGGGACCGCTGAGTGGACCATTCACTCCATGGGGTGATGGTCATTTAAAGGGAGCAAAAATGGCGGTTGAAGAGATAAATGCAAATGGCGGCGTTGATGGTAGAAGTCTTGAGCTTGTGGTGAGGGATACCAAAAACAATGCAAGTGAGGCTGCAACTGTTTTCGAGGAACTCGTTTTCCAGGAGGATGTTGTTGCTGTTATTGGACCGGTTTCAAGTGACATAGGTCTTGCTACATCCAGAAAGGCTGAGGAGCTTAATGTTCCACTGCTGCTGCACATGGCAGGAAGCGATAAGATACTGACGAAGAGCAGCAGATACACATTCAGAACTGCACTTGTTGCCGGACCGCTGCTCATGCAGGCTCTTGCAGAGTACATAAAGGACAAGGGCTTTACGAGAATTGGAGCTGTGATAGCAGATTATGCATGGGGTCACTCAATCAAGGGAGGGATAGAGAAGTACATTGAAACTCTTCCGGGGGTTGAGGTGAGGATGGAGATCGCACCGGTCAAGGAATCGGACTTCACACCCTATCTCAGAAAGATGCAGGATCTCAATCCTGAGCTTGTTATTGCTACCGGCCACCCACCTGGAACGGCAAAAATAGCAAGACAGGGTATAGAACTCGGATTCAATGCAAAGTACATAGGACCCAACATACCGAAGAAAGCGTGGGAGAAGATTCTCGGAGAGGACGTCACAAAGGGCATGCTCGACTTCACCCCAGTTAACTACAACTCGAATGAGTTTCAGAGCTTTGCCCAGAAGTTTTACGAGAAATACAAGGAGGAGGTTGACTTTGCCGGAACAACAGGCTATGTGAACATAAACCACATCGTCTGGGCCATAAAACAGGCAAATTCTGCTGATCCCAAGGATATTGCAGGCACAATAAGGGGTGGGAGTTATAGCAATCCTCTGTTTGCATTCCCGCTCTCATACACAACATGGGGAGACCAGAAAGAGGCAAGAGAGGTTATCATAACATTCAAGCCCGGTGGGCCACCCTACGGACCGGAATCTATCTCCCATGCTGTAGTGGAGTTCATATCACCGCCAATAAAGCCTGTGGAGCCTTCACAGTAAAATAATCTAAAAAATTTTCACTAAATTTTTTAAAAGGAATTATCAGACGTTTTCGAGAAGATATCCGTAAATCATGGGTAGAGCAATTGTCGCATCGCAGTAAACTGTTGCAGTTTTAGCATTCTCCTTCAGCTTGCACCAGCTCTTTGCCTCATCAAGGGTTGCACCGCTAAGCCCGCCCCACTGAGGAGAGTCTGTGGTTATCTGGATCGCATAATCAAAGCCTTTGCTGAGAAGCATTGCCTGGAGTGTGAAGTTCTTTGGGACACCTCCACCAACTATGAAAACGCCCATCCTGTTTTCCTGGAAGCATAGATCTACCATGCTCTTAACATCCTTCTGAGGGGAGTACCTCAACCTCTGTCCGTAAACGAAAAGGTGCAGCCCAATAACAGAGTCGTGGAGGGTTGGGCAGAAAACAGGTATTCTCTTTCTGTAGGCTGTTTTTAAAAAGGAGTCTGCACCAATCTTTTTTCCGATCTCCCAGAGAATTTCATAGCTTGCAAACTCTCCATCAAGATCCTGAAAGATTCCCGCGACAAATTGCTCAACTCCCTCAAAGGCCTCGTTCTCAATAAAGACATCATAGATCCTGTTTATACTTTTCCTGCCGAGCTCAGCATCATCTGCATCCTCTCTTCCCATTTTGTGCCTGTATCCAAGAGCTTCGGCTATCTCATGAGTGACATTTGCACCTGTTGTAACAAGAGCATTCGCAAAACCATTTTTCAGAAAGCCATCAACTATCCTTCTCATCCCCGCAGGTATCATCGCCCCTGCAAGGGTGAAAAAAATAAATACATCACTTTCAACCATCTCCCTATAAATCCTGCATGCCTCTCCAAGTCTTCGTGCATTGAAAGCCGTAGCTGAGAGCTGATCAACCAGCTCGGAAACTTTCATTCCGGATTTTACTTCAATCTCCCGTATCATCCCTTGGCAACTCCAATAGGCCTGAGTCTTGCAACTATTTTTGAAATTCCCGCTCTATCAACAACACTCACAACATCATCACTGCTCTTGTATGCCTGCGGGGCTTCTTCTGCAAGCAATGCTCCGTGAGTTGCTCTGACATAAATTCCCTCCTTCATGAGATCTGCTTTGACCCTGTCTCCTCTCAGTCTTCTCTTTGCTGCAGATCTGCTGAGAACTCTACCGCTTCCATGGCATGTTGAGCCAAATGTCTCCTTCATTGCCTTTTCAGTTCCAGCAAGTATGTAGCTGGGCGTCCCCATGCTTCCCGGAATTATCACGGGCTGTCCAACTTCCCTGTATTTCTGCGGAATTTCTCTGCTTCCGGGCCCAAAAGCTCTTGTTGCCCCTTTCCTGTGAACAACCACTTCAAACTTCTCACCATTGACAACATGTTTCTCAAACTTGGCTATGTTGTGGGCAACATCGTAAACAAGCTCCATTCCAAGTTCCTCTTCTCCCATCCCGAATACCTTTCTCACAGTTTCTCTAACCCAGTGAGTGATTATCTGCCTGTTTGTCCAAGCAAAATTTGCAGCTGAGGCCATTCCACCAAAGTAATCCTCCCCCTCCCTGCTTTTTACCGGAGCACATGCAAGCTGTCTGTCAGGCAGTTTTATCTTGTACTTGCTCACAGCCCTATCAAGAACTGTCAGAAAGTCCGTGCAGACCTGATGTCCTAACCCTCTGCTTCCGGTGTGTATCATGATCGTAACCATTCCCTCCTGAAGTCCGAAAACCTCTGCAGTTTCCTGGTCATAAATCTTGTCAACGTACTGAACTTCAAGAAAGTGATTTCCACTTCCAAGAGTTCCGAGCTGCCCTCTTCCCCTGTCTCTTGCCTTTCTGCTTACAACCTCAGGCTTGGCTCCTCCAAGTGCTCCATTTTCCTCACATCTGTCAGCATCCTCCTCATAGCCGTACCCCTTTTCGATTGCCCATCTGACACCCTCGACAAATATCTCATCCAGATCCCTGTCAGTTGCCCTTATCCTTCCCTCGCTTCCAACCCCCGATGGCACTGCAATAAAAAGCTCATCAATCAGATTCTTTATTCTGGGTTTAACCTCCTCCACGGTCAGATTTGTTCTCAAAAGCCTAACACCACAGTTGATGTCAAATCCAACACCACCCGGGCTGACAACACCTTCCTCAGCATCAAAGCCAGCAACCCCTCCTATCGGAAATCCGTAGCCAACGTGAACGTCAGGCATCACAAGTGAGGCCATCTGTATTCCGGGCATTGTTGCAACGTTTGCTGCCTGATCAACTGCACCTCTTTCAAGCATGTTCATCAGTTTTCTGTTGAGATAGAAGTAAGCCGGGACTCTCATGCCCTTCTTGTAGGACTTTGGCAGTTCCCACCTGTACTCGGTAACCTTTTTGAGCAGATTTTCCATGGGATGAATAGCTAACAGGCTGTATTAATTTCTTATGCTGCTGTTTTCACAGAATCCTGTATCTGATTCCATGCTTCATGCACATCTCACGAGCAGTCCTGTCCAGCAACTTCCGATACGATGCAGATGGCTGGTAACTCCTGCCATACATTTTGAGGTATTCTGGCAGGAGATCTGGATGGTACTTCCTGATGAACCTGAAGTACGTCTGTCTGCAGTCATCCGGATTGTTTCCGTAAAGGGTGAGGGCTCCAGCAAAACAGAATTTTGCTCCACTTTCCTTGGCTTTCCAGATCATCCAGTCCAGCTTTTCCGGAGAATCGGAGATGAATGGCAGAACCGGAATAAAGGCTATCCCCGCAAAGATTTCGCTTTCAGCAAGCTCTGTCACGGCCCTCAACCTCTCTTCCGGCAGTGGTGCGTTTGGCTCAACAACCCTCACCATTCTTTCATCCATGACTGAAATTGAAAACGTTACAAAAGCTCCTCTGTCAATTCTGCCCTCAAGATCATCCGGCAGAACTGCTCTGCAATCGATCTGAGCTATAAGATCTGCATCCCTCAAAACAAGTGTGGATTTTGTCAGAATGTGTACGGGAAACCTGTATCTTGCGATAATTCCCAGTATCTTTCTTGTAAGCCTTACCTCATCCTCCAGGCTCATGTAGGGCTCTGTCGATGTTCCAACTGCGATTACCCCGTATTCCTCCCTGTAAGCTCTTCTTCTCAGCTGTTTTTCAAGTAATTCGGGGGAATTAACCTTGATCTGAACTCTGCCACCTTTTCCATACCTGCTGCCCCTCACATAGCAGTAAACGCATCCAAAACTGCATCCATAGTAAGGGTTTACGGAGTAATCATCGAGAAACCATTCATCCCTTTTCCTGTGCCTGTTCAGCACTGATTTAACTCTCACCTTTTCAATCAAAATTCACCAGCCCCCTTCAATCCTGAGCAGTTCTCTTTTCACCTCCAACACAAGAGAATGGAGTCCACTATCCTGATCATGTGCTTCACCGCCTTCCCAACTTAGTTCAAAACCCGTGTTCTTGTTATGCCAAGTTTCTCCGTTTTTTCCTCTGAATAAGTGTGAACGCGATTTCATTTATTTTGGCTGAAATGCCTTTGCTGGACATTCCTCCACGTCCATTTCTGCAGGCACCTCATGCCCAAAACAATTTCCTTTTGTTTCATCAACAGGGGTATAGTATATACAATCCCTACAAACCGGCAACCCACTCACCTCCTCTTTCTGTTAAAAAACTCCTCATCTTCCTGAATCCTGTACATCAGTCTATCTATCTCCTCCAGTTTTATCAGGGTGAATCCGGTTTCATCTCTTCTCTTCAAAACAAAAAGCTTGTCACCAGGCTTGATGTCAAGATCTCTTCTCAGATCAACAGGAATTGCAATCTGACCCTTGTCGCTAACAGTAATAACTCCATACACTATCCTTCTCTTTCCACACTCGCCCACCATTATTCCACTATATCTTATTTTTCTTACATTTCTTGAAAATTGTATAAAACATTTGCGGCGTGTTTTTGCATGGCAGATGAAAGTGATTCGCATATAGAATGGAATATGAAAGAGTTGCCATTCAAAATTCTGTGCCGGAATTTACCAGAAATTGGAAGAAAGATTGAAAAGAGGAAAACTATGGTTCGGCCTTCTCTCTCGGAATTGCCTTTCTTATCTCCTCAAGAAGTTCATCATCGCTTTTCCCTTCAGGATCTATGTTGAGAGCTTTTGCCATCTCCTCAAGCTTCTCCCGCTTCTCTTTCTCCTTGTTTTCGTATTTGCCTTCTTTCAGATTCCTCTCAAATTCTCTGAGCTCCATTTCTGCCTCTCTCTGTGCCTTTTTGAACTCTCCTGATGCTTTTCCAATACTTCTTGCAAGTTCAGGGAGCTTGTTTGCTCCGAAAAGCAGTACAGCAATCAGGAGGATTAGCAGCAACTCATTTGGACCGATTGGACCGATCATGATTTCACCTCACCGCCTTTACTCTTGTTTGCATCAGCATTATTTAAAGGTTTAGGCTTAAGGTTCTCCTTAACAGACTCCATGATTGATCTCTCCCGTATTTCCTCAACCTTCCTCAGAATATCCTCATCCGGAGGGTTCAGACCATACATTATTTCAAGTTCAAGCCTTCTCCTTGCCTTCTTGTACTCCCCGTAGAGCTTCCCCAGCTTTCTGGCAACATCCACCATGTTATCCGGACCGAGGAGTATGAGAGCAAGGAGCAGGATCAACCCAAGCTCTCCCCATCCAAACATCAACACCTGTGGTTCCGGAAATTATTAATAATTTTTGAAGCCGCAAGTGCTGGAACAAAATAAATTTAAACTAAGCAGAATAATATTTTTTGAAAAATGAAGCTGATACTTGTTATAGACAGAGATGACGATCTTGGAAGGAAAACAGGAATTTCCTCACCGGTCATAGGCAGGGACAACTGTCTGAAAGCAGGAGAGAGTCTTGGACTTGCAGATCCGGAGGACAGCGATCTCAACACAATTTTTGGAGCAGTCAGAATATACGACGATCTCAAGGGGAGTGAGAGGGTAGAGATAGCCATAGTTGCAGGTGATGAGAACGTTGGTGTTGTTTCTGACAACAAGATAGCGGAGCAGATAGACTACCTGAGAAACCTTCTTAGACCTGAAAGTGTGATCCTGGTTACAGATGGAAGTGAGGACGAATTTGTGATTCCGGTAATCTCATCACGAATGAAAATAGATGGAGTTCACAGAATAGTCGTCAAGCAGAGCAAAACAATAGAGAGCACATATTATCTGATCAAGAGAATGTTTGAAGATCCAAAAATTGCAAAATCCACCCTGGTGCCACTGGGATCCATTTTGCTCATTTTCTCGATCTTTTCCCTTGCAGGTTTCATGGAAATAGGCTACGGCACAATAGTGCTCTTTGTTGGCATATACCTGATTCTCAAGGCATACGGAATGGATGACGCGATTGAGGAGTACTTTTCAACAATCAAGAACTCGCTGCTTGAGGGAAGATTCTCCTTCATAACTTACGTCATATCACTCATACTGATCATAGTCGGATTCATTCAGGGGATAAACAGCTTCTGGAAGCTTCTTTATCAGCCTGTAGCTGTTGGTGCGATTATCCTTGCAACGGCATTCATATACGGGAGTCTGTGGTGGATAATATCTGCAGGAGTGAGTATAATAATTGGCAAGATCCTGGACGGCTTCATAGAGGGGAGAAGCATAAGGAGATACATATCAATGGTCTTTCTGCTGATATCTGCAGGCCTGATAATCTGGGGTGGGTCGGTGTACATAATTTCATCAACAGATGTCTATGCCCATCTGAGGGAGGATGCGATGTATTATTTCCTGATGGCCGTCTTTGGCGGATTTCTGGCCGGAATAATAGGAGTTGTCCCGCTCAGACAGCCAAAATCAGCTTAACCTCAGCTCCTTTTTCAGCTCACATGCCTGACACACATTCTTGGGTGTGGGCTCTCCGCAGATCTCACACTCGTTGAGATCAATCTGGGGATACATCTCCCTCAGGCATGGCATGATGGCCTCAAAGCTTCTCAGAACTGAGAACTTCCTTCCCGGATACCTGTTTTCAAAATCATACAGAAAGTCTCTCACAGCAGCTCTGACAGGCATATGACTGTAGGGACACTCCTCAAACGATACTGGAAGGTTATTCAGAATCGCGTATGTAACGATCTCCCTTTCGTAAATTTCCCTGAGAGGCTTGATTCTCAGAACAAGTCCTCTCTGAACTCTTGATGGGACAAGCCTTGCAAGTCTTTCAATGTCAGACTGAAGGAAATTAAGCAGGATTGTCTGAGCCTCGTCATCAATGTTGTGTCCCGTTGCAAGTCTGTCAGCTGAGAGTTCCTTGGCCTTTCTGTTGAGCAGATACTTTCTGAAAACCCCGCAGTACGTGCAGGGGTTCCTTTTCCCGATCTCCACCATCTCATCAAGTCTGAGCCCGATTTCCTCTTCAAAGGTGACAACATGATGCTGGATTTCAAGCTCTCTGCAGATGTGCTCAGCGATTTTCAGGGTTGGAGGTCTGTAACCTGATATACCCTCATCAACGGAAATTGCAACGAGCTCAATATCCTTTCTATCCCCGTAGAGCCTTTTGAGGACATGGGCAAGAACAACGCTGTCCTTTCCACCGCTCATTGCTATGGCTATTCTCTCATTTCTGCCGATCATTCTGAATTTCCTTATATTCCTCTTAACCCTCCTGATGAAATTCTCGGTAAAATGTCTCCTGCATAGATGCTTCCCTGAGTGCCTCTGAAAGTAAACCGCCTCCCTGCTGCAGTAGGAGCACTTCACGAAATAGGTTTAAACAGCCCGGCTTTATATACTATGTGAATGATCTTGTCAGTGCCTACCTGAAGCTTGACAGAACCGATGAGTGCATACTTCATGCCATTTTCAGGAACATGTGGGATTTTGAGTACGTTCCATCGCATGCAATAACCAGAGAGTGTAATCTAAATGAGGAGAAACTTGAAATTTTTCTCAGAAAGCTATCAGGACTTGGAATGATCGAGAACAAGTACCACGAATACATAGGAGCAAGCTTCACCTTTAAGGGACTCTCGGTTTTTTCCCTGAAAAGACTTGTCAGAAGAAATGTTGTATCTATGCTCGGAAAAATTTTGGGTGAGGGTAAGGAGAGTGTCGTTTTCAACGCTCTGAATGATACTGGAGATGAGTTCGCAGTCAAATTCCACAGAGTCGGCTATCCGAGCTTTAAAAAGGTCAGGGAAAAAAGAGATTACGGGACACTGCACTACACCGTACTGACTGTCAGGTCTGCCAGAAGAGAGTTTCAGGCCCTGAGAAGGCTTTACGGATATGCAAGCGTCCCCAGACCCATTGCCTGGGAGGGGAATGCTGTGGTGACAGAACTCGTTGATGCGAGAGAGCTTTACAGAATAAGGCTCGAAAATCCGGAAGACGTTCTTGAAATGATTGTTGATGAGATTAGAAAGATGTTTTCAAGAGGTATTGTTCATGGAGATCTCAGCCAGTTCAACATACTTGCAGCTGAGGATGGGATATGGATCATTGACTTCCCGCAGTATGTTGAGGCTGATGCAGAGGGGGCAGAGAAAATTCTACTGAGAGATGTCAGGAACGTTCTTGAATATTTCAGAAAAGCTTACGGAGTAAAAAAAGATTTAAATGAGGTTGCAGAGTATATCAGAGGTAAAGCATGAGGATTATCGGAGTGGACATAATAAGGGGCTCAGCCCACCCAAAATCCAAGTCAAGATATGCTCTGCACTACATAGATGAGAACGAAGAGTGGTCAAAATCAGCATCAAGAGGAAGACTGTTCAAGTATGTAAAGGATAGAAAGCCAGATTACGTGGCTGTTGACAGCATATTTGAGCTTTTCAGAGATAAAAGGGAACTCATCGATTTTCTTAAATCCCTGCCTGTGAACACAAAGCTTGTTCAGACCGCCGGCAGGCTTTCACTTCCGGCACTTGCCAGAAGATATGGAATATGCATGGATCCGAAAAATCCCTTTGACGAGGCAAGAGCTTCAGCCCTTCTCGTCAAATACGGTGTTGGGGAGATTGTGTCGGTGTTCTCAGACAGAACAATCATAAAGGTTTCAAGAAACAGGAGTCTTGGGAAGGGGGGATGGAGACAGAACAAGTACAGAAGAAAGGTTCACGATTCAGTGAGAGCAGTTTACAGAGAGATAAAGAGACTTCTTGATGATTACGGATTCGAGTATACGGAGGATGTGAGGGAGGCTTACGGCGGAATATCAAGAGGCATCTTTGTTGTTGACGTGCCAAGAGACAGGGTGCCTGTTAACTCATTCAGAACAAGAGATGTTCAGGTTTCTGTGAGTGCAGTTGAAAAGGAGAGGATTGAGCTGATACCTTTAAGCAGGCAGAAGACATATACCATAGTTGGAATTGACCCCGGTAACACGGTTGGAATTGCAGTCCTTGATTTAAATGGAAACCTGCTGAACGTCGAAAGCAGAAAGGAGTGGAGCTCATCTGAGGTTCTTGAGCACATACTTTCATTTGGAAAGCCTGTTCTTATTGCCACAGACAGAAAGAACCCTCCAGATTACATATTGAAGATGAGAGCATCACTCAACTCCATTCTCTACACTCCAAGGGAGGACATTTCTGTTGAGAAGAAGAAGTCCCTGACAGCAGGATACAGCACAAGAAACGACCATGAGAGAGATGCCCTTGCCTCAGCACTTGAGGCATTCAACGCATTCAGAAACAAACTGAGAAACATAGAAAAGAGGGTTCCCGAGGGTTACGACATTGATGAGATAAAGGCAGGTATTATAAGAGGCCATTCTCTGAAGCTGATGCTCGAAAAGAGAAAAGGTGGGGTTTCAAGAAATGAAAAAGAGGAAGTATCTGTTAGCAAGGAAGAGATAATCAGGAGAGACAGGATAATTGCAGAGCTGAAAAATGAGAACAGGGAGCTTGAGATGAAGATCAGAGATATGAAGAGAGAGATTGATAGGCTTAAAGAGAGAATATATCACATTTCGTCTGAGGAGCACAGAAAAATAAGAGAGCAGAATCTCATAAGATCGCTTCAGTCTGAGATAAGTGATCTGAAAAGGTTGCTGGATGAGAAGAACAGGGTTATCGAGGAGCTCAGCAATAGAATTGAAAGTCTGAAGAGAATGAAGTACTTAGAGTTCAGGGGATGGAAGGCTGTGAAGGTTCTGAAGAAGTTCACAAAGGATGAAATTGAGAGGCTTGAGGGATCTGCTGGAATCGAGAGTGGAGATGTGATCTTCATCAGGGATGTTGCAGGTGCTGGCAAAAGCGGAGCTGAAATGCTTGTCAGAAAAGGTATAAAAGCTGTGATTGCAAGTGGAGAAATGCCACATCTCGCTGAGGAGGTTTTTGAGAAGGAGAGAATTCCTGTCGTAGATGTGAAGAAAATTTCTATCAAAATGTTCGATGAGTTTGCTCTTGTCAAAGCCGAAGAGCTTGAAAACGCCATCCAAAATGCAAGAAGAGATCTTGAAAGGAGAAAGCTTGAAAAAATAGAGGAGCTCGTTTCAGAGTACAGAACAAGAAGGCTGGAGGAAATCAGATAAGGTGCTTCGAATGCTTGAGTTCTTTATTCTCGGATACGCTCCGGCACTTTTCATAATGTGGTATGTGTACCACAAGGACAGGATAGAGCCGGAACCGAAGATTTACGTGATCCTTACATTTCTTTTTTCATCCATAATTTCCACATCTCTTGCCATGTTTCTCGAAAAACCACTGACCGGGATTTATTTATTCATTTTTGCACCTTTCATTGAGGAATTCACTAAGATGTTCGCCCTGCTTATTCCCTACAGGAGAAGAATGTTTGATGGAGTTATGGACGGTGTTGTTTACGGTGTTGCAGCAGGTCTTGGATTTGCATCTTTTGAAAATCTTGTTTACGGACTTTCTTACGGATATGAGACTGCACTGATAAGGGCACTCCTCACTCCGGTAGCTCATTCGGCCTTCACATCCATAACCGGGGTGGGGCTTGGACTGAGGTCTGAAGGTAAAACCGCCTCAGTCATCCCTTACCTTGTTCTCGCAGGTCTCTTTCATCTTGCATGGAACATATCGGCAATGACAGGGGTGTTCACGCTGACTCTCTTTGGAGCGAACCTCCTTATTCTTTATATTCTGATAAAAATCGGAATGAGAGAGGATGTGCAGAAGATTGAGCAGTACATCATCAGAAAGTTTTAATATGTCCGGCAGAGATTAGACTTGATGGCGCTGGGTTTTGTTCTGATCAAGGTGATGCCCAGGAAAGAGAGGAGCGTCTATGAAAGGCTGCTGAAGCTTGAGGAGGTTGAGGAGCTCCATCCACTTTTTGGGGAATATGATCTCATAGCCAAAATATCGGTAAGGGACTTTGAGGAGCTGAGCGAGGTTGTTGTCAGAAAAATAAGGTCAATTGATGGGGTTATTGAAACAAAAACCCTCACAGGGGCGAAGTTTTAGAGCATGATAAGGGGTCTTCAGATCATAGCAGAAAACAGAGTTGGAGTTCTGAGAGACATCACATCCAAGATAGCGGAGCATGGAGGAAACATAACCTATGCTCAGAGCTTTATAATAGAGCATGGAGAGAACAGAGGAAAGGCCCTGATTTATATGGAAATTGATGGTGGAGATTTTGAGAGAATCATTGATGAAGTCAGGGATTTTCCCTTTGTACTTGAGATAAGCGAGGAAAAGCCATTTGAGAGGGTCTTTGGAAAAAGGGTTCTGATATTTGGGGGCGGTGCATTGGTTTCGCAGGTTGCTCTCGGAGCCATAACTGAGGCTGACAGGCACAATCTGAGAGGGGAAAGAATAAGCGTTGACACAATGCCTCTTGTTGGAGAAGATGAGCTTGCAGATGCGGTAAGGGCAGTTTCAAGACTTCACAGAGCCGAAATACTCATCCTTGCAGGTGGGCTGATGGGCGGGAAGGTTGCAGATGAGGTCAGGAAACTCAGGAAAGCCGGGATTCCTGTTGTGAGTCTCAACATGTTTGGGTCCGTGCCAAAGGTCAGTGACCTCGTTGTCAGCGATCCGGTTATGGCCGGAACACTTGCGGTAATGCACGTATCAGAGAAGGCAAGGTTTGATGTGGACAAGGTGAAGGGCAGAAGGCTCTGAAGAGCAAAAGAGTTGAATACCATATCCTCATCTGCTTTTTCATGGTTGTTGTCATAGGTGTGGGAAACTACATACTCGGAGATGATGGATTCGGAATACATGTTATCAGGAAGATGATGGAGATGGATGAGTTTGAGGATGTCAGGATTGTTGATGCCATGACAAACTCTGCAATGCTTCTTGAAGCAATGGATGGAGAGGACAGGGCAATAATAGTTGATGCCATTGACATGGGTCAGAAGGAGGGTGTGGTTGTTTTCAGATTCAACCCCAACAGGGAGGATTTTCCATCTGATATCATGCTCAGCCTTCACGATCTGCATTTCCGGGATGTGATAATGATGGCGAGGGGAGTTTACAATCTCCCGGATGAGGTAGTAATTGTCGGTGTGAAGCCAGAAAAGGTAGAATTTAGCCTTGAGCTGAGTGACAGGTGTTTATCCTATGTTGATCGGGTGATAGAGGTGGTAAAAAAGGAGATTGGATTTAATCCCAGTGAGAGGAAGGATAAAACTGTGTAAATGGGTCTGAATTCCACCAGTCGATTTCATCATAACTCAGTTTTGCCCACCCGGGATATCGCAGATCTGAAGCAATCCCAATCATCTGCCCGGGATTGTCGAAGATTTTCGGGGGATTATAGTAATACAGGTAGTCCTTCAGAAACTCCTCATATGGCTGTCTTGAATTCTTGCTGAGATACTCCTTCCACGTAATCGACATGTTTCTGTATCTGCCGTCAGGTGCATCGATTATTCCCGGAGGGCTGTATTTGTTTTCAGTGAGTGCAGTTGCTTCAATGGCAACTCTGCTCCCATCATCCAGCTCCACAATCACCCAAGTATGACGGAGGGCATCTGATCTTGCAATGTACGTCTTGAATCCATGGCCCTCAAGGTACCATTCCAAATACGAAGATGCTTCACTGCTGTCAAATACGTCCTCCTTGTACGGAGGCAGCATTGTTCTGTTTAGGATCGCGGTTAAATTTTTGATATCGTGAACTCCCACATCTCCATACATCGATTTTGCAGTCTGATAGTAGTCTTCAGGCAGATATGCAAGACCGCTGAAATAATGATAAAAGATCAAAAATGCAAGGATAATGGTTAGAATGAATACTGTGTATTTCAACAAATTGCCAACAAAATCAAGAACCCCCATGAACCTATTTTTTACCAGAAGGAGTTAAGCTTTTTCCTTGACTCACAGTATTTGAAATGATGTATTCAATATCCACACTTTCAGAAAAAATTTCAGAGAACTCCTCAATCGGATCTCTCTCAACTCTGTACTTCCTTCCAACATACCTGTAAAATTCTTTTCTGACATTCTCATTGAACAGGAGTCCGTGAAGATATGTTCCCCAGATCAACCCATCCTCACTTTTTCCTCCATCATCCTCAAAAACCCTCATTCTTGCCCTTGTTCTCCCCATGTGTATCTCATACCCCCTGACGGTCTCTCCAACTATCTTCTCAATTACAGAAACTTTTTCAATCACCTTTTTCTCCACCTGCCTCGTTATTTTGTCGTATGCATTGAACTCGGTAACAGCATCAATCAAACCCAGGCCTTTGACCCTCTGGTTTTCCAGCTTGCTTGATATTTCCTTCCCGAGAATCTGAAATCCTCCGCAGATCCCTATGACAGGGTTATCCCTGGCAAATTTCAGAATTTTTCTGTCCATGTCCCATTTTTTCATCTCCTTCAAATCGAGAATTGTCTCCTTGGTTCCCGGAATTATCAGAATCTCATAATCCTGAATTTCGCCATTCAGTGGCACAAATTCAACCAGCTCTCTTATCGGCTCAAAATCTGTAAAGTTTGAGACCCTCGGAAGTCTGATAACACCGATTTCAGAGCCTTCCTTACCCCTCCAGTCATCCATTGAAAGGGAGTCCTCTGAAGGCATTCCCCTTTCAAAATACGGGACGATTCCAATAGTCTTTACACCTGTGAGCCTTTCAAGCTCTTCAATTCCTGATCTCAGTAGTTCCTGATAGCCTCTGAACTTGTTGAAGATGAACCCTCTGATCATCTTCCTTACATCACCTGGAAGAAGGTTGTAGGTTCCAAAGAGAGATGCAAAACTTCCACCTCTATCAATATCTGAAACAATGTATATGTCCGGTCTTGCGATTCGTGCGATTCCCATATTTGCTATGTCTCTCTCATACAGATTTATCTCGGCCATCCCACCTGCACCCTCAATGATTACAAAGTCATTCTCCTGTTCAAGTTCTCTAAAAGCTTTTTCAACAGTTCTGAGAAGCTCCGGGATTTCTCTGTAATATTCGGCTACATTAACATCCTTAACCGCTCTCCCCATGACAACAAGCTGAGATTTCAAATTGCCCTTGGGTTTCAGCAGTATGGGATTCATCCTCACATCCGGATCCTTACCTGATGCAAAAGCCTGAAATGCCTGAGCATAGGCTATTTCATGCCCCTCCATCGTTATGTAGGAGTTGAGACTCATGTTCTGGGCCTTGAACGGGACAACCTCATAGCCCATCTTCGAGAGAATTCTGCACAGAGCTGCAACAATTACTGATTTTCCTGCACTGCTGGTTGTGCCTGTGATCATTATTGAGGGCATTGTGATTGTACCGTTAGGATGTTTTTAAACTCTTACTCAGATTTTAGAGATCAGGGTTCTGATTTCTCTGAAGAGAGAACCGATCCCATAGATGATTATGATATAGATCACTATTGCAAAGAAAAGATAGGACTTGTGACTGTATATTCTGGCTATGAAAAGGAGACTGAGGGATACAGAAGCCAGTGCTATTGAGACATAGAAGCTGTGAAGGTCCAGCGGTATTATGAAAAAATCTCTGAACTTGTAATACTTTCCGAGGATAAAATTAAGATAGATCCCAGCTGCAGATGCTGCGGTTGAAAGAATCGCCAGAAGCTTGTACGATATTGTTGGAAGATGCAATGTTATAAGCCATGTGACTGTAAAATAAAAAACAATATTAAAAAATCTCTCTGAAACAACCGGTCTCATTCTGTTATCTACAACAAGAAATTTGATGACATAAATTCCGGAGAGCATCAGTATTATCCAGAAAACCGAGGACGAGAACTCCATGAAAAACTTCCCAAGATTGCTCAGAGTCATGTAATAGACAAGCCCACCAAGCCAGGTGAAGATAAGGGATATGGAAACCAGAAATGACAGCATGTATCCCATCTGAACCCTTCCGTTGAGCACATCTCTGGAATTCTCAGAAAGTACCAAATTCAGAAGAATTAGGGATACAGTTAGAAGCGACAATCCCTGTCCCAAGTACAGACTGTTTTCCATTGAACTGCAATCTTGCATTCAAAAATAAAAACTTATCGTAATTGTATCCTTATGATCACCATGGCATTTCAGGGATTTTCCCTGATTCTCTTCTCCCTTTCAGCAGGGATTACCTCGGTCTTGGCATCTCTGAACCTCACCCTAAAAACTTCACCATTAAGGATTCTGTCAAGAAATACCGCTAAGGCTGCAACCTCGCTGTGAGGTTGATTTCCAATGGATATGTTAAGATCTGACAGCTCATAAACCTCTGGAGGGACTTTCTCAGCACCCACAACCACCATGACCCTTTCCGAACTCTGGATCTCATTAACTTTCTGAAGCAGTGGCATCCCGTACATTGTTAGGTGGACTTTTAGTCCATCAAAGCTCTTCAGGAGCTCCTTCCATGACTTTACGTGCTCTATGAAGAAGTCTCCTCCCCATCTTCTCACAACATCCCTCACATTTTCAAACAGCCTTTCATCCTCCCTGTCAAAGTAGATGCCCCTTGCACCAAAGGCTCTTGCAGTTAATGCTACGTGGGTTGAAATGCGTTTGTCCCTCTCTGGTCTGTGTCCAAGTCTCAGAACATAAACCTCCACATCTTCTGTAAAATCGGATGTAAGATAAAGTTAACCTAAGTGGAAGGTTGCGGGGAAGGATATTGTTTTTACCACCTTGTCCATAAAAACCTTCTCACGAGCCATACTGGATTGTGATGAAACCGATGACAGATCATTAACAAACCCGTAGGGAATATCTTCCATGAATATCCTTTCCAAGTCGCCCCTTCCGAGTTCAGAGAGTTTTTCAGAGATCCTTTTTTCAATCTCCTCTGACCGCTCTATCCTCTCACCAAAACTGATATCCCTGTATTCGTCAAGTCCAAGTCTCTCACACAGAACTTTCCAGAACTTTGGTTCATCCAGAATTCCAAAGGAGACATAGCAGTCCTTTGCTCTGTATATCCTGTAGCCCGGATTGGAGTAAAATTCCGGAAGGGGGTCATTTTTATTTATGGCGTTGAGAAAGTGAAGGGGTATGGCAAAGAGTGCTGAATTGTACATGCTCACATCTATGTAAGCTCCTTTTCCCGTTCTCATCTTTCTGAGGTAAGCTGAAAGGATGGCAACTGCAGCAGTTATGGCTGATGCAAAGTCTGAGAGCTGAACGTTTGGATCTGAAGGCATGCTTCCTGAGAGCCCCGAAATCTCACATATGCCTGAAAGGGAGAGGATGTTTATGTCATGGACCGGCCTTTTCATCTCAGACTTTTGACCGAAACCTGTTATTGAGCAGTAGATTAGACCATCATTGATCTCTTTCAGAGTTCTGTAGTCCATTCCCAGCTTCTCTGCAACTCCTGGTCTAAAACCTTCAACAAACACATCGGCATTTTCCACAATTCTGTAAAGCCTCTCCCTGTCCCCATCTCTCTTGAGATCGAGAGTTATTATGTCTTTTCCGGCATTCATCCCAAGATAGATGTCCTCTCTGTATCTCATTGGCTCTCCGGATGGTGGTTCTATCTTTATCACCCTTGCTCCCAGCTCCGAGAGAACCTTGCAGCAGTAGGGGCCTGGGTAGTAGTATGCGACTTCCACAACAGTCATTCCTTCAAGAAGCTTTTCCATGAGCTGATACTGGAATGAAAGTATATAAAACGTTCATCCGCACCCTCTTTCCAGCACACGGTTCAGAAAATGGAAAACGTTATTAATTTACCGATTACGTTAATTTTTGGTGATATCATGACAGAATCTGTCATTGTCAGCGGAGTTAGAACAGCCATAGGCAGGTTTGGAGGGGGATTGAAGGACGTTTCTGCTGTTGAGCTCGGCAGCATAGTGATAAAAGAGGCGATTAACAGGGCAGGAATAAGGCCGGAGGACGTTGATGAGGTTATAATGGGTCATGTTGTTACTGCGGGTTGCGGACAGAACACTGCAAGACACGCAGCCCTCAGAGCTGGACTGCCCAACACCATCCCGGCCTACCAGATAAACAAGGTCTGCACCTCAGGCCTTAAGGCCATAGCCCTCGCTCACCTCATGATCCAGATGGGTGAGGCTGATGTTGTTGTTGCAGGCGGAATGGAGAGCATGAGCAACGCACCCTACGCTTTGCTCAGGGCAAGATGGGGCTACAGGATGTTCAACGACCAGCTTGTGGATTTGATGGTTCACGATGGACTGTGGGATCCGATATACAACCAGCACATGGCCGAGAATACCGAGGACGTGGCGGATGAGTTTGGAGTTACAAGAGATGAGATGGACGAGTGGAGCTACCACAGCCATGTTAAGGCGATAAAGGCAATTGATGAGGGGAAGTTCGCCGAAGAGATAATCCCCGTAACGGTCAGGGAGAAGAAGGGCGAGAGGGTGGTTGACACGGACGAGAATCCGAGGAGAGACACAAGTCTCGAGAAGATAAAGAGCCTCAAGCCCGTTTTCAGGCCGAATGGAAAGATTACTGCAGCAAACGCACCAAACACGAGTGATGGTGCCGCTGCTGTTGTGGTTATGAGCGGGGAAAAGGCAGAGGAGCTTGGAGCTGAGCCGAAGCTCGAGATTCTCGCTCATGGACAGGCGTCAAGGGATCCGAAATACATAGCAACGGTCCCCGCCTACGCTGCTGAAATCGCCCTGAAGAAAGCCGGGGTGAGCAAGGACGACATAGACCTGTGGGAGATAAACGAGGCTTTCGCTGCCGTGACGCTCATCTCGGCAAAGTACCTCATGAACCTTGATCTCGACAGGGTCAACGTCAATGGAGGTGCTGTTGCTCTCGGCCATCCGATTGGAGCAACGGGAGCGAGGCTTGTTGTCACGCTTATGCACGAGATGCTCAGAAGGAAGAGCGAGTACGGGGTCGTAACGCTCTGCGCGGGAATGGCTCAGGGTGATGCAATAGTCTTCAGAAAATACTGAGGTGATAGCGTGAACTTCGAGCTGAGTGAGGAGCACAGAATGCTCCAGGAAGCTGTGAGGGAGTTTGCAGAGAAGGAGATAATGCCCTACGGCAGGGAATACGACGAGAGGAAGGAGTATCCGATGGACATCTACAGGAAAGCGGCGAAGCTCGGTTACATAGGGGCGGGCATTCCCGAGGAGTACAACGGAGCGGGAATGGACTGTTTGGCTGAGGCCATAATCAGCATGGAGTTCACGAGGGCTGACAGCAGCATAGGATCGGCCATAGATCTCGCTGTCCTCGGAGTTCCCATGCTCCTCCACTTCGGCACTGAAGAACAGAAGGAGCAGTACATGGCCCGGGTTCCCAAAGGAGACGGCCCCTCTGCAATAGCCATCACCGAGCCCGACTGCGGAACAGATGTTGCTGCGATGAGAACGAGGGCTGTGAAGGACGGGAATGAGTGGGTGATCAACGGCACAAAGCAGTTCATAACCAACGGAAGCGTTGGGCTTTACACGATCGTCCTCGCAAAAACAGCCCAGACGAGCCCACCCCACAGGGGGATTTCTGCGTTCATAGTTGAGCAGGATAGAGAGGGGTACTCGGCAAAAGAAATCGAGAAAATGGGTATGAACTGCCATGACACGTCTGAGGTTTCTCTCAACAATGTGAGGGTGCCGGAAGAGAACCTGGTTGGGAAGGAGAACAACGGTTTTTACCAGCTCATGGCCTTCTTCAACGAGAGCAGGATAAAGATTGGAGCCCTTCACCTCGGCATGGCAATAGGCGCCTACGAGAGGGCTCTGGAGTACGCCAGGGAAAGAAAGGCCTTCGGGAAGCCACTGATAGAGCACCAGGCCATAGCGTTCAAGCTCGCAGACATGTACAAGGACATCGAGGCCGCAAAGCTCCTCGTCTTCAAGGCAGCATGGCTCGTCGATAACGGCAATCCCGATCCGGCTTTGAGCTCTGCCGCGAAGCTGTTTGCAACCGAGACAGCGATTAAGGTCACGTATGAAGCTGTTCAGATCTTCGGAGGGTACGGGTTCAGCAAGGAGTACGATGTTGAGAGGTATTACAGGGACGCGAGGGTTGGGACGATATACGAGGGGACGAGTGAGGCTCAGAAGATTGTAATCTCAAGGAGAATTGCGGGAAAAATTAGGGTTTGAGGTGGTGAGTGTGAAGGTTGAGGACGTCAAGGTTGTTGGTGTTCTCGGTGCCGGAACGATGGGCTCTGGCATAGCCCAGGTATGTGCGATGGCAGGCTATGAGGTTGTGCTTAGAGATATAGAGGACAGGTTCCTTGAGAGAGGTCTGAGCAACATCAGGAAGAGCCTTGAGAAGTTTGCGGAGAAGGGCAAGCTGAGCGAGGACGTTGACACAGTAATGGGCAGGATAAAGCCAACCACGAAGCTTGAAGATCTTGCAGATGTTGATGTGGTGATTGAGGCGATAATAGAGAACATGGACGTGAAGAAGGAGACCTTCAGACAGCTCAACGAAATCGTGAAGAGGGAGGATGCCATATTCGCCTCGAACACCTCAACGCTCAGCATAACCGAGATGGCTTCAGTAACAAAGAGGCCAGAGAACTTCGTTGGAATTCACTTCATGAACCCCGTGCCGGTAATGAGGGGTGTTGAGATAGTCAGGGGGCTGCTTACAGGCGATGAAACTCTCGAGTTTGCGGTCGAGTTCACGAAGAAGCTGGGCAAGGAACCGGTTGTGTGCAGGGATTCGCCGGGCTTCATCTCAAACAGAATTCTGATGCCCTGGATAAACGAAGGCATCTGGGTGCTTTACGAGGGAGTTGCAACGAAGGAGGAGATAGACAGGGGAATGAGGCTGTTCACAAACGTTCCCATGGGGCCGTTAGAGCTTGCCGACCTGATTGGCCTGGACATCTGCCTTGCGGCCATTGAAACCCTGCATAAGGAGCTCGGAGACAAGTACAGGCCATGTCCACTGCTCAAGCAGATGGTTCAGGCAGGGCTGCTCGGGAGAAAGACGGGCAGAGGATTCTACGATTACAGCAAAAAATAGCTTTTACATCCTATTTTATTTTGCAGGCAGATAAAACAGTTTCGAACAGCACCGCTCGCGTGTGAATCTGGAAGTGCCATTTGGAGATAAAAATTTTTAAAATCACTGTATTTCAAATTTACATCATTGAAAACACCATCTAAGACTGATTCCAGAATTATCGTAACAGGACCCCTTGCATTCCTCTTTACACTTGTCTTCCTCGTGCAGACTGCAAGAGCAGACGTGGTGTTTCCCCTGACCATGCCGTTCCTGCCGTACATACCTCTTATCATTCTGGTCGAGGTCCTCTGCTTTCCTCTGGTTGCGGAAAAGGCAGGAACGTGTGTTCCACTGAAAAAAGGTGCCGTATCAGTGGCAATTGCAAACGTCGCAAGCTCTGCAGTGGGACTTTTCGTTCCGGGACCGTACAGAGCGGGAATTCTGGCGTGGTTCCTCTCCGCCTACCTGCTCTCTGTTGCTGTTGAAGCCGGCGTTTATGCAGCCACGCTTAAATGCGGCCTGCGAAGGGCAGCTGTACTTTCCGCCTCGCTGAACGCAGTGTCCTATGCCGTCGCTTCTGTACTCTTTGCAGCTCAAACCGCAAGGTGAGAACCGTCACAGCTTTTTGCTCTAAAAGGAATCCCTTCCCTGCAGAACGCGTAACTCACTCCGAGGTCCTCGCACACCTCAGCCACTCTCGAGAGGAGCCCCGTTCTCAGCACCCTGTTCAGGTACCAGCTACCACCGACCTTCTCACCGCGTCTGAAGTACATTTCCCTGTACCTTTCCCTGAGTTCCGGGAAAGCTTTTGTTATCCGGGAATACGAGTCTCCCCTGAGCTTCAGGGTTGAGGAGACCACGTGATCGACAAACTTCGCCTTTTCGAGCACATCTTCGACGCTTTCATCGTTTATTCCCGGCATAACCGGATCGAGTCTGAGAATTACCGGAATGTCTGATTTCTTCAACTCTTTCAGGGCCCTGATTCTCTTTCCAGGTTCAGGGGCGAGGGGTTCGATCTTCTCTGCGATGCTTTCATCGAGCGTTGTTACGGTTACGGAAATCGTGGCTCTCATGTTTTTCAGAATGTCCGCGTCCCTCACCACAGCGTCGCTTTTGGTTATGACGAGGAGCCTCAGGTCTCTCTCGGACATCAACCTGAGGGCGTTCCTGGTCAGCTCAAGCTCCCTCTCCATGGGCGGATACGGGTCGGAGCTGTTTGACATGGAAATGAGTGCATTTGCAGATAGATTTTTCAGCTCCCTTTCAAGCCTTGTCAGCAGGAGCTTTTTCGGGCGGGCGTGGAAAAATTCCGGAATGTATGTGGAGTAGCAGTATCTGCACCTGTGGTCGCATCCTGTATACGGGTTGAGTGAATACTTGGGAGGGCAGGTGCACATTCCGGACTTCCAGGGGTCGAAGGGTGTGATCAGACGGTTCATTGCCGGTACATCTCCCTGTTAAGCCAAGGAATCAGCGCCATTGTAACTGCAATCTCGCTGAGCATGCTCCTCGTTACAGCATTTTTCGTCAGAAAGCCTATTGCACCCTGTTTTTTTCCGAGACTTTTTATTCCCGTCAGAATCTCCATGACGTCTCCCACTTCCTTCCCGCTGAGCACCTCCCTTACTACCCGGGGAGGGTACTCGAAACCCGGTCCAAAACCGATGGTGTAACGCTCACCATCGTAAACGCACGCAACCTGAAAGTCGATGTAGCCCGTAAGCGTGAATGGCAGCTCGAAAAGTCCAGCCTCAATTCCGACCGAGAAATCGAATTCCTCGCTGTATGCGTTCTTCGCCCTGTTTACAGCACCTTCAATAATCTCAGCTCCAAATGGCTGGTCGCTGACACACGATACGACTTCTCTGGGGACAATTTCGACATCGTGAAAGAACTTCTCAAAAGCCCTCTTTGCACCCTCTATTTTGGCCGGATTTCCCGTCCCAGCTGCAATTTTCATTCAGAAGACCGGGACTCAAACTCAAATTAAACTTTTCTCTCATCTTCTCTACCATGGAAAACTGAATTGAGCCATTTACAGCACCTTCCCGAGTGTCTCCATAAGCCATTGCACCTCATTTTTTAGCTCAGCCAGAACTTTCCTTCCTGAATCCGTGATCCTGTAGTACCTCCTGAACCTGCCCCCAACCTCAGTCTGGAAGTCCTCGACGAGACCGTACTTCCTGAGGCTCTTCAGGAGGTCGTAGAGTGTCCCCTCACTGGGAACCAGCTTGCCTTCGCTGAGTATCTCCAGACCCTTTCTTATTGCGTAGCCGTGGAGATCACCCTCTCTCTCGAGGATAGACAAAACCAGGAAAGAGTAGAAACCCGATCGCAGGTCTTTGCGAAGTTTTTTAAGGGCGTTTTTCCCATTGTCCCTGAACACGGGCATTACCACTCCTCAGCAGCTCTGGAGCTGCCAGCCACAAACATTCACTCCTCGGGTTCAGCAATAACTGCGGTGCCGTAGGCATAGACTTCTGCAACGTTCGAGCGAACGCTTGATGTTGCAAACCTGATGTTGACTATGGCGTTCGCTCCGAGCTCCTTTGCATGGAGAAACATCCTTTTCAGGGCCTCTTCTCTGGCTTCAGCCATCATGCGGGTGTACTCGTTTATCTCTCCACCCCTGATGTTTCTGAGCAGGGCCATGATGTCTCTCCCGAGGTGCGTGGCCCTCACGACACCGCCACGGGCTACCCCCTTCACCTCCACGATCCTGTATCCGGGAATACTTTCGGTCGTTACCGCAAGAATGCCCTCCACATCCTCACCTCCTATACATCGGACTTCGATGTATGTTCGCCATGCAGCGATAAAAATGTTTCGGAGAACAACGCGTTAGGTACTCGGATGTTCCATTCCCATAACGTTCTCGGGGCAGTCAGGATTGGAGCATCCCGGGGGCGTAAATGAGCCTGATGTCACTCTTACCCTCGGCATGCTAACCAAAGAATGAGTCGAGTGTTTTTTGTGTGTTTCCCTTTATGGTAAGCTCGCTGTATCCGAACCTTTCGAGTATTCTCAGGACGCTCGGAATTACCTGGTTGTTGATGTAGTAGTCCCGATCTATTCTGCGTCTCTCTATCCCGTGTTTGGTCTTTATTTCGACGTACTCTCCGTCAAATCCCTCTATCAGCTCAAGCGGATAAGCCCGATCTCCAATGTTTCCGCTGCCTTCAACAATAATGTATCCAACCTTGGTTCCGACGGGATACACGAAGCCAAAGTCCTGGGCCTTGAGCACGGCTTTGACGTGTGCCTGCATGCTCTCGTACCTCGAGGGCTTCCTGGTCAGGCTCTTGTAGATGACGAACTTATCAAGCAGATACTCTCCCTTTTTTATTCTGTATATAACCTCTCTAACAAATCTCATTGCCTTTTCAGGATTCTTGTCTCTCAGTATTATCTCAATGACCTCCCTCTGAACCTCCTTTGCAAGCTCACACCAGTCTCCTCTCCTGACCTCAAGTCCCTTGACAACGAGTCTGTTATCAGACGTGAGACCGGCATATCTCTTCTTTTCAACAAAGAATATTGTCCTGTAAACCTCATCGACTTCAATGGTAACAGGAAGCTCTTCAGATATTTTTTCTATGAGATTTTCAACCTCCCTTTCAAGCTCTTTCCCATCCAGACCATCCTTCCTGATAAATATGCTATCAGTATCTCCATACAGAACCTCAAATCCCATATCCCTTGCTATTTCGGCTGATTTTCTTATGAAATATCTCCCCCAGGCTGTTGTTGCCTCGGCACATGCCCTGCAGTACCATCTGGCTCCGCTCCATCCCGTATAACCGTAAAACGAATTTGTCAGAATTTTTAGAGTTTGCTGCTGGATGTCAAGCAACCTGTACTCAAGACTGTCTCTTTCAGCATCCCTCATCTTTGCCTTGATCTCTCTCCTTCTCGATATGAGATCCTGAAGAATTTTCTTGAAAAATCCATCAGGGCTCTTCCTGAATCTGTGATTCACCTCCGGTGCCACATAGCATTCATCACACTTTCCTGAAACGTAGGTGTCCGGAGAGATGTTGTAGGCGATCATTATTGACGGATACATGGATGCAAAATCAAGGCAGTAGACGTTTTCATGGAGCCCTCTCTCAGGTTCAAGGACAAATGCTCCTTCATAGCTTTCCTCAATCTCACTGGGACTCGGGGCCATCTCACCGAGCTTGAATGCCTCGCTCAGCAGCAGCCAGTCAACCTGCCTTCCTCTTCCCATCCTTGTGATGTCATCGACAGGCAGCCGTATCATCTTTGAGAGTTCATAGTGCATTGGCAGGAGCTCTTCGGCTATGAAGTAGGTGTTCAGAATGTCCTGCCTCGAATATCTGAAGACACTCTCCCTCTCTCCCGAAACCCATTTTCTGTAAATGTCCTTTGCCTCAATGTCCGCTATTTCAATTTTACCTCCTAAAAATTCTGCAACATTTTCGAGCTTTTTCACCTTGACATCGAGCCTCATTGCCAAGTCATAGAGATCAACATTGAGCCTTCCTGTTATCTTTGGCCTTCCTCCCCTGAATGTGAGCTCGCTACCATCTCTTCCTATTGCAAGCCTTACAGACAGTTTTTCCGCCCTCTTTTTTAAATACGGCCAGTCAAAACCGTCCTGATTGTAGCCCACAATTATATCCGGATCGAGCTCCCTTATCAGCCTTACAAACCTCGCAATTATCTCCCTCTCATCTCCGTGGATTATCTCCTCAAACTCCCCCATCTTGACCCCAATGATTATAATGGGATCCCTATCAGCATCTGCCATGCCGAACTCTGTGAGCATCTCACAGTCAAATGCAAGAACATTAATCTCAGGAAACCCGTTTCTGGCTGTTCTCCTTACCTCCTCCGCATCAACAACCCTTATCCCCTTCTCAATTCTCTCACTTCCCTGAACCAAAATGCCATCCATGCACGCTAAATCCCTGTCAATAAGATATCTGTATGCAAATGGGATGTCTGCCTCCCTCACATCCCCGTGTACCCTAAAAGCCTCTCTCAGCTTCGGAACATCCTGAGGATGTCTCGCATAAATCCTGTACACGTTCACCTTCCTGCCAAACATTCTTCTCTCAACAACCTCATAGCTGAGGGGGGCGATCATCCTGTTTCTGGTCTCAACCCTCACACTCATGGGATCGAAATCGTCATGAGGGATTACGTAAAAGTACGGAGTGAAGTTCCTGTCGTAAACAACAAAAACGCCATCCTCATCCTTGCACCACAGCCTGACAACTGCTCTGTCATTTTCCGTTATGTAGTCAGCATCAATCAACCATCCTTCCATTCAGATCTATATCCATCCATTCATATTTAACCCTTTCACGGATTCGGCCCATGAGATTGTATTACTAATGTGATACAAAACAAAAGGTTTTATTGCATTTGAGGTGGAAAATTTCCATGAGCTACAGGGTTGTTAAGGGCAGAGATTTTTCTGATCTGCTTGAGAAAAAGGTTGCATTTGTCCTGTGCATTGGAAACACGATGACTGCTGGAATTCCGGGAATAACTGTTGCGGGAGAGAGTCCTGAGCTGATAAAATTCACTCCACCTGCAGATGCCGAGCTTCTGTGCTACGGACACTGCAGGAGCATTCCATTTCCCCCAGCAACACCAGATGGAAAGCCAACTCCGGCCCTGATAACCTACACTGCCTTAAGGCTGACTGGTGTCCCGCTCTTTGTTGTTGACAGCGGACTGATAGAGAAGCCAAAAATGCCGTACTACTCTGTCGGTGCACCTGTGGGAGAGAACATAGCCCGAGGAAAAGCAATGGATTATGAGAAAGCAGAAGAGACATTTGAATACGCAAAAATCCTGGGGAAAGAACTCTCAAAGGAGTTCGATGTTCTCATGATTGGAGAGAGCATACCCGCAGGAACGACAACAGCTGGAGCTGTTCTGAAGGCGATGGGATTGAACCCGAGGGTTTCATCGAGCATGCCCGAGAATCCGGTTCACATCAAACAGGAGGTTATTGCCAAGGCTGTTTCAAGAGTTAAAAGTGATGATCCCATCGAGATAATTTCCGAGGTTGGAGATCCCGTACTCCTTACAGTTTCCGGGATTACTGCCGGATCAGGGAAGCCTGTTGTTCTTGCAGGTGGCACGCAGATGGCGGCGGTTTCCCAGATAGTGAGGAGACTCAGGCAGAATGCAGAGGTGTTCATAGCGACGACAAAATACGTGGTCGATGACAGCACAGCAGATATTGCCGGAATGTCTGCAGGAGATGTGATTGCAAGTGACCCCGGACTTGGAAGTTCATCAAAGTCTGGATTGAGAGCTTACGAGGAGGGATTTGTGAAGGAAGGGGTTGGAGCTGGTGGTGCAGCCCTCTTAGCTTTCAAAAGAGGATACAGACAGGAACAACTTGTGAGGGAGATGGAAAGGGATTACGAGGTGATAGTTGAGCAGGCTGAGAAGTAAAATTTTTCTTTCAACTTTCCTGTTTTCCAGCAATTTCAGGATATACTTCTTTTCTCGCAAAAATGAGATCCTCTATGGTGTCTATCTCCGTCCATGGGAGACCCGAGGTTTTTGAATAGTTTATCTCGTACCCTTTATCAATCATCCTCTGAAATGCGTGCTCATAGAATACCCTCCTTCCATGGATTTCCATCGTTTCCGATACACACTCAAGGAGCAGATCCCCGGATTTCTTTGTGACCTTTGTTATGCCTATATACTCACCATCTGAGTCCATGGGATTTAGTTTCTTGCTTATTGCAACAACCCTGTCTCCCTCAACCTTTACCTTCATCTCTTCCCTTCCAAGCTCCTCCCTGAAGTCCACAGATATTGTGAGGTTCTTTTTATCGCTGGAGTGTATGCTGGAGAAGATTTCAGGATGAAAGATTATGTCTGAGTTGAGTATGTAAAAAGGGGCATTTATCTCCTTTATGGCGAGATAAAGGCTGTATATGTTGTTGGTCTCATCGTACCTGTTATTGTGTATGTACTCCACATTCACCTCGCTGAAGTTCTCGTCAACATACTCCCTTATCTTGTATGCCTTGTGACCTGTGACAATGATAAAATCAGTTATCCCTTCTGAGATGAGGGTGCTCAGGGAATGGGCAAGCAGAGGCTTTCCCCCAACATCTACAAGAGCTTTTGGAACTTTTTCGGTAATTTTTTCCAGTCTTGAGCCCATTCCTGCTGCAAGGATGATCGCCCTCATGAAAAGACTTCAGATGAAATTTATTTAAACATTTTGTAAAATTTGGGAAGGAGGTGATAAGATTCAGTTTGAGTATGTGATTACAAATTTGGTTTACAGAAAGTTCTCGAGACCCATTGCCAGATTTCTCATGAGGTTCAATGTGAGTCCAAACGCCATAACTTACCTTTCATTTTTCATTGGCATACTTTCAGCCTTCCTCATAGCCACCGGCAGAATATATGAGGGCATCGTTCTTCTCTTCATTTCACAGATATTTGACTGTGTTGATGGTGATCTTGCAAGAATGAGTGGAAAGGTGACGAGATACGGTGCTTTCATTGACAGGGTATTCGACAGGTTTGTTGATGCAGCCCTCATCACAGGCATAGTTGCTCTGAATCCGGAAAAGCTCTGGCTTGCCGGATTTCTTGCCCTCACCTTCTCTTTTGGTGTCAGCATTTCAAGAGCCATGGCCGAAGCTGAGGGGGCCGAGTGCAAGGTTGGAATAGCCGGAAGAGACACAAGAATCGTACTGATAATGATCGGTGTTCTGCTGGGATACTATCTTGAAACGCTAATCCTGATAGCAGTTCTGAGTTTTATAACAACGGTTCACAGAATTATCCACACTGTAAGGCAGTTTTAGTCTGAATCAGATTTTTATACTTCTGCTCCATATTCTTTTTATGGCCCACAGGTTTTCAGGAGACCCTGAAATTCTTAGAAGTGAAAGGAGAAGGAGGATACTCCCGACAGATGCCCTTGAAAGAGAGGTGATTTCAAGGCTGAAATTCAGGGAAAATGCTGTTGACTATGGTGCCGGAACCGGATACTTCACCGAGATTCTTGCAGGGCACTTCAGAAGAGTTTATGCAGTTGAGGCTGAAAGTAAAATGGCAGAAATCCTCTGGAAAGAGATGGAAAAAAGGGGCATAAAAAATGTCGGGATCATAATCTCCGACACACCTCCAGATTTTGACTTTCAGATTGATTTCATTTTATTCTCGAATGTTCTTCATGAGGTCGAAAGTCCCGAAAAGTTTATGGAATGGAGCAGAGTGGCAAGGGCTGTCTGCATAATTGACTGGAAGAAAATCGAGACAGAATTTGGACCGCCTGTTGACGAAAGAATAGACCTCAAAACGATGATGGATCTTGCAAAAAAGAACTTCAGATATGTTGAGTCCCCTGACATCTACCCCATTCACTACACCTTAGTATGCTACAATGAGGAGGATGCTCTGAAGAAGGCCGATAATGAATCCAAGAACAGCACCTGAAAGCTCTATGAATCTCATTTCGCTTTTTGCAAATCTTTTGAATATTATTTCAGCCTCCTCTTCACTGAATTCAGCTATTTTTCTTTCAAGAAACTTCCTGAAATCCATGTTCTCCACAATGGCTGATGTCAGCCTTATCTGCACAGATGAAACAATGTCTGAAATATGATCGGCAAGCCTCTCCCTGAATCCGTATTTTTCAAGGATTGCTGCAATGGGCTGGCTTCCAAATGCTCTGGCAAGTCTTGACTCTTTGAAAGTTTTGTCAATTGCCTCATGTACCAGCTCTCTGAAATCCTCCTTTTCAACGTAATCTCCAACAATGTCAATGAACCTCCTTGCAAGCTCATCGCTTTTTGAAGGTATGAGTCCCTGAAATTCTATACCCAGAATTCTTATCGGTTTTTTTGGGTGAAAAAGGAGCTTTATGGCAACAACATTTGTTAGATAGCCAATAAACGCTCCGAGAACTGGAGGAATGACAAAAATAATGAATCTGTCCAGAGTTACCACCATCAGAAGATCTGTGGAGCCCTGTATTCTCCAAAAACCTCTCTCAGAGCATCTGTCATCTCACCAAGAGTTGCCCTTGCTCTGACAGCATCGAGTATGTATGGAACGAGATTCTCCTCTGGATTTTCGGCAGCTTTCTTGAGTCTCTCTATCGCCTCCTCAACTCTCCCTTTATCTCTGTTCTCCCTGAATCTCCTTGTCCTCTCGATTTGCTTCCTGACCATTTCTTCATCAATTCTCAGGATCTCGGCCTTGATTTCCTCATCAATTTTGTACTTGTTGACCCCGACAACCACGATCTCTCCATCATCTATTGCCTTCTGTTTCTCGTATGCCGATCTCTGGATCTCTCTCTGAATGTAACCATCCTCTATTGCCTTTATCACTCCACCCATTTCATCTATCTTCTCAATGTACCTCATTGCCTCCTCCTCTATTCTGTCTGTCAGCCATTCAACATAGTACGCCCCTCCGATCGGATCTGCAACATCTGCAACACCGCTCTCCTCGGCAATGATCTGCTGGGTTCTCAAAGCAATTCTTACAGCCTTCTCGGTTGGAAGGCTCAGTGCCTCGTCAAAGCTGTTTGTGTGCAGGCTTTGAGCCCCTCCAAGCACCGCTGCAAGAGCCTGTAGGGTTACCCTGATTATGTTGTTCTCAGGCTGCTGGGCTGTCAGAGTACATCCTGCTGTCTGAACATGGAATCTGAGCATCATTGATCTTGGATTTCTGGCATTGAACCTATCCTTCATTATCCTTGCCCACAGCCTTCTTGCAGCCCTGAACTTGGCAACCTCTTCAAGCAGATTGTTGCCTGATGCAAAGAAGAAGCTCAGTCTCGGGGCAAACTCATCAACATCCATCCCTCTGTCAATGACTCTCTGCACGTACTCGATCCCATCAGCCAAGGTAAATGCAACCTCTTGCACAGGAGTGGCTCCGGCCTCCTCCATGTGATAGCCGGAAATGCTTATTGAGTTCCATTTAGGAATTTCCTTCGCACAGAACATTATTATGTCGGTTGCAAGCCTCAAACTCGGTTCAGGGGGGAATATGTATGTCCCTCTTGCAATGTACTCTTTGAGCATGTCATTCTGCACAGTTCCCCTAAGTATCTTTCTGTCAACTCCCTGGCTCTCAGCAACGGCTATGTACATGCTCAGAACCTGGGCTGCGGTTGAATTGATGGTCATTGATGTTGATACCTTATCAAGGGGAATTCCTGAGAAAAGTATCTCCATGTCTTGGAGAGTATCAATTGCAACCCCGACCTTACCAACCTCTCCGAGAGCCATTGGATGATCACTGTCGTATCCAATCTGGGTTGGAAGGTCAAATGCAACACTCAGCCCCGTCTGACCCTGCTCAAGCAGATAGCGGTACCTCTGGTTTGTTTCCTCGGCAGTTCCAAATCCGGCGTACTGCCTCATTGTCCATAGCCTGCCACGATACATTGTGGGATAAACCCCCCTTGTGAATGGATAAACACCCGGGAAGCCGAGCTTCTCCTCATAATCCAGATCGATATCCTCAGGTGTGTAAACCCTATCAACCCCAAATCCGCTTGCAGTTCTAAACTCATTTCTTCTTTCAGGAGCCTTTTCAAGGAGCGGTTTCACATACTTCTCTTCCCACTCTCTCTTGTTCATTTCATCTCACCCCAACTATGAAAGGGAAAACAGAGGGTCTCCGATCTGAACCCTGCTGCCTTCACCAACAAAAATCCTCGAGAGTTTGCCATCTGATGGGCTCGAGATCTCGTTCTCCATCTTCATTGCCTCAAGCACGAGCACTGCCTCCCCTGCCCTAACAGTTTCCCCTTCTCTTTTTAGCACTTTAACGACAGTTCCGGCCATTTCTGCTCTGACAACATTTCCATCTTCAGATGATGTTGATGTCTTCATCTGAACATCTGAGTCCGGTTGCTCATTTTCTGAAATCACAAGCAGCACATCTCCTGCCTGAACCTTGTCTCCATCGCTGACCAGCACCTCCTCAACAACCCCTGAATACGGGCTTGTAACCTCGTTCTCCATCTTCATTGCCTCAAGCACCAGCACTGCCTGCCCCCTCTCCACCCTCTCTCCCTTTTTAACGAGAACCCTCACTATGCTTCCGGACATTTCAGCTCTTATCTCCCCACCCTCTCTTGCAACAGATTGTTTTTCATCCTCTCTCTTTCTGAGAACTTCTTTTGCTTTTTCTGATAGCTCGATTATCTCTTCCTTGCCATTAATGATCACCCTGAATCTGTTTCGGGATATTTCCTCAACCTCAACCCTGAAGGTTCTGTTATTGACAGCAACATCGTAAACCGGCAAGCTACCACCCCGGAACTCTTGCAATGATCTTCCAGATGTTACTCCTTGGCTTTATCTCAATTGGCTTTTCAGAGTGATCCTCAAGATATCTGTGTATGGCCGCCACAGCTGCAATAAACTCGTCGGGATTCATGTTACCACCTCAGAGGGGAATGTTTCCGTGCTTTTTCGGTGGAAGCTTCTCTCTTTTTGTATCGAGAACTCTAAGGGCTGAGATGATCTTGATTCTCGTGAACTTTGGATCTATAACATCATCAATGTAACCTCTTGCAGCAGCCCTGTATGGGTTTGCAAATCTGTCCCTGTATTCTTTTGTCTTCTCCTCTCTGACCTTATCCGGATCATCAGCCTTTGCTATCTCCTTTCTGAAGACTATCTCAGCGGCTCCTTCTGGACCCATAACTGCTATCTCTGCTGTAGGATATGCATAAACGACATCTGCACCAAGATGTTTGCTCCCCATGGCAAGGTAAGCTCCTCCATAAGCCTTTCTAAGAATTACCGTCACCAGAGGTACTGTGGCCTCGCTGTAGGCGTAGAGGACCTTTGCTCCATGCCTTATTATGCCACCATACTCCTGCTGAACTCCAGGCAAATACCCGGGAACATCAACAAACGTCAGAATCGGGATGTTGAAGGCATCGCAGAACCTGACAAATCTTGCAATCTTGTCACTGCTGTTCACATCCAAGGTTCCTGCAAAGAACCTCGGGTTGTTTGCAACAATACCGACAGTCTTGCCATCCATCCTTGCAAATCCAACAACAGCATTCTGTGCGTACTGGGCATGTATCTCAAAAAACTCACTCTCATCAACCACAGCCCTTATAACATCCCTCACATCATAGGGCTTGTTTGGATCATCGGGTATGATATCGTAAATCTCGGGTGTTGTTCTTCCGGGATTATCCTGAGTTTCAACAACAGGAGGGTCCTCGAGGTTGTTGAGTGGCAGATAGCCTATCAGCTTTCTCACAATCTGCATTGCCTCCTCATCATCCTCGGCAACGAGATGAGCGTTTCCACTCTTTACAGCGTGGGCTTCCCATCCTCCAAGTTCCTGAGGTGTGACCTCCTCTCCTGTAACCGTTTTTATCACATTGGGACCGGTGATGAACATGTAGCAGCCCTTATTCTTTGTCATCACAATGAAGTCACCGATGGCAGGGCTGTAAACTGCTCCACCAGCACAGGGTCCAAGAATAACGCTTATCTGTGGAATGACTCCACTTGCAAGGGTGTTTCTGTAAAAGATGTCTCCATAACCCTTCAGTGCATCAACCCCTTCCTGAATTCTCGCACCGCCTGAATCGTTAAGCCCGATAACGGGTATCCCAACCTTCATCGCAAAGTCAAGCAGATAGGCTATCTTGAATCCGTGCATTTCACCAAGGCTTCCGCCCATCACGGTGAAGTCCTGAGCAAAAACAGCCACCGGTCTGCCATCTATCGTGCCATATCCGGTCACAACACCGTCTGCAGGGAGGTCAACTCTGTCAAGCCCAAAATCTGTGTTTCTCTTCTCAACAAATGGATTTACCTCAACAAAGCTTCCCGGATCGAGAAGGAGCTCTATTCTCTCTCTTGCTGTTAGCTTACCTGCATCATGCTGCTTTTTTATTCTCTCCTCCCCACCCATCTGCTTTATTTTTTCTCTCCTCCTGTAAAGCTCTTCAATCAGCTCTTTTTTCAATTCTATCCCTCCACAAACTCAAGCAACACACCCTTCGTGCTTTTCGGATGCACAAAGGCAATCTTCTTTCCACCAACACCAGTTCTGGGTTTTTCATCTATAAGCTGAAGCCCGTTCGCCTTTGCATTTTCAAGAGCCTTCTCTATGTTTTCAACATTCACGGCAATGTGATGTATCCCCTCACCTTTTCTCTCGATGAACTTGGCAACTGCACTCTCATCAGAAGTTGCCTCGAGAAGTTCGATTTTGCTTTCTCCGGCAGGAATCATGGCCACTCTTACCTTTTGCTCTGCAACTTCCTCAATCTCCTTTATTTCAAAACCAAGCTTTCTGTAAAGGTCCATTGCAGACTCGAGATCCCTAACAGCTATTCCAATGTGATCTATCTTTTTTATCATGCTATCACCTTCTCTCCAGCATTCTTCTTTATAAAATCAATAATCTCGTACATTGGCGTGCCGGGAACAAAAACCTCAGCAACGCCTATCCTCTTAAGTTTGGGGACATCCTCGGCAGGAATTATTCCTCCGACAACAACAAGCAGATCTTTTCCGGGCTCAAGACCTCTCGCCCTGAGCTCGTCTATGACGACAGGTATGAGCTCGAGATGTGCACCGCTGAGAATACTCAGACCCAGAACATCCACATCCTCCTGCAGGGCAGTTTCTGCAATCTCGGCAGGAGTTCTTCTTATGCCCGTGTATATGACCTCAAACCCTGCATCTCTCAAAGCTCTTGCAATAACCTTAGCACCTCTATCGTGCCCATCAAGACCGGGTTTGGCGACAAGAACCCTGATTTTTCTTTCCATGGCCTATCCACCCCTTATTTTTACGAAAAAGACACGATTTGCCGTAATAAATAACTTTCGAAAAAGTGCATCTCAGGTAAAGCTCTCCATCCCCTTCATTTCATGTGGAACTCCTCTTTCAACCATTTTCTCAAACAATATCGTCCCGATAATGTATCCAGGGATTTAAAAAACTCAAAAGTGGATTTAAAGCATTTTTAAACTCTTTTGTGAGTGATGCACACCGGAAAATCAGAAAAACTCCTCCAGAAAATTTTTCGGCTAAAGTGTTTTAAATGGTCAGTTCTAAGTACCTCAAGAATGTCGCTGATAGTTAACCCAACAGTAGATGGTGGAAAGATCAGGAACATCAGTGTTGAGGTGAGATATCCCTCTGAGAAAAGTAATCTGACATTTTACGATGGTCTCAGCGATCCCAGACCATCTCCGGATCTTCCATCGTCTTACAGGGGACTTTTTTATCTGGTTTCATTCAAACCCAGCAGGGTTGTGATGGCCAGGGATGTTCTGGGGGCGAAACCAGTTTATTACAACAGAAACCTTGAGATATCCTCCTTCAAGAAATTTGTTAGCAAATACTCTGAGCTTATGCCCGGCGAGTACGTTGAGATCGGGTATGACGGTGAGGTGTTGAGGCAGGAGGTTACGGATTTCTCTGATGTTTTCACAGTTACTGAATTTGACTGGGATGAGGTTGAGGAAAGAATAATCAGATCTCTTGAAAGGGTGAGAGTGGGGAATGCATGCATAAGCTTTTCAGGAGGGGTTGATTCCTCACTTCTTGCAGCATTTTACGATGTTCCTCTCATTGCCGTTACAGCATCTGAAGAGGAAAAGAGAAGGATAGAGGACTCAGCAGCAAAAATTGGAACGGAGGTTGAGATACTTGAATTCGATGAGACCACGATTGCTAAAGAGGTTAGGAATGTTGTGGATGCCATAGAGACTACAAACCCTCTCCAGGTGTCTATAGCGATTCCGATATATCTTTCCATGAAGTTTGCGAGGAATCTCGGCTTTAATGAGGTTATATTCGGTCAGGGAGCAGATGAGCTGTTTGGAGGATACAAGAGGTATGAGAACGTCATAGGCAGGAACCTTGAAAAGGCCATAGTTGAGGATGTGAGAAATCTGGGCAGAAACAATCTTGAGAGAGACACAAAGATCTCGTATCACCTCCAGATGAGGATTGTGACACCCTACCTTGACTTTGACATAATAGAGTCAGCGCTGTCCATACCACCGGATCTGAAGGTCAGGAGAGAGGGGGGGAGGGTCATAAGAAAATACTTCCTGAGAGAGGTTGCCAGAAAATACATTCCGGCAGAGGTCGCATACAGGGAGAAAAAGGCAATACAGTACTCAACGAAAACATACTCAATTCTTGAAAAACTTGCCAGAAAGAGTGGAAAAAGCATCCCTGAGTTTCTGAAGGGGTTGTGATGGAGGTAAAGGTCAACTGCCTGAAGAATGGCTGTTATGAGTGCTGCAGGGAGACAGAAATGCAGCTAAGTCAAAGGGATGTGAAGAGGCTTGAAAGGCTTGGATACAGAAGAGATGAATTCAGCACCGAAATTGATGGAGTCAGAGTCCTTAAAAATGTTAATGGATGGTGTTTTTTCCTTGAAAACGGAAAATGCAGAGTATACAGCCACAGACCTCTTGGTTGCAGACTCTACCCTGTTGTTTACAGTGTTGACTCAGGGCAGGCAACGGTTCATGATTTCTGTCCACTTGGAAAGACAATCAGAAAAAGAGATGTAAAGAGGGTTGAAAGAATTCTGATCAGGCATATATCTGAGATTTATGGATTTCTTCCCTGAGTCCAAGCTTTTCTCTCTTTTCAGCTATAATTCTGTCGAGAATTTCGGCAGCTTTCCTCATGTCCTCCTCGACAACAACCTTCCCACCTGTGAGTCTCTCGACTTCCTCTGTAAAGAGTCTGACTGCCTCCTCACTTCCTGTTATCGGCGGAGTCGGTGAGACATGAACCACAAGCCCGTAAGCCAGGGCAAACACTGCATCAATCGTTGCCTTCTGTTCCATGTACTCTGGAGCCGTAACAGCTACAGGCAGATCGGGAATGTCAACACCTATGTGCTCGGCTATCAGCCTGAGCAGATAAGCTGCTCTTCCCGTATCTGTGCACGTTCCAAAGCTGAGAATGGGAGGAATACCAAGTTCCCTGCAAAATTCTCTGAGATTCTCTCCGGCAATTCTCAGAGCAGACATCGACGTCAAACCAGCTTGCTGAAGTGCACTGTTTCCGCATCCCATAGAGAGAACAAGGATATCTCTTTTTATCAGCTCTTTGGCCATTGTCACAGTATTTGAGTCATGAGGGCCATTTTTGAGAGTTGAGCAGCTGACAAGTGCTGCAATTCCCTTTATTTTTCCCTCCTTCATTGCATCAAAAAGTTTGTTCATGTCACCTTTCAGAACCTTCATTATGGCCTCGGGGGAGAAGCCCACAATTATTTCTCTTCGCTCTTTCACCCTCACAGGCTCCATCTTACCCCGCCTTTCCCTGAAGTTTTCTATTGCTATGTCAATCAGCCTCTCTGCTATCTCCTCAACCCTTTCTGGAGAGTAATCAAGCCCGTCATCTATTCCCCTCAATCTGACAAGCTTGCTTACAGGGATCACTTTCACTCCAAATCTCTGATACTCGGAAAGGCTCGGAACAGTGCAGTTCATGTCTGCAGCAAACACATCCACACCTCCTATCGCCAGCACATACTCCTGAACTATCCAGTTTCCAGCGATTCCTGTGAAAACAGGGCTTTCAGTTCTCTGCATGACCTCCTGACCGGTCTCTATAAAACCCACAATTCTGAGTCCCTTTGCCCCTGCCTTCCTTGCCCTTTCCTGTACCTCATCTCTTTCAGCCAGCTTTATGAGGGCCATTGCAACAAATGGCTCATGCCCGTTAACTGCTATGTTCACATAATCTGGATCAACAACCCCAAAATCCGCGTAGCTCCTGTGAGGCTGCGGGGTTCCGAATAGAATATCCTGAATCATTTCAATTGCTATCTGAGATGCCAGGCATGTGGCTATGCTGCTTCTCATGCTCTTAAATGCCAGACTCACATAGTTGGTATCGACATTGGTCATCGAGGATGTTCCCATTGTCAGAATCTCCTGAAAAACACCATCAGGAATCAGTCCAAGACTTTCCCACAGTTCCTTTCTCTTTTCAGGTGCAAATACCATAACAAGCCTGCTTCTTTCGTGAGAGCTGAGATCGGAGATGATGAAATCAGCAACCCTCGAGGCAAGCTCATTCACATCATCACCCTTTATGCCGATCATTTCTGCAAACCACCTGAGCTTTTCGGGCTCTTTTATCTCAAATGGTGTTTTTCCTTCAGCTGTCGCCTTCAGCGTTTTGGCAGCTTCAATGGCGTGGTACGTGTATGCTTCAGTTCCGAGCATGTTGAGGTGTACAAAATTCCTCACGACCATTCCTGCCGCATCAATTCCGCATGCTCCGTATTCCTTACCATTTCCAATTCTGCATGGTCCCATGCTGCAAAGCTGACAGCTCAGCCCCTTCATGCAGTACGGACATCTTCCTTTCTCCTGTGCAAGAAATCTATCAACGATGTTTGTTATTCCATGTTCAGAAACAAATCTGTACATTCTCTCCACAGTTTCGTGTTCGCTAACAGCTTTTCCCCGTTCCATGGTTTTTCTGGGGAAAAATCAGAGAATATTTTTATTTTCCCGAAATTATTAGGAATTTATATATTTAAAAAATAATGATAAATAATTAATAATTCGAAAACAGAAAAAGTGATCAGGGTTGACAGGAGGTATAGTCCCAAGGTTTTTGTTCTGAACTTTCCTGCCATAGGGATCAGCAAAGCTGCCGAAAAAACCGTGAACATAGGATTTATCAAAACTGAAACCGGAACAAAGATGGCCAGAGCTATAATGGCTGTTTTCAGATCACTGTAAATCAAAGAATCAGCCACAAGAACATAGGAAAGGGCAAATGCAACGAAAAGAATGTGGTACTGGATGAAGGGAATGTATGCAGATGGCATTGCAGTCAGAACTGAAGAGAATATGACATACTTCCTGAAGTCCTTTCTGAAAATAAATGCAAGGATGAGCGGGACTGCATAGGCGAAAATTACAGGGTTGCTCAGAGCCGTTTGGAGTATAAGAAGACCCGATATTCCAAGAACAGCATAATCAAGCTTTTCAGCCCTTCCAACAAAAATAGCCCTGTGACCACTTCCAACAGCAAAAATAAGCGAAAGAGATGCTGCCCATTCAGAGATGCTGAGCCATGGAGCTGAAAGAATGAGGGATGCAACCCAGATGGATGTGGCACCGTGCATTCTTGGAAAAATCTCTTTAAGACTCACAGTAAAAAGATCGTAGAGTGTGCTTAACAAGGTTTCCCCTAAAAAATTAGGATTAAACGGAATAATAGCATCTTTTGGGGCTCTTTATCTTACCCTCTTTTTTAAGTCTGCTGATTATCTTTCCCGCTTCCTTGCTATCGATGCCGGCAAGTTCAGCAATTTCCTTTGTTTTGAGAGGTTTTCCAGCATTCTTCAAAACCTCTATGATTTTTTCCTCAGACATTTGAATCACCGTTTTGTAATTTTTCGTTACGGAATTTAAACTTTTCTTTATTGATTGCGAATACAATAAAATAAAATTTAAATCAGACTACCTTAACTCTATACTTAACTTTTGGCTCAAAATCCTGTGTATTTTCTAAGCTAACGCATGCTGGAAGTCTGCTTCGGAATGGAAAACTGGTCTTTCTTCACTCAACTTTCTTAGTATTTCTTCTATATGGAATCATAGCTTCCACCAATTCCTTCAGTCGTGAGATACTCACATTTGCCTGGCAAAACTTCGTAGGAAGACATCTTCTCGAGAATTTTAAGGATATTTTTTCTCATTTCTTCCAATTCTTCAACCTTTGTCTCCAACGCTTCAAATTTTGTGTTTTTAAACTCGATAAATCTTCTGTCCTGTTTTATCCTCTCAAGCCATTGAAGAAGAACTTCAACGTTCTCGTTAGGTAGTTTTCCCGTAAATATAGTAAATTCAGCAAATGTAACAACTGTATATCCACCAACTTTAGAAGTATCGATTTTCACCTTTACTCTGTCGAGATATTTTGGCAAATACCACAACCAGAGGAGCTCAGTGAGTTCATCAATCGAGAACCCTTGTTTTATATCCTCTGGAAATTCGTTAATTATTTCCTGAATTGTCTTCTTGAATTTGCCCTTTGTTTCTTCAAACGTATCCCAGAATTCTAAGCATGCATACTTAAAATCTTTATACAATTCCACTGGATTTTCCAAGTTCATCGGAATGTGATTTTTCAAATCCTCAAAGAGTACATGGTCTTCAAAGGAGAATTTTTCTCCGTAATATCGGTTGGCGTTATTTATTGGGTCAAATTCGGATTCTCTCTCTTCAACTCTGAGTATTCCCATAGGAGTGTAGAAATAGAGAGGTTTTAGCAGTTTAATCCATGGTTCTAAAACTTCCTGTTTTATCCTCTTGGTATGCTCAACTCTTCGCTCGTAGGGTATGTCCAGTATCACATTTGTTTTGAGGTATATGTCTACTTTATCCCAAATATTCTTATTTTCTGGTATCACTCTTATTCCTTCTTTTACTTTGTAAAAGCCTTTGGCTCGAGGATAAATAACTCCGTATTTGCTCCTTTTGTCAGTAGAACAGGTAATTTCCCTAATCCAGTTAACTATAACATCTTCTGACACCTCTATGTTTAAAAGCTCTAAGTAAATGGTCTTAGCCAATTTTATGATTTCATCTCTTTTTACTTCCCCATAATGTTCGACAATCTTGTACACAATGATGTGTCCAGCCTTTTCTAAGCTGACATCCATTGACATGTCAAAATACGATTTGTAAACTTTGGTATAAAGCTTTTTGACAATGCAAGCGGGAGTAAAAAAACTAATAGCGATAAGAGTTGATGGAAGACTGTACGACCTTCTAAAGAAAGTTGTAGAGGCAAGAGGAGAAGACATCTCCAGTTTTAGCCGCAGGGCTATCAAAAAGGAGCTTGCAAGGCTAAATTACCTTTCTGAAGAGGAGATAAAGGCGTTAGGGCTGGGTGATGCCAGTGACTGACAAAGAGCTATGGAGGCTTGTTTTCCATGGGAGTCCACTGGCTGCAGCCCTTGCCCTCACCGTGCTGGATGTGAAGCATCAAGGAAGAATTTCAAAACTGTTGAAGTCGGTGAAGTAACCTTGGCTGTAAACGCTTTATGCAAACTATTGATACTTTCTGGCACCGTTCCAGTGTTATTTACACTTTTAGAAGCACGTACCCATACAACACAGTTAAAGCGTTCTTCTGGAAAGCTTTCAATGGAGAATATCGAAACTGGGTTAGAACTGAGTTTATTAAGCCGATTACTATTGTTAATGATGAACAGGTAGCGAAAATATGTTATAGGAATGGAATTATCGTCTACAAAAAACAAACAGGAATGGATGAAACCGTTATTGCATGTACAACACTTAATGGTACCTCGACTTTTTCATGTAATCCGAACTGGTAATCCCATTGAGGCAAGGAATGATTTACATGTATTTTTTGATTTACTTCATAAGGATGTCGAAATTGATAGGGCAGAAGAACGGATGATTTACAGCGAGCAGTTTTTGAGATATCATGAGGATAAGGAAATTGAGGTGGTTAAAGCGTTAGAACTTCTTTATAGACTATTAGGATTTGGAGACATCACGAGAAGAGACAAATGCGGTAAGAATAAAGAAGTATATCGTCTGAAAAAAATACTATTGAACGTTAATGGAAGTAGGATTGACATTAAAAGCTATCGACCAAAAAATTATCGGAGTCCAGCAGAAGGAATAAGAGACCATCCCAAGCTTGAAGTGACTGTTTATTACGAGAAAACTAAACTATCAAAAGAACAACTCGAAAAAATAGGTAGGAACTTGATTGCAACAATTGCTGAATATGCTGATTTGTATGATTGGACTCTTCCTTCAACTTGGGGATTCAACTATCCAATCTCAGGGCAAGGGGACATCATACTTGATGTAATGAGAGGACTGGAAAAAGAATCTCTCAAATGGAAGATAGAGCAATTAGGGTATATCAAAAAAGAGCTGTTTAACAGGAAAACAAGGTCAATAGCTTTGAAAATAGCTGAAGAAGCAAGAACTGCTAAAGAGATTAGCGAAATGTTAAATCTACCTCTCAGGACGGTTCAATACCATTTAAGGAAGTTGAAAAAAGCGGGAATAATTTCGAGTTATAGGAGAGGGAACGATTGTTTTTATAGTGTAAAATTGAATTGTTGATTTTTTAGGGAGTATATTGCTATTATTAGTAGTGTGTAGAATGCTGGAAAGAGGTGGTACGGTACCAATATTCAACCAAAGAACCACACAAAATATTGCGTGCCCATCAAGTAACTCTAACTTGAGCGAGGCGCAAAAGTAGTAACACAAAGCATTCTATAAGTAATAACAACTCCAAGGACATCGAAATCACTGAAGAATCTCTAAGTACTTATCGAGTAGTGTTTTTATTACTTTTATAAAAATTTTCAGTTCATACTTTAATACCTTAAATTCAAACACTGACGAAAATGGGAAAATGTGCCAAGAAGTGAAGTATGAGTGCACGAAGAAGCTATACTCATTATACTTTTTTTGTAGTTTTGTCGAAAAAGTTCTGTCTACAAATGCAATCACAAAGTCATTAGATGGATAAGGTGGAATTATTCTTGGTGGTGTTGCTTTTTCAAGCATTTTTATGGCTTTCTCGGCAAACTCTTCAGGTTCCAAACCCATACTTTTAGCAACTTCCTTGAAATTCTCTTTAGCATTTGTTAGGAGTTGAGGGGTATCATATACTGGTATGAATTCACCAATATCACTGGCTATACTTACATCTTCCCCTAAAATTAGCAGAAAGGATGGGTAAGATAAATTGTTGAATATTGCTCTTTCCAATTCCTCTAATGATTTTTTGTCCCAATCCGTTCCTTCTCCAAGAGTATTTACGAATTTCCTAATTTTATTTTTCAAAATAGCTATATGATTCACCGCAAATCCTTTTTGTTGTCGTATAGACTCATACCACTCCTTAGAAACATAACGATATGGGGGTAGCAACCAATAAACTTCTGGTCGATTTTTCACACTTCTAAACAGGAGGATGTCGTCAAAAACAACCCAAGCAAGATTTTCCAGAATTTTCCTCATTTCCCTATAGCATGAAGGGATTGCGCCATTGTCTACCAGATACTTTAACGAGTTTATTGTGGCCATCATCTCTGGTAGAAATAGCAAAACTGCTGGCTCAATTGGTACTTTTCTCCGTCTCAACATCTTCATGAGCTGGCCTTTTATAAACTCAAGATAACGAATAAATTCAGTAATCTCTCTTTGGATTTCAGCTATCTCATCCTTAGAGACTTCTTTAACAGCTTTTTGCGTCCTGTCAGGCTCACCTCTCAAAACAAGCTTTAGAGAAGAACGCCTACAAAGTGAGATGTAACGATATTTTACCCATATAGGAATTTCTGCCTTCGAGAACTCATCAATGAACTTCATGAATTTTTTCCAGTTTATTCTTATTCTAACTCCGTATTTATCCATGAAATGACCATATAATTCAAAGTGAAGCCAATCCAGATTGTGTTTGAAATATTTTACAGCGTCATCTCTCAAGAACCTGTTATAAGAGTTCAAGACTTCCTGAGCTTTTATATAGAACTCTTCCTTATTATCACACTCATTGCTGACAATAATTAAATCTTCTACCAGTCCTTCAATAATTTTATTTGGGATGTCGACGTAAGCTGTGCATGAAACACCACGAAACATTTTGAAGTATGGGTTGCCTCTAACAATTATGCTGCCAAAATAAGGCCAGTTTAAGGATTGTTTTCCTCTTAACTCCTCTTCTATTCTGGAAGTGGCTGTATTGTTGATTTTCCATCGACCATCTTCAAAGGTCAATTTCAGTCTTCTCAAGGCTCTATTTATAGCTTCTATTTCAAGCTCTCGGACTTTTTGGAGTATATCTCCTTCTGAAAGTTCACCGCTTGATAGATTTACAATAGCAGTAAAAAGCCTTTCTGGTAAGTCCTTAGTCAGTATTGGCTTTTGAATCGAATAAACATCGTTTACAATCTGCCAACTACCATTTTTTCTTTTTAAGGCAGGATGCCATGTTCCGTTTTTCCAAATATAAAGGTGTTTTAGCTCTTCGATGTAGTCTTCATCATTATAGGATAATAGCTCAAGAATTTCATAGGTTGTAAAATTTTCAACACCTGTGCTGTAAAGGTACCAGACTGCCCACGAAACCCTCCTTGTTGCAGAATTCCTGAAACTCTTCTTCAAGAAATTGAAAAATTTTGGGTATTCTTCACCTTTCGTAAAAGACTCTTTTTCCTCATCTACAAGTCCAGTCTTGGACAACTGGGATAAAACATCTCCAATGATTTTTTTGTGCTCTAAGACAAGTTCTTTGAAAGTGCGGATTGTCTATGCTGTCTGCCTTCTTGGAAAGTATTTTTAGGATTTCTTTTTCGGTGAAATCTTGTAAATCATCTATTTCCCATTCAATCAAATCAAGAATCCTCCAATAGTGGTCTAAAAGAAGTTTTGGTGTCAGTTCACTAAAAAGATGCTCGTAGTTCATAGAGTTAATTTTGTCGCCAGCAATCATATTGCCGACCTCTCCATACCAGTTAAGTAATTCCAAAAATTTATGTTTTTCTAACTTTGGTAGCACCTACTACTTCCCATGTTGTTCTATTTTACCAATAATAGCCACTTATTGGAAAACAAAGTTATATCTATTCTGCCATAGGTTTGTTAATGATAAAGTGCAAGTACTGCGATAAATGGTTAAAGAATAAACAAGCTTTAAGGGCTCACCAAAAGGCTTGCCCACTAAAACCTTCAATGTTCTGGAACCATGAATTCGAGGTTCACGGATACAGGTTTATGATTAATGTAAGTGAAAGAGCGTATTATGTTCTAAAAGAACTTGAGACGAGTAACGAACACGTCTTTCTTGGCGCTATCAAGGCAATGAGACTGCTGGGTTTGGTGAAAACATATAAGGTGGAAAAGGCAAAATGAAACCATTTAGTATTTTGAAGTTAAGATTGTCTGGAATATTGAGTCGTTTATCGCTTCAAATCTACTGCTGGTACTGTCAAAAGAGACTATCCCAGATTGAAATCTTCAGGCTTGGGAGAGCTGAACTCTGTACAGAGTGCTTTAAACAGCTTAGGTACTTTAAGAATCCTCCGTAATCCAACTTTCATTAGATGGAACTTGTAATTCCTTGGGAGGATTTTGGAAAACTTGCTGAGCAAGTTTGAACACTAATTATAGTCTAAGACAAAACTTTATTAACTATTAGATTGCAAATCGCTACATGGCCAGAAAACCTGAAAAGGA
>DACG01000026.1 GCA_002494725.1 Geoglobus sp. UBA235
ATTCTTCTGGTGAGAGCCATCTCACAACTTCCTTTTCAGGTTTTCTGGCCATGTAGCGATTTGCAATCTAATAGTTAATAAAGTTTTGTCTTAGACTATAATTTTGGAACTCAAGCAAAAGATTAAGTGCCTGTTTTTCTGAGTTGGTTTATGGAAAGACACGTGGTCAGGGGGTTTATTGATGGTGCTCTCTCTGTGCTTGGGGTTGTCATAGGAGCTTCAAGTGCAGAGGTTGGTATTGTCATCTCTGCCGGAATTGGAGGAGGTATAGCGAATGCACTGTCAAATGCATTCGGTGCATTTTCTGCTGAGATGGTTGAGGAGGAAATAAAGCTAAGTGAGGTTGAGAAATCCATGCTCTCAGATCTTAGAAGCACGGAAATTTACAGGGAGATCAGAAAGAGGGTTATGGTGAGAGGAATTGTGGACGGAGTATCAACAGCGTTTGGTAGCTTTCTGCCTATAATTCCGTTTATTCTGGCAATGTTAACCGGATACAGTGTTAATCTCGCTTTAGCCCTCTCTGCTGGACTGACGGCCACATCGCTTTTTATAGTTGGTGTATATTATGGAATGGTGTCAAAGAAAAACATCCTTCTTTCAGGAACCAAAATGGGTCTTATGGGAATTGTAACGGCTGTTGCAACTTTTGTTATTGAAAGAAGTTTGAGACTCATCTGATGTTATTCCGGACAACCCGCCATCTTGGAATGCTGTCTATGGTTGACAAAAACACTTAGATGAGTATCTGGTTGGGATTTCTGTGAGTGGATTTTTTGTATACCTCTCTGAATAATCCTGAGAAACTTCAGTTTAATGGATTTTCGGTTAGGAATTATCTGCAATCCGGAACTGGAGTTCGTGAATTTAGTAGGGTGTCTGGAATGGGAGCAGTTATCACATCATGAATTTTCGCAGTTCTGGGTGAGCATTTGCCGATACGCAACCTCTTCAATATCTCATAGCCACCAGAAACTTCAGAATGAAACAAAAAACTCAATCAGTCTCTCACAGAGTCAGAAAACATCTTTATCTTTTCTATCTGACGGGAATACAGCATTTTTTATTATCGGTAATCTCTCTATACCTATCCTAATTCACGTTTTAAAATCAATCTACCGAAATCCGTAGAGGTGATATATTTAGCTTTTGAAAAACACCCTTGGGTAAGTGCGAAACATCAGAGTTTCCTTTCACAGCAATCAACACCTTTTCTGAAGTTTTTATAACCTTTCAACTCCGCTTCATCTGTGGTTTGTCTGCCAAGAACAGAGGTGAACTGGCCTTTCCTCAAAGAGAGTATGCAGGAGCAAGATCGGAAGTATTTTTAATTTTATTTTTCTCCCACTCCTTAAGGGATCTTTTTTGAGCTTTAACTTTTAAATTAATTGCTGGAGTGAAAGTTACATGTGTCTGTTTTTTCAGGATTTCACTATTTCTCCTCAAGTTCTGCAGGCCTGTAATGTTTGTAAAGCTTGTCAATGAACACGTCAAAGTCTATTTTTTCGAGAACACTCCAGTCAAAGGGCTCTGCCTCTCTCTCCTCTATGTATAGGGAGTGTGTGGGGCATACAGCGATGCAGGAACCAAAACCATCGCACAATCGCTCATCAACAAGTCTTGCCTTTCCATCGGCCATGTCAAGGGCGTTTGTTGGACAGGACTCTACACACCTTCCACATCCTATGCAGGTTTCGGTGTTTATGGCAATGATCATTCTTCTAACCATTCAGAACCCCCTGTGAGCCTTTTTTTCAGCCTCGATCATGCTCTCATCAACAACGCCTGTGTACTCCTCAACCTCCCCACTGACCCTGACTATAAACCTTTTTGTCTCCTTATCTCCTCTTTCCCTCTCAACCATCATGTGCAGAGCCTGACAGCATGGGACCTCCATTGTGTAAATCTCAACTTCCCTGAAATCACCGTCACTCATCAGAAGCTTGATCTTTTCATAGATTCTTTTGGGATCCTCGAGCATCGGACATCCTATGAGCACGGTCTCTTTCTCAAACCTGTCGGCTATTTCCTTATCGACCAGAATGGCACAGTCTGCAGCAACAACTATCTTTTTGTCCCTCATGAACTCTGCTTTCGGATGCACAAGCAGCAATTTAACCGGCCACTGTCTCATGAAACCAGTTTTACATGTCGCTTTGCATATACCTTGTCCCTAAGTTCTTAGGTTAATGGGATATTTATTTAAATTAACAGCATATAATGTGGTGGAGTGAGACGTATGCAGCCCTTCCTTGAAATTTTCAGGATGGGCATTTGAACCTCTGAACATCCTGACTTTTCATTTGGGCATGTATGTTATTGGGATGTAATGCGCAGAAATTGCGTCTCCATTCAGGGCCTCTGGCAGGGAGAGAATAAAGCCATCCAGAATTTTAAGAAACAAAAATGGTAGCAATGACTGAATTTTTCAGTTAAGTAAGTAGGTGAGGAGAGTGTGAAGGAGAAGAACATCATGCACAAGCACATCTCACCATTTTTAGACTCCTCTGAATGGGTTTTTATGGAGAAACCAATTGCAATATTTTCTGTCCTCATTGCTTCATTTTCAGAAATTGAGATGGTATCATGTCTCCTCACACGAATTTTTCACTTCGCCAGGAGTGGGTTGTCTGAGTTTTGCCATCAGCCCTGCCACCTACGCAAGGATCTATCGACCATCTCATAGTTCCAGGCTTTTAGAGAACAGAAAGCCATTTTCCTGCACCTCCTTCAGGCACCGCTCAAAAATTCCACAGGAAATAAAGGGGTGGAAGGAATAATGATGAATTCCAGAGAGAAGATCAGGAGTTTGGATTGAGCAGCACTCTCTTTTTTTGAAGTCCTGAG
>DACG01000029.1 GCA_002494725.1 Geoglobus sp. UBA235
TAGGGAGTGTTTTAACAGGTTTAGCAAGAAGCTGAGTTATGCGAGGAGGTGGATTAGTAAATTCCTGATTGGTTAAGTTTGTTATGTCCCACACTATAATTACACCCAAGGTAAACCAGACATCCTGTGGATGTCACAGCCTGAACCTGTATTTGGAGAGAAAATTGAAGTGAAAGCCATATCCGAAGTTCTTGGCATTGATGAAAGCCATGTGGATTCAAATTTTCCTGTTCAGGAGGTTTCAACGGGACTGCCATTTATAATCGTCCACTTAAGAGGTCTTGAAGCACTCAGAAAAATCACACTATCTTCTGAGAAATATTACAGGCTTGTTGAGAATCTTGAAGCAAAGGCAATCCTTGCCTTCTCTCCTGAAACCCGTAACCCTGACAGGGATCTGAGCGTGAGGGTTTTTGCTCCTTACTATGGTATCCATGAGGACCCGGCTACGGGAAGTGCAAATGGATGCCTTGCAGCTTATCTCTCAAAGTACAGATACTTTGGCTCTGAGCATGTAGAGGTGAGGGTTGAACAGGGGTATGAGATAGGCAGACCGTCCTTGCTCTATCTCAGAGCTCAGGAAAGAGAGGGTAAGATTTCTGTGAGGGTTGGAGGAAGGGTTGTGATGACCGCAAGGGGATTTCTGATTTAAAATCATGAAAGTTTAAATAGTGTTACAGATTAACACAAGACCATGACCGTGATGTCTCTTGAAGAAGCTGCAGAGATGGTCGAGAACGGCTCTCTTATAAGCCTCAGCGGAAACCTTCTTTTCAGAATTCCTGCAGCATTTGTTAGAGAGCTTGCAAGACAGGGTAAAAGAGATCTGAGAGTCATGAAAACTGCTGGAGGGTACGATGTTGATCTTCTCTGCGGGCTTGGGTGTGCAAAAGAAGTCATAGCTGGCTTTGTATCTTTTGAGGTTTTCGGGCTTGCAAGGAATTTCAGAAAGGCAGTTGAGGAGGGAAAAGTTAAGTATTCTGAGAACACATGCTATTCTGTAATCGCTGCTTTGAGAGCTGCGGCCTACGGCATTCCATTCATCCCAATCGCAAACATAAGCAAGAGCTATTTTGTAAAGGAGAGAGGCTTCAAGTTTGTGGACAATCCCTACGGGGAGGAGAAGGTGCTTACAGTTCCTGCAATAAAGCCCGACTATGCGATTCTGCACGTTCAGAAGGCTGATGAGGAGGGGAATGCTCTTATCTACGGTCCATGGTTTGAGGACGTTCTGATGGCAAGAGCAGCCGAGAACATAATTCTGACAACGGAGATGATTGTACCGACTGAAGAGCTCAGAAGGGAGATAGATGCAGTCTGGATTCCAAAGCTGAAGGTTAAGGCTGTTGTTGAGGTTAAGAAGGGAGCATACCCTGGAGCATGCCCGCCCTACTACGACATGGACTTTGATATGATGGAGAGGTATGCAAGTCTTGATGAGGAGGGGCTGAAAAACCACATATGGGAGGTGAGACCGTGAATCTGCTTGAAAGATCCAATTACATGATTTCAGCCATGGCAAGATTGTTAAAAGATGCCGACTCGGCTTTCATGGGGGTTGCCAGCTTTCTGCCGTTTCTCGCCATAGCAATAGCAAAGAGGCTTTACAATCCAGATTTGATATGGTACTCCATTGTTGGATTCAACCCAAATCCCTACAGAATGCCCATGTCAACTGTTCATCCTCTCATAGCCAAATACTGTGATGCAAAGCTTCAATTGGCTGAGCTTTTTGACATATCTGCGAGGGGAGAGCTTGATGTCGTTTTTCTTGCAGGAGCTCAGATTGACTCAAGAGGATATCTGAACAACAGCCATGTTTACATTGGAGAGAAGAGGGTTCAGTTTCCCGGAGGGGCTGGAGGAGCTTTACTGCATGCAACAGCCAGAAGACCAGTAGTATGGCAGGGAAAGCATGATCCAAGAATTTTTGTAAAGGAGGTGCAGAGGATAACTGCAGCAGGAAAACCTTACAGAGTATTCTCACCTCTCTGCATTTTCAGACTTGATGAAAGCCTTGGAAGACTGGTGGTTGAACACATCCACCCCTGGTCGAGCTATGAGGAGATCAGAGAGAAAACCGGCTTTGAGGTAAACGATGCTCCTCCAACCCCTGAGCCAAGTGATGAGGAGATAAAGATCATAGAGGAGCTTGACCCAAAAGGGATAAGGAAACTTGTTTTGCAGTAATTGAAATCATTCCGCTTCTCCCTATTTTTCCGAAGATGAAATTAGTTATGATCGCGAATCTAAGGAGTACAGAGATCTCTCACACCAGTCCCAAAAACTCAAGAGCTTCAACAACACCATCTCCATTGGGCCTTGAGGTAACGATGTCAGCAACTTCTTTGAGCTTTGAATGAGCATTTGCAACAGCCACACCGATTCCCGCAACCTCAAAAAGCTCCACGTCATTCTCAGAGTCTCCAATTGCAACAAAGCTTTCTGCATCAATCCCTATGCTCTCAGCAATGAACTTCAAAGCCTCTCCCTTGCTGACAGCGTCGTCAATTATGTGATACGCAAAGCCGGAATCAATCAGCCTTACTCCATAATCCCGAAGAATTTCTTCGGCTTCCTCCTTTCTGAATGTTCTTCTCAGACATATTTCAGCCTTTCGATAGCTGTCATCAAGAAGAATTACATCAAATCTCTCCTTTAATGCCTCCAAAGCTCTGTAGCACTTTTCCTTATTCCCGAGAACTATATCATCTCCATCATACTCAAATCTCACAACCCCTCCATTCTCGCAGATGACTATATCCGATACACCGATGAGCTTCGCTGCAGTCCTTGCAAAGCACGATATGTTTCCGGTGGCAAGAACCACAGGAATCTCAAGTCTTCTGAGAGCCTCAACTGCCCTGCAGTTAAGACTCCTCTTTCTGTCAGTGAGTGTGCCATCTATGTCTACTGCAACAGCCCTTATTTCCATGTGAAAACCGAAATGCATAATAATTTTAATCTTCCGCTTTACCCATGGCCTGGCCTGATTTCAGCAGAACTGTGCTCATCGGAAGCATCTTCTATTCCCGTCATAAAATTGTTGAGAATCACAGCAAAGGAATTTTCGACAGAGAAAAAGCTGAGGAGCTGATATCCAAGCAGGAAGAGCTGTCAGATAGCTACGGGATAGAGGGTATTCTGGATGTTGTTGCTGAAACGGGAGAGGCCATTGTGAAATACATAGAGTTTGTTGCAGATGTGACAGACAGGCCATTCATTCTTGACGGATACCTTGAAGCAAGACTCAGGGGAATAGAGTATGTCAGGGAACATGGGATTTCCGATAAGGTGATATACAACTCCATAAACCCGATAAACACAAAAGAAGAGATTGAAGCCCTCAAAACATCAGGGATAAGGAATGCAGTGGTTTTTGATTACGATCCCTCATATACGTCTCCAAGCAGGAGAATACTTCTTCTCTCAGGTGATGGAAAAAAGGAAGGACTGGTTCCAAGAGCAAGAAAGCTCGGAATCGAGAACGTGATGATTGACGTTGTGCCAACAGACATAAAGAGTCTTGGAGAGGTAATAGAGACCCTTTTGCTTGTAAAGTCCACATATCCATTTCCCGCAGGATGCGGTCCAGCAAATGTCAGCTACTACATGGCAGACTACCTGAAGGAGGAGCTTGACACAAGGATTCTCGTCAGCAGCGTTGACAGTGTTGCCCAGCTTTTCAGTGACTTTATATTCTACGGGCCAATTGAGAGGGCTGAAATTGCTTTTCAGAGTGCGTACGTAGTTGAGGAGGTCAAGGAGGGCCTGAGCATGAAACTGCATGAGTTCATAGGTGAGAGATATGATTGAAGAGATTGCCGAAAATGGACTGAGACTTCAGAGGGAGTCTGTAAGAGCTATTGAAAGACACAGATTTGATGAGTTCAAATTTGATCATGCTGAAAGTTTTGTCAGAGCTGTGGAGGAGATGAAATCTCTGGAAGGGCAGAGCGATGAGGCATTTCAGCTTTACAGGATGTCGCTGCTTGTTCATTACAGAACCCTGAAATCTCTTTCAGACACCATAAAGCCATTTGAATCCGCATTTCTTGAGTGGATGCAGACTCCCGTGGCATTTGAGAGACTGAAGGAAATTGACAGCTCTTTCAAAGAGGGTGTGGAAGCTCTTGCAAGAACAGTTGATGAAAGTGATGAAATAATCGGAATTGAGGCAATGAGACTGGCAAACGGATTCTACGGTGTGACCTCTGCAAAGGACTTTGCAGCAATTCCCGGGTCAACCCTGAGTGTTCTTGCCAGAGTAGCTGAGTGGGCCGGCATTGACAGGGAGCATGCAAAAACGATTCTTGCAAGCAAGTCATGGGGATTGCTCACGTCCTATGTTTTTGGCGACATGTTTCTGCTCGTTCTGAGAGAAACAGGCAGCATCCAGAAGGCCCTGGAAGCTGAGAAAAAAGCTCTAAGGAGAATGCTGATCGAACCCGTGGGGATGCAGGTCAGCATAATGAGGTCGTTCGGTTTTCAGTCATTCAGGCCTGAGGACTACTATCAGAGATACACGAAGGAGTTCACACCCTACATCGATGCAGCTTTCAGAGAGGGTGTTCATCCTGCCAATATTGTGGTTCTGCCAACCCATGTGGGAGATATTGGCCATCACATCGGCTGGCAGTACTACAGCATATGCAGGGATGAAATGAACATGGACGTATTAAGAACCCACTACATGCTTCTTGAAAAAAACATGCAGAGTGCAATAGAAAATGGATCTGTAAAAACCATATTCGATCTTTCCACATTTTTCACAGGTATTTCTGCGGCATTCATCTACAGACTGCTCAGCGATGAGGGGTTCACAGCAAACATGCTAACAAGACTCTTCACAGAAAGATTCTATCACGGTGTCATGGCAGATCAGTTTGACAGGTACATAGTCAGAGAGCTGCATGTAAATGATTTTCTTGACTTTGCCGCAAGAGGTGAGAGGATAGGCAGAAGTGGATGGAAAATAAAGGGATATGAAATAGATTTCTCTCCAGTTGAAGAATCAGAGTACCTGAATTCAGGAGAACTCTACGCATTTCCATTCTGCAACTCTGCAACCAGATTTGCATCTCTGATGAAGTTCATTGACATGCCATGCCTGCTTGCCCCAGAACCGCCCAGCATCACGGTTATGGTAAACGCAATTGCCCTGAATCCAGAAAGAGCATTTGCACCTGTAAATCTGTGCAAGGGATGTGCAACTGCTGAAATTCAGCCGGCAAGGTGCATGCTCTGCAAGGCTCAGGATGTGATCTGAAAAACTTTTATTTTTTGCCAGCCGGAAATGGATCATGGAAAAGGAGAGAATCCTCAGGATGTTTGAGAGCGAGTGCAGCGAAAGAGTGTTCTGGATCTCAACATGCGATGATCTTCCGCATCTTGCTCCTGTCTGTTTTTTGAGGTATTTAGATGGCAAGATAGTTGTTGCTTACAACTTCATAAAAAAGACTGCAAAAAATGTTGACAAAACCGGAAAGGCGAGTATAGGATTTGCTGAAAAGGGAGAGAAGGGATTTTACGGATATCTGGTGAAAGGGAGGGCATGGATGGATTATGAGGGCAGGTTTTACAGGGAGATAAAGAGATTTGTTGAGGAGAAATCGAAAGGAAAAAGAAGTCCGAAAGGAGCACTTGTTATTGAGGCTGATGAGATCTACTCTCTCAGCCCGGGGGAAGGTAAGAAGAGACTGTACTGACCGAAGTACTTAGGGGATACAGTTATCTTGATCCGGACTTATTTTTTAACGTGAGCCAGAATGGATTTGAAATTGACTTCTGCAGACACTGCAGGAACTCCCTGTTCAATCTGAAATCTCTTGAAGATGATATCGCGTCTACAGTCTCTCACTCTTCCCATACGGCAAAGAAAAGTCATGAAAAAATAAAGGCAGGTTTCTCAGCATGTCCGAATGCATGTGCATCCCCTCAGATAAGGGATTTCGGAGTTATTGCATTCATCGTCCCAGAACTCATTCCGGAGAAGTGCGTATCATGCGGTAAATGCCATGAGGCCTGCAGGGAAAAAGCATTGGAATTTAAAACTCATCCGGAATTCAATGACAGATGCATTGGGTGTGGGGATTGCATGAGGGCATGCGAGCATCAGGCCATAAAGGGAAAGGTGAGATTCAGACTGCTTGCAGGTGGCAGGCTTGGAAGGCATCCCGAGTTTGCTCAGATTTTCATGATAACAGATGACCCATCTGACATAAAAAAAGCATTCGAGAGTGTTGTTGAGATTTCTGAAAAGCATGGAAAGAGATTCAGTCACATAGAAGGATGTGTTGACCTGCTTTATTCCATGCTGGAGGAGTGAGTTTTTAAGCCGTGCTGCATTTCAGCCCCCATGATCATTGTAACCGATAACCACATGCACCTCTACAACCATCTCAGGCTTAAAGCTGTAAGGCAGTTCAGACAGGCTGGAGGGACTCACGTTCTCCTCGTATCTCTTCTGAGTCATCACTACGGAATTTTTCCTTCAAGCGGGAAGGACTTCAGAAAAATTTTCGACGAGCACATAAGGCTTGTTGAGAAGGCTAACCAAATAGCCAGATCCTATGCTGTTCTCTCAGTCCATCCGGCTGAGATAACGATTCTTGCAAAGAAATGGGGGGCCGACAGAGCAGCAGAGATAATGAAGGAGGCTCTTGATATTGCAGGAGAATATGTTGCTGATGGAAAGGCTGTTGCAATAAAATCAGGGAGACCTCACTACTGTGTGAGCGAGTACATATGGAGGCTTAGCAATGAGGTGATGTTGCATGCATTTCAGGTTGCAAGAGAGACAGGGTGCGCTGTACAGATTCACACAGAGAGCTACACAAAAGAGGGGATGGATGAGATAGCAAGGATCGCAGATAAAGCCGGACTGAAAAGAGAAAAGGTGGTAAAACACTTCTCACCTCCCCAAATTGATGAATTCTCAGAAATGGGTCTTTTTCCATCTGTCATTGCAATTGGCGAGAATGTTGTGAAGGCTGCAAAGCAGGGTACCAGATTTGTGGTTGAAACGGATTACATAGATGACAGAGAAAGGCCCGGAAGCGTTCTTGGTCCCAAAACGGTTCCGAGAAAGATAAAAGAGCTCCTGAACATGGGATTTGATGAAGATGTTGTCATGAAAATCTGCAAAGATAACATCGAAAGGCTTTACGGTATAGAGCTTGAGTGATCGGAAGTTAGGTAGACCGAAACATTTATAAATTTTCGGGCATCCTAAATTAACGGTGTTAAGCATGATAGGGCAGTTCGTGATCACGCTGAGAGAGGGATTTGAGGCAATACTGCTTGTGGCAATCCTGATAGCATATCTCCGAAAAACAGGAAGGATTGAGGATCTAAGATACGCTTACTACGGAGTGGTTGCAGCACTCCTTGCTGGAGCCGTGGCAGCACTCGGGATCATGATACTTTACGGCGGGCTGAGTGAGGAGAGAAAGCAGATCTTTGAGGGTGTTGCTGCGTTTCTTGCAGCAGGAGTTCTTACATACATGATACTGTGGATGGCAGGAAGGGATGTGAGGAGCGAGATAGAATCAAAAACACAGAAAGCATTTGGATGGGGAGTTACCTTGATAGCCTTCATCTTTGTTGTCAGAGAGGTCATAGAGACCATTCTCTTCCTGACTCCATTCATCACACAGAGCTTCATGGAGACCATTCTCGGTGCAGTTTCCGGGATAGCAGTGGCACTCGTACTCAGTCTTGGAATTTTCAGGTTTGAGTACAGGCTCAGTCTGAGGAAATTCTTCTACATCACAAGCATCATGCTGGCATTCATAGCATCCGGCTTGATCGGTTACGGTACCCACGAATTCATAGAGGCTCTTGAGGAGAGAGGGTATGAATCATGGCTCTTTGAGGAGGCATACAGCTTAGGAATAGATAAAAATAATCCCCTGCACCACAAAAATGCAATTGGAGGAATATTTTCAGTTCTAATTGGATATTCATCCAGCATGGAATATCTCAGAGTTTTCCTGCAGTTCGGGTACCTTGCAGCAGCAATTCTCATGATATATCTGAGCTACAGTGGATACAGGGAGAAAAAGGCAGATGAGAAAGCGGTGCCATTCTGAACCGATCTCCCATAAATTTTTAACATCCTTCATTCAATTTTCTGACGTATGGAATTCATCTCCCATCCCCTGATCAAACCAAAAACTGTTGAGAGAAGAGGTTATCAGCTCTCTCTTGCTGCATCTGCATTGCTTTCAAACACGCTTATCGTTCTTCCAACTGGGCTTGGCAAGACTGTGGTTGCTTTGCTTGTGATAGCATCAAGGTTGCTGAACGAAAATGGTAGAATACTCTTCCTCGCTCCAACAAAACCCTTAGTTGAGCAGCATGCAGAGTTTTTGAAAAAAACGCTCGCGGTTCCAGAGGATGAGATAACCTCAATAAGCGGTGAAACTGGTCCGGACAGAAGACCTGAAATGTATGAGAGGGCCAGAATAATCGTCTCAACTCCCCAGGTCATAGAGAATGACATAATTTCCGGGAAAATTGATATGAGGGATTTTGTGCTTGTCATTTTCGATGAGGCTCACAGAGCGGTTGGAAACTACTCCTACGTTTTCATAGCCAGGGAGTTCAATGAAAGGTCAAAGAGTCCGCTTATCCTGGGCATAACTGCATCACCTGGAAGCGATCCTGAGAGGATACGAGAGGTGATAGGAAACCTCTACATCGAGAACCTGGAAATAAAAACAGAGTATGATCCGGATGTCAAACCATACGTCTCTGCAAAAGAGATCGAATGGATTAAAGTATCAATCCCTCCTGAGCTTGAGCATATTAAAAAGGAGTTTGAAAGGGCACTTGAGCTGAGGTACAGGAAATTTGAAAGGCTCGGACTTGAGATAGACGTCAGAAATCTTTCAAAAAAGGAGCTGCTTGCACTGCAGGAAGCTCTTCAAAGCCAGGCTGGAGAGAGTGGAGAGCATGTTTACTTTGAGGCCCTCTCGGTTATTGCCGAGATAATGAAGGTTCAGCATGCAATCGAGCTCATTGAAACCCAGGGTGTTCAGGCTCTGAAAAAGTATCTGAAAAGGCTTTTCAGGGAGGCAAAAGGGAGGGGAAGCAGGGCATCGAAATCCCTGTTTGAGGATCCTGTCTTCAGAGAGAGCATGATAAAGGCCCTGAAAATCGACATTGACCATCCGAAGGTTGGAAAGCTGATTGAGATTTTAAGAGATCAGCTGAAAAGAAACGGGGATTCAAGGATGATAGTATTTGCGAATTTCAGGGATACTGCAGACAGACTCGTTGAGGTTCTTGCTGAAAATGGATTCAGGGTTGGAAAGTTCATAGGGCAGGCCAGCAGAGAGGATGACAGAGGAATGAGCCAGAAGCAGCAAATTGAGACCCTTGAGAGGTTCAGGAAAGGGGAAATAAATGTTCTTGTCTCAACAAGTGTCGGGGAGGAGGGTCTTGACATACCTGCAACAGATCTCGTTGTCTTTTACGAAGCAGTCCCATCGGAAATAAGGACAATCCAGAGAAAGGGAAGGACAGGAAGAGGCAGAGAGGGACGGATAGTTGTTCTCATAACAAAGGGAACGAGAGACGAATCATACTACTGGGCAAGTGTGAGAAAAGAGAAGATGATGTACGACATGCTCTACAGACTCAGAGACGAGATAAGAAGAAGATCCGGGCCGACACTTGAGAAATTCATTGAAATTGAAGACGACATAGCAGGACCCCAGATATACATAGACACAAGAGAAATGCGTTCCGGGATTGCCAAGAAGCTGAGAGAAAGGGGTGCAAGGATAGAAATAGCGAACTTGGAGGTTGCAGACTATGTTCTGAGTGAGAGAGTTGGTGTTGAAAGGAAAACAGTTGATGATTTTCTTGACAGCATAATAAGCAGTGAAAGACTCTTTTCCCAGATATTGAATCTGAAAAGAAGCTACCAGAGACCGGTTCTGATAATAGAAGGGGAGAATATATATGGAAAGAGAAGAATGAGTCCCCATGCCATCAGGGGGGCTATTGCCAGCATAGCTGTTGATTTTGGTATGCCGGTTATTTTCACACGAAATGAGGATGAGACAGCAGATTTTCTTCTTGCAATTGCAAGAAGGGAACAGGAAATAAAGGGACGAGAGGTAGTTCTCCACGCAGACAAAACGAAAAGGGATGTGAGGGAGGAGCTTGAATACGTGGTTTCCGCAATTCCAGATGTTGGGCCGGTAATAGCGAGAAATCTCCTGAAAAAATTTGGAACAGTCAGGAGCATTGCAAATGCCAGCACTGGAGATCTGATGTCAGTACCGAAGGTTGGAAAAAAGACTGCGGAGAGGATATGGAAGTTCTTCAACACTGATTACAATCAGGCAAAATAATATTAATGAGGCTGCCATCTCATCAGCATGAAGCCAAAGGTTCTGGTTATTGTTTCGAGTGGAAGGGGAGAGAAGGACAAGGCACTGACAGGGTTCATGTACGCAACAAATGCTGTTAGAAATGGATGGGCTGACGTGAAGCTCATTCTCTTTGGTCCCGTGGAGGATCTTGTTGCGGAGAACGATCCGGAGATCATGAAAGCAATCGAAAATTTTGCGAAGGTCAGTGAAAAACCCCTGGCATGCAGGAGGATAGCTGAAAACAAGAATTACCTGGAGAAAATAGAGGAAAAGGTGAATACAGTCTATGTCGGCAGTATCATCTCAAATCTGATTGCAGAGGGGTACACACCTCTTGTTTTCTGATTATCCAATCCCAAATTTCTCAGGAAATCTCTTTCCCTGTATGTGTATCCTGAAAAAGTCATCTCCATGGCAGCTCTTGCACCCAACACCCCTTTTCATGTGAATCTCAAGCAGATTTCCATTGCTGGGTGAAAATGGATCCGGATACCCGTGACATGAGCCGCAGTCCATATTTTCCAGGTTGAAATCAGCATGACACCTCATGCATTCGGTATATTTGCTGTGGTGGAGATCACCGATCTCCCTGACACTGTCATTGCCCATGACATGGCAGTAAACACAGAAACTTAGGCCATTAACGTGCCCCTGAACCCTGTCTGCCTGTGGAACATACTGTCTGTTTTCATTGATGTGGCAGTTTTCACAAACAACCTCCTGCCCCTTATTCCCATTTTCCGGGGTTTTTGATGGTTCTTCAGTCCCCGTTATTTCTGGAGTTGGTGATGGAGCTGGAGTTACCTCAGGAATTTGCTGCTTCTGTTCCTCCTGAACACACATGAAGAAGAGGAGTGCTACAAGTATCACTGCAAAAAATAAAGTTATTTTTCTGTTCATGGCAAATCCAGTGCCGGATCACTGCTCCACAAATTTGTTCGCAGCCTGATGCAGTCCGCCGATATCTGTCCCATGACAAACTGTACAGTATTTACCTCTTGGCAGATGTATGTTTACAAGGTTTCCGTAGCTTGGCTTTGTTGCATCGGGATATGCATGGCAGTTCTCGCAGACGGTTCTCCCCTCTTCAATTGGCTGTGGAATGCTGATCTTGTCTGGAGTGCCGTGGCAGACCTGACAGTCTATGTTGATTGTTCCGGGTCCAACATGGATCTTGTGAGGATCCCATCCGTGACAGTTTCCACAGAGCTGTCCTCCGCCAAGGTGTGGCTTGTAGTCATTGGCCTTTGAATGGCAAACAGTACACTCCACCACAGGACCTTTGGATTCCGTCTTCTTTGGTGTTGTCTTTGGCGTGGGAGTTTTCTCAGGAATAGGAGTTTTTTCTTGCTTTGGTGTTGCAGTCTTTTTTGGGGTAGGAGTTTTTTCTGTTTTTGGAGTGGCTTCTGGCTTCTTTTCCTGCTGGGCACATCCGAGAATTAACACCCCCAGCAGGATGAGTGCAAAAAGTAAAATTACTTTCCTGTTCATAGTGATGCAGACGTATCTTGAATATATTAAGATTGCGATTAGTGCCGTATTTTTCCCAGTACTTTTGGAAAATCACATCAATTCCGATTCCTCAAACACCTCAATACCGTTACTCGATATCGTGAATGGTCGTGGCTTCCTCTGATGCGGAATCCGTCTCATTTTTATTATCTCAATAGATAATATTGCTTCGTCAAGTTCGTTTTCCCTGTATGTTTTTAGAACGATCATCCCATCTGAAACATACTCCATTATACCAAATTTGGAGCTTGATGGCTTATCCATGCTGCTTTCTCCAGTTATTATAGCAGTTGCACCGATTTCTTTGATGATGCTCCTCATTTTTGAGAGAAAAGAGTACCTGCCAGCTTCATCAAACAGCGTTTCCAGTATTGTGAGCGGATCAATCAGAACCCTTGAAGGCCTTAAACTTTCAAAAATTCTTTTCAGATGGTCCTCAAATCCCTCAACCTTTCTTTTTACCTCTTCAGCATCGAGTCTTACAACAACCAAGTTATCTGAATGTGAGGCAAAATCCATTCCATATCCTTCTGCTGTTTCAAGTATCCCTTTTTCATCTTCATCAAAGCTGATTATGAGGCATTTTTCACCATTTTTCAGGCCTTCATATATGAAATGAAGCCCAAGAGTTGTCTTTCCAGTACCACACGATCCAATTACGGAAACAAGATAGCCCTGAGGTATTCCACCTCCAAGCATCCAGTCCAAGCCTTTTATTCCGGTAGAGATCTTTTTCATCATACCACCCTCTCATACTGAGATACAACGAAACCAGCTACTGGATCTATTTTTATCTGGAGTTTCGTAATCTTTTCTCTTTCAAGAAATGGCATCAATTCAGTAAGTTTCATAAAATGAACCCATTTTCCTGCTAATCCTCTCTGGTTCTCCCACTGAAACAGAATTATACCATCAGATTCAGCAAGAATCTGATTTTGAATATTTTTTTCGATAACATCCTTTGTCAGAAGTCCAAAAACTAAGATGTTTTTTCTAATTGATAGTTTCCTCAAACCTATCAAAAGGTGAATGAACTCATTGACCTCTATTTCATTTTGAGATGCTCTGTACAGGTCTGTCACAGAATCGATGATTACAATTGATTTTTCCTCAACACCATCAAATACTCTCATAAATTCCTGCACGACTTCTCCTTCCCTTTTCAAATCAAAAATAGTAAAATCATCCTCTCCAAGCCATCTTCTGGGAACAATACTATCCCAGAAGTAGAACTTTTCCAAGCTCGTTACCTGAATATCCCCCTTTAACAAGTTATCGTCTTCCTTTGAAAAAATACCCCCAATCTCCCGGAATATTTCTTCTTGATTTTTTGTTAATGTTATAACTTTTTTCTTGTTATGCCTGTTCTTAACAAGCACATTAAACGCAAACTCCCTTCCTCCAGCTCCCGGCTCTTCGATAATGTAAACAAAACCTTCTTTAAGACCACCGTATCTATCTATAACCTCTATACCTGTTGTAAATCCCAATCAAACCACCTCTATAATGGCATCGCACATTAAAGATGCCTGGGCAAAGTATATGGGATCAAGTTCATTATCGAGAACAACAATTACTGCTACAAATCCTTTGAATCTTATTTTTCCTGTGAGTTGTCTCAAGAACTTTATAAGTGAGTCATTTGATTTGTAAAGGGATATCGTTGAAAGAGAATCTATGTAGAGGAACTTTGGATCAGAGTCCACTTTTTCCATTGCTCTTTCGATAGAAACTGTGAGTTGAACGGGATTTGGTGATTCAACATAGATACAGCCATCCCCTCCACAGATATTGTTGGAGAACTGTTTTGTGACGGCATCAATGAAAACGAGATTTCGCATATCCGCACCTATTCTGCCGAAGTGTTTTTTAAGGGAGGAACAGGGTTTGTTGAGGGAAACATAAACAACCTTCCCCATGGCTGCCATGAATCTGATAAGCCTCTCAACTGAATCAAAATAGGAGGAAGGAGTGACTCTAACAAGAATGACATCTGAACCTTTCTTTATTTCTTCCAGCAGTCTGCGCTCCAGCATTGACTGTCCCATCATACCTTTCATATATACTTCTCCTGCATGGAGGGTATGCTCCGATGTCATGATACCATACTCATTATCATTTACCGAACATTATGTCGATTCTCCATATTTAAAATTAACCCAATGATTTAAGGTGACCGATCCTTCAATCGGAGAATATATAAATCCAGAACAGGATCAAAGCCTCTGAAGGGGCCGTGGGGTAGCCTGGTTATCCTTCCATCTTGGGGGGGTGGAGACCCGAGTTCAAGTCTCGGCGGCCCCATTTGATTTATTATTGTTTCATTCCTCCATTTATCCAGAGTTTTTTCAGGAATTGAGAGTCTCAGAGTTTGCGGTGTTCGAAAATACTGAAATAGATTTCATAAGTGAGAGTTAGTGGAGTTCTATGAACAAAATTCATTTATGGGGTCATCGAAAATTTAGAGAAGCTATATTAAATGACCGGGAACACCATTTACATTCTGAGGTGTCGAGTATGGAAAATCTGGTAAAAAAATTGAGAATATTGACGTCAATACCCGGAATTTCCGGATACGAAGACTTTGTCAAAGAAGAGCTCAAAACATGGCTAAAACCTTATGTTGACTTTTACGAGGATAAAATAGGAAATTTGATTGTTGAGATTGGAAAAGGAGAAGAGAAAGCCATTTTCATGGCACACATAGATGAGATAGGGCTGATAATTACCGGAATAACAGAGGATGGAAAGCTGGTATTCAGAAAAGTTGGCGGGATAGATGACAGACTTTTGTATGGACGACACGTGAATGTAATAACAGAAAAAGGAAAACTGGATGGAGTTATTGGGGTCATCCCACCACATCTTGATATAAAAGGTGAAAAAGACGTGGTACCGTGGCATCAGATGGCAATAGACGTAGGAGCAGAGAATAAAGAGGAGATAGCTGAGCTCGGAATAAAGCCATTGGATTTTGCAGTGTTTAAAAAGCACTTTGCCGTGTTAAACAACAAACTTATTTCATGCCGATCCCTTGATGACAGATTTGGGGCGGTGGTACTTTTTGAAGTCATAAAGCATGTTACCAAAAACAGAGTAGAAAGGGATGGAAAAATGATTTTTGCATTTACTGTCCAAGAAGAGAACGGAATGAAAGGGGCAAAGTATCTTGCAAATACCTTTTCTCCTGATTATGCTGTTGCCATTGACTCCTTTGGATGCTGCAATTTTTTGACAGGGGAGGTCAGATTCGGAAAGGGTGCTGTGATAAGGGCCATGGATGACTCAGCCATATACTCCAGAAGATTTGCAAAAATTGTAAAGGATATCGGAGAAAAATCAACGATACCAATTCAAATTGGAACAACCGGTGGGGGAACTGACTCTTCTGCTTTCGAGCACAAGAGTGAAATCCTGACTTTAAGCGTTCCCATAAAATACCTTCATAGTGAAGTGGAGATGATACATCTTGGAGATGTTAACTGCCTGATAGAGCTCCTGAAAATGGTAATCCAGAAAATTTAAAAATTAAAATAATTAGATATATATTATACATCTTTTATATTTCTTTCTTCAGAAATGAGCTTCCCAAAATACTCCTCAAGCTTTCTGTCCTTTTTCACAATCTTCAAAAGCGTCTCCTTTATTTCAGCTGGATCAGAGCTTTTCAATCCGAAGTAGATTGAAAAGTTCTTTGTGGTTCTAAGAATCGTTGATCTCCCTCTTTTTTCCTCTGAAATGAAGTCCATATCCTTCAGCTTTTTCACGTGCTCATAACACCTGTTTCCTCTGATTTTTGCGAGCTCTGATAGCTTTATAGGCTGCTTTACTGCGATAATTGCAAGTGTTCTCAGCAGACCCCTTTCAAATTCTCTTTCAGTAAATGATCTGACCACATCTGAGTACTGGGGTTTTACCCTCATGAGATATCTTTTTCCGAGCCTGACTATCTCTATGGATGTGTTTCTTGACTCATATTCTTCCGAAAGATCCTGAATTGCCTTTTCAACATCATCAGCACTGACTCCGAGAATTCTGGCAATCTTTGAAGCAGAAATCGGATCCGATGAAACAAAGAGAATCGCCTCAATCTTCTCCTTCATTCCTTATCCTCCTTATCTCAATCTCGCTCTCAAATATTCTCTCCTGATAGACCTCAAAGACTCTTCTGAAGGCTAAGTGAAGAACAGATACGTACTTTGACACCAGATCGAATCCGGCTATCTCTCCAAGCCTCACAACATCCCTGTTCTTCATGAGCAGTCCAACTTTCTCCCTCACCTTCTCAATTGTCTCCTCCAGATCCTCGTCATGCGGCACCTCCATTGGATCTATCAGAATCTCTCTTTCAGGTCTTCTCCTTCTTCTCCTTTTTCTCACTCTCTCTGCAGATTCGAGCTCCCTTATCAGATCCTCAAGAGTGGTATACCTCCTTACTCTCTTTCTTCCTGCAATGACAAGAGCATTTATAAGATCATCCTCAAGAATTTCACCTTCATCCTCGACGAGAAAATCCTGGGAAAGGTACTCCTCAAATTCCGGACTGTAAGCGCTCTCTTCAATGCTCTCATAATACTCAACAGCCTCATCCTCCTCGTCCTGTTCAAGAACGCCGAGAGCTTCTCCTGTGACAATATCGGACTTCATTCTGACCAGAATTGCAGCGTAAAGCAGAACTCTACCAGATATTCTGAGATCAAGCCTTTTCGCCCTTTCAAGCTCCTCGAGAAATTTATCCGCAACCTCTACCACATCTATGTTGAGCGGATCAATCTCGCCTTTCCTGGCAAGGTTGTAGAGCATCTCTACTGGATCATCGATGCCTTCCTTATCCCAGTCACCTGTGATATGTTATCCCTCCCCATTGTGACTCCAACAATCGCATCAGCCTCCTCAAGCATCGGCTTCCTTAATGATACAACAATGAACTGTGCCTGAGACGAGAGCTCTTTTATCATCCTCGCCAACCTCGCAACATTGACACCATCAAGGAACATGTCGACCTCATCAAATGCGTAAAATGGAGCTGGTTTGTACCGCTGAATTGCAAAAATCAGGGCCAAAGCAACAAGGCTCTTCTCTCCACCACTCATCTGCTCCAATCTCTGAACCTGCTTGCCATACGGTCTTACCCTCATGTATAGGCCTGAATTGAAAGGATCTTCAGGGTTATCGAGGTAAAGCTCTCCCTCGCCATTTGCAAGGTTCCGAATAATCTCCCTGAAGTTCTGGTTCAAAGCATTGAATACCTCAAAGAACTTTTCCCTCTTCATCCTGTCATATTTTTCAATTCTCTCAATTATCTCTTCTCTTTCTCTCTCAAGCTCGCTCTTTCTTGTAAACAGATCCTCCCATCTCCTTCTTACCTCATCATACTCCTGAATTGCCTTCAGGTTCACATCTCCAAAGCTGGAAAGCTCTTTTTCTATTCTTTCAAGCTCGGAAACGGCCTCATCCCTTCCAATCTCAGGTTCAAAGTCCGGGAGATCTTTGATTTCCTCTCTTATCTGTTCAGAAACTTCCCTTCTTGCAGCTATCCTTTCATCATATCCTGTTATGTCATATTCAAGCCTGTTCTGCTCATTTTCAAGCTCTCTTATCCTATCGAAAAGCTCATCCCTTCTCTCCCTGAGCTCTTTAACCTGCTCTCCAAGCTTCTCCTCCTCTTCCCTGAGTGATTCTATTTCATGGCTTATCTCCTGGATTTTCACCCTGCATTCCGTGATTTTTGCTGTAAGCTCACCGATTTTGCCATCGATCTCATGAATTCTGCTCTCCCTTTCATTCAGCAGCGATTTCTTCTGAGTTATCTCAAGCTCCTTCTTCTCTATCTCAGACTCGATTTTTACAAAGCCCTCCCGTATTACCGAATGCTGGTTTTTCAGTGATTCAAGCTCCTCGGAAAGTTTTGGAAGCTCGCTTCCCTTCACCTTTCTGTTAAGACCTTCAAGCTCCTTGGAGAGAGACTCTATCTCATTCCCCACTTCTCTGAGTTTTACCTCCACCTCACCTATCTTATCTCCGAGAGACTTTCTTTCCCCTTCTTTTTCCGATGCCTTCTCCATCAACTCCCTTTCCATTGTATAAGATGACTCAGCTCTGGATTTCAGCACCTCCACCTCTTTGTCTACCTCCCTGACCGTCTCCTCAATCTCCTCAATCTCCTTCTGAACACCTCTCCAGCTCTCTTCTGTTTTCCTCAGCTCTCCAAGCACCATGGCTTTCTTTGAGTTGAGAACTGATATTTCCTCAGATATTCTCCTTTCCCTTTCGATTAATTCCTTGGTCAGGAAGAGTCCGGTTTTTCTGTCAACACTCCCACCGGTTATTGCTCCTGACTTTTCAATAAGCTCCCCATCAAGGGTAACGATTCTTTTTCCATCCATTATTTTCTTTGCATTTTCAACAGTGTCAACAACAACCGTGTCCCTGTAGATAAAGTTGAAAACCGCCCTGAATTTTGGATCGCACTTCACGAGGTTAACTGCAAAGTCTATAACGCCCTTCTCCTTTAAAACAGATTTATCCAAGGGCAATTTCTCAAAATTCTTTCTTATCTTGTTGAGGGGTAAAAATGTTGCTCTGCCACCTCTTATCTGCTTTAAATAACCTATTGCTCTTATCGCATCATCCTCATTCTCAACAACAACAAAGTTCAGTGCATTTCCTGCTGCAATTTCAAGGGCAAGGGCATACATCTCATCAACCTCTGCAAGCTGGGCAACAATCCCGAAAATTCCCGGAAGTGCCTTCTTTTCCTTTGCCTCAAGAATCAGCTCTGCAGCCTTGCTATAGCTCGCCTCATAAGCGGAGATCTCAGCCTTAACCTTTGCAAGCTCCAGCTCTTTCTGTCTGATCTCCTCATCAATAGAAGATAGCTCGTTCCTGAGTCTGAATATTCTGTCATCAATCTCCTTCTTCTTTGAAATGAGCTTTGCAAGCTTTTCCTCATGGCTATCTTTTTCCTTTATCTTCTGATCTATCATTTCTTTAATTTCCCTGTATTCGGATCTTATTCTCGATATCCGGGAATCAATGTCCTCAATCTCTATTGTGATTCTCCTGATGCCTTCGTAAATCCTGTCCCTTTCTCTAAGCAGATCTCCCTTTATTGACTTGAGCTCCTCAATTTTCTCGGAGATCTCGAGAATCCTGTCTCTTACCTCCTTTTCCTCACCGCTTATCTCATCAATTCTTCTTTTGATCTCATCCATTCTCGACTGGACTATCCTCTCATTTTCAAGAACGCTCTCTCTCTGAAGAAGAAGACTGGAAAGCTCAGCTCTGAGATCCTCAATCTCATCAGTGAGCCTGTCAATTTCAAGAAGAATTCTGACCTTTTCCTGACTCAGGCTTTCAATTTGATTCCTGGAGAGCTCCTCCTCCTTTTTAAGCCCCTCTATCTCAGCCTGATACTCTGCAATCAGAGACTGGATCTCTCTGTATCTATCATCTGCCTCCTCAGCAATTTTTCTGGATATGTCCTCCATTTCGAGCCTCAGATTTTCCTTCAGCTCCATTATCTCTGAAATCCTCTTTATTGCCATGTCCTTGTTTCTCTCCAGCCTCTCAATTTCTCTCTCAATTCTGGATAGTTTCTGTTCAAGTTCCCTCCTCTTTATCGCTTTGAGCTCAAGTTCAAGTCTCTCCTTCCTTGACAGAAGTTCCTTGTACCTGAGGGCCTCCTCCCTGTCCCTTTCAAGGTCCTTCAGCCTGATCTCAACCTCAGACAGAATCGCGGATATCTTCTCTATGTTCTGTCTTACCGCTTCAAGCTCCTCTATGGCTCTCGCCTTCTTTTCCTCAAATTCAGAGATTCCGGCAATGTCGTCGATTATCTTCCTTCTCTGGAAGGGGGTCATTTCAACGATCCTCGTCACATCTCCCTGCATGACTATGTTGTATGCGTCGCTGTAAATCCCCTCCCTTTCGAGGATCTTCATTATCTCTCCGTGGCTTGCGGATTTTCCGTTGAGGTAATAGTAGCTGTAGTAGTTTCTGTCTGTTATCTTAACTCTTCTGGCGATCCTCAGCTCCTCATCGCCGTTCTCAAAGACTATCTCAACTTCAGCGGTTCCGGTTTTCCTTCCATTTCCGGAGTATATGAGATCAGGTAATTTCTCAGCCCTGAGGATTTTTGAAGATGTGTGGAGGCCAAGACAGAAAATGATCGAATCAATTATATTTGACTTTCCACTTCCATTCGGACCGCTTATAACTGTAAAGCCCCTGTCGAGAGGAATATCTACCTTTTTCCCAAATGACTTGAAGTTCTTTATCGTGATTCTCTTGATGTGCATGATTTCAGTCGCAGATGATTATCTCATCCTCAGCAATGCACTCTGTTTTTCTCTCATTTTCTCGATTCTCGTCAAAATCCTTTATTTCCCTGATTTCTCTCGGTTTTACCTCTTCCTTAGGAAGATTTGCCTTCAGATAAAGCACCTCGTCAAGCAGAGACTGAACGGTCTTGTTCAGCTCTGCAACCCTTGCCTCAAGCACCTCAATTTTTTCAAGGTCAACTTTAATGCTTTGAAGTATCTCTCTCTTAATTTCTTCCGCATTCATACCTGCCACCCTTCTCAACTCCTTCAATTCCCTTTCCTTCTCAGCCAGTTTTCTTTCTAACCTTTCTATAATCAGATCTCTCTCGCTCATTCCGAATAATAAATTGATTTATTAGTTTATATATTTTTTCACGGAACAAGTCTTTGCCTGTCTCTTGGGAAGAGTACAGCCTCCCTGATGTTTGGAAGATTCAGTGCTGCCATCACGAGTCTGTCCAGTCCCATACCCCACCCGGCATGTGGTGGCATGCCATATCTGAACGCCTCGAGGTAGAACCCGAAACTGTCAGGATTCAGTCCCTGCTCTGAAATCCTTTTTACAAGCAAATCGTGGATATGAATTCTCTGAGCTCCGCTTGCTATTTCAAGCCATCCATTCATCAGATCGAATGTTTTTGAGATTTCAGGATCATTTTCATGGGGCATGGCATAGAATGGCTTTGACTCTGTTGGCCAGTCAACAATGAAGTAATACCCATCCATTTCCTCAGCGATAAACTTGAGTGCTGAAGTTGACAAATCATCTCCCCAGTTAATCTCCTCCCCCTTCCTTTTTGCAATTTCAACCGCTTCATCGTAGCTCAGCCTTGTGAATGGAGTATCCGGAATCTCCACCTTGGCTCCGATCCATTCAAGATATCTCCCACATCTCTCGTTCACTTTTTCATGGATGTATCTGACAAGCTCCTCAAGATAGCTCATGACACCCTCGTGATCTGTGAAGCTCACCTCTATGTCAATGCTCACAGCCTCGTTCAAATGCCTGATTGTGTTATGCTCCTCAGCCCTGAAAATAGGACCAATTTCAAGCACTCTCTCAAATCCTGCAGCCATGAGGGTCTGCTTGTAAAGCTGAGGGCTCTGATTGAGAAAAGCTTCTCTCTCAAAGTAGGTTATGGGAAAGAGTTCTGTCCCTCCCTCAGTTGCCGTTGAAACAATCTTGGGGGTGTTTACCTCTATAAAACCATGTCTGTCGAAGAACTCCCTTATTGACTGAAGCATAACATGCCTTATCCTGAATATGGCCTGAATCCTTGGCTTTCTCAGATCCATGAACCTGTTGTCAAGCCTTGTGTCAAGCTCTGCAGGAACCTTTTCCGTAACCTCAAGGGGCAGTGGAGCGTCAGCTTCATTTAAAATCTCAAATTCACTCGGTATTATCTCAAACCCGTTTGGTGCCTTTTCTTCAGCCTTTACTACGCCCTTTACCCTGATAACACTCTCTCTTCTAACCTTTCTCGCTCTTCTGAACATCTCCCTGTCAACAGCCTTTTTTGGCAGTGTGATCTGGGCAAATCCCTCTCTGTCTCTGAGAATGACAAAAACAAGTCCTCCAAGATCCCTTACCTCATGAACCCAACCGTAAAGCACTATCTCCTTTCCAAAATCTTTCTCATCAATATCTGATGTGAACTTCCTCATTTCAACCTCTCCTCCACAGATTTTGCATGCCATTCAAGCCCTTCGGCTCGTGCAAGATTTATAACCGCCCTGCTCAGCCTTTCAAGAGCCTCCTGTGTGAGCTCCTGATATGTCAGGGATTTCATGAACGTTTCAACACTCACTCCAGAATACATCCTCGCATATCCTCCTGTTGGAAGTATGTGGTTCGTGCCACTTGCATAATCTCCGGCAGCCACAGGAGAGTTATTACCAAGAAAAACACTTCCAGCATGTCTGATTTTTTCAAAAACCTGCCAGTGACTGTTTGTGAGAATAACAAGATGTTCGGGAGCTATTCTGTTTGAAATTTCAACCGCCTCGCCTATGGATCCCACAACCTCTGCCCTGAAATTTGGATTGCTGATTTGGGCTCTGAGCCTTTTCTCAACCTCTTCAGCAAGCTTCGATGAGGTTGTTATCAGAAACGCCCTTGCCATCGGATCGTGTTCAAGCTGGGAAATGCACTCAAGAAAGACAATTTCAGGATCAGCGCTATCATCTGCTATCACAAGAACCTCCGATGGTCCTGCAGGCATGTCGATTCCAACATCCTTCTGAACAAGCAGCTTTGCTGCCGTGACATACACATTCCCCGGTCCCACTATCTTGTCCACCTTCTTCACAGTCTCAGTTCCGTAGGCCATTGCAGCTATTGCCTGAGCCCCTCCAATCCTGTAGATTTCATCAATCCCGCAGATGTCCATCGCAACAAGGGTTAGGGCATTTATCCTCCCATCCTTGTCTGGTGGGGTGCATGCAACAACAGTCTCAACTCCAGCGAGGTTTGCAGGAATTGCAGACATGAGAACCGTTGAGGGATAACTCGCTCTCCCTCCGGGAATGTAGAGCCCTGCAGAGTCAAGAGGAATGAACTTCTTCCCCATTATGCAGTCTCCAAAGTCTATTCTGACATCTCTCTCGGGCATCGTTATGTAGTGAAATTTCTCAATGCTTCCCTTAGCAACCTCAAGAGAGTCAATCAGATCATCATCAACAAGTTCATAAGCCTGATCTATCTCTTCCTTACTGACCTTTATGCTGTCTATCCTTACGCCATCAAATCTCTCTGTCAGCTCAAAGAGAGCTTTATCTCCCTCTTTCCTCACCTTCTCGATTATCGGTCTGATCTTATCAAAAATCTCATCATACATCACAGCTCACCAGATCTGCTTTCGAGATACTCAATTATGGCCTTTATTGCCCTTCTCAGAATTTCCCTGTTGTCATATCTCAATACAATTTTCTCAAGCTCTTCCATCCCATAATCTTTCATCTCCTTGGCAAATTCTATCATGTTCGGCACCGCTCTCGTTATGTTGTCAACTATGGTTACATCGGCCATCCGGGATGTTCTTGAAAGCGGGTTCAGATCTATCGCTATAACCCTCTTTCCGTTTCTCTTGAGAATCTCACACCTGTCTCCATCTTCAAGGGGTACAAGCACAACATCAGCCCTGTATATTCCCCTCCTGTCCACTATTCTTCTCGCTGACTCAAGACCTTCTATAACAGCATCCCCTCTACAGTAAACAATAGCATCATGCTTTTCAAGCTCCTCTGCAATTCTTTTCACCCTCTCCTCACTTCTGTGAAAGATGTTGACTTCCAGAGGAGCAGAAAGAACCTCTGAAAGTCTGGAGATTTCCTCTGCAACAAGTCCCGCAGCATTTCCGTTAACAGAAATCACGGGATGATTAGCAAGAATCATCATCGCAACTGCAGCTCTTTCAGCCTCAATTGCAAAATCCCTGCTTTCTTCACCGAGAATGTAGTCAAAGCACTCTCCCCTGCCGTGAGCTATCAGCCCCTCAGGCACCACCAATCCATTTCTGAAAGCCTGAGCAAGCTTTTCTCGTGTGATCAGGGAGTGGTATCTGGGGTGAGACTGAGGAACATGCATAGCAGGAAATGCTAAGTTTTGTTTTAAAGCCTTTCCTGAACAAACTTGTCAAGTATTTCTCCAAGCTCCTTTCCAAGGGGGAAGATCTTCTCAGATATCTTGTAGCCGTTTTCGGTTTTTTCGAGCATGTCTATCTCAAAGAACCTCCATTTTGTCTTTTTGAGCTTCAATGCAATTACGGGCTTTGCACCGAATAAATTGGAGAACATAACAAGCTCCCTCAGCTTCTCTCCTGAGATGTAAAGGGGTAGCCTCTCCCTCACTTTGGCTTCAATGGCAAGGGTTGTTTTTCCGTTGCTTGCAATCACATCCGGAGAGGGATATGATGATGAGCCACTACCTGCAACCCTCACAGCAGCAAACCCCTCATTCCAGAGGGCATGAATCAGATCCCTTTCAAAGTTAACACCCTTTCTTTTCACATCTCCTGATTGCCTGACATCTTTTTAAATGATGCTGTTTTCTCACCTGAGAACATGGCAGTCAGTCTGGTTTTCCATTCTGATCAATGGCTTTGAAAGGTGTCTCCTTGCACACGGTGGCACCTCATAGTAACCGGTTTCTAATTCTCTCTTAATTTCAACCCTTATTTTTTCTTTTGCCTTGGTCTTACATCTTTTGCACCTGAATCCCTTTTTCCTCCCCTCACTCTCCATTCTTTTACCACATTCAGGGCATATCGGGTTAAGCTCCTGGTAGATCTTTGCCAAGGACTCAATCTTCATTTTCTCCAGATTTATTGTCTCATCCTTGTATGAACCAAAAACAACAACCATGTCTCCTTTTTTGAGCTTTCTCACAACATTCCTGAACTGTTTTGTCGGTTCAAATGCGGCACATTTGATTTCTCCAAACCTTGTTGAGACAGTGAAAAAAACATGGCCACCTTCAATCTCAGATGGCTCTTCGACAACCTTTCCGCCCAGAATGTATGATCTGTTCTCCAGAAGACCTGCAACCTCATCCTCGCTGTATAGATGCATGTCAGTTGCCTGATTTGTTACGAAAATCTGGTACATGTCTATTTCCTCAGTTTCGAGAAGTTCGTAGGCCTTCATAATTGCAGAGACACTTTCCCCCCTTATTCCGAAAAGAACAGGGTCTGGTGAATTTGGAACCGATACAACGGAATCGTTTCCCCAGTCAACGGTATCAAAGGTCTCCGGATAGGTTACAATGTCTGCAAGAAAGAAAGAGTCCGGATTGAACTCTCTCATTCTCCCAAAATTCTCCTTCCTTCTGTATGCGAGAAGTTCAATTGTTGTATCCCTGCATTCAGCTCCAACAGCTGCCAGAGCACCTATGAGCCCCCTGCCCCTCTTGTATTTCAGATGGGGGATCAGGTATTTCCCGATCAGAAAAAGTGCCTCATCCATGCTGACAACATCCCTGATAACCCTCATGGAAAATCTGTAAAGCGTGTTCAGAATTTCATCATTGTTTGCGTCGATGAATACAGCACCGGGATCAGTATCTTCATCATCAAGCTCAGCATGCTCAAGAACCACCTCATTCGTGATCTCGACAAGCTCAGGCAAGCTTTCACTTTCAACAAGAAATGAAACTGCTCCATTCCCTCTTGTTTTGAACGGAATGTTGGGGTTGAGCCTTATGAGTCTTGGAAGACCAAGAATGCTGAACCCCTCTTTCTCGATTTTCTCCATGAGCACCTTCGCAAGATATGTTGTGCACATTCCATCCCGTGAATCGGTGTCGTCAATGCCCACCCACACCCTCATCAGACAAACAGAACGTCTGAGGATTAATAAATTAATCTTAAAAACTTAAAAGTTTAATTCAGTGAATTTATGGGGCGATTCTCTCTAAAATATCAGTCTGACTCCGCTTCCTGCTTCTGAATATCCATTTCAGCCTCAAGCTCAGCAAGCCTTCTGTTAAGCTTTCTTATGAGGTTTTCAAGCTCTGCTCTCAGTATCTTCAAATCCTCGAGCTTCTCATTCACCTCTCCAAGCTTTTCATGGGCAAGCTTAAGTGTGAGTTTTATCTGCTCCGGCTCTCCCTTGACCTCGTACATCTCGAGAATCTGTCTTATTTCATCCAAAGTAAAACCAAGTCTCTTTCCTCTCAGAATTATTTTCAGCCTTGCTCTGTCCTTCTTTGTGAAAATTCTGTGATTTCCAGGGGTTCTCTGAGGGCTGAGAAGTCCGATTTCCTCATAATATCTTATTGTTCTCGTGCTTATGTCAAGCTGTTCTGCAAGCTCAGATATTGTGAAATATTCTCCACTGTTCCTTTTTCTACCGTTTCCATTTGACATACGATAACATACAAATTCAATTAATTTTAAAAATTTTACTGTTTTCTTCCTGATAAAAAATGAAGAAAAGGACTCTTTTTATCCCTTCAATTCCAGATCCGGATGCTGGATTCACCCATCAAAAACGTTATAAACTGCATTGGAATTCCAGAATTGAGCTCCGGTGGTGTAGCCCGGCCAATCATACGGGACTCTCGATCCCGTGACCCGGGTTCAAATCCCGGCCGGAGCATTTTTATATTTCTTGCCACAACGGTTTTTTTAGTTTCTTCATTAAAATCCGGTCAGCTATCAGACTTTCCAGGCCTTTTGGCTGTTTTCCTATTATACGGGCCTGAAGCAACCCTCTTGATGCTGATGTTCGTGCAACAGCTTTACACAATCCTGCCTCAAGCAAGGGGTAATGGATTTTCATACTGATGGGTTCAGGGAAATTATGCTCTTCGCATCAGAAAAGATCCTTTCGGCCTCCCCCCTTTTCAGACCAATCCCAACAAGCCCGTCAATGCCACATGCAGCAACATCCCTGCAAAAAACATAGCCGGACATCACAAGCCTGTCTATCAGGGTTTTCTCAGCATCCAGAAGTGTGACGGGATACAAAGCTTTTGATGTCAGCATGTATTCTATTCCCTCTCCTTCAGGATAGTTCCAGCCTGTCAGTCTCATTCCCTGACATTTTGCATATCTCTTTGCCTCCTCTGAGAACTTGGTGTTTGTTATCAGCCAGACACCATCAAAGATGGTCGTGTCAAGAAACCGGGCGTAGGTGTACACAGCCTCCTTCAGTCCTGTGTATACAGGAATGCCGTGGAACTTGCATTCAACAAGATATCTCTTTCTTCCCTTTTCAGCAACAGCATCGATCTCATGCTCAACACATCTTCCCTGCACGATTCTGTTTGTCTCAACCATGAATCCATGTTCCTCAAGAAGTCTGGCAACGAACCTCTCAAACTCGAATCCATCCGGCCCAAGTCTGTAAAGAGATCCCTTGAGATCATACCTTTTACCTCCCGCCCCTCTTGCCTTTCCGAGCATGTCAAGAACAATCTGAAGTATCTCATCCGTGGTTATTCCATCATAGACCATTTTCTCCAGTCTCTTTATTATCCGGGATGCTGTTCCTGAGTCGAGGCCCGCTCTGAGTATGGTTTTCCTGACCTTTTTAGGGTCAAACTCCTCCACTCTCCCGTCTCTTTTCACAACATGGATCTTCCTGAAGTCCATCCCAACCACCGGAACCGAATCTCCTGAAAAAACTTTGCTGGAAATTTTATAAAGTGCTCGTTAATCTCCACCCCAGAGAGGCCTATGACCCTGTTAATCAATCACACACCGAAATGATTAAATATGCTGATTTTTTCAATGATTTTCAATGATTGAAACCCTCCTGAGCCTCACAGTTAATGGTGTTCTCATTGGTGGGCTGTATGCTCTTGCCGCTCTCGGTCTGACGATTGTCCTGGGGGTGATGAGGGTTATAAATGTTTCTCATGGTGCATTTTATATGCTGGGAGCATATTTCACATTTCTGTTCTCAATAATGCTTGGATTCAACTACCTCACCTCTTTCATCCTCTCCGCAGCACTGGTTTTTGCAATAGGTGTTGTGTATGAGAGACTGCTCATAAAACCCATAAGGAAAGAAGAGCTTAATGTGCTGATACTGACATTTGCTGCCGCGTTTGTAATTGAGGAGATCGTAAAGTTCGCATTCGGGCCCAGATACAGAAACATCCCGCCCTATCTCAGCGGCACTGTTAACATTCCCGGAGGATCTGTTGATGTCCAGAGGGTTCTCTCCTTTGCAATAGCAATTGCGATTGTTGCACTGCTATTTGCTGTTCTGAGATTCACGAAAATCGGGAAAGCAATGAGGATGGTTGCCGAGGATGAGGAGGTTGCAGGAATTCTGGGAATAAATGTTGAGAAGGTTCAGATGTTTTCGTTTGGATTCGGAGCCATGCTTGCAGCATCTGCAGCAGCCCTGCTGAGTCCGATATACCTCCTCTATCCATCGATGGGCTGGGATCCACTGCTGAAGGCATTTGCAATAGTTATTTTTGGCGGAATGGGCAGCATACCCGGAACCGTGCTTACAGGGATAATTTTCGGAGTTGCTGAAGTGCTTACAGGCTACTACATCTCTCCAACGTGGAAAACGGTTGTGCCTTTCATACTGCTCATCCTGATAATTTCGGTGAAGCCAACAGGATTGTTCGGAGAGGAGGAGTGATAGATGATGGCAGGAAAGCTTTCAAGCATCACTTTTCTGAACAGAAAGCTTTTGGCAGTGCTGGTTTACCTGATAGCAGCGTCCATAATTCCACTTGCGGTTCCGAGCATATACATACTCCATGTTCTCATTCTCGCCCACATCTTTGTGATATATGCTGCGAGCTGGGACATTCTGACAGGATACACCGGGCAGCTAAATTTGGGGCATGCGATGTTTTTCGGGCTCAGTGCGTACACTGTGGCAATAACAAACACCATGCTGAATTTCCCACTGATTCTGTCTGTTGTGGTGGGTGTTTTCTCAGCATTCCTTCTCAGCCTCATTGTCGGCATACCCTGTCTCAGGCTTCGAGGACCGTATCTTGCAATAACAACCTTTTCATTCTCCTGGATTCTCTTTCTTCTTGCAAGCAGTGCCATGATATGGCTGAGTGGCGGTGAAGAGGGTGTCAGGGGAGTCAGAACCTTCGTTGTTGGCTCCGTTCCCAACTACTACCTCTCTCTGGTGCTGATGATTGTCTCTGTTCTCATTCTGTACAGAATTGCAAACTCCGAAACGGGACTCATTTTGAAGGCAATAAAGGAGGATGAGGATGCTGCAATGGCATGCGGAATCAACACAACAAAGTACAAGCTTCTTGCATTCATACTAAGCGGCGTATTCGGCGGGATTGCGGGCGCTTTTTATGCTCAGTACATGAGAATTGTCACGGTTGATGTTGTGACCCTCGAGCTCTCAGCATCTGCAATAACATTCTCGCTGATTGGAGGAATCGGAACTGTAATCGGACCTGCCATTGGTGCATACATTCTGACAATACTCTTTGAGGGATTTTCATGGCTCGCAGACTACAGAATTCTGATATACAACCTGATAATAGTTGCCTTTGTCCTGTTTCTGCCTGGAGGTCTCATGAGCCTGAGAGAAAAAATAAAGGCTGAAAGGGGAACTGGAGGTGAAGAAGGTGAGTGATGTACCATTTCTTCAGGTTGATAATCTGAGCAAGCACTTCAGGGGGTTAAAGGCTGTTGATGAGGTTACATTTCAGGTTGATAGGGGGGAGTTTCTGGGGATAATAGGCCCGAATGGTGCCGGAAAGACAACCCTCTTCAACCTCATAACGGGCTTTCTGAAACCGACATCAGGAAGGATTCACTTCAGGGGAAAAGATATAACAGGAATGAAGCCCCATGACAGGGTGAAGATAGGGATTGCAAGAACCTTTCAGGTTACAAAACCGTTCAAGAAGTTCACAGCAATAGAGAACGTTGTCATTTCAGCCCTAATTGCAAGAAAGCATGGTAAAATAAGGGAGCATGAGAGAGATTTTGCGATGGAAGTTCTCGAGAAGGTTAATCTTGCTCACAGAAAAGATACTCTTGCAGAGAATCTTCCTCATGGAGAGGTTAAGAAGCTTGAGATTGCAAGAGCTTTAGCAACAAAGCCTGAACTCCTTCTTCTTGATGAACCATTTTCAGGACTGACAGGAGAAGAGGTGGAATCCCTACAGGAAGTTATAAAGAGCATTCACGAGGATGGAATAACAGTCATACTGATTGAACATGTTCTGAAGGCATGTATGGCTCTATCTGAGAGGATAATTGTACTCAATTACGGCAAGATAATTGCTGATGGCACACCACAGCAGGTGTGTATGGACAGACAGGTGATTGAGGCATATCTTGGGAAAAGGGGGTTGGAGTTTGCTTCAGGTTAAAAGTGTCACGGTTCATTATGGAAAGGCACTGGCAGTTGACAGTGTGAGCCTCGAGGTGGATGAAGGGGAGTTTGTTGCCGTCATAGGCCCAAACGGGGCTGGAAAGACAACTCTCTTCAAAACGATTTCCTCGGTTATAAGACCAACATCGGGGGAGATACTATTTGAAGGGGTAAGAATAAGCGATTTACCACCACATGAGGTTGCTAGACTTGGTATAGCCCACTGCCCTGAGAGAAGAAGGCTCGGGTACAGAATGAGTGTCATGGAGAACCTTGAACTGGGCGCATATCTGAGAAAGGACAGAGCTGGGATAGAAGAGGATCTGAAATTCGTCTTTGAGATGTTTCCAGTTTTGAAGGAAAGGAAAAATCAGAAGGCAGGAACATTGAGTGGAGGAGAGCAGCAGATGCTTGCCATAGCCAGAGCACTGATGGCTGACCCAAAGCTTCTGATGATGGATGAGCCATCTGTCGGGCTCGCTCCGTTAATGAAGGAGAGGATATTTGAGGCTATAGAGGAGATCAAAAAGGAGAGAAGTGTGACGATTCTAATATCAGAGCAGGATGCAAGTCTGGTTTTGCCAATGTCTGACAGAGCTTACGTTATGGAGACTGGAAGGATGAAAATAGAGGGCAGGGGAAGAGAGCTCATGGAGAATGATTACGTAAAGGTAACATATCTTGGACTCTGAATCGGGCACAGGCTTTCCCGGAATTCTGAAAAGGTGTATGGAGACACAAAACATATAAATGAGGGGTATTCAATAATTAATCATAAAATATTTTTGGAGGTGAAATGGTGCCAATTCTTGAGAGAGGTCTGACAAGAAGGAGCTTTATGAAGGGAGTTGCAGTTGGCGCAGCATCTCTTATGGCGGGCAGCTCAATTCTCGGTTGTGCGCAGAAGGAAGAGGAGAAAAAACCCATCAAACTTGGAGCTCTTGTACCGCTTTCAGGACCCTCATCAGAGGGTGGAAACAGAATGAAAAATGCCTTCGAGCTTGCAAAGGAGGACATAAACAAAGCTGGAGGAATACTTGGAAGACCGGTGGAGATAGTCTATTATGACACTGCCGGAAATGCAGAAAAGGGAGTTACTGGTGTTAAGAAGCTTGTGGAGGAGGACAAGGTGTTTGCTCTCGTTGGAGTTTACACCAGTGGTGTTGGGCTGGCAATAGCAGATGTAGTTGCGGATTACGGTATTCCGCTCATGGTTACAGTTGCAGCCTCTCCGAAAATTCCACAGCTTGTCAGGGATGATCCCGAGAGGTACAGGTACATGTTCAGAACCGGAGCAGATGTCACTCACTTCACACTGAATACGGCACCGTTTGTCACGGACATAGTTGGAGCTAAAACTTACTACTATGTCGGGCAGGAAGCGATATGGTCCAAGGCATTAGACAAGGTCTTTGAGAATTTTCTGAAGGACAAGGGTGTTGAAAAGGTTGGGAGCTCATTTGTTCCAAGAGGAACACAGGAATTCAGCTCAATCATAGCAGATATCAAGAGCAAAGATCCCGATGTTGTCGTTTCAAGCACGGTTTCAGCAGAAGGAGTTCCATTTGCCAAGCAGTACTATGATGCCAAAATCCCTGTTCCGTTCATAGCAACTGCAGGAGTTCTGACATTTGAGGATGTTGTCAAGGAGATGGGGGAGAAAGGAAACTACGTCTGCTTCATGAGCTGGTGCTGGGACGTTCCGTTTACAGGAAAAACTCAGGACTTCTACAGGAGATACAAGGAAGCTTACGGCTATGCTCCAACAGGGTATGAAGATGTGAGGAGCTATGATGGGCTCACAGTATTCGCTCAGGCAGTTAACAAGGCAGGCGATCTGGATTACGATAAGATAAGAAACACTCTTGAAAACAACAAGTTTGAAGGGGTCGCTGGATACTACGAATTCGATGATGGACATCAGGCAAAGTGGGGTGAGGGATTGCTTACGGGTGTCATAGGCGAATGGTACGGTGGGGAGGCAACAATACTCTGGCCTGACAATGTGAAAACGGGAGATCTGAAAAAGGCACCGTGGTGGAGGGTTTGATGGAGGTGACTGATTGTCTGACAAGCCATGGGTAAAGTTTTATCCTGAACACATTTCATTTTCCCTTGAATACCCTGAGAGGCCCGTTTTTGAGAATCTTAGGATATCCGCAGAGAAATTTCCTGAAAGGGCCGGGGTAATTTACAACGAGGTAACCTACATATATTCCGAGCTCTGGAACCTCTCGCTTAAAATGGCAAATGCTCTTGCTGACATGGGGTTGAAGAAGGGAGACAGGGTTGCGATTTACCTTCCGAACATTCCTCAGTTCGTCATAGCGTATTACGGCATTCTTGCAAGCGGTTGCATTGCGGTTGCATGCAACGCGGCATACAGGGAGAAGGAGATGGGCTACATGCTCAGAGATTCAGGAGCAAGGGCAGTTGTAACCTTAGATGAGCTCTTGCCAGTTGTGGATGCAGTTAAGGATGAAACAGAGCTGGAGCATGTTATAGTCACATCCAGAAACGAGGCCCTGTCAAAGATGAACCTTGACTCTGACTCCCCAGAGAACAGCATGGCAAAGCTGCTTTCTGAAAGAAAAGCAGAGATTCTGGATATCAGGATAGACCCAAAGGAGGATCTGGCTGTTCTGCAGTACACAGGTGGAACAACCGGAACACCGAAGGGAGCGATGCTGACCCATTACAACCTGATAGTTGATCAAACTCAGGAATCGAGATGGTTTGAGTTCAGGGACGGGGAGGAGACTGCCATAATCTTCCTGCCGGTCTCTCACATTTACGGGATGAACTGGTGCATGAACACGATGATTCTCGTTGCTGGCACAATAGTTCTGATGGAGAGATTCGATCCGGTGATGGTGCTTGAATATGTTAACAGATACAGTCCGACAATATTCTATGGAGTTCCAACTGCATACATAGCGCTTCTGAACCATCCAGATGTTAAAAAGGCTGATTTTTCAAAAATGAGAACCTGCTTCAGTGCAGCTGCTGCTCTGCCACCTGAGGTGAGGAGGAGATGGAAGGAGGTCACAGGAGCGGACATAATCGAGGCTTGGGGTTTGACTGAGGCTGCTCCATGCCTGACCTGCACACCTCTCGGCATGAGTGGAGACAAGCTCATAGGCGTCCCAATGCCTGACACGATTGTGAAGGTCGTGGACATCGATTCCGGAGAGGATTTGCCCCCGGGGAAGGTTGGGGAGCTTGTTGGAAGGGGGCCTCAGGTTATGAAGGGGTACTGGAACAAGCCAGAGGAGACGAGAGAGGTATTGAAGGATGGATGGCTTTACACAGGCGATCTCGGCTATATGGATGAAAACGGGCTGTTTTACTTTGTTGACAGGAAAAAGGATCTGATCAATGTTGCCGGATACAAGGTTTGGCCAGATGAGGTTGAGAATGTTCTGTACGAGCACCCGGCAGTGATGGAGGTTGCTGTTGTATCCTCTCCGGACCCCGAGAAGGGGGAAGTTCCGAAAGCGTTTGTTGTTCTCAGAGATGAGTACAGGGAAAAGATCAGTCAGGAGGAGCTCATAAAATTCTGCAAGGAAAGGCTTGCACCCTTTAAAGCCCCGAGAAAGATCGAGTTTCTGGATGAAATGCCGAAGAGCCCTGTTGGGAAAATCCTGAGAAGAGTTCTGAGGGAGAGAGAATGGGACTGAAACGTTAAAACTCCTTCAGACAAAACCTCTATTTTTTCCAAGCTGTAACGAAAAATATTTACAGTTCCATCATCATAATCTAAGTTGGTGATGTAGATGGGAGTGTATGTAATTCTGTCAAAACTGACAGATGATGGTGCAAAGACACTGAAAAAGAACCCTGAGAGGGTTAAGGAGGTTAATGAGGAGCTTGAAAGAATGGGAGTCAGAGTCATTCAGCAGTACGTTGTTTTCGGGGAATATGATTTTGTCAACATAGTTGAGGCTGAGAGCAACATAGATGTCATGAAGGCCATGGTTGAACTGGCAAGCAGAGGGACGATAAGAACAATCACGCTTCCGGCAGTTGAGGCTGATGAGTTTTTGAATTCTCTGAAATCCTGATGATTCACTCTATTTTTTGTTTTTAGCTACCAAAAATTTAATAATCCATTCAGCAAATCCAGTCTACTTCACGAAAAAAATTTAAATCGTGTAGAGCTGGAGAAGTGAAGAGGGCTCGTAGCTCAGCCAGGTAGAGCGACGGGCTTTTAACCCGTCGGTCGCGGGTTCAAATCCCGTCGAGCCCGTACTATCCCTTTAAGGAGGATGGATATGAAAATAAAGCTGCAGGATCACATTCTGGTTCCGAAGCATGAGGTTCTGTCAGAGGAAGAGGCAAAGGAGCTTTTGGAGGCGCTTGGAGTGAGCAGAGAGGATCTTCCAAAGATAAAGGCAGATGATCCGATAGCAAAGGAGATCGGAGCCAAAAAAGGTGACATTGTAAGGATCATAAGAGATGATGAGTTTACGGGTAAGAATGTTGCATACAGGCTTGTGGTATGAGTTTTGGGTTTGTTATGTCAGGAGAGGATGGAAATTTTGGGTTTAGAGGGTGGTATGAATGATAGATAGCAGAATTCTTGCCAGATTCTATTTTACTCACGAGAGGCTTGTGAAACATCAGATCGATTCATACAACAGATTCATTGATGAGGGGTTGCAGAGGGTGATAAACGAACAGGAAGTCATAGAGCTCGACATCGAGAACACATACGTGAAGCTGGGCAAGATAGAGGTTGGAAGACCTGTGATGAGGGAGGCGGATGGAACAGATACAGTCTTGTATCCTTCAATCGCAAGGCTCAGAAATCTCACCTACGCAGCTCCCCTTTATCTGCAGTGTCAGGTAGTTGATGAGGGAAAGGAGCTTGAGGAAGAGTGGGTAAGAATTGGGATGCTTCCCGTAATGGTGAAATCAAAGATATGTAACCTCAACAACGTCGATCCGGTTACTGTTGGCGAGGACCCCCTGGATCCGGGTGGATATTTCATAATAAATGGTACAGAAAGGGCACTGATGACTCTTGAGGATTTAGCTCCAAACAAGATTCTGCTTGAAAGGGAGGAGAGATATGGAGAATCAATCGAGATGGCAAAGTGCTTCAGCCAGAGAAGCGGTTATCGAGCATTGATTGTTGTTGAGAGAAACAAGAACAACATTCTTGAGGTTACGTTTCCCCAGATACCAAAACCAATACAGTTTGTTGTTATGATGAGGGCTCTTGGAGTGGAAAGCGATCAGGAGATAGTTGAGATGGTGAGCAACGATCCTGAGATAATGAAGTTCATGCTTGAGAATGTCGAAGTTGCTGAGGTTGAAAGTCATGATGAGGCAATAGACTTCATAGGCAAGAGAGTTGCTCCGGGACAGAGCAGGGAATACAGATTGCAGAGAGCAGAGCAGGTTATTGATCAGTACTTCCTGCCTCATATAGGCATTGAGAAGGAGGCAAGAAAAGCAAAGGCATTTTTCCTTGCAAGGATGGCTGAAGCAGTTCTTGAGTTCTATCTGGGCTACAGAGGTGAGGATGATAAAGACCATTACGCAAACAAGAGGCTGAAGCTTGCTGGAGATCTCATGGAAGAGATATTCAGGGTTGCTTTTCTCAGGCTTATAAAGGATGTCAAATATCAGCTTGAGAGGGCAAAGGTTAGGGGGAGATCGATGAAAATGTCAACTGCTGTGAGGGCTGATGTGCTCACAGACAGGATCATGCATCCCATGGCAACAGGAAACTGGGTTGGTGGAAGAACTGGAGTTTCACAGCTCATAGACAGGCACAACTACATCAGCATTCTTTCACAGCTCAGGAGAGTAATTTCGCCATTATCGAGATCACAGCCCCATTTTGAGGCAAGAGACCTCCATCCCACACAGTTTGGTAGAATATGTCCAAGCGAAACTCCAGAAGGTCCAAACTGCGGACTTGTGAAGAATTTTGCTGAATACGCTGAGGTCAGTGTTGGAACGGATGAGGATGAGGTGCGGAGAATTCTCCTTGGGCTCGGAATTGAACCAATCAAGGGGTGATTGAATGAGAAAATGCAGGGTTTATGTTAATGGTGCCCTTGTGGGTTTTGTTGATGATGGGGGGAAACTTGCAGAAACCATAAGGGGGATGAGAAGGAAGGGAAAGATAAGCAATCAGGTTAACGTTGTTTTTTATGCAGATTCAAATGAGGTGAGAATTAACACAGATGCTGGAAGGGCAAGAAGACCGTTGATTGTTGTGAAAAACGGCAAGCCCCTTGTTACAGAATCAGACATAGAGAAGCTGAAAAAAGGTGAGATTGAGTTTGATGATCTTGTCAGACAGGGTAAGATAGAGTACTTGGATGCTGAAGAGGAAGAAAATGCCTACGTTGCCATAAGTGAGGGTGAGCTTACTGAGGAGCACACACACCTTGAGCTTGATCCCGCGTTAATTGTTGGAATATGCACAGGGAGCCTGCCATATCCGGAACACAACGCAAGTCCCAGAAATACAATGGGAGCTGCAATGATAAAGCAGAGCCTTGGATTGCCGTACTCAAACCTGAAATTCAGGGCTGATACGAGAGGTCATTTACTCCACTATCCCCAGAAGCCAATTGTTGTCACAGACACCCAGATGGAAATCAAGTACGATGAAAGGCCAGCCGGCCAGAATTTTGTTGTTGCCGTTATAAGCTATGAGGGTTACAACATTGAGGATGCACTGATTTTCAACAAGGCAAGCATTGAAAGGGGGCTTGGAAGGTCACACTTCTTCAGAACCTATGAGAGTGAGGAGATGAAGTATCCAGGAGGACAGGAAGACAAATTTGAGATTCCTCCATCTGATGTCAATGGTTATAGAGGGGCCGAGGCATACATTCACCTTGATGAGGATGGTCTCGTTTTTCCTGAAACTGAAGTCGGGCCGGATGATGTTCTCATAGGCAAGACCTCACCTCCAAGATTTCTTGAAGAGCCAACAGAGCTTGGCATATCTCCCCAGAAGAGAAGGGAGACGTCAATAACAATGAGAAGCAATGAGAAGGGCATAGTTGATGCGGTGTTCCTAACCTTATCTGAGAACGGACAGAAGCTTGCAAAGGTAAGGGTCAGGGATCAGCGCATACCAGAGCTTGGAGACAAATTTGCGTCAAGGCACGGGCAGAAGGGGGTTATCGGGCTTATAGTTCCCGAAGAGAATATGCCCTTCAGCGAGTCCGGAATTGTGCCTGACATGATAATAAATCCCCATGCAATTCCATCGAGAATGACTGTGGGACATGTGCTTGAAATGATAGGCGGGAAGGTTGGAAGTCTGGAGGCAAGAAGGATTGATGGAACACCATTTCATGGAGAGAAGGAAGACGATCTTAGAGAAACTCTCATAAAGTACGGGTTTTCTCACACTGGGAAGGAGGTCATGTACGATGGCATAACGGGTAAGAAGATCGTTGCAGACATATTCGTTGGGGTCATCTACTATCAGAAGCTGTACCACATGGTTTCAAGCAAGATCCATGCAAGAAGCAGAGGACCTGTGCAGATTCTTACAAGACAGCCCACAGAGGGAAGGGCAAGAAAAGGCGGGTTGAGGTTTGGAGAGATGGAGAGGGATGTTCTCATCGGCCATGGTGCTGCACTGCTTCTGAAGGACAGATTGCTTGATGAGTCAGACAAGGTTGAGGTGTGGGTCTGCAATAAATGCGGGCATGTTGCAAATTACGATTTCAGGAGAAGAATACCATACTGCACAATATGTGATGATGACAGTGACATTCACAAGATAGAGATGAGCTATGCCTTCAAACTTCTTTTGGACGAGATGAAGTCAATGTTTGTCGTTCCAAGACTTGTTCTTGGGGATAAGGCATGAGGTGAGTTTATGATTCCAAAAAGAATCGCTGGCATAAGATTCGAGGTTTTGAGCCCTCGGGAAATTAGAAAAATGAGTGTGGTCAAAATCATCACTCCAGAAACCTATGATGACGATGGTTTTCCAATCGAATTCGGACTGATGGATCCGAGACTTGGTGTTATTGATCCTGGCCTTAAATGCAGGACATGCGGTGGAAAGGCAGGTGAATGTCCAGGACACTTCGGGCATATAGAGCTTGCAGCTCCTGTCATTCATGTCGGATATGCGAAGCTCATAGCAAGATTGCTGAATGCAACGTGCAGTAACAGTGAGTGTGGAAGAATTCTGATGAAGAATGAAAAGAGGGACAAATTTATCCAGAGAATTGAGGAAAGAAAGAAGCTCGGTCAGGATTATGAGGACATAGTTAAAGAGGTTTTCAGGGTAACAAAAGGGGTCAAGAAATGCCCTCACTGCGGTGCTGACCAGATGGAGGTTAAATTTGAGAAGCCCACATTCTACTACGAAAACGAGCACAGATTAACACCTAAGGATGTGAGAGAAAGACTTGAGAAGATAGCAGACGAAGACTTACCTGCCTTTGGAATGGATCCCCATGCTGTCAGACCTGAATGGATGGTTCTAACAGTTCTGCCGGTACCTCCGGTTACTGTAAGACCCTCGATCATTCTTGAGACAGGGCAGAGAAGTGAGGATGATCTCACGCACAAGCTGGTTGATATAATAAGGATAAATCAGAGGTTCATGGAGAATAAGGAGGCTGGAGCTCCCCAGCTCATCCTTGAAGATCTCTGGGAACTGTTGCAGTATCATGTGACTACCTATCTTGACAATGAGGTTTCTGGAATTCCACCGGCAAGACACAGAAGTGGAAGGCCTTTAAAAACCTTGGCTCAGAGATTGAAGGGTAAGGAAGGAAGATTCAGAGGGAGCCTTTCAGGTAAGAGAGTTAATTTCTCAGCAAGGACAGTCATAAGTCCGGATCCAAATCTCAGCATAAATGAGGTTGGAGTTCCACAGGAGATTGCTGAGGAGCTCACTGTTCCGATATTTGTAACGGAGAAAAACATTGAGGAGGCAAGAGAGTTCATTCTGAGAGATGATCACCCAAGGGCAAATTATGTCATAAGGGAGGATGGTAGAAGAATCAGGGTTATTGAGACAAACAGAGAGGAGCTTGCGGAAAAGCTTGAACCTGGATGGATTGTTGAAAGACAGCTGATGGATGGAGACATAGTCCTTTTCAACAGACAGCCGTCACTGCACAGAATGAGCATAATGGCTCACTATGTCAGGGTTCTGCCATACAAGACCTTCAGATTGAACCCAGCAGTATGTCCCCCATACAACGCTGATTTTGATGGAGATGAGATGAACCTTCACGTTCCTCAAAGCCTTGAAGCTCAGGCTGAGGCCAAGATTCTCATGGCTGTGCAGGAGCACATTCTCTCGCCGAGATTTGGAGGCCCGATTATAGGAGGAATCCACGATCACATCTCAGGCCTTTATCTGCTCACAAGGGGTGAGAAGCTCTTCAGCAAGGCTGAGGTGATGGAGATCATAAGACCTCTTGATGTGGTGAAGCTTCCAGAGCCAAAGCATGATGGGAAGTGGAGCGGGAAGCAGATATTCAGCATGATTCTGCCGGATATAACCATAGAATTCAAGGCCGAGATATGTCAGGGATGCAAGGAGTGCAAGGGAGTTGACTGTGAAAATGATGCCTATGTTTTCATAAAGAATGGAGAACTTGTCACGGGAACGATAGACGAGAAGGCTGTCGGTGCTTTCAAGGGTATAATAATTGACGAGATAATAAGAAAATACGGAAATGAGGAAACAAGGAAGTTTATTGATAACATGACCAAGCTTGCAATCAAGGCCATAATGTACACAGGCTTTACGGTTGGCATTGATGATGTTGACATACCCAAGGAGGCAAGGGAGCAGATTGAGCAGGTGATACTGGAGGCTGAGGAAAGAGCCTGGAAGCTGATTGAGGCTTACAAGCAGGGAAATCTTGAGCCAATGCCGGGAAGGAGCATAGAGGAAACACTTGAGATGAAGATAATGCAGGAGCTTGGAAGGGCAAGAGACATGGCCGGAAAGATAGCAGGGAAGTATCTCGGAATGGACAATGCAGCGGTTATAATGGCGGTAAGCGGTGCGAGAGGTTCGATGCTCAACCTAACCCAGATGGCTGCATGCATAGGCCAGCAGTCTGTGAGAGGTGAGAGGATAAGGAGAGGTTACACATACACAAACAGAACTCTCTCTCACTTCAAGCCAGGCGATCTCGGGCCTGAGGCAAGGGGTTTTGTGAAGAGCAGCTACAAGGATGGCCTCAACCCGATAGAGTTTTTCTTCCATGCAGTCGGTGGAAGGGAGGGTCTTGTTGACACAGCCGTCAGAACGTCCCAGTCTGGATACCTGCAGAGAAGACTCATAAATGCCCTTCAGGATCTGAAGGTTGATTACGATGGAACAGTAAAGGAGCAGACAAGTGGATTGCTGATTCAATTCAGATACGGACAGGATGGTGTTGATCCGATGAAGAGCTACAGAGGAAAGCCAGTTGACGTGGTCAGGATAATCAAGGAGGTTGTGGGGAGTGATTGAGATGAGAGAGAAGTACATGGAAATCATGCATGATTATCCGTTTCCTGAATATCTGAAAAAGAGCATTGCAGATGAGCTTGAAAGGATTCAGGCAGATGAGGAGACAGCAAGAAAGGTTATAGAGAGGTGTCATGAAGCCTATTTAAGAAACCTTGTTGAACCTGGGGAGGCTGCAGGAATAGTTGCCGCCCAGTCCATTGGCGAGCCCGGAACCCAGATGACCATGAGAACGTTCCACTACGCTGGGGTTGCTGAAATAAACGTAACTCTTGGCTTGCCGAGACTCATAGAGATTCTGGATGTGAGAAAGAACCCATCAACTCCCATGATGACCATCAAGCTCTTACCTGAATATGCAAAGGACAGGGAAAAGGCGAGGGAAATTGCAAACAGGCTTGAGGCGACATATATCACAGATATTGCCGAGATTGTAACGGATCTCAGGTACATGAGGGTTATCGTAAGACCTGATGAAAAAGCTCTGGAGAGAAAGAGTCTTGACAGGGAGAAGCTGAAAAAGAAGATAGAGAAAAGCCTGAAGATTGAGGTTGAGGAACAGAATGGAGAGTTTGTGATACAGATAGAAGAGCCCTCATACAAGAAGCTGATGGATACATTTGACAGGCTCAGAAGGCTTGTGGTCTCGGGAATAAAGGAAATAAGGAGGGTCATTATCAGAAGGGAGGGAGATGAGTACGTACTTTACACAGAAGGCTCAAACTTCAAGAGGGTTATGAAAGAGAAGGGAGTTGACTTCACAAGAACGGTCACAAATAATATATATGAGATATATGAGGTGCTTGGAATTGAAGCAGCAAGAAATGCTGTGATAAATGAGGCAATTTCAACCTTAGAGGAGCAGGGTCTTGAGGTGGACAGGAGGCATATAATGCTTGTGGCAGATGTTATGACTGCAGATGGTGAATTAAAGCAGATTGGAAGGCACGGAATTGCTGGAGAAAAGCAGAGCATACTTGCAAGAGCCGCATTTGAGATGACCGTAAACAATTTGCTCGATGCGGCGGTTAAGGGAGAGTTTGACAGGTTGAATGGAATAACCGAGAACATAATTGTCGGTCAGCCCATAAAGCTTGGGACGGGAGATGTTGAGTTGAGAGTAAAGCTGTTCACGGGGGGAGATAAATGAAGGTGGATCTGAACAAGGCTCTTAGAAGAGCTATGAGAACTGGAGAAGTTTATATTGGCAGTAAGAGGACAATTAAAGCCCTGAAAGATGGAAAGGCGAAAATGGTTATAGTGGCAAAGAACTGTCCGGAAGAGGTTCTGGAGATCATAAAGAGATATGATGTGAAGACGGTAACATTCAGTGGAACAAACATGGAGCTCGGGGCAATATGCGGAAAGCCATTCAGTGTTGCAGCACTTGCAATAGTGAATGAGGGTGAATCAGAAATTCTTAACGCTGAATGAAGGCTGAAATTTTATTTCAAATATTTTTGAGGGGATAGCATGGGAGTTAAGCTTTCCACTGAGAGTATTAGATACATCGCTCTTTTTGAAAGCCTAACAGGAGCAAATGTCAAGGACTGTCTGATCTATGATGATAAGGTGGTTTTTCTCGTCAGGAAGGGTGACATGGGTGTTGCCATTGGAAAGGGTGGCATCAATGTTGAAAAGGCAAGAGAGATAATCGGTAAAAGGGTGGAGATTCTTGAGCACAGTGATGAACCTGTCGAGTTCATTCAGAATCTTTTCAGGCCAATCAAGGTTAAGGTGAACATTGTTGATAGAGATGATAAGAGAGTGGCCTATGTTCAGGCTCCTGCCCAGTACAAAGGGCTTGTTATCGGGAAGGGCGGAAAAAATATAAACAAAGTCAAGGAGCTTGTGAGAAGACATCACGATATCGAGGATGTAATAGTTAAATGAGGTGATAGGGAATGGGTAAAGGTCTATTTGCTGCAAGAAAGCTCATGGAGAACAGAAAGAAGTTCAGGTGGAGTGACAAGAGATTTGTGAGGAGAGTGCTTGATCTCAAGGTAAAGGCCGATCCCCTTGAGGGAGCACCGCAGGCAAGGGGGATAGTGCTTGAGAAGCTGGGAATAGAGGCAAGACAGCCCAATTCAGCAATCAGAAAGGCTGTCAGAGTTCAGCTCATAAAGAACGGAAAGCAGGTAACGGCTTTCACGCCAGGAGATGGTGCAATCAATTTCATTGACGAGCACGATGAAGTGATAATAGAGGGCATTGGGGGGAGAATGGGAAGGAGCATGGGAGACATTCCTGGAGTTAGATACAAGGTTGTTAAGGTTAACAATACAAGCCTTAAAGAGCTCTGGAAGGGCAAGAAGGAAAAGAGACTGAGGTGATCCAATGAAATACGGGCTTGCAAAGGAGGACTTGCTTGTATTTGGAAGGTATGATGCAAGTGAGGTTGAGGTTAGTGATCCTGCCCTTAAAAATTACATAAATCTCAATCCGAGGGTTGTTCCCCACACACATGGAAGGCATGCAAACACCCCATTTGGAAAAAGAAATGTGTTCATTGTTGAGAGGCTGATAAACAAGGTGATGAGGAAGGAACATAACACAGGCAAGAAGATGCTTGCCTACAGCATTGTCAAGGAGGCATTTGAGATAATTGAAAAGAAGACAAAGAAAAATCCCATTCAGGTTCTTGTTGATGCCATAATAAACGCGGGACCAAGGGAGGAGGTTGTGAGGCTCAAGTACGGAGGTATTGCAGTTCCAAAATCTGTTGACACGTCAAGCTCAAGAAGGGTTGATATCGCCCTCAGAAACATTGCTGAGGGAGCAAGAAGGGCTTCATTCAAATCAAAAAGGAGCATAGCCTCCTGTTTAGCAGATGAGATTATTGCTGCCGCAAACAACGAGAGCAGGAGTTATGCAGTATCAAAGAAGGAGGAAGTTGAGAGAGTTGCCAAGTCTGCAAGGTGATGAGAGATGACAAGGGCAAAGAAAATGGTTGACAGAATAAAGGAGCTGATGCACCAGCCTGACAGGATAAGAAACATGGGGATTGTAGCTCATATAGATCACGGAAAGACAACCCTTTCAGACAATCTTCTGGCAGGAGCAGGAATGATCAGTGAGGAACTGGCTGGAAGACAGCTTTACCTTGATTTTGATTCTCAGGAGCAGGAGAGAGGCATAACAATCAACTCAGCCAGCGTTTCCATGGTTCATGAGTACAAGGGAGAGGACTATCTGATAAACCTGATTGATACTCCCGGACATGTTGACTTTGGAGGAGAGGTTACAAGGGCGATGAGGGCTGTTGATGGGGTTATAGTTGTTGTTGATGCTGTTGAGGGCATAATGCCACAGACAGAGACGGTTTTAAGACAGGCACTGAAGGAGAATGTCAAGCCCGTTCTCTTCGTCAACAAGGTTGACAGGCTTATAAGGGAACTCGAGGTAACTCCGGAGGAGATGCAGAAGAGGTTTGTAAAGGTCATCTCTGATGTAAACAAATTCATAAAGGCAGTCAATCCTCAAAAGTATGAGGAATGGAAGCTTGATGTGACAAATGGAAGCGTGGCTTTTGGATCCGCCCTGTACAACTGGGCTGTCAGTGTTCCATCGATGCAGGAGACAGGGGTGGGATTCAAGGAGGTGTACGATTACCTCAAGGCCGACAACTCAAAGGAGCTTGCAAAGAAGAGTCCCCTCTTCAAGGTCGTTCTTGACATGGTTATCAGGCATCTCCCATCTCCGATTGAGGCTCAGAAGAGGAGAATCTCCACAATATGGAGGGGGGACTTGGAATCTGATGTTGGAAAGGCGATGCTCAATTGCGATCCAAAGGGCCCTGTTGCCCTCATGATCACAAAAATTGTTACGGATCCTCACGCTGGAGAGATCGCTGTTGGAAGGCTTTTCAGCGGAACCTTGAAGGCTGGCACAGAGCTTCACATTCTTGACAAGAAGGCAAAGAATCGTGCCCAGACTGTGGGGCTTTTCATGGGACCAAGGAGGGTAGAGGTTGATGAGATTCCTGCCGGCAACATAGTTGCAATTGTAGGCCTGAAGGACGCATCTGCAGGCTCAACATGCTCAACCTCTGAGGATATGGAGCCTTTTGAGAGCATAAAGCATTACAGCGAGCCTGTTGTGACGATGGCAATAGAGGCAAAGAACCCGAGAGATCTGCCAAAATTGATTGAGGTATTGAGAAAGCTTGCAAAGGAAGACCCAACCCTGCAGGTTACCTTGAATGAGGAAACTGGAGAGCATCTCATAAGCGGAATGGGAGAGCTCCATCTTGAGGTCAAGGTTGAGAGAATAAGAAGAGACTTTGGCTTGGAGGTAAACACATCCCCTCCCATCGTTGTGTTCAGAGAAACGGTAACTACAGTCTCTCCATCTGTTGAAGGAAAGTCTCCAAACAAGCACAACAGATTTTACATTGTTGTCGAGCCATGCCCTGAGGAGGTAATAAGGAGATTCAAGGAAGGCGAAATTGACATGAGAATGGATAAGAAAGAGAGGAGAAGACTTTTGCAGGAAGCTGGATTGCCGGGAGAGGAGGCTGCTGGAATTCAGGAGTATTTTGAAGGAAACATATTTGTTGATGTCACAAAGGGTATTCAGTATCTCAATGAAACCATGGAACTCATACTGGAGGGATTCAGGGAGGCAATGCAGGCAGGACCTGTTGCGAGAGAGCCTGTTCATGGACTGAAGGTCAAGCTTGTGGACTGTAAGCTTCATGAGGATGCAGTCCACAGAGGGCCTGCTCAGGTTATTCCTGCTGTAAGATCTGCCATATTCGCCGCAATGCTCCAGGCAAGGCCTGCACTTCTTGAGCCAATGCAGAAGGTTTACATCACTGTCCCACAGGAAATGATGGGAGCTGTGACAAGAGAGATTCAGGGAAGAAGAGGTCAGATACTTGAAATTGAGTCAGAAGGTGATGCTGTGACTGTAATTGCCAAGGCTCCAGTCAAGGAGATGTTCGGATTCGCTGGAGCGATAAGAGGAGCAACATCTGGCAAGGCAATATGGAGTGTTGAGTTTGCAGGATTCGAGCAGGTTCCGCAGAATCTGTTTGAGCAGTTTGTTATGGAAGTCAGACAGAGAAAAGGCTTAAAGCTTGAGATACCAAAGCCTGAAGATTTCATCGGGTGAAAGTTTTATAAACCCTCTAATTTTTTAAGTCTGAGAAGGAGGTGGATAGATATGGCAAAGGAGAAGGAGCATATTAACGTCGCAATGATCGGACATGTGGACCACGGAAAGTCCACTCTGATTGGAAGGCTGCTGTACGATGCTGGAGAGATTCCAGAGCACATAATTGAGAAATACAGAAAGGAGGCTCAGGAGAAGGGTAAGGCAACATTTGAGTTTGCATGGGTCATGGACAGGCTGAAAGAAGAAAGAGAGAGAGGTATCACAATTGATGTTGCTCACAGAAAGTTCAACACCCAGAAGTACGAGATCACGATCGTCGACTGTCCCGGCCATAGAGATTTCATCAAGAACATGATTACCGGAGCTTCTCAGGCTGATGCTGCAATTCTTGTTGTTGATGTTGTGGACTGCGTTCAGGCACAGACAAAGGAGCACGTATTCCTTGCAAGGACTCTCGGCATAAACCAGCTCATTGTAGCCATAAACAAGATGGACAGAGTAAACTATGACCAGAAGGAGTTCGAGAAGTGCAGAGATGCAGTTGTCAAGCTCATTCAGCTTGTTGGTTACAAGCCAGATGAGACCCCGGTCATTCCTGTATCAGCTTACAATGGAGACAATGTCCTTAACAGAAGTGAGGCAACATCATGGTACAATGGCCCGACAATATTCGAGGCTCTTGATGCACTCAAGCCACCAGAGAAGCTGACCGACAAGCCTCTCAGAATTCCTATTCAGGATGTTTACTCAATCAGCGGTGTTGGAACAGTACCGGTTGGGAGAGTTGAGAGCGGTGTGCTCAAGGTTGGAGACAAGGTCATTTTCAATCCCGCAGGCGTGTCAGGAGAGGTAAAGAGCATTGAAATGCATCATGAGGCGATTCCACAGGCTGAGCCAGGGGACAACATTGGCTTTAACGTCAGAGGTGTGAGCAAGAACGACATAAGAAGAGGAGACGTTGCAGGTCATCCCGACTCACCACCCACAGTTGTAAGGGACTTCACAGCCCAGATCGTTGTTCTGCAGCATCCAACAGCAATAACAGTCGGATACACTCCAGTTGTACATGCTCACACAGCTCAGGTTGCATGCCAGTTCGTTGAACTGCAGAAGAAGATCGACCCAAGAACAGGACAGGTGAAGGAAGAGAACCCGCAGTTCCTGAAGACTGGAGATGCAGCAATTGTCAAACTGCAGCCAACAAGGCCAATGGTCATTGAAAAAGTGAAAGACATCCCGCCAATGGGCAGGTTTGCAGTTAGAGACATGGGCATGACAGTTGCAGCCGGAATGGTTCTCGAACTCACTCCGAGAGGCTGAATTTTTTAACCCAATTTTTTAGGGTGGATTTCATGGCAATTAAGGGTTACAAGGCAAGAATCAGGCTTTCTGGACTGAATCCTCAGGATCTTGACAGGATATGCAACCAGATAAAGGAGATTGCCATCAAAACCGGAGTTGAGATCAGCGGTCCTATCCCATTGCCAACAAAGAGACTTGTTGTTCCCACGAGGAAGAGCCCTGATGGAGAGGGTAGCGAGACATGGGATCACTGGGAGATGAGGATTCACAAGAGACTAATTGACATAGCAGCAGATGAGAGGGCTTTGAGACAGATAATGAGAATTCAGGTTCCCAAGGATGTTAACATTGAAATAGTTCTTGAAAGCTAATTTTTATGGAATTTAAGATCACATTTCTTGGCACGTCTGGCACTGTACCAACAACTGAAAGGAATCCTTCATCAATTTTCATCTCTTTTGGCGGTGAAAAGATCCTGTTTGACTGCGGTGAGGGAACTCAGAGACAGATGATGAGGGCAAAAACGGGGTTCGGGATAAGCTCAGTTTTCATAACCCACATGCACACAGACCATTTCATAGGTCTCTTCGGACTGATTGAATCAATGTCCCTGAATGGAAGAGAGAGACCACTTCACGTTTACTGCCCGGAACCAGACTTCCTCAGAATGCTTTTCAGAAGTTTCGGGTATGAAAATCTGGATTTCAGAATACACGTACATGGCCTTGAAGATGGAGATTTTGTTAAATTCAGAAATTTCAGGGTTGTGGCATTTGAAACTGAACATATTGTGAAGAGTGTGGGGTATGCTCTGATTGAGGATTCAAGGTACAGATTCTCTCCTGAGAAGGCGAAGAATCTCGGAATTCCTCCAGGACCTCTCTACAAGAGACTCGCAGAGGGGGAGAGTGTTGTATTTAACGGCAAAACAGTCCGGCCCGAGGATGTTACAGATGGTGTTGTCAGAGGGAGAAAGGTTGTTTACACAGGAGATACAAGACCTGTCGGAAAGATTGTTGAGGTTGCTGAAAGTGCCGATGTGCTGATCCACGACTCTTCCTTCACCTCTGAATTAAGTGACTGGGCTGAAGAAACCAAGCACTCAACAGCCCTTGAGGCTGCTGAACTGGCAAAAAAGGCCAGTGTTAAGCTTCTTGTGCTCACCCACATAAGTGCGAGGTATTCAAAGGATGCAGCTCCTCTTGTCGATGAGGCCAAGAAGGTTTTTGAGGATGTTATTGTTGCAGAAGATTTTCTGGAATTGAGCTTAGACAGGAATAGTTTCGGAAAGAAGTAGTTCAATCTGAGTCAACACTCCTGTCAGTGCGAGAATAACATAAATCATGATTATATATCCTGAAATTTTTCTGATTCTTTCTCCAAACTCAGCAATTGTCTTTCTTTTTTCAGAGAATCTCAAGATTACTCCAACAGCAGTTGCAATTCCGAATCCGAAAAAGAGCATAGAAATTGTTCCGGAAATACTGGATGAATTCATGATGTTATAAGAGAGAAGGGCACCGACAACAGGACCTATGCATGGAATCCACACAATTCCCAAGAGAAATCCAAATAAAAAGCCATCAGCAGGTATCTTTATTCTGCCCACAATTCTTGAAGTGAACGAGGAATACCGGATGAAAAGTCTGTCAGAAATCAATACTGCACTGAAAGCTGTCAGACCTGCATAGGCCAGAAAATTCAGATTTTCTTCATTTGGAAGCAATTCTGTCAGTGTACCGAGAATCGTAAACATTGTGACCATTCCAAGAACTATCAAAACTCCCCTCTTCCAATTTCCCATTGATCCTGCAAATATGACAGGAATAAGGGGGAGAACACACGGTGAGATAACAGCTATTATTCCAGCCAGATATGAAAGCAGAATCTCAATTATCATTTCTCAATCCTGAGCTGGGATTTAATGAAGCTGTCAAGCTCATCAGGAATCAGAAGGTCATCCTTCACAATTTTGAGCTCACCAACCTCCCTCTCCACGTAACTTGATGCTCTCACCACCTTAATGAGCCTTCTAACATCCTCTTTATTGAAAATTCTGTCAAGCTCGAGAATGTTGTTGAAAACAAGGCTTATTGAAGTTTCAGTGTGGACGTCATGGGCATTCTTGACGAGAGTGAATATCCCTGAACCGTTGTCAGATGTCATCCTCACCACAATGTTTCTGAGAAAGTGTATGACCTTCTGAGGACTGTGATAGAGAAGCAAACCAGAAATGGAGTCAAAAGATATGAAATAATCTTTTTTAAGGCTGTCAAGAGCTTTCCCTATTGCAATACTCACCTCGTTCAGATTGAGGGGGTTGTTCACAATTATATCTCTGGGCATGATATTTATTTTCTGATCCCAAGTATGGGTGTCCACAACCCACAGTTCTCCCTCAAAGTCTCTGATTTTTTCTCGGACATTTGGTGCACTTTCAGTAGTTGAGATCCAGAGAACCTTGTCGAAGCATTTCAGATACTTTAGAATAAGCCTCGTTTTCCCTGTTCCGGGTGAACCTATCAGCAAGAGTGAACCCATTCTATCACCAATTCAGATACTCATTTAAAAAATTTTTTCCATTTTAATTTCTCTTCTCGACATATTTTTTGGCAAATTCTTCAAGTCTCGAAAGCATTTCAATTATATTCTCTGTGCTTGTGGCGTAGCTCAACCTAACCCAATGATTGTAGCTTTTTCCAAAACCAGAACCAGGAGTAACTGCAACGTGGTATTCCTCAAGAAATCTCCTTGAAAACTCATTACCATCCATTCCTGTGTTCATGAAAATGTAGAACGCACCATCTGGAGGCGCAAAATCAAATCCAAGCTCTTTAAGACCCTTTGCAAGAATATCCCTTCTCCTCCTGAATTCATTGACCATCTCCTCAACAAAGCTCTGATCCCCTCTCAGTGCAGAGATGCCCGCATACTGAACAAACGTGGTTGGAGAGCTTATCGAATGAGACTGGATCTTTCTCATCTTTGCAATCACCGATTCTTCAGCAATCGCATATCCGAGCCTCCATCCGGTCATTGCATAGGTTTTTGAGAATGCATTTATCGTTATGGTTCTCTCAAACATTCCATCAAATGATGCAATGCTGTAATGCTCCCCTTCAAAGATTATTCTCTCATACACCTCATCTGACATGATGTGAAGATCATGATCTGCAGCAAGATCGCACACCTTTTTTATAAATTCCTTCGTGTAAACCACTCCTATGGGGTTGTTCGGGGAGTTTACAACAATCATCCTGGTTTTTGGAGTGATGTGCTCCTCAATCTCCGCATCCCTGAAGTCATCAGAATGTCTGACAAAAACAGGCCTCCCACCTGCCAGGAGGACGGCTGCTTCGTAGCTGACCCATGCAGGCTCAAGAAGAATCACCTCATCTCCCTCACTGATAAGTGCCTGCATTGCTTCATATATCGCATACTTGGCTCCTGCAGTCACAATTACGTTTTCAGGAGTGGCAGAGATGCCGTTTTCAGCTCTTGCTTTATCTGCTATTGCCTCTCTCAGCTCTGGAATTCCCTGAGCCGGAGCATAGAATGTCTTCCCATCCTTCAAAGCCTGGCATGCTGACTCTACTATGTGCCTTGGAGTTGTGAAATCGGGTTCTCCAAGACCCATATCTATTACACTTTTCCCCTCCTTCCTCAGCTGTTTTGCCCTCTCTGAGATTTTCATTGTGGCCGATGGCTGTATCAGGTCAGCCCTGCTCATACTGCTTTAACCTCCTGGCCAGCTTTACTGCAGCTTCAACAGCTCTCTTGGCGTAATCAATTCTCTGCTGGGCTGCAATTCTTCCCATTCCCGGTCCGCTTATTCCCAAGGATACAGGTATCCCGTATTCAAGGCTGAGATCCATTATCTTTCTTGCAGAATGCTGTGCAACAACCTCATCATGCTCCGTTTCACCCTCAATAACACATCCAAGTGTTGCAACAGCATCAACTCTCCTCTTTTCAAGCATTTTCTTGAGAGCAATCGGAATATCAAAAACTCCCGGTACCCTTATAACATCAACGATCTCAGCCCCAAGAAATTCAGCATGCTCTCTTGCAAGAATTTCCATCATGTAGGTTATGTCCCTGTTGAACTCAGCAACCACAAGGCCAAGCTTAACTTTATCCATAACCTACCCTGTTGAAGATTGTATATAATAATATCTGAAGCCGGAAAAGAAAAAAGAGGTTAGATAATTCCTCCAAGATACAGGAAGTAGAGGGCAAAGACCAGTGCAAGAACATACATCAGCGGATGTACCTCCCTGTATCTTCCTGCAACCACCTTCAGTATGACGTAGCTCAGGAATCCTGCTCCGATCCCATCTGCAATCGAGTAGGTGTAGGGGATTGTGACAAGCACAAAGAATGCCGGCAGAGCTTCGGTCAGATCGTCAAAGTCTATGTTTCTCACAACTGTAATCATGTAAAACCCCACTATCATCAGGGCTGGAGCGGTTGCCTGAGATGGGATAATTTTCGCAATCGGAGAGACGAAGAGTCCTATTGCAAGGAAAAGCAGTCCAACAACAACTGCTGTCATTCCTGTCCTGCCACCCTCCTCTATACCTGCAGCACTCTCTATATATGTTGTCACGGTTGAAGTTCCGAGCAGTGCACCGAATGAGGTTCCTATAGCGTCTGTTAGCAGTATTTTCTCGCTGTCAGGAATGCTTCCATCCTCTTTCATAAAACCTGCCTTAGCGCTCAGTCCAGCAACCGTTCCGAGGGTGTCGAAGAAGTCAACCATGAAGAATGCAAAAACAACCCCTATGGCTCCAACACTGAGAAGTCCTGAGAGGTCAAGCTGGAACAGTGTTTTATCGAGGGTTGGTAGTGCGAAAATACTATCTGGAGGCGGAGAAACACCCACCACAACTGCAACAAGCGTGGCAGCTATGATTGAGAAGAGCAAAGCTCCGGGCACATTTCTCACCATGAGAAGGAAGGCAATGACAAGTCCGATCATCGCAACCCAGAACTCAGGACTTGAGAAATTCTGAGTTCCGAGAGTTACAAGGGTTGCCGGACTATCAACAACAATTCCCGCTGCTTTCATACCAATCAGTGTCAGAAAAAGTCCGATACCTGCTCCAATGGCATATTTCTGGCTTGCCGGGATGGCGTTTATCACGGCAGTTCGTACACCTGACAATGAGAGTGCTATGAAAATCAATCCTTCAACAAACACCGCTGCAAGGGCTATCTGCCAGGAATAACCGATTCCCAGAACCACACCGTATGTGAAGTAGGCATTCAACCCCATGCCGGGAGCGAGAGCAAAGGGCTTTCTGGCATAAAGGCCCATTATTATGGTGGCAATTCCTGCGGAAAGTGCTGTTGCAGTTACCAAGCTTGGTATGGCCTCTTTTCCTATGGCATCGCTCAGAATCAGCGGATTTACAAAGATTATGTAACTCATTGTCATGAAGGTCGTCACTCCTGCAAGGATCTCTGTTCTCATGTCCGTCCCGAATTTTTTAAACTCAAAATAGTCATCCAGAGCCATGTGGGTTGTTGAATCTATGATTTTTAAAAATTTACGTGAATGGGAACCAAAATATTATCTGCACAATTTTAAATTGTTGAAAGGTATGAGGTTGCTGATTGTTTCACTTTCAGTCGTCATTGTGATTTCAGGCTGCATTCAGCCTGAAGTTACGGAAATGAATGCATACTGGGGGAACATTACTGAAAGCTATTCTGAACTGAAAGCCGAGGTCATGCTGGATAATCCACTACCTTTTCTTCCGTTGAAGGATATCGAATCCACAGTGTACATAAATGGCATTGAAATCGCCCAAGGCCATGCAGAAAAAATTGAAACCAACAAAGCCATTCTGAACATGAAAATTGACAATGAAAGGATAAGAGATCTCTGGGTATCACACATGAAATCAAACGAGACCAGTGAAATGGTGATAAAGGTGCGTACTATTACTGACATTTTCGTGACAGATATCGAATCTTCAGAAAAGTTCACAGAAACCCTGAAGACCGATATTTTCAGAATGAATATTGATGACATTGAATTCAAAGCTGCCGGAAAAGAAATCTTTGCAATAGAAGATATCGAGCTGAATAGAGGGGAGGTATCAAATCTTGTCACTGAAGTGGTAATGTCGAGCAAACTGGTGAACAGTGGCATACTGGATGTTGAGATTACCGGAATAGATTACGAGATAACCATAAATGATGTTTTAGCTGGAAAAGGAAGCAATAATTTAGACATTACAGTCAGGACGGGGGAAACCAAGGATTTTGAAATCGTTCTGTTTTTAGATAACAAAAAAATTCCAGAATGGTGGATAAAACATTTAAAGAATGGAGAAAGATCCAAAATTCTTCTTAAGGCCAAAATATATGTCAGAACTGGAATTTTGGAGGGAGCTGTGATCATTGAACAGGAAAAGACGTTCACCACCAATATCGCTGGAAGTTTAACGAGAATCTAAGATCATCATGGGAAAACAATAAAAACTGGAACAATGGCAGATTTGATGAAGCCCCGTGGTGTAGCGGTCAATCATGCCGGCCTTTGGAGCCGGCGACCGGGGTTCGAATCCCCGCGGGGCTATCGTCCTCTAAGGTTTATAGCTCTCTCATACCTCAGCATCACTGTCAACATCAATCAGAACCCCCGCCTTCTCAGGAGTTCATCAGCCCTGACGAATTCGGCTCTCAGAATCATGGCCACGTATTGCCTCCTTGCCCACTCAATGCCTGAGAGATCAATGACCGGCATTGGTTAAACCTCCTGCAGAACAGTCTCTTTTTCTCTGTTCTTCACGCCGAGGAGTTCCTTGCTGGTGAGGTCTTTCCTGATGAGTTCTCTGATGTATACAGACAGAGAGTCCCAGCTCTCTATCTCTTTGGCTTTCTCAATCAGGGGCTTCCACCTTGTAATCCATCCAATCTTTTATCAGTCGGTTTTCTTGTGGGAGTTAGGAAGGAGTAATAAAATAGTAATGTTATAATACTGGAAATCAAAAAGAAAAGAAACACAAACTACTCAATTGCCGGATTGAAGTAAAGCTCAACTAACCGGGCAACATCGTTTTTTAAGGGTTTTTTTTTTTTTCCGGTTTTTTTTTTTTTTAAAAAAAAAAAAATATTTTTTCTTTTTCTTT
>DACG01000002.1 GCA_002494725.1 Geoglobus sp. UBA235
GGAGGAGGTGGATTAGTAAATTCCTGATTCGTTAAGTTTGTTATGTCCGACACTATAATTCAGCGCATAATGTAACGCACCTATGTCCATGGCGGCTCCGAAACTCATACTTATAACTTCAGCAGCATCATCCTCAGAGTCTCCAACGATTTTTCCCATCATTATCTCTGTCAAGAATATCATCAGGTCCAAGCAATGCCTCTTCGATTCCAAGAATTATATCCTCCAACTTTTCCATTTCCATTATCCACGAGGCATTTAACAGCATACACTTCAACGTTTGGTGCTCCGACAATACCGTTATCATTATTTAGAGCTGAAACAATGTCAGCAACATGAGTTCCATGACCATTTTTATCCATGTAATCTTTGGGATTCTCTGAAACTCTTCCGTTTACCACACTCACAGCCCATGCAATGTTGCCTGCAAGATCTGGATGATTGTAATCGATCCCAGTATCAAGAATTGCCACCTCAACAACTCCATTACTTGACCCATCATTAGTGCTCCATGCCTCAACAGTATGTATCCTGTATACACCCCAAGGCACCTGCTGTGGCGGTTGAGATGGTTGATTTTTCTTACCTTTACCTTTTTTGGAGATTTTTGTGGATCAGATTCTCAAGTGGGATTAACCCTTTCCTCATCAACTCTCCTTCTTCCACCCCATTGACTCCCGGTTATCGCCTTAGAACATGCTGAGGTTTTGGTGCAATATGGGGAGTATTGGTAACAAAAGGGTATAGGTAGTATGTAACTGTATGAATAATTTTTAAATTGGCAAAATTACTGCTGTTTGAGGAGGTAGTAAGTATGAATCCATGACGAAATCAGAAATAGGTATTGAATGTGGTTCCAAAAAAGTCAAGAATAAGAGGGTGAGACTACCTCTCCACTGGAAAATATAACAATAAACTCTTTTTTCTCTAAATTCTTGTTTTTTATTTTATTATAGCTTCCGCTAACTTTATCATGACTTCATTCAAAATTCCAACTATGACAAACATCACCCTCGAGAAACTCGCAAAGGACATCGAGTATCTCAAAAAGAGAATCGAATATCTTGAATCTCAGATTCTCACAAAACAGGATATAATGGAGATTGAGGTTTTTCTCCAGAAGAAGGAGAGAGGGGAGCTTGAGCTCTTGTCATTCAATGAGGCTTTGAAGGAGCTCGGTATTGATGAATATGAAATTCGAAAAGAGATTTCTGAAAAAACTGAGTAAACTCTCAAAGAGATAGCAGATCAGAATTTTAGCCAAATTGAAGACTTTTGAGGAAGCTGGGAAAGGAGATCTTGTCAAACTTGAGGGTTATGACAATAGTCTATCGTCTGAGGGTTGGAAACTACAGGGTCAAGATTTTCATTGATGGAGATGAATGTGTGGTTTTTGATGTCGAGAAAAGGGAGAGGGGTTGCAGACAACCCTAATTTTAAATTGAGGTGAAAGTTTAACATTTTATACGCATAAAACCATATCATGCCACGTCCGAACCTTGAGGAAGTCCGTGTCAGCCTGACTGTTTGCAGGGATGTTCTGGAAGTTTCAAGGGAATACATCCCTAACCTGTCCCAGTTTCTGGAAGACAGGCTCTGGAGATTCTAAGATGGGTAAATCATCCCGTGGCAAAATCAGAAACATGGGCCCGCGGGGGTTTGAACCCCGGACCTTGCGCTTATCAGGCGCACGCTCTAACCAGGCTGAGCCACGGGCCCACCCCATGTAAACTGCAATTAAAGTGATTTTACAGGGAAATCAATTATACCCGACCCACTATACCGCCTCACTCATGCTTTTGTTTATAAGGATTGTGGATACCCCTCCCAACCAAATTAACAATAGATGAGGTTATCAATAAAAAATCCTAAGATAAGGGCCTCGAAGAAGTTGTTTGACATAACCTTGATTCTTACAAAAAACAATACATCCCTGCCAAAGCTGCTGGACTATCACATTGACTGCAAAAATAATCCACCTCGAAAACCTCAATAGTAGATGTGAATTTTTAAATGATCAAAATAAAACCATGCGGGGGGAGGGATTTGAACCCTCGGACCCCTACGGGACGGGACCCTGAATCCCGCGCCTTTTCCTGACTCGGCAACCCCCGCGTGAAGTCCATCACTGCATAGCTGAATGCAGAATATAAAAATTCCGGTTACTCTCATCAATCTGCCAGTCCGAGAGAAATTCCGGACTCGGTGTTTCATTCAACAGCCTGAGATCTGGTTTCGGAGTGAACTGAGATTTTGCAGGATTGTAAGGCGTCAATTCTTCATGAAATAACAGGCAAAGCATTATCCTTGGTCAGGGAAAATTTAAATTCCTGATGCCTCTTTTAACGCTGTGAAGGAGAGAAAGCTTGCCCTGGGTCTCGTTGCCCTTGGAATTGTCATTGTTGCAGCGAGTTTTCAGTTCAGCAGTTCAGAGGAGTACATAAAGCTGAATGTTAAAAAGATAGTCATTGGAGATGATGCTGTCAAAATGGTTAAGTCAATCCATCTGGGAAATTTTGATGTTAAATCGGCTGCTGTTGTAGATTTTGAGGGAATAGGTGATATAAGGGTATGGATAGCCTACGCGGAAAATGAGGACACCGCATTCCAGCTTGCTGAAAAAATGAAAGAAAAGGTTCATCTTTACTTCTCAAATCCGGAGCCATTTGAATTCGGTGAGCTGAAGACCTACAGGGTTTTCGGAAATGGAAGGACTCATTACTTTTTCAGCTTTGAGAATCAGGTTGTCTGGATTGAGTTTGAAAATCCGGATGTGAAATACCATGAAAGAGTTCTCTCCTATCTCTTTGCAGAGGGAGAGATGGAAAAGTATATTAATTAACATCGCTTAGAGTTCTCTGTGCCAATGGAAATTGAGAACGCAAGGGCAATGAGATGTGATGTGTGCGGAAAGCTGATGAAAGAACCCCTTTTTGTCAAAACATGCTGCAATAACAAACCAAAGGCATTCTGCAGCAAACAGTGCTACGACAGATGGAAAAGGGAGTGGCTGAGAAATCAGGAACAGATAGTCCGGAAATCGAGGGCTTTTCTTTAGCTTCTTTTTGAAATAGCAATGTAAATTCCAAGCAGAATCAGAATTAAGTAAATGTAGGCTACAATCTCAAGTCTCTGCTCCAGAAATATTATTGAAAGGATCGTTGAACCAACAACCTCTCCGAGTACACTTCCTGTTACAGTCACCACTCTTATCTTCCTTATGAGGTAGTTCAGTATGGTGTGGCCAGCAGACATCGGGATTACTGCAAGAAGCAGGAAAAATGCGTACGTTTTCTCGGGGTATCCTGACAGAGGTGTCTCTGTAGCGATTGCAAAGAGAAGTGTTGCTATGGCTGCAAAAAGATATGTGGAGGTTATGTATTCTCTGAAATCAACATCTCTCGCAAATTTTGCGGTTGAAAAATAGAGCCCACCTGCAATAGCTCCTGTAAATGCCAGTGCCACTCCATGAATGTCAGCATAAAAATCTGCACCGCTGAGGAGATATATCCCGAACACTGCGATCAGCATCCCAGTTATCTCTCTCGCCTTTATTCTCTCACCTGCAAGTGTGGCGAACAAACCGGAAAATATGGAGTGAGTGCAGACAATTGCGGTGCTGAGTGCAACCGAGGCATGAAAAAGAGATTCTATCCAGGAAGACATGTGAACTGCAAGAAAAAATCCTGCAAAAGCAGAGTATTTGAGGGTTTTTGAATCTCTTGGAAATTTTCTGTAAAAGAGCAGGAAAATGAGGGATGCAACAAGAAATCTCCAGAAGCTTGCCGCTATTCCGGGTGCATTTGCTAAAACAGCAAAAATTGATGCTGTTGAGACTGCTGAAACGGCAATAAAGAGAAGAATGTAGTCAATCATTGAAGGGCATTTTCCCATGGGGCAATTTAACACTTTCCTGACTGAATTCGAAGTTTAAACCAAAATGTTTAATTTGTTTATCTCCAATTAAAATTATGGAATTTGAGATCAGGAGTGGAAGGGCGGTGCTGGTTGATGACAGGGGAAATGATGTATCATGGGTTGTTTATGAGGTTGAGGGCAACTCGATTCACCTTATTGAAACCCACACAGCCAGGGGATTTGAAGGTAAGGGATATGCTGGAAAGGCTGTTGGGAGAGTTATGGAATATGCTGAATGTTTTGAGAGAATAAGAGTCTCATGCCCCTACATAAGGCACTGGCTGAGGAAAAATAGGTATGATAGTAAAAAGATTGAATTTACAGAGCTTTTGAAACTGAAGGAGAGCATAGATAACTTCAACAAATATCACGAGCCTGAGGCAAGGGCTGAATACAGAAAATACAGAAATGGCATCGCTGAAGTTTACTTTTCAGGATACATGTGCAGAACATGTGGCGTTTATGACTATTTTGAAGACATAATACAGGATGTGGATGCCGAAATAGCTGATTACAAAGAAGATGGTGAGGGTTTTATCGTTAAATACAGACTGAAGGGGATGAATTAGAGTATCATTCTCCTCAGCTCATCCCAGTAATTGTCAACCCTCCTTCTTGTCTCCTCGTTCATCTCGACAACATCCGGCCATTCTCTGTCGTAGCCCTCTTCCCTCCACTTCTTCGTTGCGTCAATGCCCAGCTTTCCTCCAATATTTGGCCTGTAGGCTGCATGGTCAAGACTGTCGAGGGGTGAGTCAGGAATAATGACCACATCTCTCGCCGGATCGAATCTGCTCGTAACAGCCCACATGACCTCGTTCATGTCATGCACGTTAACGTCATCATCAACCACTATCACAACCTTCGTCAGGCTGAGCATCCCCGTTCCCCAGATGGAGAACATCACCTTTCTCGCGTGACCCGGATAGCGCTTTTTTATGGAAACTATCGCGAGGTTGTGGAATGTTGCAGAAATGGGCAGATTTATGTCCACGATCTCCGGGTGGATCATCCTTATCATGGGTAGAAAGATTCTTTCTGTGGCTTTTCCGAGCCACGCATCCTCCATCGGTGGCCTTCCGACTATCGTCGCATGGTATACCGGATCTTCGCGGTGGGTTATACACTCAACGTGAAAGACGGGATACGGCTCAGCTGGCGTGTAATAACCGGTGTGATCGCCGAAAGGTCCCTCGATTCTGAACTCGTCCAGCTTCACGTAACCTTCAAGCACAATTTCTGCTGTAGCCGGAACCTGCAAATCCACGGTCTCGCAGTCCACCATCTTCAGCCTCTTCTTTCTAATGAAGCCAGCAAACATGAACTCGCTCATGTTTTCAGGGAGTGGGGCGGTTGAAGTGTAGAGCGTGGCGGGATCAACCCCAATGGCAACGGCAACCTCCAGCTTGTCCACTCCCATCTCCTTCAGCTTTCTGTAATGCAGGGCTCCATGCTTGTGAATCTGCCAGTGCATGCCCGTGGTTTTTTCGTCGAAGACCTGCATTCTGTACATTCCCGCGTTGAGCACGCCAGTTTCTGGGTCCTTAGTTATCACGACAGGGAATGTTATGAACCTCCCCCCATCCTGAGGCCAACACTTCAGGATCGGGAACTTCAGCAAATTGGGATCGTGATCTATAACTTCTTTGACCGGGCCGCTCTTTACCTTCTTCGGGATGAAGCTCATCAGATCCTTTGCAGATGACAAAGCCTTAATGCCGTCAAGAATCGACTCGGGCTTCATTCTCGCAAGCTCCACAAGCTTCTCGCCAATGCTCTCGAGCCTTTCAGTCTCCAAGGCAAGCTTGATGCGCCTCTCGCTGGCAAACGCGTTTATAAGCACGGGAATGTCATAGCCCTTTGGGTTTTCAAATAGCAGAGCTTTTCCGTTCTGCTTGACCGCCCTGTCGGCAATCTCCGTGATCTCGAGCTCAACACTGACCTCTCTGCTTATTCTAGCAAGCTCGCCCTCCTGCTCCAGTCTCGCGATGAACTCCCTGAGGTCTTCGTAGGCCATGGGTGATTTTCCGATTGAGGAGTTATAAATGTTGCCAGAACGGCAACCGGAACGGGTCCTGTTCAGACCCGGGGAATGATGTCGCACCTTTTCAAGGTGTGTGTCAGAACTCGGACAGGTTCTTCTGCTTCAGAGTACCCCTCATCCTGTCGACCGTCTTCCAGCTCCTCCTGACTATCTCCGGAACCTCACCCTTCCTCAGCCTGTCCTCAAGCCACCTCCTCGTCCTCTCATCCGAGGCGTATCCGCTTCCAAAATCGCCATATCTTTCCCTCAGCCTTTCGACCATCTCATCTCTGAGGCACTTGGCGATTATAGAGGCTGCGGCCACAACTGGCTCGCTCTCACCCCTGTGCTTTGCAACAACCCTGCATCCTGTCATTTCTTCAATTTCTTTCTCAAGTCTCTCAGGTTTTACATCGAAGCTATCAATGAAAGCAACATCCGGATTCAGTTTTGAAATGATCTTAACGCATGCTTCTTTCAGAATTTCGTTTATCGTCTTCTCCTCCATCATCCTGTCGAGCTCGGCTGCCTGAATAACCACAGCTTCCCAGTCCAGAATTTTCCTCAGCTTTCCGGCGATCTCCTTTCTCTTTTTCGGTGTGAGCTTCTTTGAGTCTCTCACCCCAAGCTCGGGGAGCTTTTTCAGCAGATTTTCATCGCACGCAACCCCGCAGACCACCAGAGGCCCGATTACAGGTCCTTTCCCAGCCTCGTCAATTCCGGCGATTTTCATTCAGAGAATTTCTGTTATGGGTGATGATAAAGCTATTGCAGATTCAGCATTGCTTGATTGAAACTGAAATGGTCTGCCTTCTGAGAAATTCAGCTCTAATAATAACCTTCCGAATGTTCTCTGAGATTTCTTTCAGTTTTGCTTAGAGCTATTCAACATGTGTTACCCTTTCAAGCTCCTCAACCAGCACCTCCAGCTCCTTCTTTGTTGGTGGATCAGCTTTCCTGAATTCCTCCATCATCTTCTCCTCTTCCTCCTCTGGCAGATATGGATGCATCGCACTGAACAGCCCTTCATCCTCCTTCAGTATATGATCCCTGAGCATTGAAGCGTAAGCTAATGCGTAATTCCTGAGAGAATCAACATCCGACGCATTTTCCCTGATTTTTCCCACAAGCTCTCTCCCCCTAACATGATCGTTCTCGAGCTCTTTCACAATTTCAAGAACATGCTCTGGTGCATGATCCTTCAGGTATCTGAAAAGAATCCTCTCCTCCTTTCCATGATGGATGGCATCTGCATATTCTGAAAAGAACCTTGCAAGATCTGAATACAGTTTCTCATCCTGAATTTCATTCTTCACGGCATTTACAAGGATGTCAACTGCCCTCTTTATTACTCTGTGCTCATCAACAAGGATGGTTGTGGCAGGATAGCCTTCATGGCCTTCAGTCTGAACCTGAGCCTCAAGATTTTCCACATCCTCAAGCAGGTCAAGATCATCGAACTCATTCATGAATACAGATCTCTCTCAGGAAATATCATGCTTTCCCCTAAGATGTGAGGATCAGAACCCCATTTTGAGACCTTTGATTGGAATTCTACCCTTTTTCATCCTCTTCATCAGGCTTTTCATGGTGTTGTAGTATTTGAGCAGCTCCTTAACTTCCTGCGGTGATGTTCCGCTTCCAATTGCAATTCTCCTTATTCTCGAACCATCGATTATCTTTGGATTCATCAGCTCTTCCTCAGTCATCGAGTCCATTATGACAAGAAACCTCCTCATCTTTTCCTGGGTCATGTCCATTGCCTCGTCATCAACCTTCATGGACATCCCAAGGGGAAGCATCTCGAATATCTTCCTCACCGGTCCCATCTTGCCCATCGCCTCAATCTGCCTGTACACATCCTTCAGCGTGAATTCTCCTTTCAGGAACTTCTCGGGATCAAGCTCATCTTCTTGGGTTATTCTCTCAATTTTTTCCAGAAGAGCCTTTATATCCCCCATACCGAGAAGCCTTGAAATGAATCCTGCGGGATCAAATCTGTCGAGATCGTCAATTTTCTCCCCTGATCCTATGAAGGCGATGGGAATCTGGATGAGTCTGGCAGCAGATAGTGCTCCGCCACCCTTTGCCGTTCCATCGAATTTTGTTATCACTATGCCATCAATCCCTATCGCACTGTGAAATGCCTCTGCCTGCTTTGATGCAAGCTGTCCTATGGCAGCATCAAGCACGAGAAACTTGTAGTCAGGGTTTGCAGCCTTTTCTATTTCAATCATCTCCTTTATGAGGTCATCCTCAAGTGCATGCCTTCCTGCGGTATCTATTATGATCATGTCATAGTCTTTCAGCTCTTCAAGACCCTTTTTGACTATTCTAACCGCATCTCTCTCATTTTTCCTGCCATAGAATCCAACATCAATGTTCTCTGCAAGCTGCTTCAGCTGCTCGTAGGCGGCAGGTCTCCAGGTGTCCGCGGCGATGACGGCTGTTTTCATTCCCCTATCTTTGAAGTACTTGGCGAGCTTTGCTGCCGTTGTTGTCTTTCCACTCCCCTGAAGTCCAACGAGCATGATTCTTGCCTTTTCCAGAGGGATCTCAAGACCTTCACCAACACCCTTCAGCAGTTCCTCATAAACTATCCTGATTATATGCTCCTTTGGGTTCAGACTCTTCAGAGGTTCCTCACTCAACGCTCTTTTCTTTATGGCGTCGGTTATTTCCTTGACCTGCCTTACATTGACATCAGCTCTGATTAGGGCTCTCTGGATGTCCCTGACTATCTCATCAACAAGGTGTCTGTCAATGGCAGATGATCTTGCAATTTTCCTGACAACTTCCTTGAGGGATGAGAGTGCCATGGAGGTAATGTTAATAAATCAAGTTAAAAAGTTTCCCGAGATGAAAGTTGAAATTGCCAGAGTTTTGAATCCATATCCTGCTGGAGACACGAATGTTTACATAATAAACAGTGAAGTCGTGTTTGATTCCGGAATAAATCTTCCTGAATCAGTAGAAGCACTGAAAAACTCACTCAGGAATTCAGAACTTGATTTTGATTCTGCAAGACTTGTTATTTCACATCCTCATGCTGATCACTTTGGCTCAGCATACCTCTTTTCCAATGTGTTTGCTCATGAGAACTCCTGCTGGAAACTTTCCGATGCTGAGGAGAGCTACTTCAGGCTTGTTTATGCCCATTTCATCAGTGAGGGAATGCCGCTGAAGCTTGCCCGGCTCATGGAGGAAAGGGTTAAGGAAACATACAGGGGACTTGTTCTGCCCTGCAGTAAATGCGGGAAAGTTGGAAACAGGGTGAGAGCGGGAGATGATATTCTGGAGGTTCTGCATGTTCCGGGGCATTCCTACGGCCACATAGCCCTGTACCACAAGGAATCCCGAACTCTGTTTTCCGGAGATATCATGCTCGATGGAATCACTCCAAACCCTGTGATAGAGCCTGTCAATGACCATGAACGCCTTGAGATCATCGATCTGTATATTGAAACGCTGAAAAAGCTCTACTCCCTTGAAATCAGAAGAGTTTTTCCGGGTCACAGGGAGATCAGAAGGCCCCACAGGGAAATCATCAGGGAATACCTTGAGAGCTTTGAACAGAGAAGCTTTGAGGTGTTCAGGCATGCAGATGGAAGGAATTCCTTTGAAATTGCAACATCTCTTTTTGGCAGAAACAGACAGGTTTTTCTGATAATGACCGAGACAATAGCTCAGGTTGACTTTCTCAGGGATAAGGGCATTCTGGAAAAAAGAAATGGAAAATACTTCAGATCGGCAGATGAAGAAGATCTGAAAGAGCTGTGGACAGGAATAAAAGAGAGGATACTGAGAGAAGCATGATGTCTCTCTTTTCAGGAGATCTCATCTGAAAAACGATCCTTCCTGTGTAGTTCTTGGAGTAGAGTGATTCAGATAGACTCATGGCTCTCAGAACTGCGGTGGAGATGAATGCCTTCAGGATCCTTTCATATCTCCTCAATCCTCTTTCGTCAATGACAAAAATGATCTCCTGAAGATCTCTGACAAGGACAGGCATGATGCTGAGTCCAAGCTGAATCAGGCTGACGAACCTTTCAGGGACTTTGAAATAAATCAGAGCACCGGTAATTTCAGAAATTCTGGATGAGAAAATTACGGCCCCGGAGGATATTATGGCAGCAAAGGCAAGGGCTGAGATAATAGAATACTCAAAACTGAAAAAAAGACCTGAAAGGAGTATCAGAATGAAGAATGGGGAAAAACCAGCCACCAGTCTCAGATTCCTCCCCCTGGATGCAAGGCCGGAAATCGCCATCACGGAAAGAGCGACATGGGGACTCATATCCGATAGGTGGACTGAAATGGAGAGAAAAAATGCTGATAGCAGTGCACATCTCCCCTCTAAGCCTCCTTCCTGCAACCCGTATGATATGTTTCTGAGAATCAAAGCTCCACCACCCTGTCGCATTTTTCTGCCAGATTTTCGTCATGGGTTGCTATAATCGCTGCCTTCCTGTTTTTCCTGAGAATCTTCAGGAGTCTGTCCCTGAATGCAACATCCTGTCCTGCTGTGGGTTCATCGAGGAGTAGTATGCTGTGTCTGAATGCCTTGGCAATGCTAACTCTTTTTGCCTGACCGTAGCTGAGTGAGTGGGGATGCCTTTCCCGAAGATTGTTGAGCTGAAACTCTCTTATTATTCCTTCATCCTGGATTTCCTGAAAAACAGTTTTCTCCGTCAGGGAGTAGTTCGGATTCTGAAGTGAGATTCCAAAGTCAACCCTCTGGTTCCTCATCTCTTCCGCTATCCTCTTCAGCATCATTGTTTTCCCTGATCCATTGTCACCGGTTATTGCAACTATCTCATTTTCCCTGAGCGATATCACTCCTTCAAAAACAGCATCCCCAATCTCCGGTTCGGTCGTCTCACCTTCAGGAATCTCGGTGCCGAGATCAATAATCTCAGGAAAGTAAGTCATGAACTCGATTCTGTGATCCGAAACAACGCAGAAGAGATCTTCTAAGATTTTTATGAGCCTCTCAGCATTCCTTCTGCTCAGATGAGCAAACGGCTCATCAAGCAGAAGGACTTTTTTTCCTGCTGCAATTCCGGCAAGAATCTGGACAATCTGCAGCTCTCCCAGAGAAAGCTGATATGTGGGTCTGTCAAGCAGGTGATCAATTCCAAACTCTTCTGCAAGAGCCATGGCATCTTTTCTTGCATCACTGGAGTCTCTTCCTGACTGGATGGATGGGAATATGAGTTCATCAGTAACTCTCAGGCTTGTAATCTGCTCGTATGGATTCTGATGGACCATGTATGCTGTCTGTGGAGATGGAAGGCTGCCAAAAACTCTCACCTCTCCCGAAAATTTGCCGCCGTAAAAATCAGGAATCAGACCATTGAACATTCTCAGCAAGGTGCTCTTTCCACTTCCGGTTTTTCCGGCAATAAAGCAGCTACCCTCAATTCTTCCACTGACTCCATTCAGACCCGTGGTTCCATTGGGGTATTTGTAGTACTTTACCGAGAATTCAATCAGATCCCAATCCCCCTCTGGATCAGAAGATCCCTGACATATCTGTAAACAACCACCGCAAGAAAATGATCTATGAGCATATCCTGGGGAATGTAGATAAGCACTGTGGCTGCAAAGATCATGAATGGGAAGGAGATTTCTGGAATTCCAAATAATTGAACAGCACTCTGAGCAAATGCCGAAAGCTTCGCATTGCCTACTGCAAATCTGTAAAAGACTGCAAATCCCAGAATGTATGTGGGAATGGCTGCGATAAATGTTGAAAGCCATAGCATTCTCACTCTGTCCTTCAGTTTTTCCCTGAAGTATCCTGCAAGAAATGCGGTGAAGAGAAAGCCGAACAGGTAGCCTGATGTGAAGCCAAAAAGAACTCCAATTCCCCCGCCTCCAGCAGCAAATGGTAGTGATATGGCAATCATTCCCAGATATATGGTAACGCTCAGCATCCCGTAATAGGGGCCGAGAAGAAAACCAGCGAGCACAACTCCAAAATTCTGCATTGTATATGGAACAGGGCCAATTTTGAAGCTTATCTGGGCAGAAATGGCTATAACAACTGCCATCACCACTGCCAGACTTGTTTTGACAAGCCTCTGATTTTCGTTAACCATGTTTTTATTGAGGTTAACCAAAGTTAAAAAAGTCTTCGGTATATGTTGTACTCCAAAAACCAGTCTGCACATAATCACGGGCAGATTTTATAGGCAGCAAATATGATTGGCTGACATGCTCACCCACCACCACCTTTTAATAGCATTCACTGCAGTCCTCATGGCAGAACTGGCAGCATCACCGGAATCCTCTGGTAATGCGTTCATCCTCGCCACTCTGGCAGGAATGGTCTCATCACTGATGGATTTAGACGCCTTAGTTCTTGTTTATGCAAAATCAAAAGGCGATGAAAGGCTCAGAAGGTTCAGAAATCCTCTTGAGATATACAGGGAATACGATCTCTTTTTGAAAACTGCATCTGAACTGGGGCTTTTCAGATACACCTCCGTGACCCATATTTCTGTCTCCCTCATAATCCTCTCTCTGTCATATCTGTTTTTCAGATGGTTTTTTGTACCTGCAATTCTCGGAGTGATCTCACATCTGATCAGCGACATTCCCGAATTTTACAGGGGTCTCAGAAAAACAGATGAATAGTTCTCTGAATTGATGTCGAACTGGTATTTTCAGGCCTTTTTCCTTAATCGAAAGTTATTTTAATGTTTTTTCACTTCTTTAACCATGAAACTCAGACAGCTGAAAAGAGGTGAGTTTCTATCTCTTCTCTCGATTGCTCTTCTGATGATTGTTGTGACTCCATTAACGCTTTACCTTGATCTTTTTGCTCCTTTTGGAAAGTTCTGGAAGTATTCAGAACAAAATCATATAGAGCTGGACACACCCTACGGGAAAGCTGTCATTGATTACGATGATCATGGGAATCCGGCAATTGAGGCTGAGAATCTGAGGAGCCTTTTCTATGCTGTGGGGTACGCTCAGGCAAAGGACAGGCTTTTCCAGATGGATCTGCAGAGAAGGATGATGAGAGGAGAGCTTTCAGAGATTTTTGGAGCTTCTTTGAACGAAACCGATGAGTTTTACATCAAAATGGACTTTGTAAAATCTGCTGAAGTTACATGGGATTACTTCAGGAACACAGAATTTGCAGATTACATAACAGCGTATTCAGAGGGGGTAAATGATTATATCGAGCATGGAGAACTTCAGCCAGAATTCAAGCTACTTGATTACAGGCCTGAGCCCTGGACACCTGTCGACACATTTCTGATCAGCAAGCTCATTGCCTGGCAGCTGACAGGTGACTTCTGGGATCTTGAGAGAGCGTACATACTCAAAAAGCTTCCTCAGGCTTATGAGCTATATCCTGAATACCTGAATCATTCTTACCCCATCATTTACTCTAAAATACCAAACATAAACAGAAGCCTTTTGGACTGGCTGAAGCAGTTTGAAGGGGACAGGTCATTTGGCTCAAACAACTGGGTTATTTCCGGGAGGTATACAGCTTCAGGCTATCCAATGCTGGCCAATGACCCGCATCTATCTCTCACAGTCCCCCCGGTGTGGTACAGAATGCATCTGAAGTCTGGAGAATTTGAGGTTTGGGGTGTCACATTTCCAGGAGTACCTGTTATAATTATTGGTCAGAACAAATTCATCTCGTGGGGAGTCACAAATGTTGGAGCTGATGTGATTGATTTCTATGCTTACAGATTTGATGGAGACAGGTATCTCTACAAAGGAAAATGGCTGAATGTGGAAAAGGAAAAAAAGACAATCAGAGTTTTGAAGGATGGGGAGCTCGAGGAACAGGAGGTTGTTGTGGAAAAAACAGTTCATGGGCCTTTGATAGAGAAATATGGTACGAAAATTGCAGTTTCCTGGACCGGGTTGACTGCGACAACAGAGCTAAAAGCCATTTTTGGTCTGAACAGGGCGAGAAACACCAGTGAGGCAGTTGAATCGTTAAGATGGTTCAATGTTCCCGCTCAGAACTTTGTGATCATCGACAGATATGGAAATACAGCATACTATCCGGCTGGAAAGTATCCCATAAGGGAGATTGATGGTAAGCCTGTGCCTGGGAATGTAATATTCAACGGAAGCAGGGGAGATGGAGAGTGGAGGGGTTTCAGACCTTATGGAGTATCAACATGGGAAGGATTCATTCCATTCGAGCAGATACCACATCTCATAAATCCTGATTACGTTGCAACTGCCAATCAGAGGCCTGTATTTGACTTCAGGTATTACATCGGTGATAGCGGATACTTTGCCGATCCGTACAGGGGAATGAGAATTTATGAGATGATTGAGGAGAGGATTGCTGGAAAGGGGAAGCTTGATGTTGATGATATGATTGAAATGCAGAAAGATGTTTACTCCAAGCCTGCGGAGTTTTTTGTTGGAGAAATAAAGCAGAATCTCGGTAGAATACCTTTTTCAGAAAAATCAAAGGAGTATGTGAACCTTCTCCTTCAATGGGACTACAGAATGACCTCAGATTCAAAGGCCGCCCTTGTGTTTTCACTATTCCTGAAGAATTACATGAATGAGACCTTCCATGACGAATTCAGTTCAGCTGGCCTTGAAAAAGATAGCTATCCAAAGCTCTGGATACTGCAGAACCTTCCGGAAGACAGTGTATGGTTTGATGACATCAGAACCCCTGAAAGAGAAACGAAGTGGGATATAATTGCAAGGGCAATGGATAGGGCTGTTGAGGAAATTGAAAAAATGGGATACATAAAATACGGAGATATTAACGTCTTCATCGCAACCCACCCATTCTCTCCAAAGGTGCTCTTCATGAACTACCCTCAGTTTGAAATGAACGGCTCAGACTACACGGTATACAACTTCAGATACAGCTACAGGCCATTTCAGGCAGGAAGCAGCTGGAGAATGATTACAACATTTACAGACAGCTCGGCAAAAATGCTTGGAGTCATTCCGGGAGGAAATTCGGGCAACTATTTCTCTGAGAACTATGCGGATCAGCTTGAGATGTGGAGGGATTGCAGGTACATTGTGACGGAGGTGGGATATTGAACCCGGGCTTTATCTTGTTCCTAATTGGTTTTGCCCTTTCAGGCTTTCACTGGATCGGCATAATTGTTGCCGGAGCCGGACTGTCCTTCTTTGGAAAATCAATCAAGACAAAGGTGCTTTACGGGGCTGTTGCTGGAGTAACAGTATGGTTTGCGTTCATAGCATACACTCTGAGCGTTGGGATTTATGAGAAGGTTGCAGAAACTGGTTCGATCTTCAATCTTACCGTATTCCTGTCTGTGTTGCTCGGAGGTGTTGCAGGGCTGATAACGTCATATCAGACAGACTACAGATGAAACTCCTTTTCACCTTTTAAAGCAAGAGCAACGTTGGCTTTGAGAGTTATTTCAAAATATTCCCTGTCAGGCTCGAGAACGGCAAAACGCTTCGGAACTGGAATGGCTATGAACTCCCCAAAATCCTTGTTGTTCCTGCCTATGTATATGTCTATGAAATTCCTGTCATCCCTGTGCATCAAAAGGTAGACGTCTTCAGAACAGCTTCTTGCCAGTTCCATCAGGTATTCAACCGGGAATCTCTCGAATATGCCGCAGCATACCTCCTCTACGTGCTGCGAGGAATCTTCGTCAAGTACCATCATTCAGCCAAAATAGGCAATAGAAGTATTTATCCTTTTCTGGATTTTGTCATTCTGAAACTCAATAATCCACAAAACTTAAAACAGATTTGAAAAAGACGGTAAGGTGATTGCAATCATTGATTACGGTGCTGGAAATCTGAAAAGCATACACAAGGCTGTGGAAAAAAGTGGTGGCAGTGCAGTCATCACTTCAGACAGGGAAACCGTTGAATCTGCCAGTGCAGTGATCCTGCCAGGTGTTGGGGCCTTTGAAACAGCAATAATCAATCTCAAACCATTTTCCGATTATTTGATAAAAACAGATGTTCCTGTTCTAGGAATATGCCTTGGAATGCAGCTTTTCGCAGACGAAAGCGAGGAGGGTGGACTGCACAGGGGTCTGGGGGTCATTGAGGGGAGAGTTGTCAGATTCCCGGAATGGGTTGGAAAAATACCTCACATGGGATGGAATGCTGTTAAAACAGCAGCAGATCACCCACTTTTCAACGGAATAAAGGAGGGTTACTTCTATTTTGTTCATTCCTATTACTTCAAAACCGATGAAAGAAACATCATAGGCACCACTGAGTACGGGATTGAATTCGCATCTGCTGTGGCAAGGGACAATTTCATGGGTGTCCAGTTCCATCCTGAGAAAAGCGGCAGAAATGGTTTGAGAGTTCTTGAAAACTTTTTAGAGATGATTTAGCCTCCAAAAATTTTAATAATCTACTGATTTCAAAGCCATTAACAGTGCCGAGGTAGCCTAGCTGGCGGGGCGACGGACTCATAATCCGTAGGTCGCGGGTTCAAATCCCGCCCTCGGCACATTTACTCTGGGTTCAGTTCCGGAAATTCTTCAAAAAGTTGTAAAAACACAATGGTTGAAGTGTGATAGATTTATGTATGAATTTTCAAAATAAAACCATGCGGGGGGAGGGATTTGAACCCTCGGACCCCTACGGGACGGGACCCTCAATCCCGCGCCTTTTCCTGACTCGGCAACCCCCGCAAGCGATGAGACAGTGGAAATGGCAAAACACCAAGGTGGCAACCTGATATCCTGAACGGATCCCGGTAACAGGTTCATCAATGAATTTTGAGATGTTCAGTGTTTTTTCGTAAAGTCATTTATATTTTTTCCTTAGATAGTGTTGTATGCAATCCCTAGCGATATCGCTTCGTTTTCGATTTTGCCGCTTTTACTGAATCTTTCATCTGTCCGGACATATGTGTCTCTGTCCGCATAATCTCACCGAAAAGTGTTTATGAAGTTTGTGGTATAAAAAGAGATGGTCACTAAGTTGAGATTTCTAAAACACAATTGCAGCACTAATTATTCCTAAAAAATAAAGTAAATGACTGTTTCAAACAAATCCATCCACCATGAGAATGCAGCCAAGAATTGAAAATGTAAATGGTAAATGATACCAAATAACCTCCTGATATTTACGTTGATTTTGTTTTGTCTTTTGTTTCATCGTCATATTTTTCCTTTTTCTTTGAGTACCGGTCTTTCCTATAGCTACTATGAGGGATCTCATTCCAATTAACATAGATGCACAAGAGACTGCATCTTCCAGCGATTTTAAGCTCAATAAATTGAATGCTGTGAGAAGGTGAGTTAATTCAATGAAAAAACAGCAGGCCTTATATTTTCTCCTGATTTACTTCAACTTATCCTGAATCTCACGAAGCTTTTCTGTAGTTTCAGGAGAATTCTGATTTATGTATATTATTCTTAATCTGAGTTTTAATAGTACATGAGGTCTAAGAAAACAGATTTTAACAGCCTCCCTAAAGTTACTTTCACTCCAGCCGTAAGCTAAATGGAGAAGGTTTGATACTGAAGTTACTCTGACCAATTCGAAGTTTATCCCTTAGACTGTTTTGTAGTTTCAGAAATCCATCCACTGGGCAAATAAATAAAAAAAATTAAAAATTCAGCTTGGCAAAATAGGCATTGTCAAAAATAACATTAAAAAATAAAAATAAACTACATACAACCCTCAATCTACCAGCCAATAGATGGACCCAAGGCTGAGAAAGTCTTTAAAAAGGGAAAACACACATAACTTTGCCATGGCGCGCCGTGATCCGCACGTGCGGATGTAAGGATTAAGATACTATCAGCCCTATTATACTCCTTTGGACTCTCTTTGAGGAAGACAAGCAGGTTTATGCCTCTTTTCGAAGAATTAAATCACGAATCTGTTAGAGTTTACTATCACAGAATTAAAAAAGTCATAAAACAGCCAGAAAAGAAGAAAAGAAAGCTAATAGATATAAACGAAATTAAAGTTGGAAAACATGCCGATCCTCATCTAGAGTGCAGTAGATTTGGATTTGAAAGAATGCTTACTCATCTGGGCTACTGAGAGTGGAAGGGACTTTCATGATCACGTTTTCCTTAAAGAAGTTC
>DACG01000021.1 GCA_002494725.1 Geoglobus sp. UBA235
TGAGAGCCATCTCACAACTTCCTTTTCAGGTTTTCTGGCCATGTAGCGATTTGCAATCTAATAGTTAATAAAGTTTTGTCTTAGACTATAATTCAAACTGGAAAACAGCAAAAAGCTTGCAGATATGCTGTCTGAGGAGGGAAAAATCCGTAATTCCTCATCTGTAAATATAATATTAAGTCAGTTTTATATTAAAAATTAATACAGAAACAATCAATCCATCTGTTACAAAAATATTACTCCCTCTTCAAAACAGGATCCTTTTCCGAGAAATCAACATAGAATCCTATGCTCTCAAGAAATTCACAGCTTCTCTTTCCCTTCCCGTGAAGCATGAGCTCAAGCAAATCAGATTCGTCATCAATGTCTATGCTTGCATAGAACGAATCATAAATTCCAAACTCAATTCCGAGCTCCCGGCATATTCTTACATGCTTGAAAAAGCTTCCGTAATGGTATGAGGTGTGGAAGTTTTTATTCCTCGAAAGAAGCATGTTGGTTCCCCCTTTCCTTCCGGGAGCTAAAACAACCTCATATTCAAGACTCAAAAATTCATTCACAGTTTTCGCTGTGATGAGTGCAAGATCGGACATCACAAAAGCACATTCTCCACGCTTTATCCTCGATGTTATTGCAGCATCCAGATTTCTGTCATCAATTTCATGCCTTAGCCCATTCAGCCTTCTGTCGGGAGATGTGGAGAGAATCACTGCCTCGCCGCATGCGTCAAGAACATCCATGAGGAGTGCAAAGGCAAGCTCCTTTCTCTCCCATTCAGTCATAATTCTTGACAGCCTGGATTTTGGATTAGATGGTTTGAAGGGTATGTAGATCTCCATCGAATTTTGGTTGTAAAGAGGTTTAATAAACTTGCTGAACCCTGTTAGAAAATCCTGAATGGCACAACATAAAGCAGTATGACTACAGGACCAGCAATTCTGACAAAAAGAGACCTTAGTTCATCTTTTCTCGGAATCAGGAAGGCTGAGAGAAGGATGAAAAGAATGAGCCCGATTAAAGAGTGGAGAGTCTGAAAGCCAGTGAAAAGGACAAGGTAAAGGAGAATTCCAAAAACCGAGAGACATTTGAGAAGTTTAAAATACCCTGACCCCATAGCTCACGTCAATTAATGAAAAATCCTCTGAAATCTCATCTTTCTTTTTTTGTTTCAGGGAGATCTTCAGCAGACACCTCTGGAAATATGGGGCCAGTGTAGCCACAGTGATTTCATCTGTAATTGTACAATGCACCATAGGCGACTGCTGCAGGAACTGACATGTCGGGAGAGATATCCGGGCTGTTGCGGACGGGACAGATTCCGATGCGGTCCTCCTTCATTTGTGGAAATGTGGTATGAAACTAAATAGCTTTTTTGAAGCATCAAACATGAACCCTGATTCCGCAAATGATTTATTTTTTAACTCACCAACAATCCCTATGGATTTGATTTGCAGATTCGTTCGCAAGGATGGAAGGGAGATCGGGGAAAGCATAGATGTGTTTGACGGTCATCTGATCATTAAAAGTTCCGAGAGGTTCTTTGGAATTCCGCTTGATTCTGTGAAGGAGGATGGAGAGTATCTGGTGATCACCGAATTTGATGAGGAGAATGCAAGAAACATCGGGGAGAGGTGGATTGAGGAGAAGTCAAAACCCGTAAGCCTTGAAGAGCTTGAAAAGTATGGATTCGGACAGGAGTGAGTACAAGCAGGTAATTGTTGTCAGGGAGGATCTGAAGCTTTCCCGAGGGAAACTGGCAGTTCAGGTTGCACATGCTTCCATTACTGGTTACGAGCAATCAGATCTCAATACAAGAGAAAAATGGAAGATGGAGGGCCAGAAAAAGATCGTTCTCAAGGTGAGGAATCTCGAGGAGCTGATGAAAATTTTCGAGATGGCAAGGAAGGAGGGATTGCCGGTGGGATATGTAAAGGATGCGGGCCTCACCGAGATCCCTCCGGGGACGATTACCGCGGTTGTTATAGGACCGGAAAAAAGTGAGAAAATAGACAGGGTTACCGGCTCACTTCCTCTTTTAAAATAGCATAAATTTTTTCAAATGCCCTTCCGGCTCTTTCCCTAAGTGAGAGGTCTGCCATCTCTGTCAGCGGTGTTGCATCCGGATTCACCTCAATAACAGCATATCCGTTATTCTTGGCATAAACCGGCAGTGAGGCTGCAGGATAAACAACAGCAGAGGTTCCTATAACGATAACATTGTTGCTGCTGCAGAGCTGTACGGCTCTGCCAAGCTCTCTTTCGGGTAAAGCCTCTCCAAACCAGACGACATTGGGTCTCATCATCCCTCCACATCTGCAGCGAGGAGGAATGGCTTCAGGTGGTTTCTCGTTTCTCACAATTTCGCCACATTCTGTGCACCTCATTTCATCAATTCTGCCATGCAGATGGATTACATTTCTGCTTCCAGCTCTCTCATGCAGATTATCAACATTCTGAGTGATAACAGCCTTCAACAATCCAGCCTTCTCCATCAGAGCAAGAGCTTTATGAGCTGGATTTGGTTCAGCATCGAATATCAGCTTCATTCTCCAGGCATACCACTCCCAGACAAGTTCTGGATTCCTTGCAAATGCCTGAGGGGTTGCAAGCTCCTCTGGCCTGTATTTGTTCCACAGCCCATCCTTTCCCCTGAATGTTGGAATTCCACTATCTGCCGATATCCCGGCTCCTGTCAGTGCAACAAGGTTGCCACTGAATGATTTTATAAGTCGAAAAAGATCTTCAATGGGCATAGTGGGGTTTATGCCGGGTGGGAATAAAAACATTGGCAGCTCAGTGATTCCCCGAGATGGCATTTAAAGACGGATTTATTTTTCCATTTTTCGAACACATTCCTGCGACTTCCATACCTTTTCACTATCACAAGAATTAAATTGAGCCATTTTCTATCAACATAGGATGATGATTACTCTCGACAGGTTCTTTCACATTTTTGATGATGAAAGGCAGGAGACCAATAACGAGCTGAAATTCATTCAGGAAATAAGAAGATACCATGAGATTCTTCTGAATGAGGTTGAAAGGTGTTACAGCATTGCAAGAGCTGCAAGAAAGCTTGGACTTGATCCAAAGCCGGATGTTGAAATTCCAATAGCCAAAAACATGGCAGAGAGAGTTGAAAAGCTTCTCGGCATTGACGGTCTTGCCAGAAAGATTGAGAGCTACGAAAGCAAGGGTCTGTCAAGGGTTGAAATATGCTTCAGGGTGGCTGAGGACATAGTAAAGGGGGAATTTGGAGATTATGACAGGGAAAAGGCCATAGACCTTGCTGTAAGGAGCTCTGTTGCGATACAGACTGAGGGAGTTGTTGCAGCACCCATTGAGGGAATAGCCAAGGTCAAAATTGACAGAAATTCTGACGGGAGTGATTTCATTAAGATTTACTATGCCGGCCCGATAAGAAGTGCTGGAGGGACCGCACAAGTCATATCGGTCCTGGTTGGAGATTATGTCAGGAGGATACTTGGAATCGGAAGATACATTCCAACTGAGGAGGAAATTCTGAGATACTGCGAGGAGATTCCACTGTACAAGAAGGTTGCCAATCTCCAGTATCTGCCGTCAGATGAGGAGATCAGGCTGATTGTTGAGAACTGCCCTGTATGCATAGATGGTGAACCAACAGAGGATGCTGAGGTCTCAGGATACAGAAATCTACCGAGAGTTGAGACCAACAGGGTTAGAGGAGGGATGGCTCTTGTCATAGCCGAGGGGATTGCGCTGAAGGCACCAAAACTGAAAAAGCTGGTCGAAAAGATAAAGATAGACGGCTGGGAATGGCTTGACAGACTCATTGGAAAGGAGGAAAATGGAGAAGAGGGCAATGGAGAAGAGGCGGTAAAACCCAGGGACAAGTATCTCTCAGACATCGTTGCCGGCAGACCTGTTTTCAGCCATCCATCAAGAAAGGGTGGATTCAGGCTCAGATACGGAAGATCCAGAAACTCAGGATTTGCAACGATTGGAATAAATCCGGCCACGATGGTGATAGCCGGTGAGTTCATTGCCATTGGCACCCAGCTCAAGATTGAGAGACCCGGAAAAGCCGGGAGTGTGGTACCTGTTACGAGCATTGAAGGTCCAACAGTGAGGCTGAGAAACGGTGATGTGGTCAAGGTGAACAGCTATGAGGAGGCTGTAAAGCTCAGGGACATGGTTGAGAGGATAATTGACATGGGCGAAATTCTCGTCAATTTTGGAGATTTTCTCGAAAACAATCACCCTCTTATTCCATCACCATACGTTTACGAGTGGTGGATCCAGGAGGTTAAAGGAAAGATTCCGAATGGGGATTACAGGGAAATTGAGGAAGATCTGGCATTAAAGCTCTGTGATGAGTACGGCATTCCCCTCCATCCTGACTTCACGTACCTCTGGCATGACATCTCATCTGATGACGCCAGATACCTGAGGGACCACATCTCTTCAAACGGCAAGATCGAAGGGAAATACGGGAAGAGTGCCCTTGTTTTCAAATATGATGAGAGGGCAAAGGAGATTCTTGAATCCCTGCTTGTCGAGCACAAGGTGAGGGATGGTTTTGTTGTCATAGAGAGGTGGAAGGTTCTTACAAGATGCCTCGGGCTCGATTTTGATCTCAGAATAATAAAGGATGATGAGAGTGCAGGTGATGGTCTTGATTTTGTCAGGAGAGTTTCAGGAATAGACGTGAGAGCAAGATCTCCCACAAGGATAGGTGCCAGGATGGGAAGGCCAGAGAAATCAAAAGAGAGGATGATGTCCCCCGCCCCTCACTTTCTCTTCCCCCTCGGACAGGCAGGAGGAAAAACAAGAGATCTGAAAAAGGCAATAGAATTTACAAAGAGCTACAATTCAAGCAAGGGAGAGATTGAGGTAGAGCTTCCATTCAGGGTCTGCAGAAAGTGCGGAAGGGAGAGTTTCTACCTCAAATGTGAATGCGGTTCACTGACAGAACAGGTATATCTCTGTCCAAGGTGCGGGATAAAAACAGAGGAAATCTGTGAGAGATGTGGTGGAGAAAGCAGTGGATTCAAAACCTGGAAGGTGAATGTCAGGGAGCTTTACTTCAGAGCCCTTGAAAATATTGGGGAAAGGGATGCTGGTGGTGTGATAAAGGGCGTCATAGGTCTGACATCAAAAAGAAAGTTCTCGGAGAGAATGGAGAAGGGAATTCTGAGAGCAAAGCATGGGGTTTACGTGTTTAAAGATGGTACAGCCAGATATGATATGACAGATCTGCCAGTAACTCACTTCAGACCAGGAGAAATTGGTGTGAGTGTCGAAAGGCTTAAAGAGCTTGGATATGAATTTGATTACCTTGGAAACGAGCTCAGGGACGAGAATCAGATAGTGGAACTCAAACCCCAGGACATAATTCTTTCAAGAGCTGCAGGAGAGTATCTGGTGAGGATCAGCAGGTTCATAGACAGTCTGCTCGTGAAATTTTACGGGCTTGAGCCATTCTACAATGCTGAAAGACCAGAAGATCTTATCGGTCAGCTTGTTATCGGTTTAGCCCCTCACACCTCTGCAGGAGTTCTTGGAAGGATAATTGGATTTGCAGACGTGAATGGGGGGTATGCTCATCCCTACTTCCATGCTGCAAAGAGAAGAAACTGCGATGGGGATGAAGACTGTGTCATGCTGCTTATGGACGGACTTCTGAATTTTTCAAGGGAATTTCTGCCTGACAAGAGGGGGGGACAGATGGACGCACCTCTTGTTTTGACCATCATTCTGGATCCGAAAGAGGTTGATGCTGAAGTGCACAACATGGATGTTTGCGATACCTATCCTTTGGAATTTTACAGAGCAACAATGAGGTGTGCCAGGCCAAAGGAGCTTGTGGGAACAATAGAAAGGGTTGAGGACAGACTTGAAACTGAGAGAAAATATTTTGGGCTGAAATTCACCCACGACACGACAGACATCTCATTAGGAGTCAAAAGCAGTGCATACAAAACCCTGAGAACAATGCAGGATAAGGTGAAATACCAGATGGAGCTTGCGAGGAAGATAAGGGCAGTTGATGAGAATGATGTTGCTGAAAGAGTAATAACCTCCCACTTCCTGCCGGATATAATTGGCAATCTGAGGGCCTTTTCAAGGCAGGAGTTCAGGTGTGTCAACTGCAATGAGAAGTACAGAAGAATACCGCTCACAGGCAAATGCAGGAGATGTGGAGGGGCGTTAACTCTGACCGTCCACGAGGGATCAATAACCAAATACCTGAACATATCCAAGGAGCTGGCAGAAAGTTATCAGGTTAGCAAGTACACGAGGCAGAGGATAAAGCTAATAGAGGTTGAAACCCTCTCTCTCTTTGAGAGTGAGCTGAAAAGGCAGATAAAAATTGATGAATTTTTCTGACCATGAGAATTCAGATCATGGGTGCGGGGGCTCTTGGAAGTCTTTTCGGATACTTTTTACTTAAAGGAGGATATGAGGTAATTTTTGTGGCGAGGGGTGAGCAGTACAGGGCTTTAAAAGAGAACGGTCTGGTTATTACAGGAATTGAGGAGCACAAAGCTGAAGTTTCCGTTACGAGGTATCCTGAAAATTCAGATCTCGTTTTTCTCACAGTAAAAGCCTATGACACTCTTGAAGCTTCAAAATTGCTCAGAAGTGTCAGATTTGATGCCGTGTGCAGCCTTCAGAACGGAGTTGGAAACGAGGAGATTCTTGCAAGATTCTTTGATAACGTTGTTGGTGGGGTCACAACCTACGGGGCGAACCTTGTAGGGCCGGGAAAGGTGATGTATGCCGGGAAAGGAAAAACAATGCTGGGCAACTACAGGGGGGATTATGCCGAGGTGTTCTTTGAGGTTCTTTCAAACAGCGGAGTTGATGCTGAGGTGGTGGATGATATAGAAATGAGGATTTGGGAGAAAGCTGCGATAAATGCGGTGATAAACCCAATCACGGCAATCTGCAGATTCAGAAATGGAAAGGTGATTGAGATTCCCGAGGTCTGGGAAATTGCTGAGAGAACCGCAGTGGAGTGTCAGGAGATTCTGATGAGAATGGGTTACAGGCTCGATGTGGTTAAGATGGTCAGAGAGGTTGCCCTAAGAACGTCAGAAAACAGATCCTCAATGCTTCAGGACATTGAAAGGGGAAGAAAAACCGAGGTTGAATTTATAAACGGTGCATTTGTCAGGAAGGGTGAGGAGTTCGGTGTTGATGTCCACTACAATCGAACCCTTCTGAACCTGATCAGGGGGATCGAGCTTGGAGTGGATTAAGGTTGCAATAGTATCAATGCTCCCCATTTCAGAGCTGAGAGGGGCAATTCCATACGCAATGATCCTCGGATTCAGCCCACTGGAGGCCTACCTGATTTCAGCTGCAGGAAACTTTCTGCCGGTCCCCTTTCTCCTGTACATTCTGAGAAAATTTGATCCTTTTTTCAGGAGAATACCCCATTTTGGGAAGATTTATGAGAGAATTATTGGTATAGGGTACAGAAGAAAGAAGATAGTTGAGAAATACGGATATCCCGGGCTCACGGTCTTTGTTGCAATTCCCCTTCCTGTTACAGGAGCTTGGACCGGAGTGCTCATATCATTCATACTGGGTCTCGAGCCAAAAAAAGCTTCAGCCTTCATTCTGGCAGGGATATTAATTGCAGGAATAATCGTCACCTCTGCCACCTACGGGATAAAACTGGCAATATTCGGTTAAATTTTTTGAAATTTTATACAAAAATGGCTATTTTCATGAACTGAAACCTCTCTCCAAAAATCTTTAAAACCTGAGGTGCTATGGGGTGTTAAGAGTGGTGATTGAGATGACAACAGACATTCCAGTCAAGGAAATAATGACAAGAGAGGTCTGTACGGTTTCAAAGGAGGAAAGCGTTCTCAATGTATCCAGAAAGATGATAGAGTGCGGTGTTGGGAGTGTTGTTGTTCTTGAGAGCTCAAAACCGGTGGGGATTGTCACAGAGAGGGACATAATCCTCAAGGTTGTGTCGAGGAACAAAGTACCCTCTGAGGTGACTGCAAAGGAGATAATGAACTACCCTCTGATAAGTGTAACTCCTGAAACGAGTGCAAGAGAGGCTGGAAGAATAATGCTGAAAAAGGGAATAAGAAGGCTGCCTGTTGTAAATGGTGATGAGCTTGTTGGAATTATAACAGATACTGACCTCCTGTCCTACTCAATTGATCTCGGCGAGTACATGGGGCTTGTGAGAGAGGCAAACTACATATCGGAGGAGGTTGAGGAGGGCAAGTGCGAGAGATGTGGAAGAATTGCCGAGCTTTATGATGTTGATGGAATGAAGGTATGCGAGGACTGTTATGAGACTATCTGAATTTTAAGGTGAGTTTATGGCAAAGTTCAACAACAGGTTTGGGAGCGTTATGGATCTTGCATCCAGGAATGTCATATCAATCCCCCCCACGTCAACCATAATGACCTCAATGAAGACCATGGTTAAGTACAGCTTCAGAAGGGTGCCCATAGCTGATGCTGGAACGAAGAGACTTGAGGGAATAATAACGAGCATGGATATCCTGAATTTTCTTGGTGGTGGGGAGAAGTACAGGCTTGTGAAGGACAAGTACCATGGAAACCTCATTGCTGCGGTAAATGAGGAAGTGAGAGAAATTATGGAAAAGGAGGTAATAAGCATAGACTACTCAAGCTCATGGGAGGATGCCCTTGAGCTTCTCCTTAACAACAGCGTTGGTGGCGCTCCGATTGTTGATGAGGATGACTGTGTCGTGGGAATAATAACCGAGAGAGATATAATGGTGTTTCTTGCAACGAGAGCGAGATACGAGGGGCAGGTTAAGGATTTCATGACAAGAGGCGTGATCACCGCTGAGCCAGACATGTCGATTGAGAATGCAATGAAGCTCATGGTAAAGAAGAGGTTCAGGAGGCTGCCTGTTGTGAAGGATGGAATACTTCTCGGGATGCTCACAAGCTCAACAATTGTTCACTACTTCTCAGGAGAGGCTTTCAAGCTTCTCATAACCGGAAATGCCGAGGATGTTCTGAATCAGCCTGTCTCAACCATTCTGAACAACGAAAAAATACTGAAGTACAGGGAACCCCTTGTTGTGAGACCAGAGGAGAATGTTTCAGATGTTGTCAGAAAGATGATCGAGAAAAATCAGGCTGCTGCACTTGTTGCGAAAGATGGACTTGAGGGCATAATCACAGAAAGAGATCTTATGAGGTTTCTGTGCTCTGTAAAATGCTGACATGTTTGTCTCCGAAGCTCTTGGCTTGTCAAGGCATGCCAGCAAAACGCTTGAAGAAAAGAACATACTGAGAGAGGCTTTCATTCCTCACCCCTTCTTTTCCGACATAATTGAGGCACTGAGGTTTGAAAGAAAGTTTGGGGAGATTGAGGAGGGTACGGTTGTTGCCAAAACGATAAATGGGGTCAGAATTGTAAGGGGTTTTCCCAAGATAAGGAGAGCCCTGACGCTGTATCCCTCAATAAGGAAACACTTTGAAAGGGAGGTTGCTGTTGAGGAGAAAATGAATGGCTACAATGTTAGAATAGCAAGGATGGGTAAAAACCTCTACGCATTTACAAGAAGGGGATACATCTGTCCCTACACAACAGAGAGGGCGAGAAACCTTATAGGAATGGATTTTTTCAGGGATTTTCCCGACCATGTTCTGTGCTGTGAGGCGGTTGGAGAGGAATCACCCTTTGTTCCAAAGAGGATTTACGGGATAGAGGGACTTGATTTCTTTGTATTCGACATAAGGAAAATCGGAACAAATGAGCCGGTATCTGTAGACAGAAAAATACAGATGTGTGAGGAATATGGTCTGAACCATGTCCCTCTTCTCGGAATTTACGGCACAAGAGAGGCTCATGAGGCGGTAAGAGAGCACATAAGAAAGCTTGGAAGGGACGGAAGAGAGGGAGTTGTTCTGAAAGATCCTGAGATGAAAATAGAGCCTCTGAAATACACAACATCCGAAACCAATGCTGGAGACCTGAGATATGCTTTCAGGTATTTCAATGATTACGGAAAGGACTTCATGTTTTCCAGAATCATCAGAGAAGGTTTTCAGAGCTTTGAGTTTGAGGAGAGCCAGGAGGAGTTCAGAGAGAGATGCCTCAGACTTGGAAGGGCGATTCTCGAGCCGATGATTGAAAGCATAAAGGAGGTAAGAAGTGGAGAGTGGGTTTCCGAGAAAATAAGGCTCAAATTTCATAGTATTGAGGTCATGGAGCTATTTCTCAGGCATCTGAGAAAAATGGGGATTGATTACAGGGTGAAAAGTGTTTCAAAGGAGAACGGTGGAGTGGTTCTGCACTTTGAAAGAATCATGAGGAGCACGACAGACAAGATAAGATCGCATCTGGAGGGTCAGCCTTGGTAAGTGCCGGAATTGATGCGGGGACGAAGAGCTATGCCATTTACGTATTTGAAACTGATGAGCACTTTGAGTTTGACTCCAGAGATGTGAAGGAGAATCCGGAGAATTTCGTGGACTTTTTGGAAGAGCTTGATATTGACTGCGGTGCCGGGCTATCAGGATACGGCCTGCCGGTGAAGAGAATTGAGAAAATTACAGAGAGGGATTTCTTTGAGATGACTTTAAACATGGAGAGAAACAGAACCATAGGAATGAGAAAAGTTATTGAGATCGTTAAATCCAGGAAAATTCCTGTTTTCACGGTTCCGGGAGTGATTCATTTGCAAACAGTTCCAGATTTCAGAAAGATCAACAGAATAGACATGGGAACGTATGACAAGGTCTGTTCAGTGGCCTATGTTCTGTACAGAGATGGTGTTGAGGAGAGCTTTGTTCTTGCAGAGCTCGGTTATGGATTCAACGCGTTTATTGCCGTGAAAAATGGCAGGATTATTGATGGAATTGGTGGCACATCTGGCTTCATAGGATACAAAAGCATATCAGCCATAGACGGGGAGCTTGCATGTCTCATGAGAGAGATCTCAAAGGATGTTATTTTCATGGGCGGGTTGAAGAGTTACTTTGATGAGAGAGGCATTGACTTTGACGAGGATATTTACGCTGAATGGGTGCTGAAGGGGATAAACGCCATAAATACGACCCTTAATGCAGATAAGGTCTATCTTTCCGGCAGATTTTCCAAAAGGGTGGTCAGAACTGTTAGAGAGAAATATGATGCCGTCACCGTAGATGATGGAAAAAAGATTTCTGCTGTCGGAGCCGGAGTGATAGCCTCGGGCTACGCTGGAAAAGAAGGAAAGGATGTTGTAACTCGTCTTGAGCTGCTGAAAGCGAGAGGGAGTGTCTTTGATTACATAACCGGGGACATAAGGGGATTGCTGAGAATGGGCAACTATTTTTAATCTCCTCCCCTACTCCATTCTGTGATAGTGACCTACTCCCGAAACGTCTTCATACCTCTGACAAGAACATGCAGGAACTCCTGCCATTACTGTGGATTCAGAAAAAATGATGGAAAGGTTATGGAAAGGTGGGAGGTTGAGAGATTTCTGGCTTCTGCAAAAAATGCCACCGAAGCACTCTTCACATTTGGTGAGAGACCGGATGAAAACGATTCTGTGAAAAAATGGCTTGGTGACAGAGGGTACGAAAGGTTCGTTGATTATGTTTACGACATGAACCGGCTTGCAATCAGTCATGGACTTCTTCCTCACACAAATGCAGGCGTTCTTGAAAGAAACGAGCTGAAAAGGCTGAGGGAAGTGAATGCAAGCATGGGTTTAATGCTCGAGCAGGCTGTTGAGCTTGAGTGCCATTCGGAAAGTCCCGGGAAAAAGCCTGAGGTCAGGATAAAAACGATAAAGGTGGCTGGAAAACTCCAAATACCATTCACGACAGGAATTCTCATCGGAATAGGTGAGAACAGAGAGGACAGGATGTATTCGCTTGAGATAATTGCAGATCTTGCCGAAAATTACGGTCACATTCAGGAGGTTATAATCCAGAACTTCTCTCCAAAGCCGGGAACAAAAATGGAGGGAGCTGAGCCACCTTCACTCAGAGAGATGATTGATGCGGTCAGATGTGCAAGAGAACTCCTTCCTGAAAGGACTGCCATACAGGTCCCCCCTAACCTCGTTGACAGCATTCAACCCCTCATCTCCGCAGGTGCAAATGATATAGGAGGCATATCAGAGGTTACTCCGGACTACATAAATCCCGAACATCCCTGGCCTCAGCTGAAAAAAATCGAAAGGAGTTTAAACGGAAGATACGTTCTAAGGGAGAGGCTTCCGATACACCCCGTGTTTGTCAGAGAAGGATGGTATGGTGAAGAGATTGCCGGCCTGATTGAAGCCTACTCGGATGATGAGGGATACAGATGCTTGAGGTGAACCTTAAGGAACTTGTTAAGAACCCCTACAGGACCTTCGAGCTTGCAGATAAGCTTAGAGATGAGATCAGAGGAGATCAGGTTACCTTTGTTGTGAACAGAAACATAAACTTCACAGACGTGTGCATCAACAACTGCATGTTCTGCTCATACAGAAACAGAAAGAGGTTCATTCTGAGCCATGATGAGATCAAAAGAAAGGTTCAGGAGGCTGTTGATTATGGATGCACCGAACTCACAGTTCAGGGTGGGTTGATCCCCGGTGCCGGAGTCGAGTTCTACGCATCAATTCTGAATGCAATAAGGGAAGTTTCAAGGAGCATCCACATCCATGCGTTCTCTCCAATGGAGATAATCCACGCAGCCAGAAATGATGGTATGGATGTGGAGGATGTTCTCAGGGAGTTAAAAAGGGAGGGTCTTGATTCAATGCCGGGAACTGCCGCTGAGATCCTTGTCAATCGCATAAGAGAGATTATCTGTCCTGACAAGCTCACAACAGAGGAGTGGAGCGAGGTCATCACAACAGCACACAGCCTTGGCATACCAACAACAGCAACAATGATGTACGGACACATTGAGACCTGGGATGACAGGTTTGAGCATCTGAGGGTTATAAAGGAAATTCAGGAGGAGACCGAAGGCTTCACGGAGTTCATACCCCTACCGTTCATGGGCAAGAACAACAGGCTTGGAGAGATCGCAAGGCCATCCAGCGGATTTGAGGATCTGCTCTTAATAGCAGTCGCAAGAATTTATCTCTACCCTCTGATTGAGAACATTCAGGCTTCGTGGGTTAAGATGGGTAAAAAGCTGGCACAGGTATCTCTCTACACAGGAGCAAACGACTTTGGCGGGACACTCATTGAGGAGAACATATCGAAATCTGCCGGAGCAACAAGCGGAGAGTTCATGAGTGTTGAGGAGATCATTGAAACAATATTCTCAGCTAAAAGAGTTCCTGCTCAGAGAGATACCCTTTACAACATTCTGAGAGTTTATGAAAGCTGAGGCTAAAAGCTATGCGGCTGGAACTGTTGTCAATGCCCTTGCCACATTTAGGGGAGTTGCATTTGCAATAGGCCTTGAAAGCAGGGTTACATTCTCAGAAAAAGATGAGAAGGGGTTTTACGTCTCAAGTGAGAGGAGAGTTCAGAGGAGTCCTGTTGCCGAGAAGCTCATGAGAGGTTCAGAGATTTCAGGAGGAGTTTTCAGAGTTGATTCAGAGATTCCGAGAAAAAGTGGTCTTGGGAGTAGCAGTGCATTCATGAACGCCCTGATCCTCTGTGCATTCAAGGTGAGAGGATATGAACTGAGAGCTGACAGGATTCTGAGACTGAATGCAAGAATGAGCCTTGAGGCTGGAATGAGCTACACAGGAGCGTTTGATGATGCATCAGCCTCACTTCTCGGAGGTTTTGTCTTCTCAGATAACCTGAAAATGAGGCTTTACAGAAGACATGAAAAAGTGGGGAAGGCAGCAATCCTGATCCCAGAATGGGGAAGGGGGCGTGTGAATCTTGAGGATATGAGAAGTTCAAAGGAGGATGTTGATCGAGCATTCAGGCTTGCAATGGAGGGAAAAATGAAGGAAGCGATGCTTCTGAACTCCATGCACTACTGCAGAAAAATTGGACTTCCTCTTGAACCCGTTCAGGCAGTTCAGTCCTTAAATGTTGCCGCAGGACTCTCAGGCAATGGTCCGTGCTATGTTGCCTTTGGTGAAGAGGTGGATACAGTTGTGGATATCTGGGAGAATTTTGGAAAGGTTATTGTAAGAGACATCGTGAATGAACCATGTGATAAGATATCAGTTCCCGATTCCCTGTTTTTCCATCAATGATCCTTCCCATCTTCATAAGATATGAACATGAAAAAAGATTTAACACCTCACTCCACAGCTGAACCATGGAAAAGAGACTCTACAGGACAAGAGACGACAGGCTTTTTTTAGGGCTCCTCGGAGGGATGGCAAGGTACCTGGATGTTGATCCCGCCATAGTCAGAATAGCATTCATCCTTGTGTGCCTGGTTCAGCCCGTCTTCATTATCGGATACTTTCTCATGGCTCTTGTTGTTCCTGAGGAAGAACGTTCTGAAATTGAAGGCAGAAAAGAGAGAGGAATTTATTCGAGGGAGATTGAAGAGAAAGGGAAAGCTGATTACAAAAGTGACAGGAGAGAGAAGGCATTTTTTGGTGCACTTCTCATTGGAACCGGAATTTACATTGTTGCTGAAAAGTACCTTCACTTTCCATTTGGTCTCAGAGAGCTGACAGGGCTGTTTCTTGTTGCAATTGGTGCCTACGTTATACTGAAAAGGTAATCACTCATACCTCAGTGCCTCAATTGGTTCGAGATTCGCAGCCCTCCAGGCAGGATACAGACCGCTTATTATTGCCGTGCCAACCCCAAAGGCAAAACCTTCAACAGCGAAGAGGACTGTTGTTGTGTTCAGAATCTCCGATACCTCCCCTAAAATCAGCTTTGTAACAAAGTACCCTCCTGCAATGCTCAGGGTGGCACCAACAACACTCCCCGATATCCCAAGTATTCCAGCCTCCATGAGGAATATCTTTAGTATATCCACCTTCTGTGCACCTATTGCTCTCATTATTCCGATCTCCTTTGTCCTTTCAATGGTGGACATGAGCATTATGTTCAGAATGCTCACACCTGCTACAAGCAGCGATATTCCTGCGATTGCCATCAGAAACAGATTTATCTGATTGAAAGCTTCCTCAATTCTGTCCAGAATTGACTTCATCTCAAGAATTTCGACCTTTTCATCCTTTATGTTCACCGTTGCCTCAATGTAGCTTTTGAACCCCTCTATGTCTTCCAGTTTCTCAAGCTTCACAATAATTGCCGAAACGTCTGCCGGATGATCCTTTTCGGGAATTATTATCGCATAGTTTGGTCTTATATCAAATCTCGCCCCCTCCTCCTCAAGTATGCCTGAAACCCTGTAAATGCGCCCATCAATTACAACTCTGCTCCCCACCCTGAGATTGAGGCTCTCTGCAATTCCGTAGCCAGCAACACATCTTCCAGATTTCAGATCGGCTGTCCCCTCTGCAATCTTGAACAGCTCGGTTATCGCTCTCTCATCAAGCCCGTACACAGCCACGTACCTCTTCTCCCCTTTGTAGCTAACCTCAAATGAGTCCGCTCTCACAGGTATAACCGTTCCGGGATACGGAAACTTTCTTATTAGCTCCACTGTTCTGTCATCTATCTTTGAAAAGCCCTCTTTGGAATTGGGAAGCACAATGACCTCGTTTGCAATATCACCAAAGCTCTCCATCACAGTCTTCTTCAGGTTCTCACCGAAAATGCCTATGGAGGTTATTGCAGTAACTCCGATGATTATTCCAATTACCGCGAGAACGCTCCTCACCCTCGCTCTGCTTAGGTTTCTAAGTGCTAACTGAAGATACATCCACAATCCTCCCGTCTCTAAGTCTCACAACCCTCTCAGCATACCTCTTAAGGGATTCGTCATGGGTGACAAGGACAACTGTAACACCCTCCTCCCTGAGCCTGCTCAGAATCTCCATGACCTGCTCTCCCGTTTTGGAATCAAGATTTCCCGTTGGCTCATCACAAAGCAGAATTTCAGGGTTGTTGGCAAGAGCCCTTGCAATTGCAACTCTCTGCTGCTGCCCGCCACTCATCTCAACAGGCTTTCTGTCTGCAACATCCTCAAGACCAACAATCTCCAGAAGTCTCTCAGCTCTCTTTTTCCTCTCTTCAGCCTCGGCTTTCCTGAATATCATTGGAAGTTCTATGTTTTCAAGAGCTGAGAGCGTTGGTATCAGGTTGAACTGCTGAAAAACAAAGCCAATTGTATTCCTCCTCAAATCTGTCAGTTCATGATCTCTTAAGCCTGAAATCGGTGTTCCCTTTATGTAAATCTCCCCCTCAGTTGGCTTGTCCAAGCATCCAATGAGATTGAGCATTGTGCTCTTTCCACTGCCTGAAGGCCCCATCACGGCAATGAACTCTCCCCTCTCTATCTCCAGATTTATGTCCTCCAATGCCACAACCTGATAATACCTGGTTCTGTAAATTTTTGAAACACTCTCAAAGACCACCGTCTTCATCTTCTCCTCAGAGCGATTACCGCTATGGCAATAACGGCAATGGCTATTGCAGCACTCACAATTAAAAGCTCGTTTCCTGCCTGAGACTTCACCTCTTCAGTCTTCTTTCCGACAATTTCCTGGCTTACTGATTCAACACTGCCTGCAAGGTTTTTCCAGCTAACCTCAAGCACCCCCTCAGTTTTGTTTGTTTTAATGGAGAACACCTCGTAATCCTCAGGCATGATGGTTCCAACGAAATACTTCTCTCCCTCAAACTCGACCATAACGTTCTTCACTTCAGTTGAGCCGAAATTGCAGATCTGTCCTGAAAGCAAATCCTTGTCAAACTCATAGCTACAGATCTGAACGGCGTTCTCGTCAATTATGTTCAGTTTCAGTGTCTCCTCCTCTGTATACTCCTCCCCAAGCTGATTGCTGTAACTCAGAATTACCCCTATCTCCTCTTTTGCTGGAATGTAAAGTCTCACATTCCAGCTCTGCCCCGGATCGAGATAGGGGACCTTTCTGATTACATCTCCTACTCTCAGCACCACATTTTCGACCCTGTAATCATTGAGATTTGTGGCGACAATATCAACTGCTATCACCTCATTCCTGTAAGCGTTACGGTTATTTGTAATGTTAAGGGACAGGCCTTTCTCCTTTATCCATGACACCTCAACACCCTTTCTTATCAGGTGCAGGTTGTTTCCATTTCTGAATTCAACTTCGAAGGTCAGATTTTCTTTCTTTTCAGGATAGTAAATAAACTCAAAGCTTTTTCCGAAAGCCTCTGAAGGGGTTGCATTGAAGAGGGGTCTTAATGTGACATTCTCATACCATTCCACAGAAACTTTCAGAACGTTTTTCTGTCCGATGATTAGCTCGGGGTTTTCAAGTCTGAGTCTGGGATAGTCCTGAACAACCGTAAAGGGAATGTATGTAACCACCGCACCATTGTATGTTCTTACAGTGACCTTCACAAGATAGTTTCCGGGTTTTTCTGCTTTGAACATGAACGGAAGAATGTAATCCGAGTTTGGAGCTAAGGGACCAAGATCTGAATAGATCCTGGAATCTACGAGATCTGACCAGAAAACAACACTTCTCAATTCCTCTGGATAGGGGTTTGGATTGTTGATTATCAGCCTGCATTCAACAACATCCCCGGGAAGAATTCTTTCGAGCCCTATCTCATAGTTCACCGTTACCTGTGCTGACGCCGGGAGAGTTAGAATTGTCAGTGCCACAAATGTAAGAACTAATTTTTTCATGGTAACTTGATTTGAGGTGGAGAATATAATGGTTTCCATCTGTGAAGTGGATATTTAAGCTCTGCAGAAACCGAAAGTAAAATAGGGGGTGCACCAGAAAATGACTGTGGTGCTCGGCCTTGAGAGATACGGGATGATTAACCAGAATTTGCTTCCCACCAAATTTCAGATAGTGAGGAGAATTGAAGCCGAAAAAGGGGACAGCCTTCTTGATGCTCACAGAGAGACCAAAAGGGAATTCCTCAGAATCTGGAGAAAGAAGGACATGTCTGTGCTTGAGGAAGGCATTCCAGATTACTCCTTCTTAGATCTCAAGATCGATCTGCTGAAGGAGATGCTCAGAGGGTGTGTTTTCTGCGAGAGAAAATGCAGGGTGAACAGATTTGAAAGATCTGGCTTCTGCAGATGTGGTGTTGAGAGTTATTACAGCAGTGAATTTCTGCACTTTGGAGAAGAGCCTGAGCTCGTGCCATCCCACACAATATTCTTCAACAGATGCACATTTGCCTGCGTTTTCTGCCAGAACTATGACATTGTTTACAGTGATGACAGGCCGATAAACCCGAGGGAGATGGGAATGATTGTTGACATAAGGAGAAGGCAAGGGAGCAGGAATGTAAATTTTGTCGGCGGAAACCCTGACCAGCATGCCCACACAGTTCTTGAAATTCTCAGACATGTTGAATCAAACATTCCTGTTGTATGGAATTCCAACATGTACCACAGCTTAGAGCTTGCAGAGATCATTGAGGATGTTGTTGATGTCTGGCTTGGAGATTTCAAGTACGGAAACGACGAGTGCGCTGAAAGGTATTCAAAGGTCAGAAACTATTTTGATGTTGTAACAAGAAACTTTTTAAGGGCCAGAGAACATGGCGAGATCCTTATAAGGCATCTGGTGATGCCGGAACATGTTGAGTGCTGCACGGAAAATATTGTGAAATGGGTTTCGGATAACCTCGGAAGAGATACGAGATTCAACCTGATGTTCCAGTACTGGCCTGCCTACAGGGCCAAGGAATATCCCGAGATATCCAGAAGGTTAAGCAGCAGGGAGATGAGGAGAGCTGCTGAGATAGCCTCACTCCACATCGACAATCTGCTGTGAATCCCTGACACCAACTAAGAAAAGCAGCCCTGCAAGAAGTGTGAGGAGTGATGCCCCCGTAAAGGCAAGCTGAATGCCATCCATTCCCTGTCCCCCTAAATCATACATCAATCCCGCAATCAACGGGCCCGCTGCTCTCCCAAGGCTTTTAGACGCTGAAAAAAAGCCCATGATGCTTCCAAGATTTCCAGAAATTTTTCCTTCATAAGCCATGAGGCCGCTTACCGCAGGAAGTGAGATTGCGGAAGTGAGTCCGAGAACGCCCGAAAGAATCAGAAGAACTGAAAAGAGAGGTGAGTATGGAATCAGATACAGAATCAGAGCTGAAACAACAGAGGACATGAAAACAGGTACAACAAAACCCCTCCTGTCAGAGAATGCACCTCCGTAAGGCTGAATTATTCCGGAAATCAGCAGGTTCGTGAAAACAAGCACTCCAATTTGAGTGTAGCTCAGACCAATCAGATATCCGTAAACAGGGAGAAATGTCATTATACTCCCCCTTCCTATTGAATTCAGCAATCTGTATACCAGGGCAAAAACAACGTTTCTGCTGAACCCGTTCCTGCTGCTGGTCTTCTCTCTCTTTGATGTGTGCTCTGGAACAGTTATGAAGGCAATTACAAGTGTCAAAGCGCTGATCAGTGACATTGCAAAGAAAGCATGTGTTTCAGAAAAGACATCCGAGACGAGTCCACCGATTAGCGGCCCAAATGCCATTCCAAGGAAAATGGACCTGTTTGCCAGACCCATGTATCTGCCCTCCTGGCCCTGGGGAGAGAACTCAGCGACCATGGCAAGAATTACCGGCATGACCATCGCCGAGGACATTCCGTGAAACAGCCTTACTGCAATCAGCTCTTCAGGCGTTCTGGCAAATGCGTAGAGGAATGCAAGGAAGGAGTAGAGAAGAAGTCCTGAGAGTATGAATATTCTCCTTCCATACCTGTCCGACAGTCTTCCAAATACCGGAAGAAAGGTGAGCCTTGAAATTGAGAACGCTGAAAAAATGAGGCCTATGACAATGCCACCAGCCCCCATGCTCTTCGCAATAACGGGTAAAATTGGGGAGATAATCCCGATACCAATTGTAAGTGTAAAAAGTATCAGGGATGCTGTGAACAGGATGTTATATTTTCTTTCCTTCCTCATTTTCACAGAATCCGGGGTTATCAACAAAGTATATATAAGGTTTCCATCAAAATAACTTGCCAAAAAATGGCAGTGGACAAGAGGTGATGACAATGAAAGCACCGAGTGATACCACAAAGTATCTCATACACGCCGAAATAGTGGCCGATGGTGTTGTTGAACGGCCAGATGTTGTTGGAGCCATATTCGGCCAGACTGAAGGACTTCTTGGTGACGATCTGGACCTCAGAGAGCTTCAGAAAACAGGGAGGATAGGCAGAATAGAGGTAAAGATAGAGAGCAAGAGCGGCAAGAGTTTTGGAGAAATACGGGTGCCAAGCAGCCTTGACAAGATAGAGACAGCAATACTTGCAGCAGCTCTTGAAACAATCGAGAGGGTTGGCCCCTGTTCTGCAAAGATAAAGGTCGTTAAGATAGAGGATGTAAGGGCAAGCAAGAGAAGGAAGATCGTTGAGAGAGCGAAGGACATCCTGAGAGATCTGTTTGAGGAGCCGGAAATTGAGAGCGAGAAGATAGCGGATCTGGTGAGACAGGCAATAAGAACCGAGGAGATAATCGAGTATGGCGACGAAAGACTTCCTGCAGGACCTGCAATAGATGGGAGTGATGCAATAATTGTTGTCGAGGGCAGAGCAGACGTTCTGAATCTGCTAAAGCACGGAATAAAGAATGTGATCGCTGTTGAGGGAACCAACATACCAAAGGCCATAATTGACCTGAGCAAGAGAAAAACTGTCACGGCATTTCTTGATGGGGACAGAGGAGGAGATCTTATCCTGAAAGAGCTTTTGCAGGTGGCGGACATTGATTATGTTGCAAGAGCCCCTGAGGGAAAGGGAGTGGAAGACCTAACTCAGAAGGAGATTGTAAAATCGCTGAGAAACAAGATCCCTGTTGAGCAGGTTCATGTGATCAGGCATAAAGAGGAAAAGAAGGAGGCAAAGGAGGCCAAAGCTGAGAAGGAAGAAATTGCAAAAGAGGAGGATAGAGTTGAGGAGAAGGAAGAAGTACCTGAAAGGGCAAACATAACGGCAATTCTGAAGAAGCACAAGGAAGAGGTTGAGGGCAACCTGAAGGCAAGATTGCTGGACGGCAACTTTGAAGTTGTCAAGGAGGTGCCGGTAAGGGATCTGGTGAAGCTGCTCAAGTCAAACAATGTTAAGGCACAGGGGATCGTGTTTGATGGAGTTATAACTCAGAGAGTCGTGGATCTGGCCGCAAAGAGGAACATATCGCTCCTTGTTGGTGTTAAGATTGGTAGTGTGGTGAAGGTACCTTCAAATGTCAATATCATGACATTTGATCAAATTTAATTTTTTTATATTTTATTTGCTTATTTTTTTTATTTTTTATTTTTAAGTGCGAATAAAATAATCTGCTTTTAGGTGGTTGATCTGTTTTATCCGTACCAGAAAAGTTAGGGTTAGATTATTTATAGGGTAAGTTCATGATTTTTTATTGCCGAGGTGATGTGTATGGAAACCCTGAAAAATCTGGTTAAGGCGTTTATGGGAGAGAGCATGGCAAGAAACCGCTACACATTCTACGCCAAAATTGCAAAAAATGAGGGTTACGTGTTTATCCAGAAAGTCTTCCTTGAGACTGCTGAAAATGAAAAGGAGCATGCAGAAACTCTGTTTGAGTTCATACAGAAACTCAGAAGAAAGGAGGAAAGCATATCAGTTGAGATGGAAGCACCTTTGATTTTCGGCACAACAGCAGACAATCTCAAGTCGGCGATTGCCGGAGAACATTATGAATTTTCCCAGATGTATCCGGAATTTGCAGATGTGGCCGAAAAGGAGGGGTACAAAGACATAGCGGACAGACTGAGAGCAATAGCAAGGGCTGAGGAACATCATGAGAAAAGGTATGCTGTACTTCTTGAATCGATACAGAACGGAACCTACTTCAGGAGGGATGAAGAGATAGAGTGGGTCTGTCTTGAGTGCGGCTACATTCATCGTGGAACAGAGCCTCCTGAAGAGTGTCCAAGCTGTGGGCATGAAAAAGCCTATTACGTGGCAAGGGACTTTCTCTCCCTCTGAATTTTTACAGCCATGACACTGCCATTTCTCGTACATTTTTAACCCTGAGAAACGTTCATCCAATACTCACCTACATGAGCAACGGCCTTACACCATCGCCTTTCTGTTCACGATCGGACCAGATTTGCCCTGCTGAGTGCTTGGATGAGACAACCATCTGATGATGACACTTATGGGGCTGATAATTCCATTACAGATACGAGTTCAGGAGAATTTGGGTTATTGACAGAAAGGTCGTGACTGTGATTATTGGATACATTTATTATACTGGTATGTATAATTCATGTATCAGCTTCTTTCTCTGGCTCTTACACTTCTGTTTTTTGCGATTACCGGTGAATGTGGTGGAAGGCTTGTTCATGGGGCTGTGAATCGGCACCTGATTAAAAAATAAACTTAACAATAAAAATAAAATAATTAAAGTTTCCATATGTTTTCGACAAGTTTAAGATGTCGCTCTTTTTCCTTAACCAGTTTATCAAGACAAACACATATGTTTTTTGTTATTGTGTTTTCAAGAGTACCGTGGGTTTCAGCCTGTTTTATATCCTCTAACAGCCGTGTGTAAAAATCCATAAGGACTGTTATCACACTTTTTAGAATTGCTGATTTTTCAGCATAGAACATATCCTCAAACTCGTACTCTTTAAATTTCATAGATTCAGGATGTTTGCTACCTCTTAGAGTTCTGAGACATTCTAAGACTAAGGTTTTGTGGTATTCAGAATCTCTTAACAGTTCATACAGGATCTTTCGTCCTTCCATATCATCTTCAGCGATAAAAAGTCTAAGTACTATGTTTATGTTTGCTTCTTCTATATTGATTGCTTTTTCAAGAAGTCTAACCAACACCTCTTCATTTACCGGAAACCCCATGCTGTACACCATAACCACTCCCCATACACATCTGAAAGTTTGTTAATCGAACCGGCATTATTTATCTCTTTCCGTATTTATTGATTTTTAAAAAATATATTAAGGGTTTGATGAAATAATATGTCCGGATAAAATGTTCCGATCCTGGATTTTAATATGGATCGTCTGTTCTCAAAAATCTTCCGTCTCTGATCCCGTTTTCCCTGAGAGAGTAGATTACTCTAATTTCCTACCCATATCATGCAAGTGTTTCCCCTTTCTCTGATCTTTTTATATAGGAGTGAAAAAGGGTTCTCTGCAAGAAGCCTGAGTTTTTCTTCAATCTTCTCTCTGCTGGATCCATAAAAGAGTCAAGAAACTTCTTTGCCTGTTGGCTCAGAAGTTTCTCAATTTTCTGAAGATATTCTGGGATTGCATTTTACATGAGTTGATGTTTAGTCATAGAAGTTGATAAAAATTGCTGAAACTGTAGGTTATCTCCAGCCGTGGATACTTCTCCCCCTTTTGTCTCTTTATTCATTCACCTTTTTTTCAAAACCATCTACTAAGAAAATATCTTCCCACATATATGTTTTCATGCTTTTCCGGCTGATTTGTCATACATTTTAGAAATAATAATATTTGGGAAATATGAGGAAATATCACAGCGATTTGAAGAGTTGTGGAGGATTGGAGACATGAAAACCGTTTTCGTAGATGTTGAGAAAGAGATTGCACCGATTGTAGGATCAAGGGATGTTGTAAAAGCTCTCGAAAGAAGAATGGATACTGCGAAAAAGATAGTACTGGATTTCAAGAACGTCGAACTTGTTTCGAGGTATGCTGCGCATGTATTGTTTAGAATATGAGAGAAACAATCCAGACAAAGCTATCGAGTTTCGCAACATGAATCAATCTGTAAAGAGGATGCACATAAAACTCATTATGCCAGCCTCAAATCTCAACAAAACCCGTATTGGACTTGCCATAAACAGGAGAGGTTCTGGAAAATTCAGGAGGATGAATTCTCTCCGATAATTTTCTGAAAAAGAAGTTGTTGGGCTATTGGATTATGTGACTAATTCAAATGGTAAATGGTAAGGAATTGGTATGCTCCGGCCGGGATTTGAACCCGGGTCGCCGGCTCGAAAGGCCGGAATGATTGGCCGGGCTACACCACCGGAGCTCAATCTTGCCGAAGAATGAGTGAGTTTAAATTTTTTTTCATCTGTGGATGAGCTGTCTTATGCTTCTGATCAGGTCTTCCGATGCGTTCCACCTCATTTCGAGAGTTTCAATAATGCTGACTATTTTTTTAACCTCGTCCATGATTCTGTCATACACTTCCTCTCCCTTCTCATCTTTTCCAGTCTCTGCGAGATAGGAGATAACTGTAAGAGGGTTTCTTATCCTGTCTATAACAAGGAGCATGTCAATTAGATTTTCCTCAACCTGTTTTATGGCGAATTTTTCAAGTTCATCGATTTTAATTGCCCTTATCGACAGAGCAAGGTCTTTTGCCATTTTTTCAAGAATTTCAACTTCCTCCTCTGGAAGTGCTTCAAAGGAGAACACAGCAAGTCCACCGTAAGATGCTCCTGATGCAGATATGGGGAAGATGTATCTGTATCTCGTTTCTTTACCTTGATCGAAAATGCATGTTCTGCATTTCTCTTCGTTTCCATTCCTGAAAACGGTTTTCTGTGTTTTCATTGACTCAATAACACAGCTGATGTGCTCAAGACTCTCTGAATTTATTCCTATCTCACCGAGCTCCTTGGATGTCGTTATGAACTTATCCCCACTTCTGATGGCAACCACGCAAACTGGGTACTTCAGATCCTCGAGCTCCCTTGAAACCGACCTTATGAGTTCCTTAACATCTCTGCTTTTGATGACTGCTCTCAACACACCATTAACAATCATCAGAAGCTCATTCAACCTTCTTACCTCAGTCACATCCCTGATAATTGCAGTAACTCCATCAAATTCCCCCTTAACCACAACAGGAGAGAGTTTTGCGTTTAACCAGCGCTTTTCTCCATCTCTATCGAAACTGAACTCAAATTCAGCATGGCCACCATTTCTAAGCCTTTCAAGAACCTCGTAAAACTTTCCTGCAAAATCCCCCGGCATCAGCTCATCAATTTTTCTGCCAGCCACAATTTCCGGTAAAAAATCGATGCTCTGTTTGTTTATAGGGCTGTGAAGCACCACTCTTCCAGACCTGTCAGTAATGAGAATTGCATCAATGCTGGAATTGAGAATGCTTTCAAGTCCTGAATGGAGCTTTTCAGGGCCATCATCAGATTTGTTTGGTTCTCTGATGGTGAGAACATGGCATTTAACCAACTTTTCCGGTTTTGCCGATAATTCCGGCACTGCAAAGATGTGAATTCTGAAAAAACCGCCATCAGAGCTGACAATATCAATTGCAGATATCCTTACACCTCCATGCAGAACGCCATCAATCATCCTCAAGAGCTCTTTCATCGACCTCCGATCAGTAAAATCCTGAAAATCCGCACCCGTGATGTCTTCACGATATCCAAGCATTTCAGCAAGTTTTCTGTCGGCCCACAAAATTCTTCCATTTCTGTCGAGAATGAATGAAATGATTTCTTCATGATCACCCTCTTTTTCAGATTTGTGAGCCTCTGCACCTTTATTATTACTGATGTTTCCTTTTCCACCATTTTCCATCGAAATTTCCCTCTACAAAGCCTGATGATTCAGCCCAATAAGCTAAGTCAACTTAAAAAGTTATCGGATGTGTGTTCTTCACAGCAATCCAGAATTGGAACAATTAAAAATAGCAAAAGGAACTGCTATTTAACACCTTCAAAATCCTGTCCGGTGGCAAAAGCATTATACTGGCTGGACCCACTTTAAACAGGGTGGTTGTTATGAGTGAGGCAAAGGATCTTGTAATCAAAATGTGCGAGCTTCAGAACTCATCAGAGGACGTGCAGAAAGAGCTTGCAGGATGGGAGGGAGTTGTGCAGTACAGGCTTGGGGAGGAGGAGTTCTATGTTGAATACAGAAGTGATGGCACATGCTCGTTCAATGAGGGAAAGCACGACTCCCCAAAATTCACCGTAATTGCAGAACCTGAGTTCTGGAGCGATGTTCTCAGAGGTAGAGAGGATCCGATTTCCTCATACCTGATGGGAAAATACAAGATTGAGGGCAATCTTTTTGAAGCCCAGAAGCTCGCGAAAGTTCTGAAAAAATTTGCAGGAATGCTCTGATCTGTAATTTTTTATCATGCTTTTTTGGTTTTTCAAATATATTGTGCTCGAAAAATATCACAACGAAAGGCTTTTGTCAGAATCTGATAATTGAGAATTATGCTTGCAGAATCAATTCTTAGTGAGGAGCAGAAGGCCATAAAGGAGGCCGCAAGAGAGTTTGCTGAGAAGGAGTTTCCAAATTATGCTGAGGAATGTGATAGAGAGGAGAAGTTTCCATTCGAACTCTGGAAAAAGGCTGCAGAGCTTGGATTCATTGGCATGAACATCCCTGAGGAGTACGGAGGGCAGGGGCTTGGAATTCTCGACACATGCCTCGTTGTTGAGGAGTTCTGGAGGATTGACGGTGGACTCGGGCTGATAATGGCTTCCACCTTTGGTTCAGAGCAGATCCTTATATTCGGAAATGAGGAGCAGAAAAAGAAGTACCTTCCACCCTTGGCTCAGGGAAAGGCGATATGTTCTGCCTGCTACACCGAACCCTACGCGGGAAGTGATGTTGCCGGAATAAAGACGAGAGCTGAGAAGGATGGAGATGAGTATGTCATAAATGGAACAAAGATGTTCATAACAAACGGAACCATAGCTGACTTCTACATAGTTCTTGCCAGAACCGATCCAAATCCTGCCAAAAGGCATCATGGGATGAGCGTTTTTATTGTTGAGAAAGACACTCCTGGAGTTGAGGCGAAAAAGCTCACAAACAAGCTCGGAATAAGGGCGAGCGATACTGCAGAGGTCGTTTTCAAGAACGTCAGGGTCCCAAAGGAGAATCTTGTGGGGCAGGAAGGGCAGGGATTCTACCAGACGATGATGTTCTTCAACGTCACGAGAATTCCCGTTGCATTTCAGGCTGTTGGACTTGCAACAGGTGCTTTTGAGCTTGCATTCAACTATGCAAAGAACAGAGAGCTTTTTGAAAGGAAGCTCATAGATTTTCAGGTAACACAGGAAAAGCTTGCCAAAATGAGAACAGAGCTTGAGGCTGCAAGATTGCTTGCCTATCAGGCGGCATACTTCCAGGATAAGAGAGGGATGCCCGATCCTGGACTGACAGCAATGGCAAAGTACTATACAGCGAGGGTTGCTCAGGAAATAGTGCATGAAGCTCTCCAGATTTATGGTGGATATGGCTTTATGGGTGAGCAGGCAATTTCAAGAATGTTCAGGGACGCAAGGATCCTTGAAATCTATGAGGGAACGCGAGAGGTTGAAATTGAAATCGTTGCCAGATCACTTACCGGATCAATTCCATCGGTTCTCGGAGCTGTAAGAAAACATCCTCTGATGTAACAGAACATTAACACTGATTTCTCCTTTTTGTTTTCTTCTTATTTCCTTCACTTAAGGTAAAATGGAAATCTTTTTCATCACCTGAGATTGTTTCAACTTCTGTAAAGGGTGATCCCATGAGGATGCACGAGTATCAGGCAAAGCAGGTATTCAGGCAGCACGGAATTCCGACAGCAAGAGGAGAACTCGCCCTGAATCCAGAACAGGTCAGGAAAATCGCAGAAAAGCTCGGAGGAAAGGTCGTTCTCAAGTCTCAGGTTCTCGTGGGCGGGAGAGGAAAGGCTGGTGGTATAAAGCTGGCAAACAGCGCTGATGAGGCTTACGAACTCGCCAAGCAGATGTTCGGGATGGTCATTAAAGGCCATAGGGTGGAGAAACTCTACGTCGAGGAACAGCTTGAAATCGACAGGGAGATGTACGTGGGTTTCACGATTGACAGGGCGAGCAAAGGTTTCGCTCTGATTGTCAGCAGCGTCGGAGGGATGGACATCGAGGAGATTGCCGAAAAGCACCCTGACAGAATCGCGAGGGTTACGGTTGATCCAACTTACGGACTGTGGGACTACCAGATAAGGGAGGTGCTCTACAAATCGAACATGCCCAGGGAGTACCACAAAGAGGTTACGAGAATAATCAAGCCCCTCTACGGTATTCTCGTTCACAATGAGGCAGAGCTTACAGAGATAAACCCGCTTGTTGTTACGAGAGACGGAAGAATAATCGCAGCCGATGCAAGGCTCAACATAGACGACAACGCCCTTTACAGGCACCCAGAGCTGAAGGAGCTCAAGGACTACACCGAAGTCGATCAGACTGAGAGAATAGCCGAGGAGAAGGGCCTGAACTTCGTCAAGCTCGACGGGAACATAGGCGTGATAGCGAACGGAGCGGGAATGAGCATGGCGACCATGGACCTGATTTACCTCGAAGGCGGAAAGCCAGCGAACTTCTTGGATGTCGGTGGTGGAGCGAGCAGCGAGGTTGTGAAGGAGGCTGTGGGCATAATTCTGATGGATGAGAGTGTGAAGGTCATCTTCATGAACATATTCGGCGGAATCACGAGATGCGATGAGGTTGCTAAAGGCCTGATTACGGCATTCTCGGAGATGGAGATTCCTGTTCCGGTTGTTCTGAGGCTTGCCGGAACGAATGAGGAGGAGGGCAGAAAGCTCATCGGGGAGTTCATAAAAGAGAAAGGAATCGGGAGCATTCACCTCGTCGAGACGATGGAGGAGGGAGCCAAGAAAGCGGTTGAGCTTGCGAAGGGGGTGTGATGCATGGCCATAATTATTGACGAGAACACGAGAGCGATAGTTCAGGGAATAACAGGTTCCCAAGGCAGGTTCCATGCGGAGAGGATGATCGCCTACGGCACTAAAATCGTTGGTGGTGTCACTCCCGGTAAGGGAGGGAGCGAGGTTCTGGGAGTGCCGGTTTTCGACACTGTGAAAGAGGCTGTGGAAGGGACAGGAGCCAACGCGAGCGTAATCTTCGTTCCCGCAGCCTTTGCAGGAGATGCGATAATGGAGGCGGTTGATGCTGGAGTTGAGGTTATAGTTGCGATAACCGAAGGAATCCCCGTCTACGACGAGCTGAAGGTTTACAAGAAGGTGAAGGCTGAGGGCAGGATTCTGATAGGGCCAAATTGTCCCGGAGTTATGAGTGTCGAAAAATCGCATTTGGGAATAATGCCCCCGCAGATATTCAGCGAGGGTAACGTGGGAATAGTGTCGAGGAGTGGAACGCTTACGTATCAGGTTGCATACAACCTGACAAAGCTCGGGATTGGGCAGTCGACGGTTGTCGGTATAGGTGGGGATAGAATAATCGGAACGAGCTTCGTTGAAGTGCTGGAGATGTTTGAGAAAGACGATCAGACAGAGCTTGTCGTGCTTATCGGAGAGATTGGAGGCACCGATGAGGAGGAGGCCGCGAAGTTCATAGAGAAGAAGATGAGCAAGCCAGTTGTCGGATACATCGCAGGCATCACAGCACCTCCGGGCAAGAGGATGGGGCACGCTGGAGCCATAATTGAAGGAGGAAAGGGAACTGCGGAGTCGAAGATCAAAGCGCTGAACGAAGTGGGCGTTGAGGTCGGAAGAACACCGATGGAGGTTGCTGAAATCGTAAAGAGAAAGCTGAAGGGATGAGCATGGAGGTAATAAAGCACGACATAGTTATAATTGGTGCCGGACTCGCAGGGCTGAGGGCTGCGATAGCCGCGGCCGAGAAAAGCAGGGAAGTCAGCATAGCCCTGATCTCGAAAACCTATCCAATCAGGTGCCACTCGGTATGCGCTGAAGGTGGGACAGCAGCCGTTCTGAGGGAGGACGAGGGTGATAGCTTCGACCTGCACGCCTGGGATACAATCAAGGGAGCGGATTTTCTTGCCGACCAGGATGCGGTGGAGTTTTTTGTCAGAGAGATCCCCAAGGAGATCCTCAGGCTGGACAACTGGGGGTGCCCCTGGAGCAGGAGGGAGGATGGCAGGATAGCCCAGAGGGCGTTTGGGGGGCAGAGCTTCAACAGGACTGTTTTTGCTGCAGACAGAACGGGTTTCCACGAGGTGCACACCCTCTATGAAAGAAGCCTGATGTACCCGAACATCGTTCGCTACGATGAGTACTTTGTCACAAACCTGTTCATCGAGGACAACGCTGTAAAGGGCGTTTCCGCAATCCAGCTGAAAACGGGAGATCTCGTATTTTTCAACGCAAAGGCAGTTATACTCGCAACCGGCGGTGCGGGAAGGCTCTACGGCTTCACCACCTACAGCCACCAGGTTACCGGAGATGGGCTTGCCATAGCGTACAGAGCCGGAGTGCCTTTGAAGGACATGGAGTTCGTGCAGTTCCACCCCACCGGCCTGATACCTTCTGGAATTCTGATGACGGAGGCGTGCAGGGGAGAAGGGGGGTACCTGAGAAACAGGGACGGCGAGAGGTTCATGGCGAGGTACGCTCCTGAGAGAATGGAACTCGCTCCGAGAGATGTGGTTGCGAGGGCGATGTGGACGGAGATAATCGAGGGCAGGGGGTTCGAAGGCCCTTACGGGCCCTACATAGCCCTCGACTTAACCCATCTCGGAGAGGAGAAGATAGAGGAGAGGCTGCCCCTAATAAGGGATGCCGCAAGGAAGTTTGCGGGAATCGATCCTGTCGAGGAGCCGATTCCTGTCAAGCCAGTCGCCCACTACACGATGGGTGGTGTGCATACGAATATGTGGACTGAAACGCCCGTCAGAGGACTTTACGCGGCGGGAGAGGTTGCGGCGGTTAGCATTCATGGCGCCAACAGACTGGGGAGCAACTCGACAGCGGAATGCCTCGTCTTCGGCAGAGTTGCGGGAGAGAAGGCCGTGGAGTACGTGACGGGCAAAAGCTTTGCGGAGATAACAAAAGAGGAGATGCTTGCTGAGGAGAAGAGGCTGTTCGACGAAATCCTCGGAAAGAGCGGAGACGAGAACCCGTATGAGATAAAGAAGGAACTGAACGAGACGATGGATAAGCACTTCTGGATTTTCAAGACTGGAGAGGAGATGAAGGAGGGAGTAAAGAAAATTCAGGAGCTAAAGCGGAAATACGAGAACATAGAGATCGTGGACAAGAAGAAGGGGTTCAACACAGACTTAATGCAGGCCATGGAAATTGGCTTTATGCTCGATCTGGCTGAGGTCGTTGCTGTTGGTGCCTACACAAGAACCGAAAGCAGGGGGGCGCACTACAGGCTGGATTATCCAAAGAGGGACGACGAGAACTGGCTGAAGCACACACTTGCATACTACACTCCCGAAGGCCCGAAGCTGGACTACATTCCGGTGACGATAACAAGATGGCAGCCTGTCGAGAGGAAGTACTGAGGTGAGGTCATGGAGAGGGAGGTCCTCTTCAGGATAAGGCGGTTTGATGGGGAAAAAGAATACTGGCAGGATTTCCGCTTTACGGCAAGGAAGGGGATGACGGTGCTTGAAGGGCTTTACTTCATCAAGGAAAGCTTGGACGGTTCGCTTGCCTTCAGGGCGTCGTGCAGGATGGGTGTGTGCGGAAGCTGTGCGGTGAAGGTGAATGGAAAGCCCAGGCTCGCGTGCGAGACCCAGATATTCGATGTTGGCGATGTCCTTGAGATTGAACCCCTCGACAACATGCCCGTTCTGAAGGATCTCGTCGTTGACATGGATGGCTTCTTCAGAAAGCACGAGGCCGTGAAGCCGTACCTGATAAGGAAAGACGATGACTACAAGAATCCGAAGGAGCTTCTGCAAACTCCCAAAGAACTGCACGCCTACTACGACTTCTCGCTCTGCATAAAGTGCGGAGCATGCTATTCCGCATGTCCCGCAAGCGCGACGAGGAGCGACTACTTGGGACCTGCAGCGATAACAGCCGCCTACAGGTTCTGCATGGACAGCAGGGACGAGGGTAAGGAGGAGAGGCTCGGCCTCGTCTCCGGCTCGGATGGCGTGTGGAGGTGCCACTTCAACGCAGAGTGCAGCGAGGTGTGTCCGAAGAGCGTAGAGCCAGCGAAGGCCATGCAGAAGATGAGGCTGATGAGCGCAATCCACATGATTAAGAGCATCTTCAGGTGATGGAGATGAGAAGAGTTTCGGGATGGTTCACCCTTAAGGGCAAATCCATTAACAGCATCGCCTACTCATTCCACAGGCTCACGGGAATGGTGCTTCTGCTCTACCTCATCGCTCATCTCAGCTTCCTGACAAGCCTCAGGATTGGTGAAGAGACGTACACCGCATTCATATCCACAACGGTAAGGCCGGAAACCCTTCCCCTCGACTCGCTGCTGTTCCTGGCAACGTTCTACCATGCGTTTAACGGCCTCAGGGTGGTGCTGAACGAGTTCGGCTTGCTGTACGAGGTCAGGAAGGCACTCATTTACGTGATGACTCTGCTCGCGCTGATATTCTGGCTGTACAGCACGTACATGATGTATGTCTTCGTCACGGGGTGGTAGAATGAGCGAATCCCACACGAGAAAGGTTCTGGAACCGTTCGGCTGGGTATTTCAGATGATCACAGGGCTTTTGCTCTTCGCCTTCGTCATATTCCACCTTTACATCACCCACCTCACGTCCCACGATGCCCTAGAGTACGCGAAGGTTGTCGAGAGGCTGTCCAATCCAGCAATAAAGGCGTTCTACTGGCTGTTCTTAGCTTCTGCTTCATTCCACGCGTTCAACGGGCTGAGAGCAGTACTGCTCGACACCGACTTCGGGGCGAGGAACGAGAAAGCTGTGAATGCCCTGACGATGCTGCTGTTCCTGATTGCGGTGGTTTACGGCGGGCTGCTTCTATTAGCTTTTTAATTTTTACAGCACTTATTTTTCGCAATTATAGTCTAAGACAAATCTTTATTAACTATTAGATTGCAATTCGCTACATGGCCAGAAAACCTGAAAAGGAAGTTGT
>DACG01000007.1 GCA_002494725.1 Geoglobus sp. UBA235
CCAGTTAGTTGGGCTTTACTTCAGCCTGGGAAGCTGAGATTTTTTATTTCAATTTTTTAAAAGACTTTCAAGGATCCTGATAAATTTCAAAAGATTAATATTTTCCTTTGCAGAAAGCATTTCCGGGTGGTTTTAATGAAGGTAAACGGCGTTGAGGTTGAGGAGACTTTTGCAGAGGCCTTCGACATAAAGATTGCGAGGGTTTTGATTACCGCCTACGACTACGACTGGGCCTATGTGGCTGCAAACGAGGCGACAGGATTTGGCACGTCTGTGATCATGTGTCCGGCTGAGGCCGGAATAGAGAAGAAAGCTCTGCCATCCGAAACCCCCGATGGAAGGCCGGGATACTACATCCAGATCTGCCACATGAGCAAGAAGGGGCTTGAGCAGCAGCTGCTTGCGAGACTCGGACAGTGCGTCCTGACAGCTCCAACAACGGCGGTATTCAATGGCCTGCCAGATGCTGAAGAGAAGTTCGATACCGGCAACAAGCTCAGGTTCTTCGCTGATGGGTTTGAAAAGCAGGTGGAGGTTGGAGGAAGAAAGATGTGGGCCATCCCGATGATGGAGGGCGACTTTCTGATAGAGAACGACATAGGCTACGTTAATGGTATCGCAGGTGGAAACTTCTTCATAATGGGTGAAACCCAGCCCTCAGCTCTTGCGGCTGCAAAGGCTGCGGTTCAGGCCATAGCTGATGTGGAGGGCGCTATAACTCCATTCCCGGGAGGTATTGTAGCGTCGGGTTCAAAGGTAGGTGCCAACAAGTACAAGTTTCTGAACGCAACCACCAACGAGAAGTTTGCGCCGAGCATAAGGGATCAGGTCCCCGAGACCCAGGTTCCTGAAGGGGTCAAGGCGATTTACGAGATCGTGATAAACGGAATCAGCATTGATGCCGTAAAGGAGGCAACGAGGGCTGGAATTGAGGCGGCAACGAAGATTCCGGGAGTGGTGAAAATTACGGCAGGCAACTACGGAGGAAAGCTCGGAAAGCACCTGATTCACCTGAATGAGCTCTTCTGAATATTTCGTTTAATTTTTATGCTTTTATACAATAATATTTTTCTTCACAGACTGTTTCTCTGGTTATTTTTGAAACTTTTTCACCGGGTAACTATTTTTATCCCCAAAAATGAGAAGGTGAAGGCAGGTTAAATTATCCCGGCATCCTTCAAATCTGCAAGCTCCTTCCTTCCAAGGCCAAGAAACTTCTTGTAAAGGTGGTAGTTGTCTTCTCCAGCCTTTTTTGCCAGCCATTTGAGCTTCAATGGCGTCTGACTGAGTTTCCAGACGGGGTTGATGACCGTAATCTCACCGTATCTCCTGTCCACCATCTCTCTGAAAACCTCCCTTTCCCTCCAGTATTCCTCTTCCAGAACCTCTTTCGGCGTTGTAATCTTCGAGTACACCGCAACTCCTTCTCTGCCCTCTTCTCTCCACTTCAGCATTTTCTCAACCAGTTCCGCGAAGGTGTACCTCTCAAATTCCTTCTGCAACTCCTCGTAGAGCACCTTCTGGTTTTCAAGCTTTATTCTGGCGAACACATTGGGATATTTTTCAATGAGGTCTTCCCTGCTCAGCTGAGTTACGAGGGCCTTGAAGTTGGGGTCTGTAAAGCCTGCGGCAAAGACGTAGCCGTCTTTGGTTCGCCAGTAAGCGTAAGGGAAGACGGCGTAGTCCAGAGGAAGGACCCCAACGTTTATGGGCTCATTGAATGCATGGCTCCAGATAAGCTGAAGTGACACCTTGTTCATGGCCTCCACGGATGTCACGTCTATCATCTGACCTTTTCCGGATTTCAGCCTGTAGTAGAGGGCAAGAACTACGCCGGCAGCCCCGTATATACCTGCAAGATTCGTCGCCATCCAGAAGCCCGGAGCAGTCGGCAGGTTGTAGGGCTCTCCCGCCTCTGGCAGCTCACGATTGGCCATCATGTAGCCAGACATGGACAGTCCGAGGAGGTTTGAATCGGGCACCTTGGCAAACTCCCTTGCTTTTGGCCCGAAATGGCCGTAGGCTGAGAATGCAAGATAGATTATGTCCGGTTTAATTTCTCTCAGCTGCCTGTATCCTATTCCAAGCTCGTCTGCATAGCCTGGCGGGAAGGATTCGATTACGACGTCTGCATGCAGTACGAGCTGCCTGAAGAGACCTCTTCCTTCTTCTTTCTCTATGTCAAGAGTCATGTACTTCTTGTTTCTGCCCTCAACAGCGAAGGGTAAGCCTGTTCCATCGAAATAGAACTCCCCGAAGGGAGTGAGTTTCCTCAGAGGATCGCCTTCAGGCGGTTCGACCTTTATGACCTCCGCCCCCATCTCCGCCAGCACAGATGAGGCGAAGGTAGCTGCCGGACTTGCATAGCTTATGTCGAAGACCACGATGTCTTCGAGAGGCCCCTTCTTGAATCTGGCCCTCTCAACCTCAAAATACTGTTTGGAGACTTCATGCCACTCCATAAGCATCACCACATGAAAATGGGGTCTTTTTCAGGCTCAACACCCTCAGGCGGCTTCCTGCCGATGAAGTCAACCCAGTATCCTATGACTCCCTCCTTCCTGAGTTCCTCAATCTCGTCATCGCTGAACCCCAGCAGGGTTTTCAGGACGTAGCGGTTGTGGTAGCCGACAGGATGCGTGGACCACTTTATCCTGCCAGGAGTCTCGCTCATCTTCATGGGCGAGCCCGCAGCCACCATCTCTCCAAACATGGGGTCGTCGTAGAACCACACACTTCCTCTTGCCCTCAGATGCTCATCCTGGTAGACCTCCATCCCGTTCCTTGCAACTCCAGCTGAGAAGCCGTGCTCTGCAGAGAGCCTGATGATTTCCTCAGAACTCGTTTCGGACACCCATTCACCAACAATCCTCTCCAGCTCATCCCTGTTCTTCAGCCTCGCAGGGAGCGTGGCGAAGCGCTCATCCTCTGCCAGCTCGGACCTGCCCATCGCATCGCAAAGCCCTTTGAACTGCTGGTCTGTCAGGGCTGTGATGGTCACCACTCTGCCGTCAGCGGACTTGAAGGCGTTTGCAGGGGATATGCTCGCATCTCTGTTGCCTAGCCTCTTCCAGTCCTCCCCCTTCTTTGCCACGTAGCTCCAGATGAAGCTGAGATGCCTTGCAAGGTTCTCAGCCTGCGTCACGTCTATGTACTGCCCTTCCCCTGTCTTCTCTCGATGATACAGGGCTGCCATCCCAACCATGAACGCTGCACCCCCTCCGAGCATGTCTCCCGGGTAATAGGGAAGCTTTGCCGGAACTCTTCCCTCGTAGCCAGAAACCGCAGAAGCGCCGCTTGCTGCTTGGGCTGCAGCATCCCAGCTTGGCCAGTTCCACCTTTCACCCCACTGCCCGAATCCGCTGATGGAAATGTAGATGATCTTTGGATTGATTTCTCTGAGCTGCCTGTATCCAACTCCCAGTTCGTCCATAACGCCAGGAACGTAATTTTCAACCACGATATCGCTCTGCTTTACAAGCTCGTAGAAAATCGCCTTTCCTTTGGGGTGTTTCAGATTCAGCCCAAAGAAGTACTTGTTTCTCTGGACCCACATCACACCTTGACTGTGTCCCTTCCAGAATCTGGACCAGATGTCAACGCTTCGCAGCAACTCTCCCATCCCTGGCGGTTCGATCTTGATTACCTCAGCCCCGAATTCTGCAAAGAGCGATGCTGTCTCAGGACCGATTAAGACCTGAGAAAGGTCCAGAACCCTGATTCCTCTGAGTGCCTCTGGTTTCAGAAATGTCTTTTCTGGGTCAAAAAGTCTCTCAGTCCAGCCAAAATAGTCCTCACCCATTTAATCCCCTCCAAACCGGTTGACCAATTAAACGATTAATTATGATGAGCCCCTAAATAACACTTTTCAGCGATTGTGAGCATACATGAGTATGCAAAAAACAAGGTTGTAAATACACGAGTTATCACATATATTTTTTCACACCGCGGATTAAACCGTTATGCTTTTTCCTACAGAGAAAACCAGATAGTTCGTGGGAAACTTTGAGTACTTCACTTTCATGACATCTCTGCCTCCATCGCTTCGCTGGTGAATGTGGACGGAGGCAAAGGTTACCATTATCTCGTAGCTTCTGTCAGGGAGCAGGCCGAGAAATCTGCGGCGCTCTGGAGCGTTGTGGATGTGGAGACGCATAAGGCCTATGTCCACCCCCGTACGTACCATCTCGGGGTCGGGCTTAACACTGCTATCTTTGGCAGAAATCAGGCTGTATGGCTCATCTGGAGTGTAATTGTCAACAGAAGCGTCCATCATGTAGCCCAGATTCAGAATTCTTCTGGTCATAGTTAAAATAGACTTAAGTTGTATAAATCATTATCCAAATATAATGTGCAGGAGATTAAATTGAGTTTTTTGATTTTTATGGCTAAAGGTTTCGACAGTCCACTCTTATCTGTCTTATCTGAAGTTGAGGGAAGGAGGATGGGTCGGGTGGCGGGTGGGCGGGATAAAATGAATTCTACTTGAATTGTAAAGATTACAAAAAGATTACAAGATCTGTTCAAAAAATTAGAGAATAGAAACATTAACCCTTGTAGCTCCTGGGCATCCCCAGAATGTGCTCAGCCACGTAGTTCAAAGCCATCTGCTGGGTTATCGGTGCGAGACGGAGTAGATTTACCTCTCTCCACCACCTCTCCACATCGTACTCTCTGGTGTAGCCGTAGCCGCCGAAGGTCTGCATTGCCCAGTAAACTGCCCTTATTGCATTTTCAACTGCCACAAGCTTGGCCATGTTTGCAGCATCTCCAATCTCCTTGTATCCTGCGTTGTTATCGTAGAGCCATGCAGCCTTGAACATCATCAGCTCTGCAGTCTTTATGGTGGCGAAACTCTCAGCCAGCGGGAATTGCAGACCCTGGTAGCTTCCTATGGGATCAGCAAAGACCTTTCTCTGCTTTGAGTATTCCACAGCCTTACCTATGGCAAGTCTGGATATGCCTATTGCGCCAGCAGCGGCACTCATCCTCTCGGGATTGAGAACGTCCAGAACCTGGTACCATCCCCTATCCTTCTCGCCAAGTATTGCCTCTTCACCAACTCTGAGCTCGGAAATGCTCACCTCACAGGTCTTTGAGAAGTTTATGCCGTGCTTGGGTATGGGATTCCACTTAACGGCTCTGTTGGGCAGATCAACAAGGAAGAGGGTTATGCCTAAGGTCTTCTTCGGAGCCTGGGAGTAGGGGATTGTTCTTACCACAAGGAGCATGCCCCTGGCTCTATCAACCCCACTGATGAACATCTTGGTACCGTCTATTACATATTCATCCCCCTCTTTCCTTGCGTGGGTCTCAATTCGGAGCGTGTTTGTGCCAGCGTTAGGCTCTGTTAAAGCCATGCAGAACTCCAGCCTGCCTTTTGCTATTCCCGGCAGGTACTTCTCCTTCTGCTCCTCACTTCCGTACCTTATAATGGGCAGAGCCCCGAAGACTTCCGTCAGAACTAAATACCACACCCCTCCTGCTCCGCAGCCGTTAGCGCAGAGCTCCTCCATCGCTATTAGCAATTCAGTCATCCCCATTCCTGCCCCGCCATACTCCTCAGGAATTACGATGCCAACAAACCCGGCATCGCTTATAGCCTTCCAGAACTCCTCTGCAAATTCGCCACGCTCATCTTTCTCCCTCCAGTACTCAGGAGGGAAGTCCTTTGCAATGTCTTTCGCTGCATCGGCAATCATCCTCTGCTCATCTGTAAACCTGAAATCCATATTCTGCACCTCCTGCTCCAGTTCACCCATTTGTTTAATTCACCCATCCCCACGCTTCTTAACCAGGAATCTGACGATGCTTGTAAGCACTACTTCACCACGCTGGTTAACGACGTTGGCCTCCATCACGATCATGCCAGCATCCCCTCTGTCCTCTTTCTCAATTACCCTGGCGATGGCTGTAAGGGTATCTCCAATGAAAACCGGCTTTACAAAGCGAATCCTGTCAACGCCGTAGAATGCAACGATTGTCTTCTCTATGATACCCAATCTGGCCAGCAAACCCGTCATTATGGCGAACGTCAGGGTTCCGTGAGCGATTCTTCCTCCAAAAACGCTTTTTCTGGCGAACTCCTCGTCGGTGTGAATGGGGTTCCAGTCTCCCGTTATTCCTGCAAAGTTAACGATGTCCGCTTCGGTCATCGTTCTGGAGCTGCTTTGAATTTCTTTTCCAACCTCGTAATCCTCGAAGTACCAGCCCTCCCCAATCATCCCGGTCATTCTTCCACCGGCTTGAAGTAGAGAATGTCCGTGATTCTGCCCTCTGGCTTGTCCTTCCACACTGCCTTAACTCTCGTCCCGACCTTCAGCTTCTCGTGAGCCTTCTTCCAGTCTGAAAGGTCAACGCCTCCGAGATAGGCCAGCATTCCTGTGTCAGCGCCATCAAGCTTTACAATGCCCACAGCATAGGGAGGGTCTGGCAATCCTGTAAAGCGGGCATAATTTATGGTGACAGTTTCAACGACTCCCTCATCCTTCACCTCCACCCACTCATCTGTATCGACGTGGCAGCGCTCGCAGAATGCCCTTGGAGGGACGAGCACCCTTTTGCATTTGGGGCATTTCACCCCCAGAATCTTCTTCTCCTTAAGAGCCTCGAAGAATTTTGTCGCATGCTCTCCGGCGGAATGCACGTAGGGAATCTCCCACTTCGCCTCAATCCTCAAAACCATAACATCACCTCCTGAGCTTTTTATGGCTCGAAACAAGCATTAAAGCGTGGAACTGCAGTGTGCCTCCCCAGGCATGAGCCAATGCCACTTCAGCCCCATCAACCTGGTTGCTCGCCTCACCCATAACCTGAAGTGAAGCTTCGCCAAGCCTCACCAAGCCTGTTGCCCCAATGGGATTTGTGCAGAGCACCCCGCCTGAAGGATTTGTGGGCATGTCTCCATCCACGAATGTAACACCCTCCTCAGCAAGCCCTGCACCCTCTCCTTTTTCAGCAAAACCGAGGGCTTCAAGCTCGAGAATTTCCTGAATTGTGAATGGGGAATAGAGTTCGGCAACATCTATATCCTTCTTCGGATCATCTATTCCTGCTAATCTGTACAATCGCCTTCCCGCTATGGTTAGCGAATCCCATACTGCCAGATCAGGGCGGTCGCCAACGAAGTAGGAGTCGCTTATGGATGATTCAGCAAGAATCCAGGCGGGATTGTCCCTTATCTCCTCTGCTTTCTCCCCGGATGCGAAGACAACTGCCACGCTGCCATCACTTCTCGGACAGCACTCGTAGAGCTTCAGGGGGGATGAGACGACAGGGCTTGACAGCACATCTTCAACGCTCAGCCTCTTCTGGATGTGGGCATAGGGGTTCTTGAGGGCATTCTCATGGTCCTTGACGGAAACCCACGCCATCTGCTCCTCAGTCGTTCCATACTTCTGCATGTGGACTGTAGCCTGTATTGCAGCCACGCTTATTGCTCCAACTCCAGAATACCTCTCGTAGATGGGGTCGACGGCTGTGTTCAAGACAGGCTGGGCATCCACATTCTCTCCCACACGCTGGGTGCATACTGCAACGACAACATCAAACAGCCCGCTTGCAACGTGCTGGTAAGCAGCTATCCCGGTTGTCAGGCCAGTGGTCCCGCCGGTGCTTATCTTCATGAAGGGCTTTCCGAAGCCAGCAGCGGTTGAGCTCCACCTGTCAGGGCAGTTTATCCCGTCGAAGGGGTCCATTGTTCCAAAAACAAAGGCATCAACGTCGTCCATCGTAATGCCTGCATGCTCCAGGGCTCTTGAAACCGCTTCTCTGGTGAGCTCAGGGTGGGTTTTGTCATCCCTTCTGGTTCTGAATTTGGTCTGTCCAACTCCAACAACAGCCACTCTCTTCATCCTCACACCCCCTCATACTCCAAGAATCGTCACAATCGAGTTCTGGGCAGCGTATCCGCTGACAGCACTGGCAATTCCTCTATCACGCCCGTCCCTGATCTGAAGGGCCAAGCTTGCCGTCAGGAAAAGACCTGTGGTGCCGTGGGCGTTGGTGCAGAGAGCTCCGCCTGAGCTGTTAACAGGGAAGCCCGATTCCACCACTTCTTTTCCTCTGCCACTGGCAGCAAATCCCAGTGCCTCCAATGCCATTAGATGGTGATACGGAGTCAGATCCATGACTTCTGCAGCCTCAACATCTTTAGCATCGCACCCAGCCATCTTATACGCCTTTTCAGCAGCTTTTTTTGTAGAGAAGAGCTCTGCCAGATCTCTGCTTCCCAGATAGTAGTTTTCGGTGTGCCAGCCCAGTCCTTCAACCCAGACGGGCTCAGAGCTGATCCTTTTCGCAATTGTCTCCTCAGCCAGAATTAAAGCAACGCATCCATCGCTCCAGGGTGGAAGCTCAAGTTTTCTCAGCGGGAAAATGGCCATTTCAGAGCTCAAAACTTCGTCAGCGGTTACTTCTTCCCTCACGTGAGCGTATTCGTACTTCGACGCCCTCTTTCTCGCTCTAACCACCACCTCTGCTGCAGTCTCGTCATCAATTCCGTACCTCATCCTGTAGGCGTAGCTCTGCATCGCATAGCTCATCTGATATGAAATGCCAAGGTCGCGGTGGAAAAAAGGGTCAAGGCTTAGAAGCTCAACAAGCTCCATTGGCGTTTCTGAGCAGTGGCCGTAGCCCAGAACCATCGCCACGTCGAAGATACCTGACTTTATGCGCATGTACGCTAAAGCTAAAGCGTAGGCAGCGTCATCGCTCACCCTTATCTCGTCCTTCAGGTAACCACCTGCAGCCGGAGCCGTGTACATGTTGGAGATTGTTCTGCCAACGGCGACATCGTATCCCCCAAGAACCACGTTGTCTATCTCATGCCTCTCCATCTCCGCATCCTCTAAAGCCTTCTTCGCTGCTTCGTAGGCGATGTTGTAGAAGGGCTCTTTGTGAACGCCAAAACTGGTTATGCCGATGCCAACAATGCCGACCTTCAAGAGCAACACCTCACTAATGTAACAATTATTTATGAGCAAATACAAAACGATTTGTAAAAAACCTGTGAGCATTTGTGAGTATGAATTGGTGAAAAGTATGGTAGTAGTGATATCCTGAAATTAAAAACGCCTGTATTCGTGCCTTTGAAGGTGGAAATGTATGCCTGATGTAGAGCTGTTCTGGGTTAATGATACCCAATTCATCGAGGTCAAGAATCAGATTTCCGATCCCTTCGAAGGATTGTGAACTGGATGAAGAAAGCATCAGAAGTTGGGCTGGAAGATGAAGTTTACGACACGAAAGTTCACACATCAGAAGGGGAATGAAGTGTCACAATGCATAACCAAAACGATGGTGGAAAGATTAAATCAGTAAAGTTGCTCTGGTTTTTTCTCAGGAAGGGGATTGAATGGAAGATACTCCATGGACACTTCTCCTATATGCCGGAATGGAGCTTCAAATCAAAATTTCACATGACAGAATATGTCTGGTTTTGTGCTGTCAGCAATTCACCAAATCCAAATCAACTCCTCCGGTAAAACTTCAGCAGAAAACCATTGGGGGTAATGTTCTCCACAATATCCCACTCTTCTGCGAAGTATTTCTCGTGGATATATGTAATGTGCCTCGCCAGAAACTCACTCACCTCCCTGTGCCTCATTGTGTGGTAGCACAGCCACTGAATCCAGTTATCACCCATTGTGATCTCAACGTAATCGACCCTGTTTAATGCCCTCCACCCTTTTTCCACAGTCCTGAGGAACTCCTCGAGGGTTGCCTCCTTCAGTGGCTTTTTCAGGTACCACTCCACTGCAGTCTCCATCATGCTCTCCTCAACAGCCTTTTTTTTGTCTCCAAGAATCAGATACATGTACTGGTTTTTTCCGCATGCTGTGAAATCAAGGCTTCTTATCAAATCCATCAAAAGCTTATCATCATCGCTCAACCTGTTAAAACCGCTGTCCATCTGTCTCAGAGCTTCCTCAATCACCTCGTTCATCCCGCCATACCTTGTGCGGTACTTTTCAATAATTCTGAAGGCATTATCGCTGAGAGTTGTCTGCAATCGTCGTTTTGGCATGATTATTAATTTACAAATTAATTCAAAAGGTTTTCGGAGGCATCAGTCTCTTCCTTCACCACTGAAAAGACTTTTTAGCGATTCATTTCTTCCAGGGATTCTGATAAAGTGTTTTTCAGGGTATGAGCAAGGCATGCTCAAAATGCTGACTCAAAGGATTTGTATTTGCTCATAGATAACTGTTACAGTAGATCGCCTGGAGGTGGTAGCATCTCTTTTATCATAAAGGAAGGGGAGCTAGCTGGCTGGCCGACGTACAGCTATGCCATCAAAAGTCTGCCGGACGAGATGGCAAAGGCTGACACGGTAAAGGAGGCAGTTGAAGCTGCGGCAAGGCTTAAGGGAAATAAGGACTACGCAATTTTTGCAGATACCGGAGAGAAGATGAGCTATGAAGATCTGAACAGAGACGCCAGCAGAATTGGGAATGCGCTGCTGGATTTAGGTGTTAAGAGGGGTGATAGAGTTGCTCTTTATCTGAGGAACTCTCTGGATTATCTCCGCTGCATCTATGCATGTGCGAAAATTGGGGCTGTGGAGGTGCCAGTAAACTGGTTTTACCGCGAGTTTGATGCAAGGCACGTCATCGGCAACAGCGAGTCCTCAACTATTATCGTTGAGGAGGATTTGTTCCCCATTGTCGAGAGCATAAAGGATAAGCTTCCGCATCTCGAAAGAATCATCGTAAGGGGTGATTCAGCCAAATACACAACTCTTGACCAGCTTGACGGCTCATCGAAAAACCCGGATGTTAGCGTTTCCAGGGATGACCCGGTGGCCATAATCTACACCTCAGGGACAACAGGGTTGCCGAAGGGAGCGGTGCTGTCCAACTACTCCTACACACTGTCAGCAAAAGCAATCACCCTCTGGATGATTGGCGAGAACGACAATGACTACACAGGCCTGCCTCTCTTCCACATCAACGCCCAGATTTACTCCAGCCTCGGCATGATGTTTGCGGGTGGGAAAATAACCCTGAGAAGCATCTTCTCAGCCTCGAAATTCTGGGAGGACGTGTCAGCTTACGAAGCGACCGCCTTCAATCTCCTCGGCTCCATGGCCAACATACTCTACTCTTTACCTCCTACAGAGTTCGAGAAAGACAATCCGGCAAAATACGTGATAATAGGTGGAATGCCCAGGGAAATCTGGCTGAAGTTTGAGGAGCGTTTTGGAGTTGAAGTGCTTGAGGGATACAGCCAGACCGAGGAGCCCTTGCCATGCTTAAATCCACCTCACCCCTACAAGAAGATTGGGAGCTTCGGCGTACCGGTCTTCCCCGATTTGGGTCACCAGGTAAAGGTTGTGGACGAGGCTGGAAATGAAGTGGAGTGGGGCAATGTGGGAGAGCTGATAAGGAAGAGCCCAGCTCAGATGCTGGGATACTGGAAGGATGAAGAGAGAACGGCAGAAACTATTCGAAATGGATGGCTCTACAGCGGAGATTTCGTCACAATGGACGAGGATGGCTATCTGTATTTCGTTGACCGCAAGAAGTTCATAGTCAGGAGGAGTGGAGAGAACATAGCGAGCTGGGAGATCGAAGACGTCATAAAGAGCCATCCAAAGGTTCAGGACGTTGCTGTCATTCCCGTCCCTGATAAGCTGAGAGGTGAGGAGATAAAGGCCTTCATCAGACCCAAAGAGGGTGTTGAGATTGAGCCTGAGGAGATAATAGAGTTCATGGCAGGAAAGGTGGCCTACTTCAAGATTCCGCGCTACATAGAACTCGTTGAGGGCTTTCCCTACACACCGACTGGCAGGATAAAGAAGTGGCAGCTTAAAGAGGATGAGAAAAAGAGGAAAGACCACGGATGGGATAGAGACAGAGAAATACCTGACTGGAGGCAGAGGTTCGGAGCAAGATAACACACTCATTTTCAAGGTACAGATCTGAAACCGGTCTGATTTCGAAGAAATGCGGGAAAAAGCTTAAAATTTTTTAATTTTCATAACGGTTATGGAAATCAGGGGCCCCTTGATTTTACTGGCAGTTCTGGTCATTCTCGCAGGTGGGGGGTACTATTTTCTGATCGTATCTGCAAGTTCAAACAGTTTCTGTATAGCTTGTCACAGCATGGAGCCATTTAAGGCATCCATAGACAGAACTGAGCATGGAAAATTTAACTGCCATGTTTGTCACCCTCTCAACTACAGGGCTATAAGAGATGTTGTGGTATACCTATCGGAAAATCCCAGCTCTGAAGAAATAAAAAAGAGAGCCAGTGTCAATCTGTTCTCTCAATGTCTTTTCTGCCATGAAACAAAATCTGAACTGCATTCGGAACACAATGAAGAGTTTGTTCCATGCAACAAATGTCATTACATCCATGAGAGAAGAGATGTAAAAGACACATGCACATCATGCCACAGATCAGGATATGCTGAAGAGGATTAGTTTTTCTCCGTCACATTTTTAATCAGTGCCTTCATATCCACAGGGAATGATTTATTCTGCCCTCAGAGAGATGGCACTGGAAATAGCAAAAAGTGGTGTCGCAGATAAGAGAGAGGTTGCAAGAATAAAAAAGAGAATAGCCAGAAAATACTCGCTTTCAACAATTCCATCTGATGCTGACGTTTTAAGAGCTGTTAAAGGAGAGAAATTGTACGATACACTGAGAGAGATTCTGAGAACTAAGCCTGTCAGAACTATAAGCGGTGTTGCTGTTGTGAGCGTTATGACCTCTCCAGCTCCATGTCCTCACGGCAAATGCATTCCCTGCCCGGGAGGTGTGGAGTTCAATACTCCCCAGAGCTACATCGGATTTGAACCTGCCGCTCAGAGGGGAAGGCAGCACAACTATGACGCTTTCGAGCAGGTTACGGCGAGGCTGAGGGAGCTGAAGGAGATCGGTCATGATGTCGACAAGGTCGAGATCATCGTGATGGGCGGCACTTTTCCGGCGAGAGATGATGGTTACAAGAAGAGATTCATTCTCGGAATCTACTCTGCTCTGAACAGCTTCGAGAGCGAGGAAAGACATTACAGCAATCTTGAAGAGGCCAAGAGGGACAATGAGAGAGCCAGAGCGAGATGCGTTGGCATGACGTTCGAGACGAGGCCGGATTATGCGAGAGAGGAGCACGTCATAGAGATGCTCAGGTTTGGAGGCACAAAAGTTGAGCTTGGGGTTCAGAGCGTCTACGATGAGGTTTTGCAGAGGATTCAGAGGGGGCACAGTGTGCAGGATGTCATGAACGCGACGAAAAGGCTGAGGGATTCGGCTTTCAAGGTCGGCTACCACATTATGCCCGGGCTGCCCGGATCCGACTTCGAGAAAGACTTGAGGATGTTCAAGATTCTTTTCGAAAACCCGGACTTCAGGCCCGACTACCTGAAAATCTACCCCACTCTCGTCGTTAAAGGCACAAGGCTCTACGAGATGTACGAGAGAGGAGAGTACAGGCCTTACACTACCGAGGAGGTTGTCGAGCTCATAGCAAGGGCGAAGAAGTACATCCCGGAATACGTCAGAATCCAGCGCATACAGCGGGACATTCCGGTTGATAAAGCCATAGGGCTTGATAAGGGCAATATAAGGCAGATTGTGCATGAAAGGCTGAAGGAACTCAGATACTCGTGCAGGTGCATAAGGTGCAGGGAGGCTGGACATAAACTTGGAAATTACGTTGAGGAGGACTTTGAGGAGGTGCTTAGGGAGTACAGAGCCGGCAATGGAAAGGAGTTCTTCATATCCTTTGAGGACATAAATCGGGAAGTGTTAGTAGGGTTTGTGAGGCTCAGATTTCCTGACAAGCCATTCATAGACGTGCTTGAAAACACCGCTCTGATCAGGGAGCTTCATGTGTATGGAAAAGCTGTTGGAATTGGATTAAAGGACAGAAATGCCTTTCAGCATCGCGGTTTTGGGGAAAGGCTGCTGAGCATGGCGGAAGAGATTGCAAAGGAGAGGTACGATAGGATTGCAGTCATAAGCGGAGTTGGCGTGAGGGAGTACTACAGGAAGCAGGGATACATCAAAGAGTTTGAGTACATGGTGAAGAGGTTGTGAGGTGTGAAAAATGGAGGTGAGCCTTGGAGAGCTTGTAAAAAAGATTTTTGATGGCTCAAAAAAAGCAGAGAAAATCGTATCGAAATACGCCTGCAGAACGCCAGTTGAGTACAGTGAAATGCTAAGCAAGCTAACTGACAGAGAAGTTTATCTGAAGCTTGAAAATCTTCAAAAAACCGGAAGCTTCAAAATAAGGGGGGCACTTTACAAGATAAGCAGGGTAAGGGACAGGGTGAATGGTGTTGTCACCGCATCAGCCGGAAATCATGCCCAGGGAGTTGCCTTTGCCTCTTCGGTTTTTAAAATCCCATGTGTTGTGGTGATGCCCGAAAATGCCACAATTACCAAGGTGGAGTCCACAAGAAACTACGGTGCAGAGGTGATTCTCCATGGGAGAATATATGACGATGCTGAGAGGAGGGCACTTGAAATCTCGGAAGAGAGAGGGTACATGCTGATCCACCCCTTTGATGACCCAGACATCATTTCAGGCCAGGGAACAATTGCCCTGGAAATGGCTGAGCAGATTGAGGATGCTGATGCTGTTATCGTGCCTGTTGGCGGAGGAGGATTGATTTCCGGAATATCTGCTGTCATGAAATCCGTAAATCCAGATGTTGAGATTATCGGTGTTGAGCCCGAAAATGCTCCGAAGTTTGCAGAGTCGATAAAAGCAGGAGAGATTCTGAGTGTTGAGACTAGACCAACAATAGCAGATGGTCTCGTTACAAAAAAGCCCGGAAAGCTTACATTCAGAATTGTGAGAGAGCTTGTTGACCGCATTGTTACCGTGAGCGAGGATGAGATCGCCAAAGCCATACACTTTCTTCTTGAAAAGGAAAAGATCCTTGCTGAGGGGGCTGGAGCGGTGGGAGTTGCAGCACTTCTGGGAAACAGGGTTGATGTTAATGGAAAGAAGGTCGCTATAGTTGTATCCGGAGGTAATATAGATCTGACAGCAATATACAGACTTATAATCCGTGCTCTTGCCAATTCAGGCAGGCTTGCAGTGATACAGGGTTATGTCCCTGACTCTCCCGGAAATCTGAGCGATGTCACCGGAATAATTGCAAGGTACAGGGGAAACATTATTGATGTTTCTCACCACAGAGAAGATTTGAAGGCTCCTGCATGGCATACAGCACTCCAGATTGTTTTTGAAGTGGAATCATCAGAGGTTGTAACAAAAATACTTGAGGAGCTGAAGGCTAAGGGGTATCACTTTGAGAGAGTTTAATTTACAGTAGATGAAGAGAACTGCTGGAATAGTTTTTTAAACCTGATGAAGCAATACAGCACATGCAGAAAGAGGGGGCTGTTGCAGTTATTGCCAGTGCAATGTTTCTGTTTGCAGTTTACAATGCCGTAACACTCCCACCATCACCATCAGATCAGCTCAGGGATAACTACAGGATAATTTTCTTCCATCTTCCCTCAGCAATATCCTCTTTTGTTGCGTTCACAGTAACACTTGTCTCATCGATACTGTATCTGACAAAAGGAGACTTCATGTACGATCTGATTTCGAAGAACTCAGCCAAGGGCGGGTTTTTCCTTATCACCGGAGCATTAATCAGCGGAAGTATCTGGGCAAATGTGGCCTGGGGCGCATACTGGAACTGGGACCCGAGACAGACAACTGTTCTGATTTTATGGTTCGTCTATGCTGCTTATTTTGCACTGAGGGAGAGTATTGATGCCCCTGCAGACAGGGCAAGGGTTTCATCAATTTACGCAATTTTTGCCTACGTTACAATTCCTCTTGCATACATATCAACAAAAATCTTCTTTTCTCTCCATCCCCAGATCGAGAGCATCGACATAGAGATCGGTATGCCACTTGGCATTGGCATTCTTTCATTCATTCTGCTGCTCTATGCATATGTCTCTGTGAATTGCAGGCTTGACAGGATTGAGGAGGTGGTGCTGAGTGAGTGATTTTATGGCCGTGTTTCTGGCCTCAGGTGCCGTGATGCTGGTTGTTCTGGTGATGTTTCTCCTCACTCTGAAGAAGGTTATGGAGCTGGAAAGGAGAATTGAATGACAGAGGGATTGAAAACGGTTTCCTGTAGCTCCCATAAAAAATCCAGCACCCCCTCCATGAAAGGTTCGGGAAGTTGAGAGAGAGGTATTTGGTAGATTTTACATATCGGGGGGAGACCAGTCATTAAAGTACAATATCTCCACACCACAGCAAACCATTGTTCACCGAATTGTGCCCTATGAATCCAAATTAAAGCGAAACATCCCTCACCAGCAATAAAGCAAATCAAACATACTTCCTCCAAAGACCAAAAGATGCTGTTTCAGATCGTAACAACATATACTTGTTCATCACTCCGAAGTTTATTCTTCAGATCACATTTTTAAACTCCTCTTTTTATACCCCACCTCATGGCATTTGAAATTATATCCAAAGATGTTGTGGGGAGGGTTGGCAGACTTCACACTCCCCATGGCACAGTTGAGACTCCTGCCCTCATGCCAGTTATAAATCCAAACATTGATTTTATTCCACCATCTCAAATGAGGAAATATGGAGCTGAGATTCTGATAACCAACTCATACATAATTTACAGAACGAAAAAACTCAGAGAAAGAGCCCTGAAAAAAGGATTGCACGGACTTCTTGAAGTGGATATGCCCATCATGACAGACAGCGGTAGCTTCCAGCTCATGGTTTACGGTGAGGTGGAGATAGGCAACAGGGAGATTGTATCATTTCAGAATGAGATTGGAAGCGACATAGTCACGCCCCTTGACATTCCAACACCTCCGGATGCCAGCCACGAGACTGCATTGAATGACCTCATCGAAACTCTGAAAAGAGAGAGAGAGGCTGAAGAGATTCACAAAAGCTATTCAAAGAGAAATCTACTCTCCATTCCAATTCAGGGATCAACACACCTTGATTTGAGGATGAAATCTGCCGAGGAGGCAGGTAGAATTGATGGAGATGTTTTTGCGATTGGTGCCGTTGTGCCCCTGCTTGACACATACAGATTTTCGGATGTTGCCAGAATCGTTCTTACTGTGAAGTCCGTAATTTCTCCGGCCAAGCCGGTTCATCTTTTTGGGGCCGGACATCCAATGATCTTCGCTCTTTACGCTGCAATGGGCATTGATCTATTTGACTCTGCTGCCTATGCTCTGTTTGCCAAGGATGACAGGTACCTCACCCCAAACGGGACTTTAAAGCTTGAGGAGATTCAGTATTTCCCCTGCTCATGTCCTGTCTGCTTAGATTACACACCGGAGGAGATGAGAAGACTTCCAAAAAATGAACGGGCCCGCCTGATTGCCGAACACAATCTGTATGCAAGCTTTGAGGAGATAAGGAGAGTGAAGCAGGCAATAAAAAGCAATGAGCTTTTTGAGCTGGTGGAGATGAGAATAAGAGCCCACCCCTACCTGATACAGGCATGGAGAGAGATAGGGAACTACATGGAATTGCTTGAAAAGCACGATCCCTCGGCAAAAAAGATATTCTTTTACCTTGGGAAAGAGAGTCTGTACAGGCCCGCTGTAAGGAGGCATCAGCAGAAAGTTCTCAATGTAGGTCTGGACAGGGACGAAATCACAATATCCTCAGACCCGGGCGTCAAGGCAGACTTCTACCTCAGGCCCGTTTTTGGTGTTGTGCCTGCAGAGCTGATGGAGAGCTACCCGGCAGGTCATGCTGAAATTTACCACGACGTTGAGGATGAGGCGTATATCACAGCAATTGAAGGACTGAAGGCGTTCCTGGAAAAGCACAGAGACAGGAAAATAAAGCTCATACTTGATGAAAAATGGAGGAGATTCATGGATGAGGTTCAGGATTGAGATGCAGGATGGCTTTGCAAGAACAGGAAAAATTGAGGAGGTGAAAACGCCACACCTCATAGACCTTAGAAACAGTCAGGAAGTTGAATTTTTTAAAGATATATCAGAAAGAAAGATCCCTGACACTGCCGAGAGACTATTCCCAGAAGCTCCGGAAATCTTCAAAAAAGAGGGGGTTGTTAAAAAAACCATACTAAAGGGCACCTATCCAAAAGAGTTTGTTAAGCTGTTGATCGGCAAGAGAGATGACTTCAGATACCCCCGCTATATACCATCAATTGCAACCCCTCAAAACCTTTCACTTCTTCTTTACGTCGGAGCAGATGTTGTTGACAATGCCTCCGCCCTTTCAAAGGCACATGAAGGAATTTATCTGACTGAAGTTGGTGAATTCGTGCTTCAGGGTCTCAGGGAGCTTCCATGCTCATGTCCCGCATGCCTGAGCAGAGATTGCTACAGAAGTGAGTACGACTTTCTTGCCGACCACAACACCCATGCCATTGAAAGAGAGCTTGCTCTGGCTGTAAAGATGCTTGAATCCGGAAGGCTTAGGGAGCTTGTTGAGGTCAGAGTGAAGTCTGACCCCCAGCTTACATCCATCCTGAGGCTTATCGACAATGAGGTGAAAGGGTCTGCTTTTTTCCCGAGATTCAGAAGGTCGGTGATGTTTCCTACCTCTGAAGACTCGGCAAACCGACCTGAAGTTGAGTACTACTTCAAAAAACTGGTTGAATCATACGCCCCTGCATCCCACATCTGTCTCCTCATTCCCTGCTCTGCCAGAAAACCCTACATGACCTCCAAAAGCCACAGAACCCTTAGGTTAAAACTGGGAAAAGCAGTTAGAGGGGTCAATGAGATAATAATTTCCTCCCCATTTATCTCTCCGAGAGAGCTTGAGCTCATCTACCCAATATCCTTCTACGACACTCCCACAACAGGAGTGTGGTCTGAATGGGAAATTGAGTTTGTTGCATCAAAACTATCCACACTGTTGGAGAGGTTCGAGAGAGTCTATGCCCATCTTCACGGCGGTTACAGAGAGGTTGCTGAAAGGGCTAGCAGGATTGCTGGAGTTGATGTTGAATTTGTTGATGACATCGGTGAACTTAAAAGAAAGCTTGAGAATGAGGAAAAGCGTGATTTTGATCTGTATCACGAGATGTTCAGGCACATGATGAGATACCAGTTTGACATGGAATTTGAAATTGACAGAATTAAGGGAAGGTATCCCAACCTTGAATTTTTTAAAGGTGAAAGGGTGGCGAGAGTGGACACGAGATACGGAAATCTGGATGTATATGGGGAGCTTGCAATTCACTTGAAAGAGAACAGGATTTTCTCTGTTGAAATTGAGGAGTTTGATGTTAAGGGAACCATATTCTCGGTGGGGGTGAGAAGGGCATCCGAGAATATAAGGCCCAATGATGTTGTTGTTTATCACAACTCAAACACGGTTGGGGTTGGAAGGGCACTGATTCCAGGAGAGCTCATGGGGGATGTTGACGGGAAAGCAATTGAGTCGAGAAGAAAGGTTATATCCAAGAACTGAAATGCAGGAACATGTATTATGAAATCAGAGAGGTTGAGTCCTACACACTTCAGCTCTCCTTGGAGAACGGAAAATTTGAGAAACCGAGACTCTCCAGATTTTCGGGAAAATCCTTCAGGGTTTTGAAAAACGGGTTCTGGGGATATGTGGCTGGAGACTACAGCGTAAAAGAGGGGCTTGAAAGGGCCGAAAGGCTTGCGATTCATGAGGGAAATTCCGAGATAGATGACTGTCCTTTCAATGGAAAGGTCGTATTCAGAGCAGAGAAGGATTTTGAGGACGTCGATCTTGAGGAGAAGGTTCAGCTTCTCAGAGATGTGGATGAAAGGCTCAAAAGAGAGGGTGTGGTAAGCAGAAGAGTTGTTTACATCGAGTCTCTGAAGAGAGTCAGAATTGAAAATTCATCCGGAGGTGAGGTGTTCTGCCAGGTTCCGAGGTGCGGAGCTGTCCTTCAGGCATTTGCAAAGGGAAAGTCACTTCAGTTTTACTCGGAGAGACACATGAAGGCAGGGGGATATGAAATAGCCCTTTCTGCACTCAATTCTGCCGAAAAGGTTAGTGAGATTGCGGTAAGACTGTCAAACGCAGATCCGCCACCATCTGGAAGGATGAATGTTATAATGAACCCCTCACTCACAGGCGTGTTCATTCACGAGGCCTTTGGACATGCGGCTGAAGCGGATCATGTTCTCCAGAACTCATCCGTGCTCAAGGACAGAATTGGCAGTACTGTGGCTGAGGAGGGTGTGAATGTTGTTGATGACCCCGCACTTCCTGAGTTCGGGTACTTTCCCTTTGATGACGAGGGCTACAGGGCTGAGAAAAAGATGATAATCGAGAATGGTGTTCTGAAAAGCTTCCTGAACTCAAGGGAGACTGCAAAAAGAGTCGGTGGTGTGGCTGGAAATGGCAGAGCTGATGGGATTGAGATTCCGATTGTCAGGATGAGCAACACGTACATTGAGGCTGGAGATCATTCATTTGATGAGCTCCTTGAAGAGGCGAAAAACGGTGTTGTGCTCTATGGCTCAAGAGGGGGGGAGACCAACCCTGCAACAGGATACTTTCACTTCAATGCCCAGTACGGATACCTAATTGAGCATGGGGGGATTAAAGACATGATAAGGGATGTTTCGCTTTCCGGCAACACCCTTGAGATTCTGAAAGAGATAAGACTTGGGAGGGATGTTTCTTTCTCCCCCGGATTTTGCGGAAAAGCCGGGCAGCTTGTACCAGTTTCAGATGGTGGACCTTTTGCACTTGTGAGAGCCTTTGTGGGGGGAAAATGATGCACATAAATGCAGATGGATGGGAAATTTATGAGGAGAGTGTGAGAAGCAGATACGTATCCATAGAAAACGGAAAGATAAAGATGATTGGTGAGAAAAAAGATTCTGGTAAGGCTCTGAGGGTTATAAAAAATGGCAGGACCGCAATGGTTTCTGGAAAAACCATCAGTCATGATCTAATTGATAGAGCGATTAAAATTGCCAGAATTTCAGAGGAGAGGCTTCAAGAGTTTCCTGAAAGAAAGAGACTGAAGGATGTGAAGGTGTACGGGATAAAGCTTGATGATTTCGATGAGAATGCAATTGGAGATGCTGGAGAGAGGCTTGAAATTGAAGGGGTTTCTTCAGCTTACTTTTATGTTGAGGAGATTGTGAGAAGGATTGAAAACTCAAATGGTGTCGATTACGAGGAGAGGGAGAGCTGTGCTGGAGTTTTCGTTGAGGCTGTTGTTGATGGTGGAAATGCCTACGAATACCAGGAGTCGAGAAGGTTTGATTTCGAGCCGGAAAAAATTGCTGAAAGAGCAATTGAGCTGGCCAGAATAGACAGCAGAGCTGAGAAAATTGATACTGGAAAGTATTCTGTTACTCTGTCACCAATTGCTGTTGATCAGCTCCTCACCTTCTCCCTGTATCCGGCATTTTACACTGAGAACATAAAAAAGGGCAGAAGCTTGCTTTCAGAATTTATGGGGAAAAGTGTGCTTGGAGATCTGACGATCACAGACGATCCTGAAATCGACTACGGCATAAACTCGTGTTCCTTCGATGATGAGGGGGTTAGAGCTGAAAAGAAAATTCTTGTTGAGAAAGGAGTTATTAAAGGGGGAATTTCAGATCTCATCCATGCAGACGGCTTTCCCACAGGAAATGGCTTTAGAGAGGATTACTCAAGCTACCCGGCAACATCTCCAACAAACATGGTGCTTGATTTTCCGGAGAGGGGCGATGCTGAAGGGATGTACATTCACGCATTCATCGGTGCCCACACAGCCAACTATGTGAGCGGAGATTTCAGCCTTGAGCTGATGAACGCAAGTGTTGATGGAAAGGGCATAAAGGGTGCAATGATTTATGGAAACATATACGAGTTTTTGAGAAAAATAAGCCATTTTGGAAGGGATGTGAGGCAGACCGGAAACACGATAACCCCTGAGATAGTTTTTGAGGACATTGAGATTAAAATTTAATCTTTTTATGGGGTTCCATCAACTCACAATCCAATCTCCACTCAAAAATCTTAATATCCAAAACAAACAACTAATTCATCTCCTCTTCTAACAGTACATAATAGATATGCTTAAGAGGTTGCCAGGCATTCCGGTGAAGGGAGATCAGAAATGGGAGATATTATCAAAAATAGTAGATAAGCTTTAAATAAGAGAGGTGAAGAAAGTTTTGACAGAAATAAGATAACACCGGTAAATAAAGCAATAGAATTTCTCAAAATCACTATTTTAGCGATGTTCTTCCAGTTGGAGATTCTTATGCTGTTATCGAGGTAAATAAACGATATGAAATCAAAAGGTTCTTGAGGATAAAAGACGAAGTAAAACCGAGATCGGTCCACAATTTCACATCAGAATTTGAATCAGAATAATTTGCAAACTTCATTTTCTCAATTCTTAACGTTAATTCCAAGAGAGGAAAGAATAAGCCATCTCTTCTAATACTGGACTGGATTGATATAGATCTTGATCTGAATCCTTTCAGAAAGAGATATTTAAAGAATAAGCCATACAAATGGAGTTATTCAACGAAAAATTTCTTTCTGAGTATGAAAATGATGATTTTAACAGATTATAAAACTTTGACATCCCGGTTCTCCCACACACCAACACTCATGAAAGCAGAATTAATCCTCTGATTCTTGAAATGCTTAAGAGGGAAAAGCTGATCGGGTTTGGAGAGTCAATAACTATGGATGGATGTTTCTACGCCTACAGAAACAATCTGATCGGAATAAGATAGGGTGTGGTGCCACCAATAGTTCCAAGTGAGAAATTTGGACTTAACAGGTTTGAAGGGTTGATAAGCTATCCTCTTTTCATGTTTAACTCAAAGAACATTGAAAAGGAGAAAAAGAGGTATAGTAAGCTTGTAAAGAGGTTATTTGAAGGATTGAAGAAGAACCTTAAGACTTTGAGAAGTATAATAGAGGGGGTTATCAAGTTGGGGAAAGAAGCATACAGCTTAAAGCAATTGCACTGCTATGATTTCGAGCCTGTGAAAAAGAGATGCTTTCTTCTGTTTTGTTGCCAGGAATGATCTTTGAGTTCGGTTTTAGGGAAAAGAGAGTCATTCAGAAATTATCTGAGTGGTGAGATGAAAAGACATTAAAAAAATTATATTGTCTTCTTCATCTTAAATCAAGCCTGCATTTATCCAGCATTTTAAAACGGAGATGCGGTTCCGCTGCTCTATGCCACAGCATACATTTAAAGGGCTGAAACGGAACCGGATTATTTATGCTGTGAGAAAAAATTATATGCTATCAAAATTCCTGCTGGCCTCTACAAAATCTCTCTTGGATCTGTAAGCTCTCCATAAATGGCGGTTGCAGCAGCTGTCGCTGGAGAGACAAGATACACCTTTCCCTCAGGACTTCCCTGCCTTCCAATGAAATTTCTGTTGGATGTTGAGATGCTTGTTTCATTGCTGGCAATCAGTCCGAAGCTTCCACCCATGCATGGCCCGCAGCTTGGAAACTCCACAATTGCTCCAGCCTCAATAAAAGCATCAATAAGGCCGTCTTTCAAAGCCTTAACATATTCCGACCTTGAAGCAGGGATGACTATGAGCCTTGTTCCCTTGGCAACCTTCTCTCCTTTTAAAATCCCTGCCGCTATTTTGAGATCCTCATATCTCCCATTTGTGCATGAGCCTATGAAAACCTGATCTGCTTTTATTCCTTCAACCTCTCTCACAGGTTTCACATTGTCAACTGAGTGAGGCAGAGCAACCATTGGCTCAATCTCGTCAGCATTCACCTCATACCTCATAAAGAATTCCGCATCCTCATCACTTTTCAGCCAATCCCAGTCTTCGATGTTTGCATCGATCCCGGCATCTTTCAGGTATCTCTCAGTTTCTCTGTCCGGCTCAATTATCCCACTCTTTCCCCCCATTTCAATTGCCATGTTTGTGATTGTGAAGCGCTGTGACATATCCATGCCTCTTATGGTTGAGCCTGAAAACTCAACAGCCTTGTAGTTCGCTCCATCAGCACCAACCATTCCGATGAGATACAGAATCAGATCCTTGCTGTACACTCCTTTCTGCAGCTTGCCCTCAATATCAAACCTGATTGTTTCAGGAACCCTGAACCAGAGCTTGCCAAGAGCAAAAACAGCCCCCATGTCTGTCGAACCAATCCCTGTTGCAAACGCCCCTAAAGCACCGTACATGCATGTATGGCTGTCAGCTCCAACAACAACCATTCCCGGCAGAACGTGTCCTTTTTCAACCATGATCTGATGAGCTATGCCCTCATAAACATCGTAGTTCAGAATCTTCTGTTCTTCAGCAAATTTTCTGAGCATTTTGTGATTCTCAGCAGCATTTATGCTGTCAGCAGGAACCTGATGATCGAAAGCGATGATTATTTTTTTATTATCCCAGACCTTTCCATCATTTCCAGCAATTTCCTTGAAGGCTTTAATCGCTAATGGGCCGGTTATGTCATGGATCATTGCCCTGTCTATTTTTGCAAAAACATACTCTCCTGCTTTAACCTCCTTTCCACTTGCTCTGCTGAATATTTTTTCCGTGAGAGTTTTACCCATGGAACTAAATTGACTGTGAATTTTTAATTCTAACGAATGTGAGTGTGATGCAATGCTGCTGGAGGATAGGATGAAATTAACGTAACTCCAGAGGTTTTTTCATGGGCGTTAAAATGGCACTTGCAGTTCATACCCTTCAGTGCTGAGCATGAACTTTCTGGCTTCGATACAGACTTAAAACATCCTCCTCCGTCTGACCTTCTGCAGCTAACAGGTACTCCCTGTTCAATTATCCTTTTCGTCGAGATTTGCGACCATGTTCTGTACTTGCAGAGAGTTTTCATCAGAAATCAGTACCTGCTGCTCTCCATAGAGGTTTAAAGCCTTTTGAAAGCACGCGCCTGAGTTCAAAATGGGTGATCAGGAGATTTTGCCTTTCGAAATCTCGGCCTCCTACCCCACCATTTCCACTGGAAGTTTTTGTTTCATGATGCATGCATGCCGCCCTGATGAACATGGGACCCGATGTGAAAAATAAATGGTAAATGCG
>DACG01000009.1 GCA_002494725.1 Geoglobus sp. UBA235
TCGATGAACTTCTGGAGCATCTCGGGATCTGTGATTCTTATCTCAGCGTCAGTCTCTGTCTCCTTAACCTCAAGTGCAGCCTTAAGCACAACTATCTTTGCCTCCTTCACCCTCTTTGGCATTCCCGGATGGACAACCTCCTTGTCAATCACAATGCCGTCAATGAGCTCTGTATCTTCAACTCCTCCTCCCTGCCTCTTTTCGATCTTTATGTTGTCCTCATCTACCTCCCATTTACCATTTACCTGCTCTGCAACCTTCTTTACTGCCTGAACAACCAGGCTGCTCAGGTGCTGGATTGCATATTCCGCGTGTTTTCCTGTAATGGCGGTTGCAGCAATTTTTCTCAGTGTCTCCTCATCCTCAGCTTCAACATCTATCGCTATGTTCTCGAGAACCTCAACAGCCTTCTCTGCAGCAAGCCTGTAACCCTTGGCAATCACCGTTGGATGAATCTCGTTGTCAAGCAGTTCCTCAGCCCTCTTCAGCAACTCTCCAGCAATGACAACTGCTGTTGTTGTTCCATCTCCAACCTCGTTCTCCTGAGTCTTTGCAACCTCAACAACCATCTTTGCTGCTGGATGCTCAACATCCATCTCCTTGAGGATTGTAACTCCATCGTTTGTTATCACAACATCTCCAAGGCTGTCAACAAGCATCTTGTCCATTCCTCTTGGCCCAAGGGTTGTCTTGACAGCCTCGGCAATTACCCTTGCGGCCATTATGTTGAGTCTCTGTGCATCTCTCCCAACAGTTCTCTGAGTTCCCTCCTTCAAAATCAACACGGGCTGTCCCTGCAGCACCGCCATCTCCACCCACCTCCCTTTTCTGTGATTAGTGGAATGGAACTTCTATATAAATATTTCGGTAAGAATTGATTATTGATTCTCCTTCGTAGTGGCTGCTTCTGAGGGTCTGAACCTGTGAGGTTGACTTGTGCTGGCTCTATCTCGATAGCTGTTGCTGTTAGATCCAGCGTTACTTCTTGCATGAATAAATTGGCTTTTGGGAAAATATAAAACAAAGTCTGGCCAGGAAACGTGGAAGGCTATAACTCCTCTTTCGCGTGATAATAAGCTGGCAGATAGTGTTCATCGTCGTTGAGATGAGCTTTCCTGACGATCTCGTCTGGCACCTCAATGGAAAAACCTGCTATTCACTCTTACGACTTTGACCTTAAAACTGCCATCGCTTATCCTGCCAAAAACTATTGCGATGTCGCCCTCTACCCTGGTATCGTACTCTGCCTCTTCAAGGGGCAATCCGGCCTCGTGCAGATCTTCCTCAAGGATATAACGTCTAACTGGCGATTCCGAGAAGCGTCTTCAACCTCTTATTTCGCCTGAACTTCTCAGCCAGATCGAATATCATCCTCTCTTTTGATCTTGTCTTTCCGAAGGGAATAGCTGCTGCATATCTTGCCACAGCATCGAGGTAAATTTCATCCAGAACTTTTTGTTGCCCACTCCTGCTTCTCCTGCTCGTAAACCTCATGAGGGGTATGAAAGTGAGGATCGTCGAAGAATGGAATGGGACGACATCTGCAATTGGGCTCACCCATAACTTTCAAAGCGAGCTGCTCTTCTTGGCTACCGACTTCAAAGACTCTGCCATGAATGGCAAGATGGTGGGGACGAATTATTTCGTCAGCAACTGGACTCCACCTCCACTTTCTGACCCCTCCAGCTTTGTAGCCTTCTATGCGGCCCAGAGCGTAGGCCTTCTTAACAGATGTTCTCGCAAGCATGTCAGCATATTTCTCTGTGGAGATCATTACGTTCCGCTTGATCTTTTCCTGACGAGGCGAAGCTTTCCAGTTGGAGAAACTTCAACAATTTCTCGCTATTAGCTTGCACTTTTTAACCCCTCTATGGGTCTGATTTTAATGAGATTGTGAGTATTGAGGATATTGAAATCAATAAGGGCTTCCAATCGTGTCAAATTCTATTTTTAAATTTTCAGATAGAAATTTATTTTCCGTTATGAAATATGGTTGAAAATACCAGCGTGACTCCATGAGAAACACTGAAATTTTTATTTAGAGTAATTAAGGGTTTTGAGATCTTCTACCATTCTGTTTTTCGTTAACTTCATATTCAACAACCATCATCACACCCCAGGGTGATATTGCGTGAGCCTCAATCAATTTCAATCAGGCTTTAATGATCTGACACTCCTGAAAATTCTGGAAAGAGCCAGAAAACTGTTTGAAAAAAAGGAGATAGTCTCAAAAGAGGAAGATGGTAGCGTTTTCAGGTACACCTACAGCCAATTCTACAGAAGGGTGTGTCAGCTTGCAAATGCCCTTGAGGAGCTTGGAATTGGTGAAGGTGACAGAGTTGGAACTCTTGCATGGAACACCCACAGGCATTTGGAGCTTTACTTTGCCCCGGCATGCATGAATGCCGTTTATCATACAGTGAATCTCAGGCTCTCTCCAGAGCAGATCACCCACGTCATAAATCATGCTGAGGACAGGGTTCTCTTTCTGGACAGCGATCAGATTCCCGTGGTTGAGAAAATTGCAGAGAAGCTGAATGTTGAGCATTTCGTGATCTTGGGCAAAGAAAAAGGCTATGATACATCCTTTGAGTCAATAGCCTATGAGGATCTGATTTCTGGTAAGCCAAAAACATACAACTGGCCGGAGATTGATGAAAACTCACCTGCAGGAATGGCATACACTTCAGGGACAACCGGAATGCCCAAAGGCGTGACATACACTCACAGAGGTCTTGTCCTCCACAGCATTGTAACGTCATTGCCCGATGCACTCAATCTCAGCGAGAAGAGGTGTGTTCTTCATATAGTACCCATGTTTCACGTCAACTCATGGGGAATTCCATTTGCTGCAACGATGGTTGGGGCGAAGCAGGTTTTTCCGGGACAGCATCCAAGGCCAGAGGATTATGTAAAGCTGATTCAGAGTGAAAAGGTTGACTTCACAGCCTGCGTTCCAACCGTCTGGATGATGATCTACAGCTTCCTGAAAGAAAATCCTGAGTATGACATAAGCAGCCTGAAAGAGGCTTTCACAGGTGGAAGTGCCCCACCAGCATCACTGCTCAGGGCATTCAGGGAGGAGTTTGGGGTTACAATCATACACACCTATGGTCTTACAGAAACCACCCCAGTCCTCACAGTGAACAGACCAAAGAGCTACATGAGGCTTGAGGGCAATGAGCTCTACCAGCACTCAAGAAAACAGGGGTTGCTTTTACCGCTGCTTGAAATGAAAGTGGTACAGAAAAGAGATGGAAAGGAGATGGAGGTTGAATGGAATGGAAAAGAGATGGGGGAACTATACGTCAAAGGCCCATGGGTTGTATCGGGATACCACAAAGACCCTGAAAAAACCTCAGAAAAATTCACTGAGGGATGGTTCAGAACAGAAGACATCGTTGTTGTGGATGAGGAAGGATATATCAAGATAGTTGACAGGGCAAAGGATCTGATAAAGAGCGGAGGAGAGTGGATTTCAAGTCAGGATCTGGAGAGTTATTTGATGCTTCATCCTTCAGTCAGAGAGGCTGTTGTTGTTGGGATAGAGCATCCAAAATGGCAGGAAAGGCCGATTGCATTTGTTGTTCTGGAGAATGCAGGTGAGAATGAAACGATAAAGGGGGAACTGATGAATCATTTGAGAGAGAGATTTCCGAAGTGGTGGCTTCCTGATGAGATAATCTTTGTGGATGAGATTCCAAAGACAAGCGTTGGGAAGTTTGATAAGAAGGTGCTCAGGGAGAAATACAGAAACTTTTTTGTAAAATCAGGGAAAAATGGTTAAATTATATCATAAACAGATCTCACATCCACAACTTTTTCTGCCTTTGTTCTGAGTTTCTTGTCCTCGGTAACAAGAGGTATCCCATTATCGATGGCAAGCTGAAGATAGGAGGCATCATAATACGTGATATTTAGCCTTGAAGAGAGGTTGAATACGCTGGTCCAACCGGAGATCTAACATTCATCAGCTCTATAGCCTTTATAACCGTGTTCATAAGTTTTTCTGCTTCACCAAGTTGAACTGAATCATTCAGGGGAAATTTTTTCCACAGAGCATTGCTAAGCTCGTATTTGGCAAGTTCGCAAGTTGTGTTTCCTCTTGAAACATCAGGTCTCATCTTTTTTATTACCACAAATATGGAGCTTGCATCAAATATCATGCTTCTCTATCTCCCCTTGTATTCTCCACAATTCTGTCTTCCGATATGGTGCTGAGAACGTTTTCAATTTCTTTGAGGGATTTTCTAATTCCATCTATCTCCAGATACTCCACTGTCTTTAAAATAGCTTCTTTTGCTATTTTTCCTGGTTTTACACCACTTTTTTCAAGTTTTTCTTTGACTTCATATGACACCTTTACCGAAATAGTAGCATATCTTGTTTACATACATATTTATAATAATTACATAGAATATTTATCTGTGATTATCCACCAAGGAATCTATTCAAAATCCAAAAACCACAGCATCTGAAGAAAATGTATTTAACAACGCTGTAGATGGGAAGGATATGAAAGCTGTCCTGATACTGAGCGGTGGAATAGACAGCTCCACCCTGCTGTATTATCTGCTTGATGAGGGTTATGATGTTCACGCTCTCACATTCTATTACGGGCAGAAGCACTCAAAGGAGATTGAGCATTCGAAATTGATTGCTGAGGAGGCGAAAAGCAGAGGGAATGTTGAGCACAGGGTTGCTGACATCTCATCCATACATGATCTCATTTCTTCCGGAGCTCTGACTGGAAAGGAGAGCGTTCCGAAGGCATTTTACAGTGAAGAAGTGCAGAAAAGAACCATAGTGCCCAACAGGAACATGATAATGCTGTCCATAGCTGCTGGCTATGCTGTGAAAATTGGAGCTAAGGAAGTCTACTATGCCGCTCACAAAAGCGATTACAGCATCTACCCTGACTGCAGAAAGGAGTTTGTCAAGGCTTTTGATGCTGCGGTTTATCTTGCCAACCTCTGGACTCCTGTTGAAATAAAAGCGCCTTTTGTTGAGATGACAAAGGATGAGATTGTTAAGCTGGGCCTCAGGCTTGAGGTCCCGTATGAGCTGACTTGGAGCTGTTATGAGGGGAATGAGAGACCATGCCTCTCATGCGGAACCTGTCTTGAAAGGACAGAAGCTTTTCTGATAAACAATGCAAGAGATCCGATGCTTAGTGATGAGGAGTGGGAGAGAGCGATTGAGATTTACAGAAAAATGAAAGAAGAACATGAAAGCCAGAATAAGTGAGATTTTTTATTCAGTCCAGGGAGAGGGAATATTCTGTGGGGTGAGGCAGCTTTTCATAAGGTTCTCAGGATGCAATCTCAACTGCTGGTATTGCGATACAGAATACAGCGAGAGGTGCATTGACCACACAGGCAACAGGGAACTTGAGAACCCTGTGGATCTGGGGTACATTCAGAGGGTTATAGATACATCAGAGAGGATTCATTCAGTCTCCTTCACAGGTGGAGAACCCTTGCTTTACGCCGAGTTCATCTCACAGCTTGAAAAGACGAGAGTTTTCTATCTTGAATCAAACATGACCCTGCCAGAGAAGGCAAAGCTCGTAAGGAATTTTGACATAGTGGCAGGTGATTTGAAGATAAGAGAGGCGGTAAGGGAAAATTTCGATGAGATCTATGAGAGGACTGTTAAAACCTACAGAATCCTGAAAAATTCCCGAAAAAGGCTCACCTTCTCAAAAATCGTTCTACCTGAAAAATTTGATGAGGATGTGGTTGTATCGTGTGCCATGGGGATAATGGACTATGTCAGATGCTTTGTCCTTCAGCCAGTTTTTGGGTCGGATGTCCAAAACATTTTAAAACTGCAGGAAAAGATGCTTGAATTCAAAGACACGAGGGTTATACCCCAAACTCACAAGTACATGGGGGTGAGATGATGAGAATAGGAGTTTCAGAGAGGTTCAGCTCAGCCCATGCAATACCCGGACATGAGAAGTGCGGAAGGATACATGGCCACAACTTCAAGGTTGAAATAGAGATAGAGGGAGAAATGATGGAGAATGGAATGGTGATGGACTTCTTTGATCTCAAAAGGCATCTGAGAGAGGTTCTGGAAGACTTCGATCACAGGCTACTTAATGAGATAATCGAGGTTCCAACATCCGAAAACATATGCTTGGAGATAATGAAAAGGCTTGAAGAAAGGGGTATTAACATAGTCAGAATCAGAGTTTATGAAAATGACGACAAGTGGGCAGAGATAAGAAAATAAAAAATAAAAAGCCGGATCACAGTTTTCTGGATCTTCTCAGAATTGCCGCTATCCCAGCTCCTGCAATTACTGCAATCAGTTCAAACCCCGGTGTTGATTTGGTCTCCTCTTTTTCAGCTTTTGGAGTTTCTGTTTTTACCGGCTCTTTCACTCCATTATCGTTTGCCTTCTCCTGCTTGAGCTTCTCAGCCTCATATTTTATCTTTATCAGCGATGACTTCAGTGGAGCCCATCCGTACCAGAAGCTGTAGTCGGGGTTCATGTGGAATGCTCCCTGAAATGTCCTCATTCTGTACTCCAAAAACATCAGGTAAAGTTCCTCCTCGATTGGGGTCTTCACCTCGTAGAACTGAAGAAGATCAGGGGCATACTTCCATCCTTCTGGTTTTTCAAGAATTCCAAGATCATATAATTCCCTGACAGTTCTTATTGCCTCTGCAAAAACCTTGTCTGCCTCCCTTATCATCCTGTCTCCTGCTTCAAGCTGTTCCCTTGCAAAGTTCTCCGAATGGCACTCGCTGCATATTTCAATCATCTTTTCCCTTTCAGCCTGCCACTCTTCCTTGCTCAGTCTTGCCACTTTTCCGGCTTTAACTACCTCAAATCTCTCTGTGGGATTTCCATTTTCATCCAGAACCCCAAGGGCCTGCAGAATTGTAACCCGATCCTTCCACCACTCCTCATCATCTTCAGGCACTCTCAAGGCCAGAAAACCCCATGATGTCATCACCCTGTGGTTCCCCTGAGGCATGTGACACGTCTGGCATTTTGGAGCTCTTCCCGTATCTCCCTCAATTCTGTAAATCACTCCGTGCTTTGATGTGCTCCACATCTCATACTGGGGGTGATCAAAACCCATGTGACAGGGCAGACAGGCTTCAGGTTTTCTCGCCTCCTCCTTGCTGAACTTGTGTCTGGTATGGCAGGAATCGCATGCAGCGGCACCGTATCTGTATTCTCCCTTATCCTCTATTATTCCGATCTTGTGACAACCGCTGCACCCCTTGAACCCCTCGAGATCTCTCTGAGGGTTTGGAACATGCTGTAATGCAGGCATTGCCTTCATCGCTATCCAAGCATAGTAATGCTTCCCGCTTGCATACTGCTCGTACTGTCTTGAATGGCAGCCCCTGCATGTGTCTGGGGTTGGCATTTTTGCCTTCTGCCAGTCATCATACCCCCTGTGCTCTGTCCCGTGACAGGTCCCACAGCTGAAGTGCTTGCTCATGTTTCCCGAAAGCCACTGCTCTACTATGCCCGGGGTTTCTATTCTGTGGCAGTTGATGCACTGATCAGCAGCAGCAGTGCTCACAACAGCAACCAGAGCCAAGGCTGCAATCAAAAACCATCTCATGCTTTCTCACCAAAATAAAATGCTGACGAATAAGTAAAAAAATTTACCCGAAGTTCTTAGGGAAATCTGTTTTTACATCAAAAATAAAAAATTTGAGCTTTTGCTGTGTATTCATAGTTCTCTCAGACCATCTCAGCTGATGATTTCACCTGTTCTTATTCTGACAGACTTTTCAACCGGGATCACGAATATTCTCCCATCTCCAATTTTCCCTGTTCTGGCTGCACTGGTGATTGTCTCAATAACCCTGTCAACTTCATTCTCATCAACAACTATCTCTATCTTCATTTTGTCAAGCAGATCAACTTCCATTGTTCTTCCTCTGAACTGGAGCTTTATTCCCTTCTGCTCACCCCTTCCCTTAACCTCAGTTGCTGTCAGAGCTATGTATCCCTCATTCTCAAGCTCTTCCATAACTCTCTCAAATCTCTCAGGCCTCACCACAGCCGTTATCATCTTCATTCTACCACCTCAAGCGTAAGCCTTCTCCCCATGCTGTGAAATGTCAAGCCCCACATACTCCTCTTCCTCGCTTACTCTCAATCCCACAGTCATGTCAATGATTTTTGCAAGAATCAGGGTGACTGCAAATGCATACACCAAGGCTGAACCTGCAGCGATTATCTGGGCTATGAACTGCTCAACGTTTCCGTATATCAGACCGCTGTACTCTCCAACCGATTCCTTTGCAAATATCCCTGTTGCTATCGCTCCCCACAGTCCGCCAATTCCATGAACAGCCCAGGCATCAAGACTCTCATCCCAGCCTTTTCCTATCCTGAAAAGCATTGCCGAGTAACAGATGATTCCTGCAACTGCTCCAATTGCTATTGACGCGAGGGGATCCACGAATCCAGCAGCAGGGGTTATTGCCACAAGTCCAGCTATAGCACCACTGACCATTCCAAGACTGCTTGGCTTTCCGTGATACCAGCTTGCAAGAAGCCACGCAATTGCACCGGCTGATGCTGCGGTGTTGGTCACAATTAGGGCATTTGCTGCAAGCCCGTTAGCCTGCAGTGCACTTCCCGCATTGAAACCAAACCATCCAAACCAGAGAAGGGCCGAGCCTATCAGCGTCATGGGTATGCTGTGGGGCTCCATTGAGTGCTCCCCAAAGCCAGCTCTTCTGCCAATTACGAAAGCGATCGCCAGAGCTGAAAAACCCGAGCTTATATGTACTACGGTTCCACCGGCAAAGTCAAGTGCTCCAAGCTCTGCAAGCCATCCACCACCCCACACCCAGTGGGCGAGAGGATCATAAACCAGAGTTGTCCAGAGAAAGCCAAAGAGAATGAAGGAACTCAGTCTGACTCTCTCAGCCATTCCGCTCACAAGAATTGCAAGGGTGATTGCTGCAAATGTAAGCTGAAACGCCACAAAACCCAGATGCGGGATTGTGCCTGTCTCTTCAAGCCCTATTCCTGCAAGTCCTGTGTATTCAAGTCCACCTATGACCCCGTTCACATCAGATCCGAACGACAGGGTGTAGCCAAAAAGCACCCACTGAACGCTCACTATCGCCAGTGCCAGAAATGAGAGTGATATTGTGGATAGTGCATTCTTCCTTCTGACCATACCCCCATAGAACAGTCCAACTCCGGGAGTCATCAGCAGCACCAATGCTGTTGCCGCAAGTATCCAGGCCGTATCACCACTGTCCAGTCCCATCTTCCATCACCGTTCATTCCAGATACAATCAGGTAATTAAAAGTATTTAATCAATCTCATTATTTTTTAATAATTTTTAATAATTTTTCAGATTTTTCTAAAGGATATTTCGAGAATTTTTCAAAACTATCAAAAAAATTAAATCAAAGGTTATGCGGAAGGTGGTAAATGTTTTTAAAACTCCGCAGCAATAAATGCAAGGCCAATGATGAGTGATGGGCGATCTGAAATGTGATGAGAGGGGAGAGGCTGAGGCATCAACTTATTTTTTCCTCTGTGAGTTCACCATAACCTTACAAGACACCAAAATATTATATCAGACTGAATTCAAATAAAATCATGGATGAGAAAGAAAGGGAGGTTCTAATGACAAGTCTTCATCGCTCATCTGTGACAGGGACTGGAATAATAACCTTCACACTCGCCTTCCTTGTTCTCCACTACACCGGAATGGACATCCTTCCCTCAGCAATGATCTCCGCATTGATTGCTGCTGCTATAGCTCTTGCAAGAATCCGTTCAGGGTTATGATTCTGGCACTGAAGATGTTTTCCATGTGCTTTAACGCATATTCGTAATCATAATCGCTTAAAGCTTCCGTACAGTCTTTTATTACAGTCACATCATAACCTCTTAAGGCTGCATCTCCTGCAGTGTGCAGAACACAGATATTTGTGAGAACTCCTGCAAGATAGAGCCCTCCAATTCCAAGCTCTCTGAGAGTTAAATCCAGATCTGTGCCAAAGAATGCTGAATATCTGCGTTTTTTAATGATGTAGTCTTCTTCTTTTACCTCAATCTCATCAATTATTTCAGCCCCTTCTGTGCCAGCAACACAGTGTTCCGGCCATATCTTGAATTCCGGATCATCTCTCCTATGATAGTCCTGGGTGAAGATGACAGGCATCTTTTCTCTTGCTGAATTCACAGCATCAGCCACATTTTCAAAAATTTCCGTTACTCTCTCTCCTCCAAAAAGCTTTCCATCAGGATAGCAGAAGTCCTTCTGCATGTCAACAACAACAAGGGCAGATTTCATGATAGATCATAGGCTTACTTGGAATAAAAACTTTCCAGAACACATGTTCAAAAAATGAGATATATGAGTCTTAGAAAATCACTCCTCCCTGACCTCTATGAAAGTTGGATTTTTCCAAGGGATGTCAAGCCAGTAAATCTTGTTTGCGGGTTCCTCCCCTACTACAATCAGGTCTTTATAAGTGTAGATATAGGTATCCGAGAACCGGCTCTTGAATTTTCTTGCCTGAATTCCTCTGTATTCTTCCTCTCCAACAAAATCATACTGGCTCTTCAATCTATCATCATTCTCCCTGAGAACTACACTCTTTACATAGCTTCTCTTGAGAGAGTAAGTTAAGTCTAATGCTTCAAAGCACTGTTTGGGATTCTTGTTCATACATACAGCGTCATTGCTGAAAGCTGTTTCATTTCCAAAATACACCACTGATCTGACATCTTTAACATACTGATTGCAACCCTTTATGCACGTCTTGTTAATTTCTAAGGTTACAACTGGCTCATCACTTTTTGTTGCATCGTACGTGGCGATAGCTTCATATCTGAACCCCGGACTAAAGTTTGGTTTGGGGTCTTTATAGAAATGAACTACGATCTTTTTACCCCTCCAGTTATTCCAGCTTTCAACTGCCTGATTTCCCTCTTCTAAATGTTCAGATGGTTTTTCATACTGTTCTTCCTTATAATGTTCTATCGTTTCCGTGTATTCTGGAGTTGGCGTTGCTTTAATTTCCGACTGAGGTTTCCCTCCAGAACAGCCGGCAATTACCAGAACAGAAAGCAGGATTATGAGAGCTTTGTTTGCTTGTTTCAATTATTCCAGAACGTTTTCCTTTACTGCGATTCTCTCAACTTCATCTCTTAACTCATCAAGAACGTCCATTAACTGCCTCCACTCTTCAAAATCCAAGTTAAACGATCCCATCTGAGATCTCAGCTCTCTCAATCTGAGCTTAAGTCTCCTCAAGGCATCTCTGTAAACATCCTCTTTCTCAGTACCATAAAAAATGTTTTCCAGCTTCCCAACTGCAGCTCTCAGCAGTCTTATCCTCTCCTCAACATCCGATGTGAACTCAAAGCTTTCCAGAAGCACAGCAAAACCTGATTTGAGAGATTCCATGATGATTGGTTTGCAGGGAAAAATAAAAAATTTGTTGAAAAACGCATGTGTGATGTAGAGATCTCAACCCAGATTTTGCTTCAAAAACAAATTAAAAGTGGGGGAGTGGCAGGAGTAAGCCCCCTTCTGTTTCAGGCAGCATCCGTCTCAGCGGAAACTCCTTGCACCGGCGGGGACGGCCGTTTCAACCCGCATGGATGATCTCAGCCTTCCGGCTTCCTCGCATTGCTCCATGCGGGTATCGTTTCTGTTCCGTTGCCGTGCCTCTCGGCACGATGCCTTGCGGCATCCCGCCTCTAACGGTGGGGGGACTTTCCTCCGCAAAATGCGGAAGCTGCCCTCTGCCGCTCCCCAAAAAATAACACCAGACAGATATAAAAATGTTCACTACCCAAGGGTTGCCTTTCTCAGGAACCAGACCTCAATCTTTATGCAGTCTGTTGGCTCACACTCCATAGTTCTGCATCCAAAGCATGGAGGGAGGCCTGTGATGTCTTCGAACCTCTGCATTATTTCCATCAGTGTGAGTTCTTCCTCCTCTTCCTCCTCTGCATCAGCAGGAACGATCTTGAATGTTTTAACCCCATCAACAACAATCTCAAGTCTCTTTATCAGACCCTCCTTTTCCAGCTTTCTGAGAATTCTGGAGCATTTGCTGCTGTCTATGCTCAACTCCTTCCATAGATCCTTCTGAAGAACAGATCCTTTCTCCTCAAGAAGTTTGAGAATCTGGTCCCTGATTTCCATTTTCAGTCCTCGAAGGGCTGGATGAGAATTACATTGTTCCCCCTGAGAACAATATCACCAAGAGCCCTGACCTTCTCCTCTCCCCTGTATTCAATGGCATTGGAGAGGTGAAGGTTCATATAGTCATCAACACTCTCAAGCTTGCCAACAAGGCTGTTCTCCTCACCCTTCATCTCAACTCTAATCACCCTGCCAACCATTGATTTGACCATCTGGTTCGGTAGCACCTTCCATCACCCCATTCTATCATTATTTTTCGTTTTATAGCCAAATAAAGCTTTAAGCAGTCCATACATTTATCAAAAATAGTATATATATCTTTCCTGAATTTGAAACATGATTCTCATCACTGGAGGTGCTGGTTTCATCGGAAGCCACATCACTGACCATTTCATCGAAAAGGGTTATGATGTGAGAGTTCTTGACAACTTCTCCTCTGGTTCTGAGGAATTCCTAAATCCATCTGCTGAAACTGTCAGAGGAGATATAAGAAGAGCTGAAGATGTTCTGCAGGCAATGAAGGGTGTTGATGAGGTCTGGCACATTGCAGCAAATCCCGATGTCAGACTATCAGCCGAAAAACCAGAGGAGATTTACGAAAACAATGTCCTTGGAACCTGGAACGTTCTCAAGGCAATGGTAAAGGAGGGTGTTGAAAGAATAGTTTTCACATCCACATCAACGGTTTACGGAGAGGCAAAGACGATCCCAACTCCCGAAAGCTACCCAACCATGCCCATCTCAATTTATGGTGCATCAAAGGTTGCCGGAGAGGCGATGATTGCCTCATTCTGTCACACGTATGATATGAGAGCCTGGATATTCAGGTTTGCCAATGTAATAGGAAGGAGAACAAGACATGGAGTTATCTTTGATTTCATGATGAAGCTCAAAAGGGATCAGAAGGTACTTGAGATCCTTGGAGATGGGGAGCAGAACAAATCATACATCTACATTAATGACTGCATCAGTGCAATGATTACCGCTGTTGAGAGGGCAGATGAAAGGGTTAGCGTGTTCAACATCGGTAGTGAGGATCAGATAAGAGTCAAAAGGATTGCAGAGATTGTTTGCCAAGAAATGGGGCTGAGTCCTGAGTTCAGATTTACAGGAGGAAGGAGAGGATGGAAGGGTGACGTGCCTGTAATGCTCCTTTCAATTGAGAAACTGAAATCTCTGGGATGGAAGCCAGAATACACCAGCGAAGAGGCTGTGAGGCAAACAGTCAGAGACCTACTCGACGAAGGCATAGTCAATGGTGAGGTATCCAACAGCAAGCATTGATGCTGAAAAACCAAGAATCACAGACACAGGACCCTGAATCCCATCAAGATTTCCCGAGACCGCCATGGAAAACGCCTGAACGGTTGAAATTATAACCGGAAAAACCACCGGGAAGAGAAGTATTGGAAGCAGCAGTTCCCTTGCTCTGGATTTTATAACAAGAACAGAAAGGGAACTGCTGACAACCACGAAGGCGAGATTGCCGGCTGTAAGAACAGCTACTGCAAGAATGAGATTTTTTGGATAGGTGTTAAAAACTGCCATGAATACCGGAATCACAAACGCCTCAAGCATGAGCATTATCACAGAATTGTAAAGGATCTTGCCGAATAGGACTGACGATGGGGATACGGGAGATATTTTGAGTGCCTCAAGAGTTCCAGTTTCCACCTCTCTCAGAAAGGCTCTTGAGTAGCCAAGCATCCCTGCAAAAATGAAAACTATCCAGAGAAGGGCTGGCTCTGGCTTTTCAACTGTAGCGCTGAAAAGCATTATTGAAAGAAAGGCAAACAGGAAAAGAAAATTTACTGTCCCTTTTGTCCTGAATTCAGTTTTCAGATCCTTGATGGCTATTTTCAGAAATTTCATTCCATTACCTCCCTGTAGATCTCTTCAAGATTTTCTGATTTTCCATCGTAAACCACCCTGCCATCCTTTATCAGCAATGTTCTCTCGCACACCATTTCAGCTTCCTGAAGGTTGTGGGTTGTGAAGATCATTGCCGAAGTGTAACTGGAAAGTGTTTCAAAAAGTCTTGTCCTGCCTTCAACATCAAGCCCCGTTGTTGGTTCATCCAGTATGAGCAGTTCAGGTTCATTGAGAAGTGCTCTTGCTATGGACAGCCTCTGCTTCATCCCTCTTGAGTAGTTTCTGACAAGATCATGCCTCCTTTTCCAGAGCCCGAATTCCTCAAGAAGCTCTCTTATTCTCGACTCACCAACCTCATAAAGTCCGGCAAAGAATTTCATGTTCTCGTAGGCTGTCAGATCCTCATAGAGAAAGGTGTTGTGGCTCACAACTCCAAGCTTTTTCTTTACTTCCTCATCTATCCTCTTTTTTCCAAAAACTCTGACTTCACCACCTGTAGGTCTTATCTGCCCGCTGATTATTCTGACAGTGGTGGTTTTTCCGCTTCCATTTGGCCCGAGAAGGGCAATCCTTTCATTCTCTCCAACTGAGAACGTAATTCCCTTAAGAGCTTTGAACCTTCCAAAGGATTTTTCTATGTTCCTGAGCTCAGCAATCACACGATTTCCTCCACAACCCTTTTTACTCCTATAGCAACTCCATCAACCTCTATGTCATCACCTTTTGCTCCGTCCCCAACAACATAAATGTTATCGTATTTTGTTCTGTTTCCAATATCCATCCCTGCCATGATCCTGTTAACAGGCCAGTCTCCTCTGTAACTCTGAACCGCAATTATTTCGTAGCTGCAGCCTTTCAGAATTTCCTTTATCTCCCTCAGTCCCTGAAGTATCTCCTCTCTGCTTCCCTCTCTGAGCGGTTGGTGTATCTGAAGCATGTGCTTTCTCCCGAGGTTTTCATCTGCATTTGTGACCTCATTCATTCCCGCTATGCTCTTTCCGAGAACAAAAAGAACTCCAGTATGCCCGACAAATGGCTCATCAAGAGAAATTGTGTATTTCACACCTCTGCTTTCAGGCGGATGATTCACTGCATCTTCTCCAATTAGCTTTCCAGTCAGTCTGTGACCTATATCTGACAGAATGATGTCAAATTTTCTAGAATCACCATTAAATACAAGTTCTGGATTTTTCCCTGGCTTCAATGCCTTCACCTCTTTTCGGAGAAAAACACAGCCGTCGTTTGACTGGATAACTTCCACCAGCCCGTCAGTTACTGCTCTGCATCCGCCAACCGGAATGCCAGGACCACGATATTTGGCAAGATTATGATATACAGGAACAACCTTTTTGAAGTTCATGTGCTCAGGGAAAATGCTGAAACTCCATCCAAGAAATGATTTCATAAAAAAATAGGTCTTTCTATCGAGCTTTTCTCCAAAATTCTCAAGATTCTTGCTTCTTAACTTAAGTTTCGTTAAAATGAGTTCCATATTGAACTTGGCATAATCTTTCCATGGGAAACATTTCCTTGAGAGAGGTTCTCTTTCACCATCCCAGAAAATCTCACCCTCTGGCTTCGAGTCAACTATCTCAACCCTGCAACCGATCTCCCTTAAAAGTTTACCAAGAGGACCTCTTCTGCCATGGGGAATCATATGAAGTGCTCCCGTGCTGACCTCATACCCCCTGTAATTTATTGACGTAAATCTTCCGCCTGCAAAGGGGAGCTTTTCAAAAATCTCAACATCAAAGCCCTTCTCAGATAGATAGGCTCCAGAAAGCAGTCCTCCAAGCCCTGCACCAATGATGCCAACCTTCATTCAATCACCAGAGCAGAGATGGGGCAGTAAAGCAGACATCTCCTGCAGAGAGTGCACTTCTCGTGATCTATTTCCGCCTTTCCAACAACCTCAATTGCATCGAATCTGCATGAGAGCATGCAGAAAGCGCATCCAACACAGCTGTCTTTCACAATCAATCTCTCCACAGGGTTAAAAATGGGGTTGAGGTAAATATATTTCTCGGTGGAAGCTCAGGCGTTTAGTGTTGATAAATCCAGAGTGGAAAGAATGATATTTTACGTTATCAGGATGGATTTGAATGTGACTGGAAGTTCTGTCAGGCAGTAAATCCGGAAATCAGCAGAATTGCTGATTAAATATTCACAAAAACAGATATAGCAGCAGAACCCTGTCAGTCTGCATCTGATGTCTCAAAAAGGCCGGTTTCATGGGGGTTTAAAAGTTCAGATCCACTCTTGGTTAAATCGATGCCACCCGGAGGTGAAGCCATGATCATCATCTATTTTCAGCTGAGGATGCTGAACATAACAGTGCATCCATTATTGCCGGAATTCATAAAAGAGGGGGTTACAATAACGATTGAGGAGCAGGGACTGCGGTGCTATGACTTGATGACCCCGAGTTCAGAAAGTCTTTCTGGTAGATAAACATCCGTAACGTAATCAAGCCCGTACTTTGCTAAAGCCTGCTGTTCTGACTTCTTTCCAAGTTCAAGCTGTAATTTAACCTCACTTTTCCAGAAATCCGTATCAAACCTCGGATCTGTGAGTATCGCATTCAGCGCTCTTATATCCTGTTCAGAAAGTTTGTCAGCAGGAAGCTTGTATTTAACTATGTCAGATGGTCTGATGCCAACAAACATCGCTGAGGGAGTTGCAAGGTACTCACTGAGATGGGCTGATTTTATACTCCCGTATGCAACACTTGCATATATTCTGTAGCTCCACGGATCGCCATCTGTGAAAACAACAACAGGAAGTCCAAGCTCGGTGTTTATTCTTTTGAGCAATCTTCTTGTACTTCTCGCTGGCTGTCCTTTGAGATGGACAATTATGGCATCAAACTGCTCATCAAATCCATTTTCTATAAGCCTGTCCCTCATACCTCCTGTCTCTATTGCTATCACAAATTTTGCATCATGTTCAACAAACTCAAGCCTGTCAACATTGACTGGGATCTGGTAGCCACCTTCACCAACATCATCCTGGCAGTGAATCTCTCTAACACCCCTTCTTGTCTCCTCTCTGATCTTTATGGGCCCAACAACAGTTGCTCCATCCTCCTCAGGTCTTATATGGAAGTGCTCTCTCTGAAAGGCTGTGAGAATCTCAAGATCCTCAATCAGTCTGTCACTGTCAGACTGCTCATCAAATTTTGCAAGACCCCAGTTTTCTGAGATGTAGTAGAGCTCTCTGAGAGTTGAGGATTTGTTTATTCTGAGCTGATCCTTCAGAAATCCCATAACATAAGCCATTCTCAGAAGCATGTAGGCTCCTTTCAGTGTTTTTGCAGATCTGGTTGATGTTCTGTCTCCGTATACCCACACCTCGCTCTCCTCATCAAACTCTATGTTGTACTTTGTTCTGGACGATATCTCTATCTCTGGAATTCTGCCCTCCTTGAGCTGACTGTAAATTGATTCTGCAATGCTAAGCAGTGCTTTCAGTGCTTTCTGCTCCAATTCCAAACCTCACCACCTCGGCTCCTGAGACAAATTCATTATCCACTCCCTCGACAAGTGGTCTGCTGTTCACATGCCTTCCTCTGAATTCATATTCAATTTTCAGCGTTTCCTTTGGCTCAACCTCAACATCCCACTTTGCAATCCTCTCTCCATTTATTCCACCATCGCACATCTCGTAAATCCTGAATCTTTTTCTTGAATTTGAAAAGTTGCATATCTCGATAATCGCTTTTCCATTCCTGACGTGCCTGGTTACGTAAATCTTACCCATGATTCTCGCTATAACCTTCTCATGATCTATTGGCTCCTTTTCAACAACCTGGCTTATTTTTTCGGCAAGGAGAGGTATTATTTTCAGCAGTTCCTCCTCCTTCTTCTTTCTCTTCTGTATTGTCTTCTTCCTCTCAACATACTCCTTCAGTCTTCTTCCGCATTCCTGCAAAGCCAGTCTTATTTCCTCGATTATCTCCGGAATGCCGGCAACGGCTTCCTTTGATTCCGAAACATAGGGAACATTTGTTGATGCAACGTGAACAAGAATTACCGCTGGAGCAACTGGCAGCTCATTTTTGGACTGCTGAAGCCCGTAGTTCTTCCAGTTCACACTCACAACAGCCTGAGTTAGTGCACATCCACTCTGCTGATACAAAAGCGGTATTTTGTTGGCAAATCTGAGCAGAGTTACCTTATCCTCCTTTATCTCACCTCCATAAGCAACTCCTGCCTCAACCAGAAACGGATGCCCAGAGTAAACCCTTGGCTTCCTTGTCACAGCATAAACAAATTCCGGAGAGTACTCCTCCATCAGGCTCTTCATTATAAGCCTGTCCCCTATTGGAGACAAGCAGTCAACGGGAGGAGGCAGAAGATCTGTAAGTCTGAAAGCATTTAAAAGCTTTTCAGCATCTTCTCTTGTGAGTGAGCGGGGATCTGCTTTAGCATCCAGACCAGATTTCAGGATTATCTCATCACTTATCCTGTCACCAATTCTCACAAACTCACTTTTCAGAAAGTTTCTCAGATCCCTTGCCTTTGTTGTCTTGAGCATCGCAAGCAGCGGACCGATCTCTATTCCGTGGGGGTGAGGTTTTATCTCCCTGGGCGGTTCAGGTGGCTCAGATGTTATTCTCTTAAATTCATGAATCTCGCCATCTGGAGTTATGAAGGTTATTCTGGCATGGGGATTGACAACGGAGGTCTCCTTGAGATATTCATAAACGCTCTGCTTTCGCTCCTTCACATAACTTCCTCTTACCTCAAGCTCTATTCTTGTTCCATGGGGAGAGAACCATTCTGTTTCTTCTTCTCTGACAATTTCGGGCTCATTTTTCTTTGTATCTATCATTATCTCAAATCTGTAAGCCTTACCTCCTTCCATTTTCGAAACAACAATAGCCGGTTTTCCTGTTGTTATCTGGGCATAGAGAACAGCTGATGAGATTCCTATTCCCTGCTGCCCCCTGCTCTGCTTTATTGCGTGAAATCTGGAACCATAAAGCAGTTTTCCGAAAACTCTGGGAATATGCTCTCTCTCTATACCCGGCCCATTGTCCTCAACAACAATTCTGAAAACGTTATCTCCAGCCTTAGTTATCTTTACAAGAATGTCAGGCAGTATTCCTGCCTCCTCACACGCATCAAGGCTATTGTCGACTGCCTCCCTGACACATGTTATGAGAGCCTTGGATGGATTTGAGTATCCCAGTATGTGCTTGTTCTTTTCAAAAAACTCCGCTATGCTTATTTCTCTGTGTTTGGATGTCATGGCTAAATTTCTGCCCCAACCACAGTCTGTGTTTTTGTCACTCCCTCAATGTCCCTTATTGAATCAACGGTTTTGTTCAGCTCTGAGAGGCTTCCAGCCTCAATTATCACAACAAAGTCGAATTCTCCGAAGACATGATACACCTCTCTCACATTCTTCATATCCTTCACAGCCCTGTAGACTGTCTTCTCCTTACCCGGAGACACGTTAACCATTGTAACTCCAATTACCATAGAAATAGAAGGCAAGCAACATTTAAAACGTTTTCTGTTAAGAGCTGAGAAATCAGAGTTTCAAAAAGAGAGTTTGAAAAAAATCAAGTATTCAGATTTTGTATTCAATGATCAACATAAATTAGTCCAATAAACTCATTTACCTGACAACCCTGAAAACAACATTTCCACCTTTCCTGAAAACCGGAACAAGTCTGTCTGAGCTCGTGAGAACATCATAGGAGTTCCTGAAATTTATTCGCTCGTCAAGACCATAGTAAACGTAATCTATGCCGTACTTGTCTATAATCCTGTTCAGCTCATCCGGATCCGTGTAAGCTGCCTTAACATCCTCAAATCTCTCCCATATCATGTCAAAGGGAACTCCATGACCGTAGGGCCAGTTGGTGTATCCGAGAAGTCTGAGCCTTCCGGCGATCATCGTGGGGGGAGAATGTAACGAGGGCCACGTGAGAAAAACCGCATTTTCTGGGGTGTTGTTCTTTATCCATAACCCTGTTTCAAACTCATCCATGCTTGCACATCCATAATCTGTCTGGTTCCAGAGCACAACAGGAATTGTAGAGAGAGTCGAGAGGAGAAGCAGAAATGGAACTGCATATTTTGCCCTTCCACTAAGGGATTCGAGAAACTGGGAGAAGAGGATGCTTATCGGTATCCAGGCGATCAGAAAGAACTTGTACATGTCCCAGGTGTTTGGTGTGATTGACGGGAGAAATATGAACATCATCGCAGACATCATCCACAGGAATGGCAGTCTTGAGCCCCTCACCCCGACAAGGGGAGCCAATAAAGCAAAAATGAAGGGAATTCCCAGATTTGCCACGGTCTTGAACCATCCTCCAAACTCCCAGAACCAGGGCTTTCCGGTTTTGGCACCGCCAAAGAAGTGAAGAAACGGAACGAAAAAGATTAACGAGATCAGAAATGGCCATGTCAGCCTGACATACTCGAACACTCTGTGATGAAACCTCTCTGACGAAGAAACACTTTTTCCAAGAGTTGCATCTAAGGAGTAAACTGCCAGAAACAGAAATATGCTGAAGGTTGCAAGGACGTGAAATGGGAGAAGCATCCCTGTGATAACTCCTGAGATTAGTATGTACTCCCTTTTTCCCAGTTCAACACCCCTGATAAAGGTTGAAATGGATAAAGCCAGTCCAGGAAGACCGATCAGGAGCGGTCTCTGCTGAAGCAGGTTATCGAGGATTGGAGGAAGGTTAAAGAAGCCAGCGTAGTCCATGACGTAGCTCTGCTTTGGATCGTACGTGCCTGAAAAAATCGATGAGAAGAGCCAGATATATGTGAATCCCCACCCAAAGACGGATATGATTCCTGAGTAGATTCCAGCCCTTTTTGATCCTGTTATAATTGATGTGAGGAGAAAGACCGAGAAAAAGAAGAGAGGAAAGAAAGCAGAATTCAGGTAAAGTAGAATTCTCGGGTAGTAATCAAGAGGTTTTTCCAGCAATGCTGTGTGAAAATCAACAAAGTAATGATATTTCAGCGGAACTCCTGAAAACGATGGATCCTGAGGTGGAAAGTTTCCGCTGTTTATGCTCTCAATTATCTCGTAGTGATACGGGGTATCCTGCCAGTTTGAGCCTGAAAGAACGATGTAGTCATTCTTCTCATACCACAGACTGTGATAGAGAATGGAGAATGAAAAGAGAAAGAGAATGAGATATGCAGCCATTCCGTACAGGAAATCTCTCTTCAATTCAGGTTTCTCTGCAAAAAGGATGAGCAGAAGGAGTATCATTGCTGAAATTCTGATCGTTAAAAGGCTGTATCCCAGAACGAGAGAGAGGTGATAAACGAGATGGGTTGAAATCACAACGCTCAGAAATATGTAAAGGGCAGGTTTCACGAAACAGCTGAGATCCTTCAAAAACCTCTCAACGATGACAAAACCCGGAAGAAGGAGTGTTGTCAGAACCAAAACAGGGAAGAGGGTTTTATCAGAGATGACAAGAAGACAAAGAGCCGCAAGAACAATCACCCTTTCTCTCATTCAGAAATACAGTCTGATAACATGCAGATAAATATTTTCATTAAAATTCAATCACTTCCAAAACCAAATTCATCCAGATAGCCATGGATGTTAAGCAGAAAATCGTTCAGCTTTCCAAAGGGCACGATTATAACTCCATCATGAAAGTATATGCTGTCGTCAATGAGCGGCACAACAGCAGGAATCACCCTTCTCCCGAGTATCCTCTCAAGCCTTTCACACCTCTCTGCATGCTTTTCAGCCTCCTTTTTTATTGCAGAAAGCCTGTACCATCCTTCTGTATATCTCTTTGCATCTATTGCAAGAACCAAGCCGTATCTTTCTGCAAGAACATCCACCTCTGTTCTTCCTCTCTCGTCCCTGAGCACGTATCTGAATTTTGTTGAAAAGCCGTGAATTTCGAGTATCTTCCTTATTGCCTCCTCAAACTCCTGCCAGCTTGAAAAATTCATCTCCCATCAACAGTTTTACCATTCCTGCATTTCCAACAACCATCACATCCCCAACGGGATTTGCGGTTCTGAAGGACGACATGGATGAATTCGGACCTGTTGCTACGAAGTCCCTGACATCAACAACCTCATCAATGAATGCCCCATGCCCTCCCTGCTGAAAAACATCTTCATTGGTGAGCTCACCCCTTGTAAATTTCTCCACAAGCTCCTCTAAATTCATTTTTCTTAAAATGGATGTGTGATGCTCCATCATTGAATATATTCTTCCATCCCTGTCAACAACTGCAAATATTGTGTGTCCATTTCCAAAATTTGCCACAAAAGCCGGAAATTCTTTAACATCCATTATCGCTCCTGCCACAGCAGGAAAGACCGTGTCGATAACATGAAGATCCAAAGAAACTCCATGCTGTCTCTCAAAATCACCTATGCTTTCAGCAACAGCCCTCATTCTGTTGTAAAATTCAGGAATGTTCTTTCTGCTGTACAGAAAGCTGTCGAGATATGGTCTTTTCCTCAGAATTTTCTCAAAAACCCTGAACCTGAACTTTCTGTTGCTCTCATCTGGCGAGAAACCGTGATCCTGAACAGCGATGATAACGTGCTCTGGGATCTCAATGCCAAACATCGATAGAAAAGAAGAGTAGAGATTCAGATCAACATCCCCCATTCTGATCTCGACTAAACTGGTATCGTCAGGTCTCATTCTCACAACCTCAACACCATCCTTTCTCACTTCATCAAGGCTGTCATTGATTGTCAGAGCCGGTTTTTCAAAAGCATAAACCCTTACCTTCCTGGCAGCCTCCTTTATTGCTCTGCTGCACGGCCCCCCTCCCATTGTGTATCCAGTTAAAAGTATGTTTTTCCCGCTCTCACTGGCTTTTCTTACCTTTTCTGCCACAATTCTGGTTGGAGATGGAAGAATTGCCTTTGGGCAGTTTCTGATGTTCTCGTTATTCCTGAAAAGCAGGAAGTCTTGAGTTCCTGTGCCAACATCAAGGGTGAAGATGTCCATGAGAAAATGATCTTATGGCTGTTAAAAAATGTAACACCTCAGCAAATGACAAAGTCAGCAAGCCTTTTCTGAGACCTCAAAAATGCTGACTCTCTTTTTACCGACATTCCAAGCTTTTTGATCTCAGCCAGACTGTATCCCTTTTTCAGAAGCTCCGCCTTTTTCATCCCTATTCCGGGAATTTCAATGGTCTCAAGCTCCCCACCAGCTTCAATTTTTCTCAGTGCAAGAAGAATTTTCGGATCCTCCTCTGGAAGAAATCCGGATTTCATTATCTCTGAAAGAGTTTTTGCAGAAAATCCGTAGACCCTTACAAGGGCATCTGCTCTGTAAAGTCTTATCAGCCTTCTTCTTTTTTCAGGTTCCATCTTCTCGAGAGGTGTGTTTTTAACAGGCCTGAAAGCAGAGTAATACACCCTTTTCACACCCATGGAATACAGCCTTTCCGCAACGCTCACCATATCTCTGTCGCTCTCTCCCAGCCCCGCAATTATCTGGGTCGTAAAACTTTTCCCGTATTTCTTGGATGCTTTCAGTGCCAGTCTCAGTGTTCTTGAAAAATCTGTCCTCGACTTTGCTGTGCAGATCTCATTCAGAATCGAGTATGATGGTGATTCGATGTTGAGGCTGATGCGGTCTGCAAGCTCAGCAGCCCTTTTAATCTGATCTCTGCTGCATCCTGGAATGATCTTGAGATGCAGATATCCTATGAATTCATTTCTAATCCTCTCTCCAGCCTCAATAATCTCATCCATCGATCTTTCAGGATCAGAGATTGAATTTGATAAAAATGCACCGTTAACGAGTCCTCTCTCGTTCATGTACTGAAAAAGCCTTGAAATTTCCTCAGGGCTTGATTTATAGCCCCTGTTCCATGCGTTGTGGCAGTAGAGGCAGTCATATGAACATGAGGAGCTTATTAATGTTTTGAGGAGCCTGAGCTTCCCAGATCTGTAAACATGCCGGAATGGATCAAATACGCATTTTTCATGGCATACATCATACGCTGAAAGACTCACAAGCCTGAAGAGTTTTGAGAGTTCCACAAACCAAAGACAGTCAAAAAATAATTGAATTTTTTGCGTGCCGTGTAAGTGACAGTCCCCAGTCAGTGCCTGAGACCGGCAAGGCAGTCCGGCACGGGCTTTAGTGACCGCGGGCTGAACGGCTCGCCGAAGCTCGCCGCTTACACCCCGGCCCTATCAAACGGGTCTTCTACCCGCGCCCTTATGGGCGGCTCTTTTCGGGGGCGGTTTCAGGCTTAGATGCTTTCAGCCTTTAACCGCATGGCGCGTAGCTGCCCGGCAGTGCCCTGCCGGACAACCGGTCGACCAGAGGCGCCGGAGGCTCGTTGCTCTCGTACTAGAAGCTTCTTACCCTCAGCCGCCCGGACACCCCCGTTAGGTAGCAAGCCG
>DACG01000019.1 GCA_002494725.1 Geoglobus sp. UBA235
TTAGGGAGTGTTTTAACAGGTTTAGCAAGAAGCTGAGTTATGCGAGGAGGTGGATTAGTAAATTCCTGATTGGTTGAGTTTGTTATGTCCGACACTATAATAGGGGCTATTTTGCCAAAAAAATTAAGGAGGAATCGGAAACCTATCAACCACTTTTTCATGCTCCTCCAGCTCAGCTTATCTCTGAGATAAAAGTAAGCCTTACCTCCCATTCCCTTTATTGCATGCCCCATGAAATATTCTGTTGCAGATTCTGAAACATCATGGCTCAAGCAAAAGTTCCCAAACCATTTTCTGATGGCATTTGCATCAACTCTGCTCTTTCTGTATTTCTCATCTCCTCTCCATCTCTTAACGTTGACCCTGTTCTCCCATGTTTGGTAACCGAACTTCACTTTGATTTTTTGGACTTCCTTGCAAATTCAGCAGGCATAATGCATACTCTCCAGATTTGCCTCATTGCTGATGTTGGTTGATGGACACCTTGCAACTCTCCCATTAAACTCAAGCTTCCTTGGATCAGGTTATAGAGCAGATCAATAGAGTGATCAAGCCTTATTCCTGAGAATACAAGCAATTTGAACAATATTTCCGTATCTCTATCCTTCCACTTCTCCGTTAACCACAAATAAGCCTGTCCGATCTCCTTACCTTTCAGATAAAGTCCTCTCTTTTTGGTCTTATTGTGTTAAGAATAATATTTCCTGATATTTAGAATAAAGTAATTTAATGAAAACAATCGATAATATTTTTATCTGATATTTAACAAATAATACCACTCCTTCTTCTCTGAAGAACCAAGAACATCCAGTACTCTGAGATTTTCCACATCCAACTTGTCTCCCTTTGAAACAAAAACAATCTTCCCGCCTTTTTTCAGCTTTGAAAGAAATCTGCTCAATGCTTTCAGAGCATCCTCAGGATCAAGTGTCAGATCGCACAGAATCACATCCAGATCTGGAAGAATGGTGGTTTCAAACGTAAAGACATCTGCAATGAAGACCCTCACATTATCTCTTTCCTTCTCAATCTTCCTGAGAGATTTCTCAAATTCCCTGCTGTATTCAATGCCAAAAACAACCCTTGCCCTTTCACTTGCATACAGTAAAAATCCACCTGCACTGCTTCCGAGATCCAGAACAGTCTCATCCCCTGTGAAAATATTCCAGATTGCGTCCAGCTCTTTGAGCTTGTAGTATCCAGCAGGATAGTCTCCTGTGAGAATCTCAATACTCTCATCACCCCTCACATTGTAGGATGGCTTGACTTTTCTGCCGTTTACAAGCACGAGTCCCTTTTTTATTGCAATCTTCGCCCTGTTCCGGCTTTCAAAGAAACCCCTTGCATGAAGCCACTCATCAATCCTCATCCCAGAATAACCTCATGTCTTTTTTAACCGCAATGCTCTTGCTTTCAGACTTTTCACTCCACCTTATCCATTCCTCAGGCGCATTCTTGCTCACCCCCCCATGACTTGTGAGTCTTTTTCTGACTCTCATGAGTATGGGTGTGTTCACAGCAACTCCAGCCACAAGAGCCTGACCCTTTGTCAGTCCTGGAAGCTCTTCTATCATCTCCTTTCCTATGCTCTCAACGCTCTTCTTTATGTTATCCTGATCTGCAGGATTGACGATTCTCATCACGATCTGGGTCATGCACTGACTCAGAATGTCACTGTCAATTTTGGATGGTCTCTGACTTATCAGACAGACTCCAACTCCAAACTTTCTCCCCTCGCTCAGTATTGTTCTGAGGACATCAAAACTCCGCGAGTCTCTTGAGGCAAACCTGTGAGCCTCCTCTATGACCACAAAAACCGGATAGTCTACTCTTTCCCCAGGATTTCCCTTTTCTGCGTTTATTCTGGCTTTCAGTATCCTCTTCATCATTGCCGACACAAGAATTTCCTGCTCAAGATCGCTGAACTCTGTGAGCTGGAGTATGCTTGCCTGCCCCGGTTTGAGCAGGGTTTTCAGATCCATGTGTCTGTAGTCATCTATCAAATCCATGTCCCTGAGATATCTTCTTATCCTCCATATCAGCCCGCTTGCTGTGCTCTCTGCAAGACTTTCAGAGTCTCTCAGCTCTTCAAGTCTTCTTATCAGATCATCTGCAGTGAAATGCTCCTCGGAAAGATCTCTGTAAATTGAGTTCAGGGTTGCCTCCATCTTGTCTGTCAGATTTGGAAGAAGGTTGACGAGCTCATCGTAGTCAAGTTCGCTGAGCCTGAGCTTTATATCCTCTCTGGTGAAAACCCTCACAGATGGCCTGTAATCTCCATCAGAAAAAGCATCAAGCCCTTCAATTTCCTTCAGCGTATGGTACTCGCCATGAGGATCAAAAACAAGGATTGATGCTCTGTTGTAGGGTTTCAGAAGCTCCTCAATAATTACCCCAGCAAGGTAGCTCTTTCCACTCCCCGTTCCTGCAAGAATTGCCAGATGCTCGCTTACAACAAGAGATGTGTCAAGAACTACCGGAATGTCCTCCTCTCTGTTCAGGATGTACCCTGGATGAATACTGCCTTTCTCAGCCATTCTCTTCTTCATCAGAGCCTGCTCTATCACTTCTTTTTCCGCTAACCTGATCTTCATCCCGGGCTTTGGCGGAATTCTTGGATTAACAAATCCCATAACCTCATCATGGTACCCCAGAATTGATGCTGTAATCTCATAAAGATCAAAGTCCTTTCTCATGATTCCTATAGCCTTCAGAATCCTTTCAGGCTCAATTTCCGGATTGGAGAGATAGATATCGGGAAACTGCCTTACAGGCTTTCTTCCTGTAATCCTGCAGAGAATTTTTCTCCCATTCAGCTCGTAATAAACAAACTCCCCGGCCTTCAGCCTCTCATTGTCGGGAGATATGAACCTGAATTCATCCTGTCTTTCTGCAGGTCCCTTAACAAGTCCAACAGCACTCATACATCCACCTCTCTGAGCAGGCTGTATTCGATCTCTATCAGAATCATCTCGAAAAGATCTCTGTGATCCGGAATAAGATCCATCAATCTGCTAACAGCAGTTCTGGCAAGATCTCTGTCTTTCCTCATCAGGAATGGAAGGTAAGGCATCCTCACCTCACCATTCTGCACGTGAATTCTGATGATCTCATCCCTGCTCATGACCTCAACCTGATCACCTATTTTTACCATCCTGACGGGCTCATTGCCCTCTGCATTCATCAGCACGTAGAATTTCGTGAAGGTCTTTGGCTCGCTCAGATCCGGCATGAATTTTCTCAGCTTTTCCACATCTGCCTTTCCCAAATACTTGGAGATCTCATCCTCCTGCTGATAGACCTCAGAGCTTATCGAGATCGCATTTCCAACCCTAACAAATGTTCCAATCTCAATTTCCCCTTCTGCCTCAAACTCCCTTGCCGAGCTGACCCTGACAACCCTCATTCCATCACCTTGCTGACAAACTTAAATGATATTCCAAGACTTTTTACAGCTCTTACAAACGCATCCTTCTCCTTCTCACTTATTCTCGCGTTTGAATGGGCTCTTTCAAGTATGTATGGATAGGCTCCTGTTGATCCGAGTCTCGATTCAGCATACACAACCTCCACAATTTCATCATACATCTTCATGCACCACTCAGGGATTTCGATTCTCACAGGAAGGAGAGGATTTGATTTGAAGTAGATGGCCTTTAAAGGTGACTTGGTGTTTATCGGAGCAGTATATTCATACATCTGGAGATAGTCTGACAGCAGTATTGAGTCGTATATGCTGAATTTCAGGTCTCTTGTGAAGCTTCTATCAACGTATCCTATCACCGGAATTTCCAGCTTTTCAGATCTTTCAATCAGACCCTCAATTTCTGCCTGATATGCCTTCCTCAACGCATCACTCAGCTCAACCGTGTAGAAGGCTCCAAGACTGCCATCAAAAAACGCGTAGTCAGCTCTCTCCAAGTTCTCCTTCAGAACCTCAATCTCGAGTCTGAATCTTTCAAGATCCAGATTGGTGTCTGACACAATCTTGCTTCTGTGAATCACCTCGTAATCTCCTTTTCCATGGTGAATCAAAACACCAGCGGACTGAACTCCGCCAAATGGTATTCCGAAATCTCTGAGAGGGGAGATCTGACTTCCATCAACCCCGATAACCCTGACCCCATCAAGAATTTCGTACTCATCAGACCTTTCCACAATTCTCTTTTCAACTCTAATTTCAAACCTTTCAGATTCCATTTCCCTTATTTTCTCAACAAATCTGTCAATGTTTTCGAAAAGCCTTCCCTCAAGGCTCATACCATACTGACCCCGTTCTCCTTTCTGACCCTTATTGCATTCTCAACCATCTCCTCAAATGTATCATCGTGGCTTATTACAAAAATCTGTCTGAAATCCTTTATCCTTGAGATCTGCTGGGCAAAGTTTCTTCTCCTCTCAACATCCATGTTCTGGGTTGGTTCATCAAAGAACACAACTGGAAATGAGGAGAGAAACTTCAGAAGGGCAAGTCTGACAGCAAGTGCAGAAACCATCTGCTCTCCTCCACTCATCTGCCTGAAATCTATCTCTCTTCCCATGTATTTGGCCTTTATCCCAAAATCATCTTTCAGCTCGATCTGCCAGGAGTAATCATCCATTATCTCGCAGAAAATTCTGTTGGCTTCCATGGAAATTATCTCAGCGTAGACCCTTGTGAGCTCGGGAACAGCTTTCCTGAACAGATCTCTGAGATCTTTCAGAAAATTGAGCTTCTTTTCCAAAAGCTCCTTTTCCCTTCCAAGATTCTCGAGCCTCTTCTTTTCCTCTGTAAGCTCTGCTATATCCTTTTTCAGCTTTTCAATGTCTCTTCTGATAGCCTCCATCTCACCAGCAATGGAGCTTGCCCTCATCGCCAAGCTTTCCTTAGTTTTCTCAGCTTTTCTGTGCTCTTCAGGGCTGTATTTTCCGTCAATTTCATTCAGAAGCTCTTCAATGCTTCTCAGCCTTTTATCAGCCTTTTCAATCTCATCTTTCACATCCTGGATTTTCCTTTCTACCTCCTCCTTCCTGCTTATCTTTTCCATCAACCTGAGATACTCCTCATAATCTCTCCTCAGCTCTCTCATTTCTCTCTCCACTTCCTCTCTTCTCAGCTTTGCCAGCTCATACTCTTTCAGAATTTTGTCCATTCCCTGCAACTCTTTTTTGAGTTTCTCAGCCTTTGATGCATTCTCCCTGAACTCTCTGATGTATCTCTCAAGGTCATGTCTTTTTCTTTCAACAACAGCAAATCTCTCCTCACTCCCTTTCAGCCTTTCAAGCTCTTTTTCAAGTTCTGATTTCTCCTTTTCAAGTGATTCAATTGTTCTGAGAGTTTTTTGAAGCTCCTCGGATCTCTTTTTTTTCTCACTGATCTCGCTAACTATGGAAGAGAACCTTTTGACATCTTCCTCAAGAGATGAAATCCTTCTTTCAATTTCCTGCCTCAGCCTGTCCATCTTTTCTAAGGTTTCAAATTTGTCCTTCAGGCTTTCAAGCTTTTCCATCATTTTTCTGATCTCCATATCGTACTTCTGCTTTTTATCCGCTATCCTCTCACATGACTCGTTCAGAATGGGACAGATTGTCTCCTCAACAGATCTTCTCAATCTTTCAATGTCCTTTATTTTCTGCTCCAGCTTTGAAATGAGCTCTATCACTTTATTTTTCTTCTCATCAACACCCTTAAGCTTTTCAAGCTTGCCTTTGAGCTTTTCAATCTCAATCTTAGATGCCCTGATTCTTTCAGCCTCTCTCTCCAAGGATTCTATTTCAGTCTGAACATCCTTCAGAAAATCCTCAACTGCCTTTCTATTACCAATCTTCTCTCTAAGAGTGCTAAGCTTCTCTTTAACTGCCCTTTCTTTTTCAGCCATCTGTTTGAGCTCGTCATATCCGGAAATGTCCTCCTTCAGAACGGCTATCTCAGATTTTAAAATTGAGAGCCTCTCATCAAGTCTGTCAAGCATTCTTTTTCTCTCATTCAGTATCTCAATTTTTTTGTCCAGCGACTTCATGTTCCTGCTTATCTCTTCAAGCTCGCTGGAAAATTCGAGGTATCTGTCGTAGCCCTCTTTCAGATCTTGTCTGGATTTCTCAAGACCCCTTATCTCATTTATTTCCTTCAGAAGATCTCTAAGATTTGCCTCAAGCATCTTTTTTCTGCTCTCAGCAATATCCTTTTCCCTTTCAAGTTCCTGAATTCTCTCTTTGAGAGTATTGAACTCCTCAACCTTCCTGTCTATAGCTTTAAGATTTCTTTCAATATCATTTTTTTCATTCTCAAGTTTCCTTAGCCTTCCATTTTTTTCTGAGAGCTCATTCTCAATTTTTCTGAGTGTTTTAAGTCTCTCATCAATCCTTGATATTTCTTTATCCATCTCATTTATTCTGCTTTCAAGCATGTTCTGGTAGTCTCTGCTCCTCTCAAATGCTCTGTCGTACTTCTCTATCCCAAGCAGTGGTGAGAAGATTGCCTTTCTTGATCCGGGAGGGAGAAGAAAATGAGCGGTGATATTGCCCTGGTTGACTCCAATTGCATTTTCAAAGATGACCTCAGGGTCAATCTCAAGCCCGAAGTGCTCCATAATCCATGACTTAACGTCTTTAACACCCTCAGCTATCCTTCCAAGCTCCTCATCCTCAACGTAGTATTCAGACGTTCTGCCCCCCTCTATCTTCCTAACCACTCTGTAAATCCTTCCATCAGCTGGACTCTCCATTCTTATCCTTATCTCAGCTCTATTTTCCCCCCTTCTAACAAAATCAGATATGTTGTATGGCAGATGATTGAAGAGGCAGAACCCAATTGCCTCAAGAATCGTTGATTTCCCCGCTCCATTCTCACCTATGATCCCGTTAACTCCTCTCGTGAACTCTATTTTCTGAACTTTATAACTCTTGATGTTCTCCAGATAAACATCAAGTATCATCTTGCCTCCCACCACTTCCACTCCTCTTCATCCTCTTCAGCCTGAACTTCAATCTTGGCCTCTTTTTTCACCTCTTCCATGCCTTCTCTTATCTTTTCTGAGATCAGGTCTGCAATCAGGCTGTCTGCGTCATCCATGTTTCCTGCTGAGAAAAGCTCTCTGAGTCTGAGAATTTCCTCACTCATGTCCTCATAACCCATACCTCTGAGAATTGATGAAATGACATTCCTCTCAACTCTAACCCTGTCTGAGAGATCAACATTAACAGCCTGTAGAACTCCGGAGGAGTAATTCACCTCTATTCTAAGCACAAGGGGATCGAAGACTTCTCTGGCAATTTTCTCGACCTTCTCCCTGTCAATGTTCTTATCTGTATTTATCCTAAGGTGGACAATTTCTTTTCCGCTCCCTCTCCATTTCAGAAACTCATCTCTCAGCTCTGAGTAGTTGGAGAAGTTCAATTCAACAATTCTGAACGGTCTTGGTCTGTAAAAGGAGCTTTCATGAGCATATTTCAGCTCATCATCAAATTCCACGATGAAAATTCCCTTTTTAAATGAGTACTCTTTCAAATCGCAGCTCTCAAGGCTTCCCGGGTTGAATATGAAGTCATTCTCAACATACATCCTGTGAATGTGTCCAAGGGCCACGTAATCAATTCTGTCCCTGAAATGGTAGAGGTGGGATGAGCTTATGCATCCGTACATGTCAATGTAGCCCTCTATCCCAAAATGAGACATGAAGATCGTGAAGTTATCATCCCCAATTTCCCTGAGAAAGTCCTGAAGAATTCTCTCTGTCAGCATTCCGTAGTATTTGAGTCCGTAAATGCTTGTCTTGGCGGTTCTGTAAAAAGATCCTCTTTTTCCATCCCACTCATCAACAACAGGTCTTCCCTCTTCAAAATGTGGCTTCAGGTTTATCAGATGTCCCTGACTGCTGAGATAATCGATCCAAGTGTACCTCTCCCTGAAGTAGGTTGAATCGTGGTTACCCTCTACAGCGATTACAGGAACATCACACCTTTCGAGAACAAGAACAGCCTGGGCAAGGGTTATGGGATCCATTTCACTTTTTTTGTGAAATAGATCACCTGCAATCAGAATAAAATCGGCATCTTTGGACAGGGAGAATTCAATCGCTTTTTTAAAAGCCTGAGCAAAGTCTACTGCCCTCTCCTCACTTCCGTACTGCCTGTACCCCAAATGAATGTCTGCAAGATGGGCAAATTTCACATTACCTCATTGCATCAAAAGAATATTTACACTTTCGCCTTGGTTGAAAGTAAAGTAATGGGGCAGAAAAGCAGGAAAAATCAGAGTTCTGCCTCAAAGTCCTCGACTGTATATGTGAACTCCATGAATCCTCTGTTTTTCAGTACCTCCCTTGCAAGAATCCAGTAAACGAGGGCCAAAGCTTTCCTTCCCTTGTTGTTTGTCGGGATCACGAAGTCAACATTGGCAATGCTGTTGTTGGAGTCGCAGAGAGCCACAACCGGTATGCCTATGTCAGTGGCCTCGTCAACCGCCTGAGAATCTATTGCAGGGTCCGTGACAATGACTATATCCGGCTCCCTGTAATCCTTTATTGCCGGATTTGTCAGCGTTCCAGGAACAAATCTGTCGATAACGTAATCTGCCCCTGTAACCTTTGCAAACATCGTAACTGGCTTCTGTCCGTACTGCCTTGCTGCAACCGCAAGTATCTTGGATGGAGGATATCTGGCAAGCATCTTCCCTGCCAGTTTTAGCCTTTCATCCAGTATCCTTATGTCAAGAACATAGAGTCCGTCAGGTCTCACCTTGTAGATGAATCTTTTCATGTCCCCTGTCTTTATCTGCGTTCCTATGTGGACACCTGCAGCCAGATATTCATCGGGAGGGATGAGGTATTCGTATCCCTCCTCAGCTTCCCTCATCATTCCTTCTCTCTCTTTCACCATCTTCACCACCTTATGTCAGCCATTTTTGGCTCAATCATCTCCTCTATCCTGATGAGCTCGTTGAGCTTTGCTATTCTCTCCCCCCCAACCACGCCTGTTTTTATTAATGTTGCGTTGAAAGCCACAGCCAGATGGGCGAGAGCGGGATCTTCAGTTTCCCCACTTCTATGAGAGACAACGACATCCCATCCCTTTCTTTTTGCCAGTGAGACTGCATCAGCTGTGTCGGAGAGGGTCCCAATCTGATTCGGCTTTATCAGTACTGCATTGACAGAGGACATGTCCATGGCTTTCTCTATCCTCTTCACATTTGTCACCAGCAGATCATCTCCACATATCATCGCCTTAACCTGAGATGTGAGCTCTGCAAATCCCTCAAAGTCGTTTTCATGAAGAGGATCCTCAACATAGAGGAGGTCGTACCTGTCTATCAGCCCGGCAATATACTGAATCTGTTCGTCTCTGCTCAGCTTCCTGTCCTTGTAAACATAGTGCTCTCCGTCAAACAGCTCAGTTGCAGCGACATCAACACCCATTCTGATTTTCACACCGTGTTCATCCTGAACATTTGAAATCGCCTGGCTCAGAATTTCAAATGCCTGCTCGTCGGTTATCTGGGCAGCCCACGCCCCCTCATCTCCCTTGGCACAGAACACTCCCCTTTCCCTGAACAGCCTTTTCAACTCGGCATGAACCTTTGTGTTAATATACTGTGCCTCAAAAAACGTTTCCGCACCAACAGGGATGATGAGAAACTCCTGAATATCTGTTGATCCTTCGGCATGCTTTCCACCGCCAATGACATTCCCAAGGGGGTACGGTAAAGATTCAGCAAGAATTCCGGATAAATACTGGAAAAGCGGAATTTGAAGGGAATCTGCAGCCGTTTTGGCACAGGCAATGCTTGCTGTTATGGCAAAATTCCCGCCAATACTGGAAAAGTTATCTGTGCCATCCTCCTCCCTCAACGCCCTGTCAATCTCCCTCTGGTCGTATATGCTTATCCCAATCAGGGCCTTTGAAACCCTCTCCTCAATCTCATCGATCTTAAATGGATCAGCAACAACCGCCTCCTCACTGCCTGTTGAGGCCCCGGCCGGTGCAGTTGCTCTTCCGGAGAACCCTTCTGCAAAAACCTCGCACTCAACAGTTGGCCTTCCCCTGCTATCAAAAACAATCCTGTAGGCTACATCCTCAATTATCATTGCTTTCCACCTCAGAAGAGATCATGTCTCTGGAGCCAGACAAATGCATCTCTTCTCCTCCTTACGGTAATCGGAATCACCCCCCTCTCGAACTCATCCTTTGCAATGTCGAGAGGGTTTTTTGAGTTTGTTTCAATAAGAACAGGAGCACCCATTGCAATCTGCAACGCCCTCGCACCAATAATCCTCGCCTTCTCAAATCTCGTGTATTCAAACGGAAATACTTTTTTCAAACATCATCACCCCTTTGAATGGGGCCGCCGAGATTTGAACTCGGGTCACGGCGTCCCGAACGCCGCAGGATGACCAGGCTACCCCACGGCCCCATGATACCGAGCAAACTCCTTTAATACAGACTTGTACGTCAGGAACATCCTTCTGCAACAGTATCTCTTTATCCCGAGCTCATCCAGAGCTTCCTTTGGTGATTTTCCTGAGTCTATAAGACCCTTGTAATCCTCGTACTTGTGGGCTATAACAGCACCACAGGTAAAGCATCTAACCGGAAACATGAAAAAATCACCTGTAAGATGTCTGCCTTCTCTTCCTTGCTCCTCTACCTCCCTGTTTCTTTGGCTCCTTTCTTCTTACATCATTGACGAGCAGGGTTCTATCATACTCAAGAAAAATTCTCTTCAGCTCAGGATCACCTGAAAATTCAAGCAGAGCCCTTGCAATTGCTGTTCTCGCTGCCTCAGCCTGTCCCATCACTCCACCACCTTCAACCTTCACATCAATGTCAATCTGATTCGCGAGATCTCTGGCAATCATCACCGGTTCCATTATTTTCAGCCTTATCATTTCAGGCTGGATTATTTCAACCGGGACTCTGTTAATTCTTATCCTTCCCTTTCCCGGTCTTGCAGTTGCCCTTGCAACTGCTGTTTTTCTTTTCCCGCTTGTCACAATAACCTTCATGTTCTCACCTCAAAGCCAAGGTATCTGCTGACATCCTCAAGCAGCACATACCTTTCAGACTTCGAAACTCTCTCATAAAGGGCTGTTTCAACCCTCTCAAATTCCCTGTCCCTGAGTTCATCAGGAACCCCCATGAAGACTCTGAGTCTTCTGAAAGCCTCCCTTCCTCTTCTTGTCTTCCAGGGAAGCATCCCCCTGACAGTTCTCTTGAATATCCTCTCAGGATGTCTGGGGAAATAAGGGCCTTTTTCCTTGCTTCCCCTGTCATATTTCTCCTTATACCTCTCAAAAACGTTTTCGGGATTTCCGGTTATTATGACCTTCTCAGCATTTACAACCACGATTCTTTCGCCCTCAAGTAACCTTTTTGCAATGTAGCTCGAAAGTCTGCCGAGAATGTGACCTTCAGCATCTATAACCCTGAAATCATCGCCAAAAGTTTTCAGAATCCTCTCAATATTTACGCTCATTAAACCACCTCAAACAATGATCCTGACATTCTTTCCCCCGGGATTTATCCTGAGAACCTCTGAGAAGCTCAGACACTTTCCTCCTGCTCCCTCTATTTTCTCCCTTGCACTCTGGCTGAATCTCCATGCAGCAACTGTCAGGGGTTTTGAAACCATCCCTGATCCCAGGACCTTTCCGGGAACAAGAATCATTTCACCCTCTCTTCCATATCTTTCAAGCTTTGCAATATTGACCTCTGCGTAATTTCTTAGAGGCTTTGCTAATCTCTCTGCAATATCCTTCCAGACCCTTGCATTGTTTTCTGCCGATGCACTGAGCAGCTCATCTATCAGCCTGACAAGATTTGGATTTGACTTTCTCCTCTGCAGTCTCCTTATCCTGCTCATGTCCTATCACCATTACAGTCAGCCTTTCAGCCTGAAGGTAAGGTTATTTAAAAGTATCTGCCTACACAAGGTTTCGAAATATAAGAGTTGTGTTGATCATGTATTTTAATCACCAAATCTCCCGTACCCCCAACTCGTTTTCCCCCCAATCCCAAAGTTTTCTAAGGCACTTAACAAAAGGCTCTTTGATTTAGTCACAAGGATTTCCATATTATTCTGGTTTTTCTTAAATCCTTCTCTCGGAGCTATCGCAAACTGGAATTCAACACCTGCTGGAACTGTCAGGAAGAAGATCGGATTCGGCTGGTGCCAGTCTCCCGGAGCTTTCTCTGGCCTGCTTTTCAACTCGTTTTCACTTGCAGAGTAGTAAGGCTGGTAGTGCGGATTCATTATGTCGAGTTCGAGGATCGGATTATTTCTTAGCTGATCTGGTGTTGGAAAAGAGTCGAAGAAAATTATGGAGCCCTCCTGCTTCTGGGTTCCGAAGATTTCTCTGAGATCGACAAAACTTATCTTTTCGCGATTCAAACTGAAACTCAGCGTTTCGAACTCTTTTGCTTTCTCATCTTCTGGTTCTTCAAGCAGTTTCTGCACTTTCCCAGCTAATTCGAAGAAATCGTTGCTGCTGAATTTCTCAGTTAAGAATTTAATATTTGCATGGGTTAACATGTATATCGAGTAGTGTTTTGCCAAACCTTTCAAAGCTGATCCGGGAATGTAAGGAACTCCGTAATTTCTGTGAAGTCTGATTGAGGTTTCATAGACGCTTTCGTCGCCCAAACCGATGATTAGGCGGGATTTTGTTTTCAATCGGATTGGAGATCGTTTGAATTTTGATCTTACGAAATTTGTGTAAACCTCGAAGTATGTTTTATACTCGTTGAGACTTTCTCGTATGAGATCGTTCACAAAGGATTCGAAGTGTTTAACGTTTTTGAAAATTTTGTTTACACTCGACAATGAGGATTTGTAATACTCATCTTTGTAACCTTTAACAAATGGTGGAGCCTTTTCGAGAATTAAACTTAGATTTTCCACTTTAGTCTTCCCCTTCCAGAATTTTTCTGCATATTCCCTGAAGTTTTTATTCACTGTGCAAATTATGTCTACATCACTCACGGGTCTCGCCCTCCTCAAGCATAGCTTTCGCAAATTTTTTCATCCAGTTGAGGATTGCGAGGGTCTCATCTGTCAGCATGGCAACATCTATGGTTGAGCTCTCCATAATGTATTTCAAGGGGTCTGTTCCCTTGGTTAGACCTTTAAATATCCCATTCTCTCCACTTCCTTCAGCAAGCCAAGTTGAAATGTGTTTGTAAAGATACGCGTATGCAATTGCATCTGGCGTGGAATAGTCTTTCGGGTTGATGTTTCGATAGTTGACATCATCGATTGGTTTTTCGAGCTTAGACAAGTAAAACGCAAGAGTCGCCCCAAGACCATTGGTAAGAATCATTGTGGGTGTTTTTTCAATATATGATGAGTATTTTTCCTGAACTTTTTTGTCTTGTTTTTTGACTTCCGACACCTTTTTGAAGGCAAATTTTGCTCTCTCTTGCTCAAGGGCTCTTGGATTCATTGTTCTCACCCCAAACCTGAACTCTCATGAATCCCTTACCGACTGTCTCATTTCCTCCCACCTGCAGGTATATTCCACTGAAAACGTCGGTTAGAATCTTAGCAATATTTCCAGCGTCATTCAGCTCTTCTAATCCATCTTTTCTTGGTTTTCCAATGGCGATTAGTGAATACATCAAGGTGTCTGCTGGTAGGAATTCCTCATACCACAGTCCACCTTGCGCGACTGTGCCCTTTTCGGCGTCAATTCTAACTCTTGCTACAATTTCGGTTGTAAACTTCACGAAATATCCGAAAACATCGTTGTTCACTATTGCAAGTCGATTTTGAATGGATTCGACATTTCTTCCGAAAAGCAACACATCATCATTTGTTTTCTCACCAAAGACCTTTTTTAGAGCATTGATTGTGTTCTCTAAAATTTTATTGTCTGAGTCAATTTTCAAAACTACGTCTTCCAAAATGATTTCCTTGTGTTCCTCATTAAAAATTAGTGCTTCACCAGCCACAGCATTTGAATCTTTTAGCTCACCAATTTTTAAATTTTGAGCATTTTGCTTTAGCTCTTTTTTGCCAGTGATTTCAGCGATAAACTCTAAGTCTCTTGCAAACCTTTCAAGAACTTCTGGACATGTTACGTAAGCAAAAACACCTTTTGCACTTCTTACTGGAAACAGCAGAATTTTAGCATCTCCAACGCTTATCGCTCCCGCATGCTCGTGTGCTCTGTCAGTTGGCGGTCCGAATATGATCTCTGTTTTCTCTTTACTTTTCGATAACTCCTCGTAAGCTCGTCTCAAAACACCCTTCAAACTCTGCCCCCAGATCATCGGAAAGCCCGTGTGTCTCTCCCTCTGAATCGGCAGATCTATAACACTCAGCTCCGCTCCACTTCCAGCATGTACGGGAGTTATGCTATACAAACCAAAAATAACTGCCTTTTCAAACATCTTAATCTCCCCCAGCTATTTCGTTCAACAGCTTTTCAAAAGCGAGTTTAATTTTCGGAATGTCTTTATCAACGGTCAGCCATACAACTTCCCAATCCACACCGAAATAAGCGTGGATCAACTTGTCCCTCATACCAGCGATTGTTTTCCAAGGTATATTCGGATGTCTTTCCTTCAATTCGTTTGAGATGTTTTTAACGGCTTCACCAATTATCTCCAATGCCCTTACAACTGCAAACTTTGTTTTATCATCTCTTGAGAATTTTTCGTAATCCATATCCTCAACGAACTTTTCAATCTTATCAATAGCATCTAATATGTCCCTGATGTAATCCTCATCTATCCTCATACGTAAACCACCTCCTTAAGAACAACTTTCCTGATGGATGGCTTTAATGCCCGTTTCATAACCAAATCAACCTCGATACCAAGCATCTCTGAGAGGTAGTTTTCGAGTTCGATGAACTCTAAGAGTGTGGGAATCCTTTCGAAGTCCACCAGAATATCAATATCACTGCCCACTTTTTGCTCTCCTCTGACGTAAGATCCGAAAATTCCAATCTCTTTAACTCCATACCTTCTCTCAAGCTCATCTCTGTGCTTTTCGAGTATCTCTTTAATTTTCTCGAGGCTCATACTACCACCATTTTAGGGAACTTGCACCGTCCGGAATCAACATCGTAATATTTTCCATAGACCTTCTTAACATACAGAAACAAATGATCGTGTAACTTCTCAGCTTCCTCTTTTTTCACAACTCTGAAACCGTGCGTAAGAATTGATTCGTTCCTTCTTTTCAGATGATCGTTTGATTTCCTATCATTTCTCATTTCAATAGCAATTTGAAGTTCAAACTCCGAAAGAATTTCAATCTTCTTCATCAATCCAACCTTAAATTCAATTCTGCCATTCTTTTTCTCAGTAAATTCTCCGTACACTCTGATAATTATTCTGTCTTTTTCACCACCCATATTGTTTTCATCGATGACTATTGGATCACTGTATCCTCCCTTCTCTATGAATATTCGTGAAATTAGTTCGGTGGCACGATACAATCTTGCGATAGCATCATCACACGATTCAGACTCATTTTTTCTCCTTGCATTCTCAACCAAATCGAGTAGCATCATTTTCAGTCTTTCAACATTGCTCCTATAATCAAGAAGCCTTCCCAAGAATTCGATGTTTGATTTTGCACTATTCACATCTACAAGCTTCGTTAGTCCTTTCCAGGATGTTTTCAACAGCTCAAAAGCATCAGAATAATTGAAGAGATCCCAACATCTGTAAGCCGACAGAAATTTAATTAGCTCATCTTTAGCCTCAAAAGCCTTTAAATTTTGAGGTTCCGCAATCGTAGCATCAAAATTATGAGCATTGAAGAACCCTACAACTCTTTTGAAGACCATTGCATCTCCTAACCTATAAGCATCGGAGATTAGCACTTTCTCGAGACCACTTTTAGCCACCCCATTTTTCCTTTTTCCGGAAATATACACGAGTTCAGCGTTTGAAAAAACTGCACTGGATGTTATAGCCGAACTAATCGTTTTCATGCCATAAATGTAGTTGACGAGTACTTCTGCACCAGCGTACTTTTTTAGTGTCTCAAACATTATATTAAAGCAAGAATTAAATTCAACGACATCGATTAGTTTGATTTCCTCAACCTCAACATCAACACGAGATTTGATTAGATTCACCATTTCCCTTGATTCTTCTGTGTAGAACAAAACAATTTTGTCTGGTCTAAACACATTCACAACTTTCTCCATAAAACCGTCAACCATACTTTTAAGCCTCTCCCTGCCAATTACAGTCTCAGTCATTGATATTAGAGCCTTCATGGCCACACCCCCAGAAAACACAGCCCGTAGCCGAGCTTCGTCAGCTTTCCGAGTTTAATGTAGGGCTCATTAATGTTCAACCTACCCTCAAACTCGATGAAGTATACTGATCCTGCTGGTATTGCATACCTTGTCGGTTTTGGCTTTTTTGCGACGTAATCCCAGCCACTAAAGGATAGAGGTTTTCCGGTGAGTGATGCTACGACCTCAACTTTTTTGACCTCTAATTTCTCTTCCAATTCGCTCTCATTCAATTTTGAAGTGTAGCCGCTATTCTCGAAAATAGCTGGTGTAGAAAAGTACAATTTCACTCTACCGTTTTTATTTATCTCCTCTCTTATGTTGTTCCAGTTCTCAGTTAAAGCTGCAAAGCATCCAGGCTCCAAATGCAGTTTTTCAAACCTCGCAAACCTCCCCTCTCCCCCAAGTCTCAGCATTCCGTGGTCAGCAAGCTCTGCGAGATTTTCATCAAGCCACACCGCAATACCAAAGCCATTTCGAAGTCTGAGCATCTCGGTTTGGTAGAAGTGTTTCTCTTTTGTAACCCTGCTTTCAGTTAATGCAATTCCAACCCTGCGCTCCAATACGAAAACGTCTTCTCTGCGAACCAAATTCTCTCTCCCAACCTCTTTTCCGGAGAGGTACTCGACAAGTCCGTCGAAACTCAAAAACCCGTTGAACGGTTTGAAGTGAATACTCTCTCCTTTAAAGATCGTTACGCCAATCCCACCAACTCTGTATGGCTCCACTTTCCGAAGAGTGTCGGTTATGTCTCTTGGACACTCACTTAAAATTTCTACTTTGTCATTCACTCTCCTGTAAAAGAAAGTGCCTAAAATCTCGAAACCGGGCTCTTCATTTCCGTAGCCAATGACATCCTTCACTGTCTTGGAATCATTGCTCAGGTAAATTGACGACCTTATCGCTCCAGCTATTGTTTGTGGCAGTGGTAAAGTCGTCCTCGCAAGGTGATGCTCTATTCCAAACGGTTTCGACTCCCGAAACATCAGTACATCGCTGGGATCGATCAGCAGAATCACCTTTCATCACCCCTCTCGGCATCGAAAACGATCTTGACAAGAGACAGAAAACCCATCGCCTGTTTTTTGACGACGAAATCGTAAGCAGCATCACAGCCGCAAAAACCTGACGACTTTTTGAGCTCCCTGACTCTCCCTTCCCTAACAAGCTCGTTCACGAACTTCTGAAATTCGACTCGGTTGGAAATTTCGTATACCTCTTCAAATTCAACTCTGACACAACTAACGCCGTTACTGAACAGTGATACGAAAAATCTGGCATCATCGTTTTCCTTCGCGTGTCTGGTAGCTTCGTACTTAACAATCTGCATTAACTCGCCTTCTCCGGGCAGTTTATTCACGACACTCATTAGGTCGTAAAGAACTCTTGGAGAGACCCTGTTTTCGGCAATTAGTTCTGCGATTGCTTTCACATAGCTGACAGTTTCGTAGTTCGCCACAGCCTCGTAGTAACTCCCGCTCCTTTTCAAGAGCCCAATAGCGATTGCATTCCTTCCAAGATTTTTCGCTTTTTCAAGTAAAGATCTGGCTTTATCGAGCGCATCGTAAAGAGGATGTTTGTAGTGAACGATCAATATCCCCGCGCTTATCGTCCCTCCCGGCAGGATTTTCCAACCGTTCCATGATTTTGAGAATGCATCTGCGAGTTCAATAGCAGCATTAAGTGCGGTGTCAACCGGAAGAAGTGCCAGAACATCATCACCTCCAGCGTATATGAGAGTTCCTCCATTACTTTCAACGATCTTGAAAACATGGTTCACGGCAAAGTTCATTACAGCCTTGCTTATCGCAGCATGTGCGGCAGGAGTGACAAGTCTCTTCACATTTTCAGCTTTGACTTTCAGATCGTCTCCGACTTTCTTCAGAACTTCAGGATGCAGGTAACTTGCTGTTGCGAGCAACTTGTCCCCGCTCAGCAGCTTGCCTATCTCGTCGCCATCCATCACGAGGATGGCGTAGTACTTCGGCGGTTCCTCCTCTATTAGCCTGCTAATTTCTGAAAGCTTATCCCTAACTTCAGAAAGCAAACTCTCATCAATATTAACACTATCCAACGTCCTAAATCCGAGTGTGTCGAGCAGAGATTTAGCATCCCGAAGGTTTTCGATGTAAAGGATCTCGTTGCTGAAACTCTTGTGGAGATTTCTAAGAAAATCATCCGAGTAATATCGCTGTTTTTTGAGTTGCTCCTCGACGTTGACGATCAATTTTTTGATTAAGCTCTTTAGTTCTTTTAGCTTCGCTTTAAGATTCTCATATTTTTCAGTTGCTACGTCTGAAAGTATTTCATCTAAATTCTTTTCATCACGTAGATAGTCGTAGATGTCTTTCCAAGCAATTCCAGCTTTCGTACTTTTGCACATAGCTACTTCGCTTACGCTCTCCGTTTTCGGAACGATAGAATCGATTTTTTCAAAAAGTTCGAGTTCTCGAAGGAATTTTGGATAGAACCTTTTCACAAGACACACCGCACATAAACGTTCATTCTCTCTCAAGTATCCAGGCAATTCTCTGTGGATTTTCTCCCACAGTTCTTTCATGAACTGCTCGCTCTCACCGCCTATCGCCAGATGTTCACCACAGAGAGTGCACTTGAATCCTGAAGGCTCCGCTGGTTTTACAAACTTCGCAGACTCGATCGCGTTCAGTTCGAGCAGAATTTCGTAATAAAGGGAGTAGAGGTCGTACTTCGACGGTTTGTTGTCGCTTGCCTCAACTTTCTCCAGCATCTCAAGCCACTCAAGATATTTCCTTTCGATGTTTTTCGGCAGGTTTAGACTTTCAACGAAATCTTTGAGTTTGGCATATGCGTTCTTCTTATCACCTGAGAGATCGATTTCTGGGACTTTCAGAAAGCTCAGAGTTGAGTTGAAGTGGCTGAGCAAAATTTCCTTGTGTAGCTTCTTTTTGTTGCTTCGATACTCAAGAACTTCTCTTAACTCGTTTTCAAGGGAGATTTTTCTTTTTTCGTCGCTACACTTTTCGATTTCTTCTTCCAGTTTCTTCGAAATTTTTTCCACGAGGCTATCTAAGAATCCGTTTTTAGCCACGACACCATCCCAGACCTCGCTCCAGACCGAACCGAACAGCTCTTCAAGCATTCCGTTAACGTTTTCACTGACCTCATTTTCTAGCTCGTCAAGTTCTCCTTCATTTTCTATGCCGACGATGGCGAAGAACTTGTTAGGGACTGTAGCCGCTGAGAGAGTCTTAGGCTCTGGTTTTGAATCGTGTATTCCTTTCGAGAAGATCCAGGCACGGAAAAAGGGATTATTCCTCAAGTGGGGGTAAATCACAGCATCTGGACCAAATTTTTCAACGATTGCGCAAATCGCGCTGAAGGTCAAAGCTGCGAGGATGTGGCTTGCTGCCCACAGATCCTTTTCTTTTCTCGAATCCGCTATGAACTTCTGGACGGGGTTTAACTTGAAAAGCAAAAGTACGGGCTTTCTACCATTGCACTCTGCACCGTAAATAACAGAAGTCGCATCGGCGTGATCAAAAAGCGTATGGTCCGGGCTGAGGGTGTAAGCTGGAAGGTTAACGAATTCTTCAGCGAAACTTTCTGAAAACTCCGATTTTAGTGCATTTTTGAGTTCATCCTCGTAAAATGTCCAGATTCTCAGATAATCCTCTTTACTTCCACCGGACTTTACCAGCTTACTGAAAGTTTCCTTTTCAATCTTCAAAATTCTGTCGAGTAGACTGTAAAACCTCTTTTCGTAATCGTCTCTCTCTGAATCCCTCACATTTATGACCGGCTTGTCAACTTCCGGAAGAGATCCAGCTATTATGCAAAACTCCTTGACCTCTCCAGTCACCGGATGTCTGATCACAGGGTAACCGATGTATTCGTACTTCTCTGTGTCGTGGACTCTATCGAAGGTCGATCTGAGCTCTTTTCCGTCTTTTGACTTTTCGAGATCTATTCTCTGGAGAGAAGACGCCTGAGTGTCTGCAGTTTTTATTTTTCTTTTTATACTTTTGCTTGGTATCAGATCTCCGAGAATTTCTTTTATTCTCTTTTCATGAGTTTTTAGCTCGAACGCCTTGTCAGGAGGATCGTGAAGGAATGCTCGGATCTTGTTTTTCCAGAATTCATCTGAGTTCATTTGAACACCTCCAGAGATCCGAAAACTGAAATTTCTCTCATTGACGCATTAAGTCTCCCGAGAGTTCTCCAGCTGGCCAAATTGTTGAGATCTCCATCTGGGTGGAACGGTTCCGTCCTGAATTTAACGATGCGAACGTAAACTCTGCTTCCGATATGTGTAATACCGATGTGCATCGGAGATCCGCGTCTTTCATTTTTTATGACCTCAAGGACATCCTGAATCTCTCTCGTCCCTCTCCCTCTCAGATCCATTGGAAGACCAAAGATTATCCGATCTCGCTTATTTATCTCGGATTTTCTGAATCTTTGATATCTGCCTTGAAAATTCCTCAAAGCTTGGATCGGGTTGCTGGTTCTTGCATCCCATAGGCTGACAGAAGACGTATTTTCGCTTAAAATCGGGTATGGCTGCGGTTGCACGTTCTTCAATCCCCTACCGAATTTCGATCCAGCAATCTTTATGGCGGAAAGAATCGAATTTCTGAAATCTTCCACCTTACTGAACCTGTGTTTCAATGAGAGTTCCTCAAGCAGACCCAAATCCCCACCCGAAAATTTAAGCGAGCCAGCTCCTCGTCTGTTTCTGAATCCCATACCTCCGAGCGATACCAAAGCCCAGAGAGATGCCAAAACGATGTTGAAAGACTCTTCATCAGAACTCTTTACAACTATCGTGAATTTCGTTCCTGATGGATAGTAGAATTTCATCTCTCCTTTTCTTGCAAGCAGATTTACAGAGAACCATAAATACCTCAACTGATCAGCCGGTTTTTGTTCATCAAAACTTCTTAAGCCACCCTTTATCTCAGCAATTTCAACAACAACTTTACTCCTCCTCTTCGTGCTCCCAAAAACGTACTCCTCAGCTCCCCTCAACCCCTCAACGTCATCACCGAAATAGCTCCCGGCTAAAGCCCTGAACCACCACCTCATCAATCCCTTGATCGAAGAGGCTCGAATCTCGGCTTTGCTCTGATCTGCACCTCGCATGAAAATCGGAGTTAATGCTTCAAGCTTGAACTGAGCCGAATACATAATGAACCCATGTATTGATTTTTAAATATTTAAAATTTTTTAACCAGAACTCCAAAAACCATTATAAGGATACATAATACGTTTTTTTCAAAGAAACAGCGGTAAAAAATAATAATACTGGCTGCAACCATCAAGTGTGATAACAGGGATAGGTCCGGCCCTTGTTGACAGAATATGCCTGATTGATGAGTTCCCCGAAAGGGGTGGCCATGCGATTGTGAAGAGAACAGAGAAGCATGCAGGTGGAGCAGCTGGAAATGTGATATGGGGTCTTGCCAGATTTGGAGTTAAGGCAAGGTTCGTCTCCACCATAGGGAACGATGAGGACGGAAAATTTTACAGAAGGGAGATGGAAAAATACGGAATCGAATGCCTTTTCGAAGTGCTTGACTTGGAAACTGGCAGGGTGGACGTTTTTGTTGACAGGCATGGGGAGAGGACATTTTTCGTTTATCCCAACGCATCAGGAGAATTCTATGCTTTCCTCAGGGATGATGACTACAGATGGGGAGAGTTCTTTTATCTGGACCCGTTCCCCTCCGAGAGGAGCCTCGAGGTTCACATTGAAATAGCCGAAAATGCCAAGAAATACGGTAAAAAAGTGATTCTGAATCCCGGATACCCATATTCAAGGCTTGGAATTAACAGGCTTGAAGGGCTTCTCAATCTCACAGACATAATCTTCCTGTCCCAAGACGAATACAGAATGTTGGAGGGAGTAGAGAAGCAAGTGGATCTCACAGTAATAACAAAGGGGCCATCAGGGAGCATTGCCCTGAAAGGAGGTGAAAAATTCTCTGCTCCAGCATTCAGGGTAAATGTGGTTGATACCACCGGTGCGGGAGATGCATTCACAGCCGGATTTCTGTACGCTTACTTCAACAAGTTCAAAATCGAGACATGCCTTCTCGCAGGAAATTTTGCCGCAAGTCACAACATACAGAGAACAGGAGCAAGAAATTTCCCTGAAAAAAGAGAAATGGATGAATTTCTCAGATCTCAATCGAAATGATCAAGAGAGGAATTCAGAAAATTGCCTTCATACCTCCTCAAAACACCAAACCTGTAATCGTCAAGAATCACCTCCTTCACAGCATCTACAGGAACATCAAGCTTTATCTCCCTCGTTCTACCATATCTTCCCTTTGATATGACTATGGAGTTAATTATCCCCAGCATGTCAAGCTCGGAAATCAGGTCACTCACCCTCCTCTGAGTGAGAATGTCCATACCTATTTTCCTGCACAGAGTCTTGTAAACTGCAAAAACCTCTCCTGTTGTGAATTTTCTCTTTCCGCTGTTGTGCAAGAGGATCATGGCATAAAGTACAACTTTGCTCTGGTTTGGCAGTGTTTTGACTGCCTCGACCACATGATCGCACTCCATCTTTCTCACAGCCTCTCTAACGTGATCTCTTGTTATCCTTCCATCCTGTCTCGACTCTGCAATTTCCCCACTTATCCTGAGCAGGTCAAGTGCCTTTCTGGCATCTCCATGCTCCTGAGCTGCCAAAGCGGCACAGTACGGAATCACCCCCTCCTCAAGAACTCCATCATAGAAGGCCAGCTCTGCCCTCTGGGCAAGTATGTCTTCAAGCTGGGTGGCATTGTATGGTGGAAAGACTATCTCTTCCTCGCTCAATGAGCTCAGAACCCTGGGATCAAGGAAGTTCTTGAACTTCAGATCATTTGATATGCCTATCAGACTTACCCTTGCATTATCAAGCTCCGAATTTATCCTTGAAAGGTTGTAGAGGACATCATCCCCCTTTCTGACAAGCTTGTCTATTTCATCCAGAACAATTATTATCGTCTGATCTCTGCTGTCTATGGCTTCCTTGAGCTCTTCATAAACCTGATCTGTCGGCCACCCCGTCATTGGAACATTCTTTCCCAGAACCTTTGCCAGAGTTGCCAAAACTCGATACTGGGTGTCAATTATCTCGCAATTGAGGTAGTGGACATAGCAGTGGGCATCCATCTTTCTTCCAGCTTCTTCAAGCTGCCTTCCAACAAATTTCACCGTTGCTGTTTTTCCTGTGCCTGTTTTTCCGTAAATGAGTATGTTGGATGGTGTCTCACCCTGAAGTGCAGGTAACAGAATGGATGCGATTGCCTCAATCTGCTCCTTCCTGTGGGGCAGGTACTCAGGGGTGTACGAGTGCCTTAAAACATCCCTGTTCTTGAAAATCTGGGGTTTTCTGAGCATTTTCTCGAAAATATTACTGTCAATCATAGAAACACCTCTGTTTTCAGAAGTGTTTTACCTTCTACAATCATCTTTAAGAATTTTTTGATTATTCACGGTTAAACATTTGAGGATTTTTAATTTAAACCCTTTTATCTGGAAAATCTATTTATCGTCTCAGCCTTTTCACAGCCTCCACTATCCTCGGCATCACCTCTCCAGCTCTCCCATGGATTACAACATCAAAGTAATCATCTGCATGGGTTCTTTCAGCGTTCACGATTATGAGCTTCGCACCCGAATTCTTGGCATACATTGGCAGGTTTGCTGCAGGATAGACGACAAGGGATGAACCAACAACCATAAAAACATCACACTTCTTGCTCTCCTCTATAGAAGCGGAAAGTACGTCTGCTGGCAGCTGCTCTCCAAAAAGAACAACTCTCGGCTTGAGATAAGGGCACCCACACTGACATTTCATATCCTCATCCCTTTCCAGAATCTTCTCTATCTCATCCCATCTGTATGTTTTTCCACAATCAAGACAGTCAACAAACTCCATGGAACCGTGAAGCTCGTAAACAACCTTGCTCCCGGCTCTCTGGTGGAGCATATCAACATTCTGGGTTATGACGGCCTTAACTATCCCCATTTCCTCAAGCTCTGCTATTGCATAATGTGCAGGATTCGGTTCAGCTTTTTTCTTGAGCAGGAGCTCCTTTGAAAAGTTCCAGAATGCTCTGGGATTCCTCCTGAAGCCGGTTATTGACGCAACCTCTTCAGGATCATACCTTGTCCACAGACCATCTTTCCCCCTGAAAGTTGGAACCCCGCTCTCAGCAGATACACCGGCACCTGTAAAAACAACAGCATGTCTGGCGTTTGCAATTATCTCTCCAGCCACCTCGATTTTCTCATCAATTCCCCACATCAGCGAAAAATTAACGGGAAAATTTATAACTATTTTGAGACCGAAAAAAGAGCTATTTTTTCCCTGACAAGTAAATTGAGCTTTTCCCATCCAGTAATCTCTATTTCTTCGTTACTTATTCCATAAAACTGTGCAATTTTCTTCAACTTTTCTTGATCAATCTTTAAAACTTCAGATTCCCTAAAACCCTGCATTTCAAGGAACTTTTTGCATGAATTCAGATCAACAACAACGATCCTGTTGAATCCTTCCTTAAGTCCTGCCTTTACTGCATGATTTATCTGCCTTGTTCCGGAGAAATGGAGAAGAGTCTCCATAGCTATGTTTTTCGAGATTCTTTTTCCATTTTCCCATGACCTGATGGCTTTTTTAACCGCAAATTCCACAGTCTTCAGATCTATAACATAATCAGCATCAATAAAAATGCACCCATCGGGAACTTTCTGTAAAAAACTTTTCAAATCTCTAATCTCAATTACGCCTTGGTATATTCTCATAACACTCTTGTGACAGATTCCATTTTGATACCTCTGTCTGTTATATCATACCTGAATATCGATTTTGGAACGAGTGTTCTTTTCAGCTTTATGACTTTCAGTCTTCTCTGTATTTCTGTTTCGGCTTCTCTCAGGCTTAGTTCAATGATTCCATCAACTGCCTGCTTTACAGCAGTTTCAAAACTTGGCTCAAACATTCCCTTTGTGAACAGGACAAAAACAACTGATTCATTTTTCCTGGCACTTATTGCCATTGACTCAAGCATATTCAGCACTGTTTTTCTGTCATAATCTTCGGCAAAGTATCCGAGATTGTTTATAACGACTCTTCTGTAATCCTTTGCACATTCTGTTATCACTCTGTTGTATGGGTCTCCCGAAAGTGTGAGGCTTTCTCGCAAACCAACACTTCCAACTCTTGCACCCATGAAGTCCAAGAATTTTACACCATCGAAATCGTTTTCAGATATCTTGAGATACAGCATCATGCTTTCCTTCACTTCTTCGGCAGTATCGTTAGTGGAAACGTAAAGGGATTTCTCTCCATTTTTTATACCTTCATGGATAAAATGATACGAAAAGACTTCAGCTCCAGCCCCTGGATCCTCAATCATTAGAACAACACTCCCTGCGGGAAAACCTCCACCAAGTTGCGAGTCGAGATTGAGAATGCCCGAAGATACCCTCTTCATGGAATCACCACCACTATTAACTCACTTAAATTTATAAACATTTCCAGTTAAAATTCTGCAATGGAGATCAGATTTAACAGGGATGGGCTTGTGCCTGTGATAGCCCAGGATTTTGACACAAAGGAAGTTCTCATGCTTGCATATGCAGATGAGGAGGCTCTGAAAAGAACAATAAAGACAAAAAAAGCTCACTATTACAGCAGAAGCAGAAAAAAGCTGTGGATGAAGGGAGAGGAGTCAGGAAATGTTCAGGAAGTTGTTGAGGTGAGGGTGGACTGTGACGGGGATGCTGTGCTTTACATTGTAAGGCAGCATGGAAATGCATGCCACACCGGAAACTACACCTGCTTTTTCAGAAGGCTGGAGGGAGACTGAATGAAATATGTTATTGATACAAGCGTCATTGTTGATGGAAGGATTACAAGGATGATCGAAAATGGAGAAATAAGGGGAACCGTAATCATACCTGAAGCCGTAGTTGCTGAACTTGAGGCTCAGGCGAATTTTGGGAGAATGACGGGTTTTCAGGGGCTTGAAGAGATAAAGAGGATAAGAGAAATCTGTAAAAAACTTGAGAATGAGGTTATTTTCCTTGGGTCAAGACCAAATCTTGAGCAAATAAGGCTTGCAAAAGGGGGGGAAATAGATAACCTGATAAGGGAGATTGCCGAAAGGGAAAACGCTGTTCTGGTTACTGGAGACAGGGTTCAGTATACAGTGGCCGTTTCAAAGGGGATTTCTGCGATTTATGTTAAGAGAGAGACTGTCGAGCCGGAAAAGACGAGAATAATGGAGTTCTTCACAGATGATACGGCAAGCGTGCATCTCAGAGAGGGTGTTGAGGTGTACGCAAAGAAAGGAGAAATCGGAAATCTTGAGCTCGTGAAAATAACTGAGGAGCCAATGAGTATTGATGAGCTCAGAGCCATAGCTCACGAGATACTCGAGGCTGCATCCCAGAATGAGGACAGCAGCATTGAAATAGAAAGAAAGGGTGTGACAGTTGTACAGCTCAGGGATCTGAGGATAGCCATTGCTGAGAGGCCGTTTTCAGACAGAATGGAAATCACAGCAGTGAGACCGATAGCAAGGGCAACTCTTGATGATTATGGCATAAACGAGGAACTGAAAAGGAGGTTCATAGAAAAGCAGAGAGGAATACTGATCTCAGGTCCTCCCGGGGCCGGGAAATCAACATTTGCAGCAAGTGTTGCAAACTACCTGATGGAGAATGGATTCATGGTGAAAACCATGGAAAGTCCCCGAGATCTGATGGTAAAGGATGAGATAACTCAGTATGCTCCTCTTGAAGGTGATATGGGCCTTACAGCAGATGTTCTTCTGCTCGTCAGACCGGATTACACGATATATGACGAGGTGAGAAAGACCTCGGACTTTCAGGTCTTTGCGGACATGAGGCTTGCAGGAGTGGGAATGATAGGCGTGACCCACGCCACCAGGGCAATAGATGCAATTCAGAGGATGATCGGTAGAGTGGAGCTTGGAGTAATACCCCAGGTTGTTGACACGGTGATTTTCATTGACAAAGGGAGAATAGAAAAGGTTTATGAGCTCAGCTTCACGGTAAAGGTTCCCCACGGAATGACAGAGGCAGATCTTGCAAGACCAGTCATTGAGGTTACAGATTTTGAGACAAAAAAGGTTGAGTTCGAGATATACACCTACGGAGAGCAGGTTGTTGTGATGCCCGTTGAAAGCGAGACGGAAAACAGGCTTGTGGTCTATGCTGTTGAAAGCAAGATAAGGGATCTCGTTTCTGTATATGAGATAAAGGCTGTCAGCGAAAGAAAGGCAATAGTTTATATCCCTGAGGATGAGATACCGCACCTCATAGGCAGGAAAGGAAAAAGGATAAAGATGATTGAAGATGAGCTTGGAATAAGCATTGACATTGAACCTCTCAAGGTTGAGAGAAGCAGTGAAACTGAAACGGTGGTCGAGGAAAAGGGGAAGCACTACGTGATACATGCTGAGGGGCTTGAAGGAAGGAGCGTGGATGTGTATGCCGGAGAGAAATACCTGCTCACAGCCGAGGTTGGGAGGAAAGGAGTTATAAGGGTGAGAAAGGACAGGGATGCAGGTAAGGCGATAAGACTTGCCCTGGCAAAGGGAGAGAGTATAAGGCTGAGATACTGATGAAAGAGAGGTATCTGCTTGGCATTTTCTACATTCTGACAGGAATACTTGCGATTTTGATAGCCCCTGCATTCTCTGGTGCAGGAATGCAGGCGTTTGAAAATGCATCAGATATTTCAAACTCTTTTGCCTACCTACTCATGATTCTCGGATTTACAGCAGCAATTCTGGTGATCATAAGGCTCAAAAAGTCCCTGATAAAGCCACTCTTCTACTTTTTGCTTTTCATAACTTATTTTTACGGATTTTTCCCCTTCACTGGAATTCTTTCCGTCATTCCGTCATCAGTTCTTCTTTATCTCCTTGTCAGGACAAGGCACTGGATGGTGGTGAACATTTCTGCAGTAATTGTGGGTGCAACCGTAACGGCAATATTTGGAATAAGCATGGAACCCCTTCCTGTCATAGTCCTGCTTGTTACCTTGGCGTTGTATGACTACATGGCGGTTTACAAGACAAAACACATGCTCACACTTGCCGACAGCATTTCAGAGATGAAAATACCCGTGCTTTTTATAATTCCGGGAAAGGAAAGGGATGCAATGATGGGTGTTGGAGATGCGGTTATGCCAAACATTCTGGTAGTTTCAGGATTTATTTTCGGCAGCTGCATAATCCAGCCCTTCGTAACATTCATTTCAGGTATTGCAGGGCTCTTTCTTCTTCTCAGGATGGTTGAAAAAAGCAAAAAAGCTCACCCCGGGCTGCCAATACTCAATTTTTCAGTTATTGCCGGCTACATTGCCGGACTCGCCCTCTGCAAGATTCTTTAAAATTCTGACAAGCTCACCAACACCCTCGCCTGTGTATGCCGATACCGCCAGTCTGTCCCTCATGTTGTGGAGATCTGATTTGCTGTATATCTCCACCACAGGAACTTCAAACTGACCTTTTATTTCCGAAAGCAGAGATAGCTGCTTTTCAAGCTGAAAACCACATGTTTCTGTAGGATCAATGACAAAAACAATAACGTCTGCAAGATGTCTCAGAGCAAGAATCGCCCGTCTTTCGATTCTGTTTCTCCTCTCTATCGGTCTGTCAAGAAGTCCTGGAGTGTCTATTATCTGAATTCTGCCTGCATCAAGTTCAATGTAGCCAACATATATTTCTTTGGTCGTGAAGGGGTAGCTTGCAATTTCCGGCTTTACCGTTGATATGATCGAGACTATGCTTGACTTGCCAACATTCGGATAACCCGCAAAGACTGCCGTGAAGTCATCACTCAGAGTTGGAATCTCCCTCATCTTCTGCTTTGCCTCATTCAGAAATCTCAGTTCATCGTCAATCTGCTCTATTATCGATGCAATTCTCCCGTAAACCTCCTTCAGGACATTTTCAGGATTCTGACCCCCCTTTATTCTCCTTACTCCTCCTGATATTATCTTCTGAGTCATGGAGTTCGCCCATTTCAGCGAGGCGAGACTTTTCCTCAGCTGTCCTATTCCAACAACAGCATCAACCATCTCCCTGTAAAAGGGGTCGAGATTGTCATAAGATGGATGTTCGGAAACAATTCTGGTGAAGTAGCTCTCAAGAACGTTTGAAACTGTTGAAAGCTTGTTCAGAGCTTTTTCCTTTCTGCTTCTCCCTGCAACTCTGGAAGCTCTCCTGAATGCCTTGTCGATCAGCTCCTGGGATGTGAGAACTGTTGGAAGCTTTCTGGGATTGAATGTCATTACTGTAAAGGCTGTTGGGATTTGTTTAAAATGTTATTCCGCCAGAAACCTTAAATCTGTTTAATTGCTGGAAAAATATATAAACTATTTCGATGAGATGAATTGAAAGGAGGGATGGAAAATGGAGCTTGAACTCACCCAGATTCAGAAGGACATCCTTTACGCTCTTGTCACAATATACAAGAACAAGGGGGGAGGAAGTGTCAAGGGAGAGGAGATTGCAGAGCTGATCAACAGAAATCCGGGGACTGTAAGAAATCAGATGCAGGCCTTGAGATCGCTTGGGCTCGTTGAAGGTGTTCCGGGGCCAAAAGGTGGTTACAGGCCCACGTCAAAGGCATATGAAATGCTCTCAATTACGAGCTATGAGGAATCTGTCAAGGTCCCTGTTGTTGTTAATGGTGAGCCTCAAGATGATCTCTCAGCTGAGGAGATTGATTTTCCAACACTTTCCCATCCAAAGGTCTGTCAGGCAAGAATCAGAATAATCGGAAACATAAGAAAAATCTCACCCAATGACAGAATTGTTGTCGGACCCACACCCGTTAATGAGCTCATGGTCTTTGGGAAGGTTGTTGGGAGAGATGATACGGAGAATACCGTCGTCATAGACATAGAGAAGATAGTTGCACTGCCAAAGGAGACAGTTGGGGAGTACATGTCAACTCCCATACACACGATAAAGGCAGATGAGGTGGTGGAGAACGCTGCAAAGGAGCTTGCTGAAAGGGGAATATACTGCATGCCTGTTGTGAAGGGAAGCGAGTTTGTCGGCATATTCACCCTTGATCATGTTGCAGAGGCTGTAAAGGAGGGTAAGCTGAAAGGAGCTGTTGAGGAGGTTATGAGACCAAAAATAGTCTCTGTTGAGAAGGATATCACTCTTGGAGAGGCCCTCAGAATAATGAATGATGAGAATGTAAGAATACTCGTTGTGAAGTCCGGAGGAAAGCCTGTTGGAGTGATAACAGACCAGAAGATACTCAAACAGATTGCTCCTGAGCATGCAAAAACAGCCATTTAGTCCTCAACCTTTTGCTGATTTTGAGTGGATGTGTAGTAGTTGTATATTGCAGTCAGGAGTGCTGCCAGCATTGGTGTTAGGAAGAATCCGCTCACACCCGCCACAAGTCCACCACCAATGAATGAAATCATAAGAACAAGAGGATGAACCTTTGAGGTGTAGCCAACAAAGTATGGCCTGAGAACGAGTTCGGGGATTATGTAGAGAAAGATACCTCCGATGGCCAGAAACCACACGGCCTTCAGCGGATCCTGAAAGAAAAGGTAAATCGAGACTGGAAGTATGACCATCCATTCAGCGAACACGGGAATCAGGGCTGCAAGAAACATGAGGCCGCTTAAGAGGGGTGCGTAGGGAATTCCAAAATATATAAAGTACGGTATTGATGCCATCCCTATGAGCAGTGCCGCAACAAAATTCCCGAACCAGAGGTTTGTGAAGGTTCTATCCAGTTCATCAAAGAATCCCTTGGCAGACTCGTCTGTAAAAACTGCACCTATTATCCTGTCTGCAACCCTCTTTCCATCGAGGATTGAATAGAAGCAGACAATTGTTGAGATGAAGAAATTCATGATGAAGAAGATGAACTTGGTTGTTATGTTCACAGCAATGTCCCCAAGGCTTTTGTTGATGAAAGAGAGAAACTGATCGAAAAGGGGTTTGACTATTCCCGCGGTCTCGGGGTCGAGCTGTGAGATGAAGGTGTTGAGATACGTGACATAGTCCTGAAGATTTCTCAAAATTGATATGAGCTGGGACACGCCCTGAAAAATGCCATAAAAAAGGAAGACGAAGAGGGGGACGGCAATGACCATTGTAGATATGAAGGCAGATATGGCATCTCCCGTAACCTTTCTGAGCCTTGAGTGCATGGGTCTCGCAACATAAGCAAGAACAATTCCGAGAATTATTCCGTCAAGAAGGGGGGTCAGGAGGTAAAGGAATATCAGTATGAGGGTGACAACAGTTAGGAGAAGAATAATTCTATTCCTTTCCATGAGATGATTTTAGGTGCCTCACATATAATACACTTTTCCTGATAATTCCAGCCATGTGATTCACCTCATGTTTTGAAAGTGCAGCCTTGCCAAGTGCTCTTTTCAGAATTACCCTCGATTTCTCGATCCTGTGCTTTGGATACCAGACCTCCCTCATAAGCTCCTCAAAGTAATTCACAAGAACGTCAACATCTTTCTGAGTTGCTGACTCGGTAACATGCTCGAGAGAGATATCTGACAGCTCGTAAAGTATAACGGCTGCAGCATGGCTCACATTCATAACAGGATAATCATCAGATGTGGGGATGCTGACAACGGCATTGCAGAGCTTTATCTCCTCATCAAAAAGACCGAAATCCTCTCTTCCGAAAAGTATGGCTGAATTTTCCGTGAAGAGTTCCCTGAGCTGTCTGGGGGTTATTGCCTTTCTGATGTAGTTCCCCACATTGTATCCCCTCATTCCCGTTGTTGCAGCTGCAAAGCTTTTCTCTGCCAGATAATCCTCAAGGCTCTCGATTATTCTCGCATTCTCTATCACATCCCTTGCATGGGATGCGGTTATGTAGCTCTCCTTTGCAACATTGCATCTGTAAAGAACCAGATTCCTGAAACCGAAATTCTTCATAACTCTTGCAATGAATCCGATGTTTTCAGGAATTTTCAGCTCAACAAGCACAACATCAATCATAGAAACATTCTGGCAAATTTAAGAGCAAGCTTCACATGCTCGTTTGCACTGTTCACGGGCTCATCATGTCCCGGATACATGATCTCAACATCAAACTCGGAAAGCCTTTTCAGCGATTCAATCATCTCAACTGCATTTCCTCCAGGGAAATCAACCCTCCCAAAACCCCCATTTGGAAATACCGTATCCCCCGTGAACATCAGCCTTTCACCCTCATCGTAAAGGCATATGCTGCCGGGAGTGTGGCCCGGTGTATGGATGACCTCCAGTTTCAGTTTGCCAAGGTCTATGACATCTCCTTCCTTGAGAAGTGAATCTGCCTCAAATGGAGGGAAATTTATTCCGAAGAATGATGAGGAGAAGTTCTGAAGTTTTGCGAAGTCATATTCCTTTTCGTGCAGCATAACTTTTGCATTGCTCACCTCTCTCAGATCCCTTGTGGCTGATGCATGATCGAAGTGGGTGTGGGTCAGAATTATGTAGTCCAGCTCCTTAACATCAATATACCCTGAAACTGCCCTGTGAATGAAGTCAAAATCTCCTCCAACATCAACAAGAGCTTTCTTCTCATCAAGAATTAAGTAGACATTTGCCCCAAGCGGCGGGGCCACGATCCTCTCTATCATACCAATTCCTGCGCCTCTATTTCAACACTCTCAACATCATCAATCTTCTGAATCTCCTCGATGAGCCTGTCTCCAATACCCTCTTCATCCGGCATGACAGCGGCAACAAGCAGGGCTTTCAGACCAAAGGCAATTGGCTGAATTCCAAAGTCCGCTATCTCAACATTTTCAGGCTTAACCGCATTTACCTTCTCTTTCAGAGCCTTCAGGTCCACATCAACATCCCTGGGCATAACCCTAAGCTTCATGAATACCTTACCCATCTCACCACCTCACGGCCCTTCAAATCCACAGCTCTCACATACGTAGGGATTGCCAAGCCTCCTGCACTTCTTACACCTGTAAATCGTTTCCCCACACGATGGACAGAGGAATGCAACATAATTCGTGCCAATGAGATTCGCGTTGCACGTCACGCACTTGTATATCTCCACGTCATCACCTCCCGATCACGGTAGTGCCGAAAGCTATCCCTTTCATTATATAATCTTTTACCCTTCCCCTTGCAAAGCCGTTGCATATGAACATGTCTCTGCCGTATCTCTCAAGAAGGACTGGTGTGAATCTGTCAATGCAGGTTTCAAAATTGATCTCTCTGGCTTTTATCTCCTGAACAACCCTGCCATCCACCACAATCCCATCCACATCCGTCACCTTGATTATTTTCTCGGCATTCATTTTCTCAGCAATCCACACTGCAATGCTATCAGAAGTAACATCCCAGCTGTGGGGAAGTTCATCATACCTTTTAAGGAGAATGTAAGGGAGGATGATTTTCACTCCATCCACTCTGAAATTGAGATCCTGAGGTTCGATAACCTCTGCATATTTCGAGAGATAATAACCGTATAGGTTCATTGCCTCAATCGCCATCCAGTGGGCTGAGTCATCATCAACATTCATTTCCCTTATTCTCTCAGCAAAAATCCATCCTCCGGGAACAACGAGGATGTTATCCCCGGTTTCATTTAGCTCATCAAACACCTCTTTTGCCACCCTGACCACACTTCCGCCAATCTTAACAACGATCATACCTCTCTACCAGCCTTGCAATTGCGTAAGCAGGAAATATGTCTGAAATATCTCCAAATTCTTCCCTCAATGAGACATACTCCATTTCTGCAATTTCGGCAGACTTCTCAAGCACCACCTCACCAATTCCACACCCAACAACAAGATCAATCCCAAATTTTCTCCTCTTTTCGATGAATGCCTCCGAAATTCTTCTCACCATCTCGTTTTTTATTTCGAGTGCCTTCTCCTTCAGAAACTCATCTCCCAGCTCTTTCCTGTCAGCACAGAACTGTCTTGCAAATCTCTGGTAGCATTCCTCAACTCCCTTCCCCCTCCCGTCAGGTGTGTCACAGGTGTAGGCTCTCTCATCAATGACCCCGAGAATCCTCATGACATCTGCAGTTATTGAAAAGAACTCTGATGAGACGTTTTCATTCATCAGAAAAAAAGATGGTGTTCTCAGCATCCCGAAGTAGAGGAGCTCTTTATTCCTCAATCTCTCAAAATCTGTTTTTCCAGCCATAATTTTTCTGTTCAAAACAGGAATGATATCGGTTGTTGTGGATCCCATGTCTGCAAAGATGAAACTCGAAAAATTTTCGGTTAAAGACTTCACACTTGCAATCCAGTTTGAGGCTGAGAAGTTGAGAGGATCATCTATCTTCTTTTTCAGATTACCATCAAGATCTATGAAAAATACATCACCAAAAACCCTCTCTGAGATTGAGGCGATGTATCTGATTCCCTCCTCCTTGGATGTGAACGAATCTGCAAGCTCTGCTGTTATCACAACTCCCGTTTTACCCTTCAGATTCAGATCTCTGAGAAAGTTCTCGAGATTTTCCCGCTCAAGCCACATCGGAAAGTAATGGATCTCGGCCTTCCCATTACTTCCTCTGTAAACCTTGATGTTTGCTCCGCCTATATCGACTCCGTTACAGAAAATCTTCAAGGCTCACACCCCTGAACTCAAAGCTCTCAAAGTCCCTTGCCAGGGGATACTTGGTGTTTGGTGGATAGAAGTGGCCAACGTGAATGAAAAGGGTTTTCTTTGCCCTGAGCTTCTTTGCAAGGGTAAATGCCTCTCCAGCGTTCATGTGCTTTTTAAGCCTGTAACCTTCCGGAGCTATTGCATCAACAATCAGCAAATCGGGATTAAGCATTTCATCAATGCTTTTTTCAGGAATTGACGGATTTGTGTCGCCGGTTATGACTACCTTCTTGCCCCTGTAATTGAGAATGATACCATGAGATCTTCTCATCGGTGGATGGGTAACATCAACAAGGGTTATGTCAACTCCAAAGAGATTAAACGGCTCGTAGCATTCAACCTGCTTCTCCCTGTATTTCATGAAAAACATGAATCTACCAACATCCTCAAGCACCTCTCCACTGCTGTAAACACTGACATTGCTCTGAACTCTGTAGAAATCTCCAAATCCAGCGAAGTGATCGTAGTGGGAGTGTGTCCATATAACTGCATCAACCCTGTCAACATTGGCCTTTAAAAGCTGCTTTCTCATGTCAGGGGAGGTGTCGATCAGTATGGTTTTTCCATCATTCTCAACAAGAATTGAGAATCTGAGCCTCTCCCAGCCCTTTTTCCTTGCATCCTGACATGTCTTGCAGTGGCACCCTATTACCGGTGTCCCGGGGGAGTCTCCGGTTCCAAGTATTGTCAGCTTCATGTTCAGTAGGAGTTTTTCAGGGTTATTCTTTCCCTGACATCCTCAACAGCCTTTATCAGATCATCCATCGTCAGCTCCTTTCTGCCCTCCATCAGAGCTGAAAGCACAGCCTCCCTGACAACAAGCTTAACCTCAGCTCCTGTGAAACCTTCTGTCATCTTGACAAGCTCATCAATTCTGTAATCTCCTGGTATTCTCTCGAGTGTCAGCTCAAATATTCTTTTTCTCACATTCTCAGATGGCTCTGGAAACTCAACTATCTTGTCAAACCTCCTCCATACTGCTGAATCGAGAAGACTTGGATGGTTTGTGGCTGAGATTAGAAGCACACCATGATCAACAAGGTTTATTTCATCTATGGATTTCAGGAGGGTGTTGACCGCTCTCTTGACAGCAGCATGCTCATCGCTCGTCCTTGTTTTTGCAACGTAATCAAACTCATCAATGAAAAGTATGCATGGGGACAGTCTCTTTGCGATCTCGAACACCTTTTCTATGTTCTTTGAGGTCTCGCCCAAGAACTGACTGGTTATCATTGAGAGCTTAACCTCCACAAGAGGCAGAAGAAGCTTCTTGCTCAGGTATCTTGCAGTGGTTGTTTTTCCAGTTCCCGGTGGTCCGATGAACAAAAGCTTACCTATCTCTTTGAGTCCAACATTTCTCAGCCATTCCCTCTCCTCAATTGCGATCTCTATCTTTCTTATCTCATCCATCTGATCCTCATCAAGAACAACCTTTGAAATGTCATCATCCAGATCCTCAGGGGAGAATATTCTCACAAGTCCGAGCATTTCTGCTGTTGACTCATCCTTCTTGAACTCCTCAATAACTCCCTTCAGCCATTCTGAATCGCTGTACTTCGGCTTGTTGTATTTCTTTGCCTCCTCATAAGAAACTCCGGTGGAATCGTAGTTTTCGTAAAAGTAAGCCAAGACAGGGTTTCTTTTTATAAGTTCAATTCCATTTTTCAGCATCCACTTGACTGCAATCTCAAAGGCGGTTATCTTCACCTGCCTGTTGAAGGCATTGATGTCAACAAATGGGAGCTTTCTGAGCTCCTTTTCATCGTAATCAACAAATCCCTTCAGTATGTTCTCCTTTACAACGAGGGGTCTTCTGATACCTCCGTTTGTGTAGAAAACCTTTCTCATTTCCTTCGGTATATCATCCTCTGTGAGATTTTCATGCCTGTTGAATATCTCTGCTGTTAGCAGGAGCTCTACCACCCTTGCAATCATTGACAACACCTCACAATCCCAAAGCTTACTATCGGTTGGTTTTTAACCTTTTTGGAGATGACCTTCCACAATCTCAAAACCAAGATTCTCGTCAACAAGCGTTCTTATCAGATCCTCAATCAGCGACTCTGTGACAACGGCAACAACACCACTCCCCTGATGTGCTGCCTCAATGCATACATTCTTGGCTCCGAAGAATATCGGCTCCACTCCTGCCTTCCTGCATGAGACGAGAGCTTCAAACCCCATGGCAACAACTATGTGTCTTCTTTTTTCCTTTATTATTCTCCTAAGCAGGTCAATGTCTGCATTTCTGCTGCCGCCGCTCTCAACCATGGGTATTCTGAAAACCACGATCTCTCCCTTTGATGGTGGGGTGAACTGTCCTCCCGGCTTCACAAGCACATCCTCACCGTCATCAGCATCACTCATGGCAACGCCATTTCCTTCCGGATTCTCTCTGGCATATATGAAGCCATCCTCAAACCAGTATTCAACCCTCTCACCACTCCTTATTCTGCCCATTGCAAGAGCCACAATTGATGAGGAATGCACGCGGTTCAGAACTTCCTGGGTGAAGAGGTGCAGATCGAGAAGGTTTCTGTTCAGCCACTCCCTGCCCTTTTCTGTGAGTTCGTAATAACCTTTATGTATAACACTCACCATCCCTTCAGCAATGAGCTCCTTGAAGTGCTCCGAAACCGCCTGAGGGGTTACGCTTATCTTTCTTGCAATATCTCTCTGATTGCACTCAGGATTTTTCATGAGCTCTGACAGTATCAGCAGCCTGACTGTATCTTTTCTGCTCAGCAGAACCTTCATCAGGAAAATTCAGCCCGAAAAATTTTAAAGCTTTCTGATCAGATGTATTTAAAAAAGCTTACAGATAGCAAGAAAATCTCACAGTACGTATAGATACGTATTTAGCCAAAGTAATGATAAATAAAGCTTTTATACGGTATGATAATGAGGAATTTTGGTGGTGCTGAATGCACAAAGAAGAGTTGGTCTTCCTGCATTTAACACTGTTCCATGTTAAGAGATTTCTTGAAGAAGCTGGACTCACAAACGGTTATTTCAGGGAGTATGAGGAGCTTGGTGTACAGCCCGTACACATCCACAAAAGCAAGAACGACCACAAGAGGGCGATATTCCTTCTCTGCAGAGGGCTCAATGAGATGCTGAGCGAGAAGGATCACGGCAACCTGCTTTCAAACCCAAGACTGAGAGAGGTCATCAGTCTTGTCGAGGTACAGGTGCATTAAATAGGCAGATTCGCCGTCACTGTAATAGGACTCAAGAACTCCAGCAACTTCAAATCCCAATTTTTTGTAGAGCTCCTGTGCAGCTCTGTTCGATACCCTCACCTCAAGTGTGAGCCTTTTAATACCTTTGCTTCTCGCCCTTCTTATCACTTCTCTCAGAAGCATCTTTCCTATTCCCCTTCTCCTGAACTCCCTTTTAACTGCCAGAGACATTATCTTTGCCTCCTCTTCTCTGTAGGAGACCACAACATAGCCCACAACAGCATTTCCGATGTCTGCCACAAGGATCTCACTGCCATAGGTCATGTAAATGAAGAGATCATAGGTGGGATTCATGGTTCTGAATGACTCCGAGTCTATTTTGATTATGTCAGATGAATCCCTTGCGTCGAATGGTCTTATTATGATGGAGTACACGACAACCCTTTATACACATTCTGTATAAAATTAATTTCGTGATTGAGATTGCTGACTTTATCGCAGAAAATTACAGCGGCAAGATCGTTGAGGTTGGGGTTGGCCATTTTTTTCAGATATCTGACAGACTTGAGAAGAGGGGATTTCATGTTGTCAGGGTTGATTTGAAAAGGACAAGGAGTGATGTTGCCATCGATGATGTCTGCAACCCTGATTACAGAATTTACAGGGGTGCGAGGCTGATTTTTTCGGTGAGGCCACCGATGGAGATCCAGAGATGTATTGTTGAACTGGGGAAAAAAGTTGGATGTGATGTTATCATCATCCCATTAAAGAGCGAGATAATTGATGGTGGAGAGCTCAGGAATTATGAGGGAGTCCCATTCTTCATTTTCACTCAACGATTTCCGCAAGGTTGTCCGGAGGAGAGGCGAATTCCCTGAGGAACTCATACTCCGTTATGTGGAGTGTTTTCCCAAGAAAAACGATTGAATGAAGCGGCTCACCGAAATCATAATTCTTCAGCCTGTAAAAATTGTCACAGACAATAAAACTGTCGCCCCCAGCTCTTGCAATCCCAACGGCAAAGTGATTGAGAGTGCCATCATCCACCCTTTTCAGAATTGTTACAGCTTCAGGTATTGTCATCGGTTCAGGATTCAAGTCGAGCAAAAGCAGAGTGTGCGCATTTATCGAGAGATTCTGCTTTATGACGTCAAGGGGTGTTCTGGAGACAGTATCTCCATAGGGGTAACTTACGGTTGCGGTTTTGCCAAATCTGTATATGTGCAATCCCGTGATTCCAGCAACTGCCGATATTATGCTTGCGTTGTGAATAATCCCGACCTTCACTCCCCTCTTCTTTGCCTCAATCACGATTGATGCATGAGTTGTTGCAATCATCGGGTCTCCTGGAACCAGGATCACCACATTCTTCTCAGCTCCCTCATTCACAATTTTCCATGATTCCTCCTCAAGATCCTTCCTCTCGAGAACCTCTATTTTCCTTCCAAACTCCTTTTCGAGCTCTTCAATTCCGGCTGACAGTCTTGAGGTGTAAAATTCAGCATAAACTCTGTCTGCTTTTTTAACTGCCTCAAGACCCTTCAGTGTTATATCCCTCGAATCCCGGAGCCCAAGTCCGACAAAGGTTATCATTGATGTGATTCCATTAGGTACCAATTCAAAAAATTTTTTAGATGGCTTGAGTGTTAAATTCTGTAGATATATAATTATAAATTTCATGTACTTATATATATCACAAATCTAAGTTAAATTTCTGCAAAAAACTTAATATATTGTCTTGGATAACTAAACTTGGGAACGTTATGGAGGGCAATACCAGAGTTTTCATTAGAATGCTCGCGAGAGCATACAGATATGAGGACGCGGAGCAGGAGATAATCTCACAAGCCCTGTTGGAAATAACCAACACAATTGTATGGGACGTTATGTTTGATCTAATGAAAGATAACGAAATCCACAAAAAACTCATAGAATCCATGGTTGAGGATATGGGAATTAATTTAGATGAGTTCAAAGAATACTCAACCAGAAATATAGAGATAAAGTCGTTCAATTTTTCTGATGATTTAGCTATAGAGATTCTTAGTGAATTACTCAAATATGAATTTTGGGCTAAAAATTATTACGAACACATGGTGAATTTAGCTGATCTGATGATATCTCATGAAATGAGCGATGATATCATCAGAAATGTAAAAACAACACTGGAAAATCTTGTTGAATGGGAGAACACCCATATCAAAAAGATAAGGGAAACCATGCAAAAAATTTAAATTTTCGATTAATTTGTAGTTTTAAGTTCTGGAAAAAAGTAATACCGTCCCCAAAAATAATGGTGAATGGAAACGGGTACGGTTATATGATTGCTTTACCCCATATCTGCTCGTGAATTTGGTTAATTTTCATTAGTTATGTATCCATTATTATATGGTCAAATGCCGGTAGCAGAATACAAAAACGTAAATAGAAAGGTTTAATAAGGAACTATCATTTAAAAGACATTAATGTGGAAGTGGAATTATGAATGACGCTGTCAGAGTATTTGTAAGAATGCTTTCAAGAGCGTACAGATACGAAGATGCAGAACAGGAGATAATCTCCGAGACATTGTTGCAACTGAGCAATGATTATTTATGGGATGTATTGTTTGAGATCATGAGAGATAATGAAGCCCATAAGAGGATTATTGAATCTGTTGTGGAAATTTTGAACTATAATATCGAAGACTTTACAGAATACTCGGTTAAAAAAGTGGACATCACAACATACGATTTTTCCGACGATATGGCAGTTGAAATGCTAAATGAACTGTTGAAATATGAGGTGTGGATGAAAAAATATTACCAGCATATGGTAGATTACGTGGAATCTGAAGTGCTGGAAGATGTTAGTGAGGATGTCGTCAGAAAAATTCGAGAAACACTGGAACAGCTTGTTAAATGGGAGGCGACCCACATAAACAAACTAACAGATCTTAAAAGAAAAATATAAAATAATGTTTTATAATACTCTATATAAAGATAATTACTGGCTTATCGCAAGCTTCACATCCTCTACCTTGACTGTTTTTCTTCCGGAATGCTTTGCAAGCTCAACAGCCTTCTTTCCAACTTCCATTGCATACTCTTCAATAGCCTCAGCCAGAGCTTTCTTGGCATCTTCACTGACTCTCTGAGCACCTGCCTTTCTTATAATTCTCTCAACAGGTGCAAGGGGCAGTTCCATCAAAACACCTCCTTAGCTTTTTTCGAGTATAAATTAAGTAATTCAAATATAAAAATTTTTGGGTAATTCTGAGTCGTGATGAATGAGATTTAAGCCAGTCTAAATCATTGGGTGATTTATCCAATCAACTGAGGTTGATAAAACCAGCACATCGTGATTGGAGGGCAAGATATTTACACAACATACATAGAAACATGACATGGAGAAGCTGTTTGCACCCTGGAGAATAAGATACATTGAAGCTCCAAAACATGAGGGATGCATATTCTGTGATTTTCCGAGGGAAAAAAGAGACGAAGAAAGGCTCATTCTTTACAGGGGTGATGAATGCTTTGTGATGATGAACAACTACCCCTACAACCCCGGACATGTTATGATCTCTCCATACAGACATGAGGGGAATCTGGAGAGTCTGAATGATGAGGAGCTCTCAGAGATCATGAGTCTTTCTGTAATGATGGTCAAAGCAATAAAGAAAGCAATGAATCCCGATGGCTTCAACATTGGTTTCAATATTGGGAAGGTGGCAGGGGCGGGGATTGAGGAGCACATACATCTCCATGTTGTGCCAAGATGGAATGGCGATACAAATTTCATGCCTGTGCTTGCAGATGTCAGGGTTATACCTGAGGCTGTTCAGGAAACATACAAAAAACTGAAAAAAGCAATTGAATGGTTATCTTCCCTTGATTCCAAATAGGTTTCTTGCAATTATCAGCTTCTCAATTTCCTTGGCTCCTTCATAAATTTCAGTTATCTTTGCATCCCTGTAGAACTGGTTTACGGGATACTCATCAATGTAGCCATACCCCCCATGGAACTGCAGAGCCCAGTTTGCAGTCTCAACCGCAACCTCCCCTGCATACCACTTTGCCATTGCTGAAAGGGTATTGTCGGGCTTTCCTGTCTCAACCTGAATCGATGCTGCTCTGTAGGAGAGAGTTCTTGCAGCCTCAATCTTTGTTGCAAGCTCGGCAATCTTGAACTGAATGTACTGGAAACCGGCCAGGGGCACACCGAACGCTTTCCTCTGTCTCACATAGTCAATCACCAAATCCAGAGCTCCCCTTGCTATTCCAACTGCCTGTGCAGCCACCCAGACTCTGCTTATGTCGAAGAACTCCATCATGTAGTAAAAGCCCTTGCCCTCTTCCCCAACCAGATTGCTCTCAGGAACCCTGACATTGTTTAAGCTGACCTCTGCAGTGTCTGTTGCCCTTATCCCCATCTTTCCCTTTATCTTATCAGCCTTGTAACCATCTCTGTCTGTTTCCACGATGAAGTAGCTTATTCCTCTGTGCCTTGTGTCAAAGCTCTCAACATCTCTTGTCCTTGCTGTGACAAGTATGAAATCGGCTATTGAGCCATTGGATATGAACTGCTTTGTACCGTTCAGAACCCATTCATCTCCATCCTTGATTGCTCTTGTTTTTATGCCTGCAGAATCGCTTCCCGCATCGGGCTCTGTGTTCGCCATACCCATTATTCCGCCTTTTGCAATCTTTGTGACATATTCCTCTTTCTGTTCCTCTGTGCCGTGCAGAAGGAGGATTTCAACCCCAAAAGTTGGGATAAGGCATGCGAGGCCCAGTCCCGGATTCACCGCTGAAAACTCCTCCATCACAATCATCTGCTCAATCGGCCCGTATCCCCCTCCACCGTACTCTTCAGGAATCGATACCGCATGAAATCCGAGCTCGGCACATTTCCTGTAAAGCTCAGAGGGAAACTTCTCATCTCTGTCACATTCCAGAGCAAGCTCAGACGTGAATTCCTTCTCTGCAAACTCTCTTGCAGCCTTCCTTATATCCTCTTGCTCTTCCGTGAACTGAAAGCTTATCGCCATCTCGATCACCCTGAGCCGATTGTATCGGAAAGTATAAAATTCTTTTGCGAAAAATAAAAAACTCTCGCCCTTTTAACAATCAGCAAAAACTTTATAAATGGTTTAAGGTAAATTTCGTGAAAATCATGAAAGATTTTCTCAAATAAAAAGTGTTCACAACCCCAGTTCTTTAAAAAAAGAAGGAAAAGCCAGAAAGTATTATATAATGAAAGAACGTTATAGAGGTGTATGTCGGTAGCAATTATTGGCGTTGGACATTCAAGGTTTGGTGCCAGAAAGGATGTCAATGTTCCTGAGCTTGCCTGGGAGGCAATAAAACCTGCCATGCAGTCAGCCAATGTCGAGCAGAAAGATATAGATTTCATGGTTGTTGGAACTGCAGGACTGTGGAGCAGTGAGGCAGCAGTTCCTCCATTGCTCTACGAGTACGGAATGTTCGAGGACGTGGGAAGCATGAGGGTTGAGGCAGCATGTGCAACTGGAAATGCTGCGATAAGGGTTGGATACACGGCAATAGAGAGCGGTGAAGCTGATGCTGTCCTTGTTGTTGGCCTTGAAAAAATGCAGGAATCACCGAACCCAACTGTGATTGAGCTCATTGGCAGATTTGGTAGTTACTTCTGGGAGTTCGAGAACTTTGGACTGACTTTCCCGGGTTACTATGCCCTGCATGCAACAGCATACATGGCAAAATATGGAGCGACAGAGGAGGACTTTGCCAAGGTTGCTGTCAAGAATCACCATTACGGAGCGAAGAATCCAAAGGCACAGTTTCAGAGAGAGATAAGCCTTGAACAGGCGATCAACTCACCCTATGTTGCCTGGCCATTCAAGCTCTTTGACTGCTCCCCCATAACAGACGGTTCAGCTGCTGTGATTCTTGCAAGCGAGGAGAAGGTGAAGGAGTGGGGAATAGAGGAGAAGATATGGATCCTCAGCCAGGGAGTTGGAACTGGAACAGCAAATCTGAGCAGAAGGGAGAGTTTCACATCCCTCAAATCGGCATCCTATGCAGCTGAGGTCGCATACAGAAAGGCTGGAATTGACATTGACGCTCCTTACAGGCAGATAGATGGAGCCGATGTTCACGATTGCTTCACTGCAGCCGAGATCATAGCCTATGAGGATCTGAGATTCGCGAAGAGAGGAGAGGGAGTTGAGCTTATCAGAGAAGAGCAAACATATATTGGAGGAAGAATTCCTGTCAACGTGGATGGAGGGCTTAAGGCAAAAGGTCATCCCATAGGTGCAACAGGTGTGAGCCAGGCGGTTGAGGCTTTCAAGCAGTTGCTGAACAAGGCTGAAAACGGAAGGCAGATAGACGTCAAAAATGGAAGGTATTTGGCTCACAATGTTGGTGGAACTGGCCATTACACGTATGTCACAATTTACGGTCTTGAGAAGAGGTGATTTTTATGGAGGATTTGAGAAGGGCTGCTGAAACAAACATCAGGGAGTATGGCTTTCCTGTTGCAATTGATGAGAAGAGCGGTGCTTTGCAGTGGGTTGATATGAGAGATCTGACTGTAAAGTACATCATCTCAATTGAGAACATTCAGAACTTCTTTGAAGGGTTGAAGGAAGGGAAGCTCCTTGCAACCAAATGCAGGAAATGTGGAGAGGTTTTCTTTCCCCCACAGAAGGACTGTCCGAGATGCATGGACGAGGATATGGACTGGATAGAGCTGAAAAATGAGGGAACGCTTGATACACTGACGGTTATTTTTGTCAGACCCCCAAGCTTTGCTGCTTACGATCCATACACCGTGGCAATAGCAACATTAGAAGATGGGGTGAAGGTGACGGCATGGCTCAAGGGTGATCCGAAGAAAATAAAGCCGGGACAAAAGGTTAAAATCGAGGTCTCAAGGAGAAAGGAAGGGTACTTCATGTATGAAATAGTGCCTGTTGAGGGGTGATGCTATGGAGATAAAAAGGGTTGCTGTTCTTGGAGCAGGTGCGATGGGCTCGGGAATAGCCCAGGTTGTGGCTCAGGCTGGATATGAGGTATGGGTGAGAGACATAAAGGACGAATTCCTTGAGAGAGGGAGGGCAAACATTGAAAAGAACCTGAGGAGGGCTGTGAACAAGGGGAAGATAAGTCTTCCGAAGTACAGGGAGATAATGAACAGAATTCACTTCACAACAGATCTTGAGGAGGCTGTTAAGGATGCGGATCTTGTTATTGAGGCTGTACCTGAGATAATGGATCTAAAAAAGGAGGTATTTCAGGAAGTTTGCAAGCACAACTCAAAGGCACTGCTCGCAACCAACACATCAGGTCTGAGCATTACTGAGCTTTCAAAGGCAACAGACAGGCCTGAGATGTTTCTGGGAATGCACTTCTTCAATCCCGTGCCAGTCATGGCCCTTGTTGAGGTTATAAGGGGAGAGAAGACAGGTGATGAGGCTGTAAACACTGCGGTTGAGTTTGTGAAGAGCATTGGGAAAACACCTGTTGTGGTAAAGAAGGATGTTGAGGGGTTCATTGTCAATAGATGCCTTGTTCCTTACCTTGTTCTTGCAATAGATGACGCTGAGAAGGGAGTTGCAGAAATTGAGGAGATCGATGCAGAACTGCTTTACACATACAAGATGCCCATGGGTCCCCTGGAGCTTTCAGATTTCGTTGGATTAGACATTCTTTACTACGCAGGACAGCAGTGGGATATAGTGCCAAAATCGAAGCTTCTTGAGGAGAAGTTCAACAGCAAGGAGCTTGGAATGAAAACAGCAAAGGGCTTTTACGACTGGAGAGGAGGAAGACCAAAGATTCCAAAGGAGAAGGCCGGAAAGTATGATGCCCTGAGAATAATAGCACCGATGATCAACATTGCAGCAGATCTTATTGATATGGGCGTTGCAGATGCAAAGGAGATTGATACGGCAATGAAGCTTGGAACAAACATGCCAAAAGGTCCCTTAGAGATGGCAGACGAGATAGGGCTTGACGTCATCCTGGCAAAGGTTGAGGAGGTTTACAGGGAGAAGGGATACGAGATCCTCAAGCCATCTGAGTACCTGAAAAAGCTTGTATCAGAAGGGAAACTTGGAAAGAAGACATCTGAAGGATTCTACAAGTACGAGGCTGGAACTTACCAGAACATAAGGATAGAGAAGCTTGACAGGGGAATAGTGAAGCTCGTCCTGAACAGACCCCACAGGCTGAACACAATAACAATCGAGCTTCTGGATGAGCTGAAAAGGGCTCTGGATGAGCTCAGCCTTGACAGCGATGCAAGGGTCATAATCATAACTGGAGAGGGTAAGGCATTCTCTGCCGGCCTTGATCTGCAGGCTGCCGGCACAGATGAGGTTCTGAACCCATCTGTGTCAATGCTTCTTGCTGCAAAGGGACAGGAGGCGTTCACCGCAATTGAAAAAACACCAAAGCCTGTTATAGCTGCAATCAATGGATATGCGTTTGGCGGTGGATGTGAGCTTGCACTTGCCTGTGATTTCAGAATAATGGCCAAGAACGCACAGATCGGACTGACAGAAACATCTCTCGGACTCATTCCGGGATGGGGTGGAACCCAGAGAATGGCAAAGATTCTTGGCATGGCGAAGGCAAAGGAGCTCATAATGTTTGCAAAGAGGCTCAATGGAGAGGAAGCAGAGAAGATTGGGCTTGTGAATAAAGCTGCTGATCCTGAGAGATTCTGGGATGAGGTGATGGAGTTTGCAACGAAACTGGCTGAGGGTGCACCTGTGGCTTTGAGATTGGCTAAATTTGCAATCAACTTCGGCTACGAGCTTCCAGTTGAGGCTGGACAGGCAATTGAGGCGGCATACTTTGGAATAACAACATCCACAGATGATGTCAAGGAGGGCTTTGCTGCGTTCTTTGAGAAGAGAAAGCCTGAATTCAAGGGTAAATGAGAACAATAAATAATTACAATTTTATTATTTGGAAAAAGCTATGAACTGGTGGAAGTTAACGTAAAGAGAGGTGATGACCTTGAAAATTATCGTTCTTGCAAAGCACGCAGCAGATCCTGAAAGCGAGATTCATGTTTCGGCTGACGGGAAGGGAGTTGATGAGAAGGGACTTGTTTTTGATATAAATGACTGGGACAGGTATGCGATAGAGGAGGCAATAAGGATAAAGGAAGAGCATGGAGGAGAGGTGGTTGTTGTTGGAGTTGGTTATGCAGACGATACATTGAGAAAATGCCTTGCCATGGGTGCTGACAGGGCAATAAAGATTCCCCTTGACTCCGGAATGGATTCCTACATGACAGCCATGGCTGTAAAGGAGGCAATAGCTGATGAGACCTTTGATCTGATTCTTGCAGGATTGATGAGTCAGGACTACAACAACGCCCTTACTGGACCGATTCTGGCAGGAATGCTTGACATACCCTACGCAACAGCGGTGACAAGCATAAGCGTTGAGGACGGGAAGATAAGGGTTGTGAGGGAGCTTGAAGGAGGTTATGGAGAGGAGAACACCCTGCCTCTGCCAGCACTCATCACTGTTCAGAGCGGAATAAACGAGCCCAGATACGTTTCGATAATGGGGATAAAGAGGGCAAAAACAAAGGAACTCAAAGAGATCAGTGTTGATGCAGGAGAGGGAAGAATTCAAGTTGAGAAAGTCTATGTGCCTCCTGTGGAGAAGGCTGAGCTGATTGAGGGCTCTCCTGAGGAGATTGCTGAAAAGCTTGTTGAGATTCTGAAGGACAGGGGGTTGATATGATGAGGGTCTTTGCAATAGCGGAAGTAAGCTCTGGAGAGCTTGATCCTGTCAGCATTGAACTTCTGAACCTCGCAAATGCTATAAAAGGTGAGGGTAGTGCTGAGGCGGTTGTGATTGGAAACAATCTCTCAGAATTTGCCGGAGAGCTTGCAAAGCATGCTGATAAAGTGTGGAAAATTGAGGATGGAAGTCTTGAGAACTACAATCCCGAGATGTACGTTGATGTCCTTCTCCAGCTCTTCTCAAGAGAGAAACCTGATGTCGTGCTCATTCCAAACTCATCGAGAGGGGCTGAATTTGCACCGCTTTTAGCTGTTAAGCTCAGCGCTCCAATAGTCACAGACATTGTGGGACTTGATTTCAGCAATGGAGTCAAGGCAACCAGATACATATTCCAGGGAAAGCTTCTGGTTGATGTCCTTGTGAAGGAGTCTGAAAGCTATGTTTTTACAGTGAGGCAGGGTGTGTTCAAGGATGAGTGCAGAGTTGAAGGAGAGGTAGTTGATTCGGGAATAAAGCCATCAGCATCACCAAAAAGAGAATTTGTTGGCATAGTTGAGCCTGAGGCTGGAGAGGTTGACATAAGCCAGGCTGACATAGTTGTTTCGGTTGGAAGAGGGATAGATGATGCATCAAACATTGAACTTGCCGAAGAGCTTGCAGAGGTCCTTGGTGGAGTTGTTGCAGGAAGCAGACCCGTTATTGACAGTGGATGGCTGCCCAAAGACAGACAGGTTGGCATTTCTGGAAAAACAGTGAAGCCAAAGCTTTATCTGGCACTGGGAATAAGCGGTGCTTTCCAGCACATAATGGGAATGAAGGACAGCGAATTAATCATAGCGGTCAACAAGGATCCTGAGGCTCCGATATTCGGAGTTGCCCAGTACGGAATTGTTGGAGATCTTTTTGATGTGGTTCCAGCCCTGATTGAGAAGCTCAGAGAGGTCAAGGGCTGAATTTCTTTACTTTTTTTCAGATATCATAGATGAAATAAAGAATAATTTCAGGTGGGAGTATCCTGTAGGTATTCCATCATACGGTACCGGGAGAAAGAAGGTAGCTGTAGATATTGTCTATACTGTATCAGACAAAAAGTGGATCGCAATAGAAATAGAAATGATTGGGGCGGGAAAAGAATTTAAAAGTGAGCTGATGAGATGCATTTACAAGCTAAAAACTGCTCCTGAATGCAGGAAACAAAGGTATCTTGCTGCTTTAAAACAAAATTTGAACCGCTGAACGTTACAGGAACAATTATCAATCATGAGAATAACTGTGGATGAAGTGAATGGCATGGTAAATGTAAGCAAGGCTGGACAGATTTTCAGATGTGAAGTATGCGGGAATGTTGTTAAGGTTAAGGAAGTTGGAGGAGGGGAGCTCGTTTGCTGTGGACAGCCCATGACACTTGTTTCAAGTCCTTAATATGAACATTTCAGAGAACCTCTGTGTAGATCATGTAGGCAAGGATCAGGGCAACGACCACTATTGCAATGTCAAGAATCCTCAGCTTCATGTCAGAGCCAACTTCCACAGCATTTCTGTAGAGAATGCCTGAGGTTAAATCCCTCTCTCTGACAGCATCAACAGCTTTTTCTCCTTCAACCTCCTCAACCACCTCTATCTCATCATCATCCATGAGTATGTCAACAATCTTGTCTTTCCTCTCCATACAATCACCAGTCAAATCTCAATCTCAGCTTTCCGTAGAGCTTTATTCTGTTTCTGATTCCCAGTATTTTTTCAGCCATTACTATAAAATCTTTTGCCACACCTGATTTTGGCTTGTAACTCACAACAGGGACTCCAGCCTCCCAGCTTTCTGAGATAAGCTTTGACTCCCTTATCAAACCTGAAAGCTCAATTCCAAGTGTACCCAGAGAGCTTTCAACAACCCTCTTCTCACCATCATATCTGTTAAAGACAACACCACCTCTGGCCTTATCCATCTCATTCAGAACACTCAGTACCTTTGAAGCCGTGCTGAGAGATGAAATGTCCGGATTTGTGACAACGTGAACCTCATCAGCAACAGAGAGGGAAAGAACTGCAAGTCTGCTCAGCCCTGCTGAAACGTCAAGAACGACAACATCACTCTTCTTTTCAAGAAACTGAATGAATTCTATGAACTTTTCCTCATCAAACTTCTTCAGGAGGTGAGGGGGTGAGAGGGAGGGGACAAAGATGAGTGATGTCAGGTAATTTCCAACTCTTGCCTTAAGCCTGTAAATGGGCTCATCCATACCTGCGTTTCCTGAGACAGCATCCATAAGACCGACAGGAGGGTTATCGATCCCGAACTGGAGATGGAGATTTGGCAGAACAAAGTCACAGTCCACAACAGCCACCTCGGTAAATGCAGAGAGAGCAACAGCTAAGTTTGCAGAAACTGTTGTTTTTCCAACCCCTCCCTTGCCAGAAGTGATGGCAATTACGGCCATTTCCAGAATGAGTTGAGATGATGATATATTTACCTTTCCGCTTTTTACCGGAATTTTACCTCCCCGAAATTTATTTATTCCTAAGGATTGAAAGCAGGAGGAATGACGGTAATCAGATTTCTTGGAGGATGCAGGGAAGTTGGGAGATCAGCGATAATGGTAGACCCGCTCATACTGGATTACGGGATAAAACCCTCTGATCCCCCTGAATTTCCTGTCAATGGAGTTGCCCCAAAAAGTGTTGTGATCTCACACGGTCACCTTGATCATGTTGGTGTCGCACCAAATCTCATGGACTACGATCCAAAGGTTTTCATGACATCTCCAACCAGAGATCTTTCAGACATACTTCTGAAGGATTCCATGAACATAATGGAGAATCCGCCCTTTGGCAAGAGAGAGTACATGCAGTTCAATTCCAACACAAGAGAGATCGGATACGATGACACGGTATTGATTGATGGATGGGAGCTAACATTCTTCAACGCTGGACACATTCCGGGAAGTGCCTCGGTTTACCTCTCAAGGGATGTGAATATACTCTACACGGGGGACGTAAGGCTTGAGGATACGAGGCTGCTTGAAGGAGCCGATACATCCTTCCCCGAAACGGATATCCTCATAGTGGAGTCCACATACTTTGGGGTTGAGCATCCTGAGAGGAAAGAACTTGAAAGGCTTTTTGTGGAGAGTGTAACTGAAACCTTGGACATGGGAGGACATGCGATCATCCCCGCCTTTGCGGTTGGAAGAACTCAGGAAATCATGATGATTCTGACAAAGCATGGAATAACACCCTACATTGATGGCATGGGAAAGGAGGTTTCGAGGATTCTTGAGAGGTATCCCGATTATCTCAAAAGTGTGAGGGACCTGAAAAGGGCAATCAGAAAGTCGGTTGTGGTTGAGAGAGGAAAGAGAGAGAGAGTTCTTGAGGAGCCTTCAGCTGTGATAACAACAGCAGGAATGCTAAATGGAGGGCCGGCGCTGTTTTACATCTCAAGACTCTACAATGACGAGAAGTCCAAGATAATTCTCACAGGATATCAGGTTGAGGGGACAAATGGTGACAGGGTGCTGAGAACAAACACTATTGACCTTGGAATGAAAACTGTTAGGCTGAAAATGAAGGTGGAACAGTATGATTTTTCAGCACATGCCGATGACTCCCAGCTGAAGGAGCTTGTTAAAAAGGTTGTCAACAGGGGAGCTGAGATGGTCTTCACTGTTCACGGTGAGGAGACGGAGAACTTCGCAAGGTGGATAAGGGAGGAGCTGGGAGTTGAGAGCTTCGCCCCGAGCAACGGTGATATGTACGTTATATGAGGATAATAGCAATATCAGATATTCATTCCAGATTTTCACTTCTTGAAAAGCTTCTGGAAACAGAGAGGGCTGATGTTCTCGCTGTGTGCGGCGACGTTACAGATTTCAGTAAGAGAGATGCTGTAAGGTTTGCTGAAGTTCTTGAGAGATTTAAAGGAATATCGCTTGTTGTACATGGAAACTGTGATTTTGAAGATTCATTTCAGAGAATTGATGGCAGAAACATAAGATTCATCCACGGGAAAAGCCTCGAGCTGAATGGAATAGGATTTCATGGAACTGGAGGTTCAACCTACACTCCATTCAGCACCCCCTCAGAATACCCTGAAAGTTATTACGAGAAGATCCTTGGAGAATTCAGCTATGGCAGCACAAACATTCTCATCTCCCACTGCCCACCCTACGGAATTCTCGATCTGACATATTCCGGGAAGAGTGCGGGAAGCAGAGCCATAAGGGATGTCATCAGCAGGTTCAGGATCATACTCTGTGGACATGTCCATGAAAGAAGGGGAATAGAGAACGAGAAAGGGACTATTGTAATCAACCCGGGACCACTTTCCAGAGGTTTTTATGCCATTGTAGATCTTGAAAATCCTGAAAAAGCTGAGCTGCTCAGATTAAAGTGAGATCAAATGCATCCTTGCTGAGCAGATATTAGTTTTTAAACTCTTTTCATTCGCTCCATCCAAAAAGATTTTTTAGGTTCGCATACGAAAATGAGACCGAACCGAATGATTGAAATATCAAAAATGTTTGAGTTAAAATCAAATTAATTTGATGGTGGTGATATGGAGCTGAATGAAACTGCGAAAGTTGTTCTTGAAAAGAGATACCTGCTTAAGAATGAGAAGGGAGAGCCCGTTGAAACACCAGATGAAATGTTATGGAGAGTTGCAAATGCTATTGCTGAAGCGGAGCTGAATTATGGTGGTAATGCGGATGAATGGGCGAGGAAGTTCTATGAGATCATGAACAGCCAGGAGTTCATGCCCAACTCCCCCACCCTAATGAACGCAGGAACACCTCTGGGCCAGCTTTCTGCCTGTTTTGTCATCCCAGTTGAGGACAGCATTGACGGAATTTTCAAGGCTCTGTGGGATATGGCAAGGGTTCAGAAAAGTGGTGGTGGGACAGGATTCAGCTTCTCGAGGATAAGACCGAAAGGAGATATAGTCAAGTCAACAATGGGTGTTGCAAGCGGACCTGTAAGCTTCATGAAGATATTCGATTCTGCAACAGAACAGATAAAGCAGGGGGGAAAGAGAAGAGGAGCAAACATGGGCGTTCTTAATGTGCATCACCCTGATATAGAGGAATTCATAACCGCCAAATGGGAGGAGGGTGTTCTGAGAAATTTCAACATAAGTGTTGCGGTCACAGACAGATTCATGTCCGCACTGCTGAATGATGAGGAGTATGAACTCATCAACCCGAGAACAGGAGAGGTCATGAATAAAATTCCCGCGAGGAAGATCTTCAACCTGATTGTCGAGGGAGCATGGAGAAATGGTGAGCCGGGGGTTGTTTTCATTGATGAGATAAACAGAGCCAATCCCACACCCCATGCCGGGATGATTGAGGCAACCAATCCCTGCGGTGAACAGCCTCTTCTGCCCTACGAGTCATGCAATCTTGGATCAATAAATCTCTCAAGGTTTGTTGATGAGCGAAAAATGGATTTTGACTGGGAGAGATTGAGGGAAGTGGTTTGGATTGCAACGAGATTTCTTGACAATGTAATAGACGTGAACAGCTATCCCATACCCGAAATTGAGGAGATGACCAAGAAAAACAGGAAGATCGGCTTGGGTGTGATGGGCTGGGCTGATGCCCTGTTCAAGCTTGGCATTGCCTATGACAGCCCTGAAGCCGTCGAGCTGGCTGAGAAGGTTATGAGGTTCATTCAGGAAGAGAGTCATAAAGCATCACAGAGCCTTGCAGAGGAGAGAGGGGCTTTTCCAAACTGGGAGGGAAGTGTGTGGCATGAAAGGGGAGTGAAGATGAGAAATGCCACAACAACAACAATCGCCCCAACAGGGACAATAAGCATAATAGCAGGGTGCAGCAGTGGAATTGAGCCTGTGTTTGCCTTGGCATACAAAAGAGCAAACATACTGGATGGAGACGAGTTCTTCGAGGTAAATCCAGTATTTGAAAGAACCTTAAAAGCCCTCGATCTCTATACTGAAGACATACTGAACAGGGTTGTTGAGGAGGGAAGCATACAGACAATTGATGAAATACCTGAAGAGATAAGAAGGATTTTCAAGTGTGCCCTTGACATCGCTCCGGAATGGCATGTAAGAATGCAGGCAGCGTTTCAGAAGTACACAGACAATGCTGTGAGCAAGACAATAAACCTTCCAAATCATGCCACGAAAGCTGATGTTGAAAAAGCATATCTGCTGGCCTACGAGCTTGGATGTAAAGGCATCACTGTTTACAGAGATGGAAGCAGAGAGGAGCAGGTTCTTTCTGTTAAGAAGACAGAGAAGAAGAGGGATGAGGAGAAGGCAAGGCCACCTGCAAGGCTTCACAGGCCAAGACCGAGACCAAGGATAACCAAGGGAACAACGGTTGAAACCAAAACAGGATGCGGATCTCTGTATGTTACGATAAATGAAGATGAGTACGGCATTGCTGAGGTATTTGTTCAGCTGGGGAAGAGTGGTGGATGTGCAGCATCCCAAACAGAGGCTATAGGGAGATTGCTGAGCGTGGCATTGAGGAGCTGGGTCGATCCCGAAGCGTTAATACGGCAGCTCAAGGGGATAAGATGCCCCTCCATAGGGTTCGATGATGGAGAGATAGTAACAAGCTGTGCTGATGGTGTTGCAAAGGTTCTTGAAAAGCATTTAAAAGGAGAGTTCAGAAAGATAAAGCTTGATGTCAAGGGAGTGAAGCCACTAACCGAGTTCACAGGAGAAATTGAAGAAGAGAGAGAAGAGGGGCAGAGAACAAGGCTGATTGGAGGGATGTGTCCGGAATGCGGTAACATTCTGGAATACGGGGAAGGCTGCATGACCTGCAGAATGTGTGGATTTACAAAATGCGGATGATTTCTTATTTATAACACCACTACAAAAATCCCGAGACTGATTTCAGTTAAATGAAACCCAAAAATTTTTCTTTCCGCAAAACAAGCCAGTCAGATCTGGGTTGTGACATCATCACAAAAAACTCAGATCAACTTTAATTCTGCACGCAATGACTCTGTAAAAAAGAGGGATAGAATGGGTCTGATGGACAGATTGCTTGGAAGATCGGATGGAGCAAGACCGATTCCTGTGAATGGTGAGAGCTTCGATGAGCTTCTTTTATCAAACAAATATGCTGTCGTGGATTTCTGGAGTAAATACTGTCCCCCATGTCATGCTGTCGATCCTGTGGTAAAAAAGCTGGCCAGGGAATATCAGGGAAAGGTTCTTTTCCTGAAAATCAGTGTGACCTCGAATCCTCAGCTTGCAGAGAGATTCAGGGTTAAGAGTGTTCCAGCATTCCTCTTCTTTGTTGATGGCAAGCTCAAGGACAGAAGAGTTGGTGCAATGAGCTATGAGGCATTCAAAGACTGGATTGAGAGTTTAATTGGTGGTGATCAATGACGTTAATGGGTCTCACTCTTGCCTGTCTTTTTTCTCTTCAAGCAGTCTGTAAAAATCCCTCGGATTTGATATGCAGTTCAGCTCCTCTTTCATGACTATAACAACATTGTCGTGTCTGCATTTGACGTCTCTCTCAACAATGTAGGCTGCCATTCTGGAAACGATCTCGCTTATTCTTCCCATGTGGGCCATTCTCTTCCCTATCTCCCTTACCTGTTTTATTCCTGTCAGGACAGGTTCATTTTCAGGCTTTGATATCACATCAAAGGGAGCATGCTTCACAGGAATGACATCAACGCCAATTTCCTGGAGATTCGAGATTATTTCACCCTCCTTTTCACCGTATTCATGCATCTCCCCTTCCTCGAATTCTCCGTAGTCCTCGATGAAATTCAGAACATCTATCTCTCTCACAACACTCTCACCGAGTATCTCTTCAAGCTTGATTGCATTCTCAATGTTTGTGTCTATCCCCTCCTCGTAGAGCATTACTGTTCTCCGCGAGACTCCCAAGAGCATTGCAAGCTCTCCTGCAGACATTCCAAGCTCCTCCCTTGCCCTTTTTATCTTCTCATTGTCAAGCCTGACGTAGTATCCACCCGGAGCAGAATAGATGAGAGGTTTCACATTCTCCACAACCATGTCATAGAACGTTGCGGTATTCAGGACAGGTATCCCGTATCTTGTGTAAACAACACCCCTCTCGAGGTAGTCTGATTTGTATCTTTCCCCTATCACAACAGGGCTTGCCTTCAGCACCTTTGCAATTATCTTCATCTCCTTCGCCATTTCAGACTTGAAGGAATCTATGTTGTAGAGAACCTTCAGGAATATAACAACATCTCCCTTTCTGGCTACAACATCGAAGCATCTCGGTTTAGTCTCAGCTAAGTCCGTAACAACGTAACCCGCCCTGTCCAGAATCTTTATCACGTTCGTTATCAGAAGACCCTGCATTTCTGATTAATACTATGGGAAACGAGTATATAATCTTTTATCTCCAATTCAAAAAATCAGAAAACAGTTAGAGAGTGTATCCAACAACAAATCTCTCAAACTTTTCATGCTCAAGAAGCTCTCTTGCCGTTCCGCTGAATGCAACCTTTCCACCAATTAGCATCAGAGCGTTATCACTCACCTCCAGTGCCTTTATGACATTCTGCTCCACAAGAACAATTGTCAGTCCAAGCTCATCCCTCAGACTCAGGATCCTCTCAAAAACCTGAGATGCAAATTTTGGAGAGAGCATGGCTGTTGGTTCATCCAGCATGAGAACCCTCGCTCTTCTTATGAGAGCCGATGCTATCCCGAGAAACTGCCTCTCTCCACCGCTCAGCATCCCTGCCTTTCTGTCCATCTTGTCTCTTAGCTCAGGAAAGACATTCAGAGCAAGTTCAAGCCTGTCGTTATACTCCTGCTCGTCCAGAATGTATCCTGCTATGATCAGATTCTCCCTGACCGTGAGCTCCGTGAATATGTTGTCTGTCTGAGGGAGATAGGCGATTCCAAGCTTTGTCTTCTCGTGAGGAGGCAGATGTGTTATCTCCTCCCCCTCCAGAATGACCTTCCCGTCGTATATCGTTGTGAATCCAAAGATGGACTTGAGAAGAGTTGATTTTCCGCTTCCATTTGGACCCACAACTGCAGTTATCTTCCTCTTTTCAGCTTTGAAGTTCACATCAAAAAGAATGTGAAGCTCCTTGTATCCGGATGAAAGTCCCTGAGTTTCAAGCACCGAGGTACACCTCCACAACCTCTGGCTTCTCTATCACCTCTTTTCCACCTTCGGCAATCACCTTTCCATTTCCCATGACATATACCCTGTCCGCATAGTCCAGTATTATGTCAAGCCTGTGTTCCACGATTAAAAAGGTTTTTCCGGTCTCGCACAGCTCCTTTATCTTTCTAAGAATCTCATGTGCCAGAGCTGGGGCCACTCCTGCAAGCGGTTCATCCATGACAATCAGCTTTGCATCGGTCATCAGGGCCTTTCCAATCTCAAGAAGTCTCAGCTGACCCCCGCTCAGAGTCTCTGATTTCTCAAATGTCAGGTGACTTATGTTCAGGAATTCAAGAATGTCGTATGCTTTTTCAACTGACTCACTCTCAAAATCAACCCACTTCTTAACAAATGCATTTCTGATGTGCTCTCCGGGGTTGTTTAGAGGCATGAGCATGTTCTCAAGCACTGTAAGCTTTTTGAATGGCCTTGGAATCTGAAAGGTTCTGACGATTCCCTCCCTGAAAACCCTGTGAGGTGGAAGGTTTGTTATGTCTCTGCCCTCATACTCGACTCTTCCCTCATCTGCCCTGTAAAACCCCGTGATGGTGTTGATGAATGTGGTCTTTCCGCTGCCGTTGGGACCAATGATAAGTGTGAGTGCTTCTCTTGGAACAGAAATGCTAACACCGTCTAAGGCTCTTAGACCCTCAAAAAATTTGGAAAGATTGAAGGTTTGAAGAATCATGCTCTTCTTCTAAGGCCGACTGCGAGAGCAACTGCCAGAATTCCGGCTACAATCTCAAATCCAGGGACGCCTTTGGTCTCCTCTTTCTTCTCTTCAGTCTTTGCTGGTGCTGGTGTTTCCTTCTTCTCCTCCTTCTTCTCAGGTGTCGGTGTCTTCTCCTCCTTCTTTGGTGGTGCCGGTGGGACAGGCTTGTGGGTCCACTCAACTTTACCTGTGGCGAACTTCCATATTCCTGCAGTCTCCCACTCACCCTTGCTGCTCACATAGTAGATTGCGTAATCACCACTTGCCCTGTCATTCCACTCGTTGAGCTTGATTGCACCGCTTACAGGCTGAACTCCATAATCTCCATTGCTGTACTTCTCTGCGACAACCTTCATCTTCTCAACCATTGCATCGGCATCATAGCTTCCCTTCTCCTCAATGACCTCTGCATATGCCAATGCAATCACCCATGCAGCATCGTAGGCGTTCATTGCATACTGGTATGGGCTGCCCTTGAATCCGGCCTCGTTGTACTTCTTGGCAAGCTCATCAAATGCCGGGCCCTTTGACTCGAACAGGGTTGAGTATGTTCCAACCTTTATTGCCTTGTCGAGGGCGTTGCTTATCTTTCCGCTCAGAGCATTTCCATCGCATCCAAACCAAATAACGCTGAGGAGTGGCGAATCATCTGGAGTCTGGGCGAGCATAGTGTAAAGTTCCTCGTATGAGAATGTGACAACAGCAACCTTGTCGTAGCCATACTTGTCTCCGAGGGACTTTATACCATCTTCAAGGCTTGATATGTATGGTGAGAAGTCTGCAGGAGTCTGCTCGGGATACTCAACAACCTTTGCAACCTCAATTCCCATTTCATCAAGCTGTGGCTTGATTGCCTCATACAGACCTCTTCCCCATGCGTTACCGATATATGTGATCACAACTCCCTTTATTCCAGCATCTCTGAGCTCACTTGCAATTGCCTTGCTCTGCAGGTCATCGGTTCCAACAAACCTGAATATGTATTTCTTGTCCTCAGGCTTTGCAAAGCCAATAATCGTTGGAAGAGCTGTCGATGATGGTGAGACAATTATTATCTTGTTTGAGGTCACGAAATCCTTTATGTTTGCCACTTCACCACTACCCATTGGGCCGATTACAAGCCTTATGCCCTTGCTGTGGAGTGACTGAACCTTCTGCAGTGCCTGGTTTGGATCAACCTTAGTATCCTCAACATAGAACTTTACAGTGTAATCCTTTCCTTTTTCGGCAAAATAGCTGTTTATGTCCTTTTCAGCAATAGACAGGGTGTTTGCTATGTCGTTTCCGTATGTTGTCAGTGGTCCGGAGAGATCTACAAGCACACCGATCTTTATTTCCTCAGCAGAGGCCAATGGCAACAGTGCCAGCATCAGTGCAGCAATTATTACAGAATATCTCACGCTCATGATGGATAATGACCATTAATTTTTTATAAAGTTTACTGCAACTTCACCCCATGGGTGTACTTGAAGGGGCAGTAACTTACGCCAATCTCCTCACTCTCCTTGCTATCGGTCTGACTTTGACATACATCACCACCTCTGTCCCCAATTTCGCTCAGGGTAGTTTTGCAATTTTTTCTTCATATATCGCCTATATAGTGTATAAATTATTTAATTTTAGTCCTTATTTTGCCGCACCTTTTGCCATTCTCTTTGGTGGTTTCATCGGTGTTGTAACTTATCTGGTTGTTCTCAAGCCTCTAATAAAAAGAGAGGCCTCGATACTGATTCTCATGATTGCAACACTTGCATGGGATCTGATACTTCTTGGTATGATAGGGATATTCTCTGAGAGCCTATCCAAGTACTTTGGAGCATACATTTCGAGGTTCATCTTTCCATATTATCTTGATTTCAAGATTGCAGGAATACAGGGGATATTCTTCTCATCAACTCTTGCAATAGCACTTTCTCTTGGTTTTCTGATGTTTCTCCTTTACAAGACCAAGTTTGGAATTGCAATGAGAGCGTCCATGGAAAACCCATCACTGGCTGAGATAATGGGCATAAATGTTGAGACCACGAGACTCTTTTCCTGGTTCCTTTCCGGAGCCTTTGCAGGTCTTGCCGGGGCACTTCTGCCATTCAAGCAGGAGATAGTACAGGCGACAGGTCAGATAATCATAGTCTCAATATTTGCAGCGAGCATTGTTGGGGGTTTATCATCTATTTATGGTGCTATTCTGGGAGGGTATCTGGTTGGCCTGTCTGAAAGCCTCATAACCTTCTGGCTCAGCAAGATATTTGGGACATCCGTTCTCGTTTACAGCAAGGCAGTATCCCTTGCAATCCTTGTTGTCACACTCCTGATAATTCCTGGAGGTCTTGTTACAATCAAGTGGAGGAGATACCTATGGCGTTCGAGGCGTTAATCAGTTCAATACTGCTCTGGTTCGGGATATACTCAATTTTATCTCTCAGTCTGAACGTTGAATACGGCTATGGAGGGATTCCCAACTTTGGAAAGGCCCTCGCAGTTCTTGTAGGAGCCTTTACCGCAGGGGCTGTTGTGAACAGGATCCTCATTGCCATGTACTCGATTGAGGGGACAACAATAACCCAGAGAAGTGGATTCATGAAAAGCACGGTAGACAGTATAATAGCCAGCAATCCTGCATACGGTATAGGTCTTCTGGTATTCACACTCCTTCTTGCAGGATTGATTGGAGCTGTCATAGGTGCCCTTTACATTCTTCCAAGTGCAAAGCTCGAAAGCGATTATCTGGCAATCACACTCCTTGCGATTGCAGAGATAATGTTCATGATATCATATTACAACACAGATCTCATAGGAGGATACTACGGAGCTCCTGTTCCGGATGTTCTCGCATTCATCCCTGGAGAGCTTAGGGAATGGGCATTTGTCGCTTTAATTCTGTTTTTTACATTGCTGACGTATTTATTTCTTGAGAGAACTCTCAACTCTCCATATGGAAGACTTTTGAGGGCAATGAGAGAGGATGCGGTGGCTTTGCAGTTCTCGGGGAAGGACATAATGTGGGTCAGAATAAAAACTCTTGCCTTCAGCTCCGCAATAGCCTCAATGACAGGAGTTCTCTATTCCTTTTATGCAGGAAACGTGGTCGGTATTGTGAATCTTTTTGCAAGGGTTAACTGGACATTCTTTCCATTTCTGATGGTTCTTCTCGGAGGGATGTCAAACAATAGAGGAGTGCTGGCAGGAGTTTTCTCATTTGTTGTGATCTGGAGGCTCCTTGATGGATACAAGCATGAGATCGCTGATCTTCTCAATCTCCCCTTTGACGTCAACTGGCTTCAGTACATAATATTCGGGGCTCTGATGATAGCAATACTGTACTATAAACCGGAAGGGCTTGTAAAAGAAAAGCCAATAGAAACAGAGCCAATAAAGGAGCTGAAATCTAAACACTCAGAGAAAGCCTGAATGCATGCTTTGATATACCATAATAATGCTTTATTGTCTCTTCGATCTCGAATCCATTGCTGAAATAAAAGTCAAGTGCCGAGCTGCTAACAGAAACATCAGCGTATATCTTTCTGAATCCGAGCTTTATTGCTTCAGCTGCAATCTTTTCAATAAGAGCCTTTCCAGCACCTTTCGTCCTGTGTTCTTCTCTCACAATCAGGCTTCCTATGTGAAAGCTCTCCTCATCCCAGTATATCACAGCAAATCCAGCAATTTCGTTATCGATTTCACAGACAAGAACCTTCTTTCTGTAGGCTGTTGTTGAGAGATCGGCAAAAACGCTGTAACCAAAGTGCTCGTACTCCAGGAGGATGATCTCCTCCACCTCATCGTCTCTCATCTCTCTAACAAACAATTCTGAGAGCACATCAAAGTGTGAATCGGGGTATTTAAATAGTTTTTTGTGTTTTCAATAATTTGTGTAAAAGCACTCTCCTGAAATGACCTTCACAATCCCGCCATCACTTTCTATCAGAAGCCCCCCATCCCTGTCAATGTCAACAGCCCTGCCAGAAAACTTCTGATTTCCAGCAGATATCTCAACCTCCTTTCCGATCGTATCTGTTCTTTTTTTCCACTCTTCAAGGATCTCATTCCATCCTTCTGGAAACATTCTCAGATATGTACCGAGATTTCTGCAAAGCTCCTCAAAAACATCTGTGATCTGCATATCCGGATCAATTTCTGCAAGGCTCAGAGCACTGTCCTTCAGGTACCCGGGAATCCTGTTTTTCACATTTATTCCTATCCCCATTATTATCCTGGAAGATAGCTCCTCTCCGACAAACTCACTGAGAATTCCGGACACTTTTTTGCCGTTTATCAGAACATCATTGGGCCACTTTATTCTTGCAGAATATCCTTCAAGAGTCCTGCACACTGCAAGGCCTCCGATGAGGGTTATCTTTGGTATCTCAGTCACCGGAATGTTCAGATTGAGTGAAATGGAAAAATAGATCCCACCCTTATCGCTGTCCCACCTCCTTCCAACTCTCCCCCTTCCTTCTGTCTGCCTCTCTGCAAAAACAGCACATCTCTCGTTCTCCTTTGCAAACCTGTTGGTGGAGTCTATCTCACTGAAGTAATAAAACTCATCAATTCCCGGAATCTGCCTTGCGGAGATCGCCATGTCAAGGGGTGATGGATCTGGTTTTTTCGATATTCTGTACCCCTTTTTTCCCCTTTCAATCCCGTATCCAAGTTCTTCAAGTTTTTTTGAGAATTTCCACACTGAGACCCTGCTTATGCCATACTTCTCAGTCACATCTTCAACTCTGACCCCTCTGAGAAATTCCCTGTAGATCTCAAGTCTCCTGTCGTTCAGGGATATCCTCATACTCTCAGATATGCTCGAAGTTTTTATTTAAGGGTTCGGGAAAGGAAGTTTCATGGAGCTTGAGGACTTTCTTTTTGAGATCGCATCCCTGAAAAATGTTCCCAGATCAGGGTGGTTCAAGGTTGGAATAGATAATCCTGAGAGCGTTGCTGAACATTCGTTTCTGTCTGCAGTAATTGCCTTCTTTCTGGGGCTGAAAGAATATGGGAGTGTGGATGAGGCATGCAGATGTAGCGTCTCTGCTTTGTTCCATGATGTTCATGAGTCAAGGACGCTTGATCTGCATCACATAGCTAGAAAATACGTTAGGGTTGATGAGGAAAAAACTTTGGAAGATCAGATTGATTTTGAAGAGGGAAAGGATTTGAAGAGAGTGATTTCAGAATATTCAGACATAGTCCACGACGCTGACAGGATCGAACTCTTCATTCAGAGCAGAATCTATGGGTTGAGGATTGAGGATGCAAAGGTTTATGGGGACAATGTGAAAATGAAAACAAGAGCTGGAGCTGAGCTGCTTGAAAAACTGAAAAACGCTGACCCAAGGTGGTGGTTGAGGTTTGAGGTTCATCGCTGACAGGATGCTTGGAAAACTTGCAACATGGCTCAGAATCTTTGGATATGACACGCTTTATGTTGGAGACTTTGAAACATCTGATGAAGATCTGTTTTTGCTTGAAAATTTCACCGACAGAATACTCCTTACAAGAGACAAGGAACTCTATGACAGAGCAGTTAGGAGAAACAGAAAGGCAGTTCTCATCAGAAATGACAGCGTCATTGACCAGATCTCGGAGATGAAAGATATCGGGATTGATACAGAAATAAGGATGGACAGGTGCAGTGTTTGCAACGCAATCCTTAGAAAACCAACAGATCGTGAAGCAAAGGAGGTTATGGAAAAAGAAGGAATTGAAGAGAACCTGAGAGAGAGATATGAGCTCTGGTACTGTGAGAAATGCAAAAAGCTGTACTGGCTTGGAAGCCATTACAGAAACATGGTAAAGTTTCTGGAGAATCTGAAATGATGGTAATATGCTTGGTAAATACATATGACAAGCTGAAGCTTCATGAGATCCATCTGAGAACGATAGCAAGAGCCGCACCGCTCTGCTATGCATACAACTTCCACCTTGCTCTTTACGATTTCAGCTTCTGGAAGAGCCCTGATGAGCTTGTTAGGGATGTGGTGGAATACACAACAATTGGGGAGGGGGGAAAATATCTTGAAAGGCTTTATGATGATGGAAAGCTCCACTTGGTAGACTCGATTCCATCTCATTTTGGGGATATCGTTGCCACAACATCAAAACCTGAGAAAAAGGGTCTTTCAATCAGTGATCTCAGAAATTTGAGGTCTGCATGTTTCCTGATAGGTCTCGGAAGAAAGGGACTTCCAAAAGATTTAATAAAGCGAGCAAGGTACACGTTGGATGTAACATTCAGGAATGTGAGCCTTGAAACGTGCAGTGCCATAGGAGCAATTGCAGCCTTGATGTGGGTGGTGAGGTATGGAGGACATCAGAGTTTGCCCTGAACACGGGTTTTACAGGGGATTGGAGTGCGATATATGCGGATTTGAGGGAGAGATTGTCATAAAGAAGGAGAGGGTTGAGAGACTCGGCAAGTTTATTTCCGGAGTTTTAAGACACTTCCCCGAGAAATTCGGGCTTGAAATGGACGAAAATGGCTGGGTTGATTTTGAAAAGCTTTTGAGAATTGTCTCAAGAAGATACAGGTGGGCAGACAGGTGGACAGTTAAGGCTTTGATTTACAGTGACAGAAAGGGCAGATATGAGCTCAAAGATGACAGAATACGGGCAAGATATGGACACAGTGTGGAAGTGAAGCTCAATGACATGCCTGAAGCCAAAGAGGATGTTCTTTACTATGGCACCAGTGAGGAGGAATCAATCAGGCTCCTTGAGCTTGGTATAAAGCCAGTAAATCAGACCTACGTGCATCTGTCGACAACTCTGGAAAAGAGTGAGGAGGTTGCGAGACTGAGAACAGATGAGCCAATAATTCTCGAGGTGGATGCAAAAAAGGCCAAGGAGAATGGAGTGAGGTTTATAAAGGTCAACGAACACATAGTTCTTGCAAAGGAAATCCCGCCAGAATACATAGTACGGGAAATAAGGCTCTGATCATTCTGGAACGAAGCTTGTTACATTCACGAGATAGTAGCTTTCATTCTCTTTCTCAATGTAAATGTTCACTGGATGGGAAAATGTGATGTTTCCCTGAAGTGTTATCCTAACATTGCTGTATCCGGCCTCAATAATTGTATAATTGCCGAAAACAATCTCATGGGTTATTGCTTTTGTGTATTCTCCTCCACCTATGAAAAATGCATAAAGAAACTCAAAAGGACTGAAAGAATATTCTATGGTGAGTTCATCTGATGATGTGTTGTATTTTACTTTCTCGATGTTCCAAGCATGTGCTGCTGAAATCAAGAGAATGAGTGTGGCTGCTGCAGCTGCCGTCAGTGCTCTGGATGACATTGCTATGAATGGTTTCTCCAAGAATTTAAACTTTGCTCAAAAAAAAGGTATGAAATCAAGACCAGAATGGTTTTAAATGAAAAATTTAATGGTTACTCCTCAATTGTGATTGCTCCAACGGGGCAGCTCTCCTCTGCCTCCTTGCAGCAGTCAATGAACTCCGCACAGTCACCAACTACGTGAGCAATCCCGTCATCTCCCAGTTTGAAAACCTCAGGACATATATCCTCGCACGTTCCGCAACCTGTACATGTGTCCTCATCAATAACCGCCTTCATCTCATCACCTAAGATGATGTATTTCCACATGGAGGATTAAACTTTTTCCCTAAGTTTGGCGGAAAAATCTGCTGAATAGAAGTGGATGTGGGTGTAACCTGCGAGAGTGTTGTGGGCCAGGGCACCATCGAATCCATCTCTTATCCCCTTACCATCTGTTTTAAAGGCAAACCTGACATCACCGTCTGGGACTGCATAGCTGTAGTGGAATTCATGACCTCTGAATCTGCTCTGGAAGAACGGATTCTCCCCTATCACCTCCCCCCTCACATACCCAAGAGCCTGAAGCCTGTCCGTAAAGATCACATCAATGTCAAGCACACCGGCCATTTTCCTTTTTCTCTCCCGATTCTCAAGTTTCCTTGCGAGAACCATCATTCCCCCGCACTCACCATATACCGGTTTCTCATCCAAGGCTTCCTTTTTGATGAACCTCAGGAATTCGGGAAACTCGTAGAGTTCAGGATACCCCCCGCCTATGTAGTACATATCACACTCAGCCCTCTCTCCCCTTAATGGAGAGAAGAACTCAAGCTTTCCAAACCTCTTCAGAATCTCAAGGTTGTCCCTGTAGTAAAATGAAAATGCCTGATCAAACGGAATTCCTATTTTAAAACCTCCATTATCCTCAAATTCCTCATCTATCTCCTGAAATTCATTCTGAATCTCACTTATTTCCAGAATCCCATCGAGATCTATGTACTCCTCTGCAAGCTCTGCAAGGGCACCGACGTCTCTCTCCACCTCAAGTCCGAGATGAAGTCCAAGATGTCTGCTCTCTGTCTCAAGAACTGCTGATTTTGGTACAGCTCCAAAAACCCTGTACCCTCTCTCTTCAAAAACTCTCTTCAGCCTTAAATGAAACTCAGTTGCGTTGTTGAATATCACACCGGCAACCCTGATGTTTCTGTCAAAGCTTCTGAAACCTTCAAACACTGCAAGGGCTGAAAGAGACATTGCTCTAACGTTCATAACAAGAATGACGGGCAGGTTTAGAATTCTTGCAATGTGGGCTGTGGATGAGAATGTGGAAAGCCTATATCCATCAAAAAGCCCCATAACTCCTTCGATTATTCCGGCATCTTTCCCTTTCATCCACTTTGAAAAGGATCTTCTCACACCCTTCTCACCCATCATGAAAGCATCGAGATTGACAGCCCATTCACAGAATGAGTAATGGGATGGATCTATGAAGTCAGGTCCAACTTTAAAGGGCTGAACCTTGAGATTTCTTTTCATTAATGCTGCGGTAATAGCGAGAGATATGCTTGTCTTGCCAGTTCCGCTGTGAATTCCTGAGATGACAAATGCATACATGATGAGATTTTTCTCCATTTGATATTTAATCATTGATCTCTGTTTGAATGTGTGATTCTAAAATTCCCAGAACTGAAAATTTTTTAATACAATTACGTATACGTATTAAACATGAAGGTTGTGCCTGTAAGGCTTGACGAAAGAAAACTGAGAGACATAGATCTTCTTGTAAAGGCTGGAATCTTCAAAAACAGAAGCGATGCTCTGAGAAAGATAATTGAAAGTGGTATGAAAGAAGTTGAATCTGAAATCGAGCACCTCAGGAAGATTGATGAGATTGTCGATAGAATAATGGATTCCGAACTCAATTTTGATGGAATCCTGAGGGAATCCTTGGAAGAGGTGAGGGACAGGTGGTAGTTTATATCGATACCAGTGTGATAGTGGCAGCTATTGATAAAGGTGACAGCAAAAATCAGGCTGCAGATAGATTTCTCTCAAGGGAAAGGGAAAAAATAATTTCTCCTCTCGTTTTGGTTGAGATATTTTCAGTAGTTTCCAGAAACTATAACAGATTGATATCTAAATTTGATGTGAGAATCGATGAAAGAGACTTACCTGCAGTAATAGCAAGACTGAGCATGAGAAAGTATAATCTGAATTTGATTCATCCCTTTGAAAAAGAGCTTACCATTTTCGGAAAAGTGCCAGCTGAAATAAAGCTGGCGTTTACGCTCTCACATAAATTGAAATTAAGAACCCTTGATTTGCTCCATTTGAGTATCGCCTGGTGTCTTAAACTGAATGGGTACAGTATTGACGGCTTTGCAACTTTTGACAATGAAATCTTGAAAAAAGCTGAGAAGGTGGAAAATCTAACAGACATCAGAGTGTTCGAACCCTGAATAATTACAGAGAGAAAGTAATTTACCGGAAAATTAAACACTCATCTTTCTGTGTTTTCTTTTTCCATAAGTCTTGTTACTGCATACTCAACAGCATGGCTTATGCTGGCAAATCTCTTCCTTGCAATCTCCTTTTCGATCCATCTGATAATTTCCTCATCCACTGTGATTGTCACTTTTCTTTTTTTCATATTATCCCACCCATTATACCCCATGGAAGTGCCAATAAATCAATTTCCCTGATTAGAAAGTGTTTTATACCATTTATTCGTATTGTATACGTGAAAAGAAGAATATATAGGGTGATATAATGGATCTTGAAGGTCTTGAAAAACAGTACAGGATGAATGCTGAAAAAGTCCTTCAAAATCCGGAGGTTTATGGAGACTCCATGGTGTCTCAGGCAACAATTCTTTTACAGAGAAACATTGAAAAGGCTTTGAAAGTGCTTTCTAAAAGAAGTAAAGGCTGTGTAAGCTGCATTCATTCAAAACCTGATGAAAAAGATCCAGTTAATATTAAAGCAAGGCAGTGTGAGCTTGGTAAATCTTGGGATGGTGGTTGTAAGTTCTGGAAAAGCATCTTGGATTACAGAAATTGAGCTGGCTAAAAATTCACGATGCTTACTGCTCAAAAGCTTTAACAGCTCATTCCTGATCAATTCTGCAGCACTCAGGGAGTTCTTCAGAAATTTCATTCTGTTTTTCAGTGTTATTTTTGTTTGAAACTACTTTTTCAAGCATTTTTTCAACAAATCCGACATAAAATTGCCTGCAACACCTACCAGATGGGTTTGTAATCATGCAATGACCTCCGTTTCCTATCCCAGTTATCTCCTCAACCTCTTTAACACTTTTTGCCCCTTTCCTTATGGCTTCAATAACATCCTCCTCGGTAACCTGCTTGCAGTAACACAATGGCTTTGGTGATCCTTTTTCCTTGAAGAAGACCTTTGTTTTTATCTCTTTTAATGTAAATACGGTTTTATCATCGAAATAAACAACACTACACTCCGAATTGGGGCAGAAATGCATGTCATCGCTGAGCATGTGCCAGTATTCTGGATTTAGATGATTTCCTGCCGTTATCCTGTTAACCTTCAACCCCTCGGTTCCGCAAACACATCTCACTTCCGGCACCATCACGGTTTATTTTTTAGATACCCATCTGTGTGACCCATCATGTCCTGCTGAGCTCCTCTCTGAGCTTTTTTGCAAAATACCTGAGCTGGCCTTCAATCTGCATTCCTGCCATCGGGTTTATTATCGGTGCCATGCTTCCCAGACCCTCGACAGACAGTCTGACCTTTATTTTGGTCCCCTCCTCACTTTCTTCAACCTCGAACACGCCTCTCCATAGAAGATGCTTTCCCTCAGCCTCCCACTCAATTGGATCCTGACTGAGAACTCTTGTCTCAAGCTCTTTTGTCTGGGTTATTGCTGACATGGGGGCCTTTACTCTCCATATTCTGCCATCCCGAGAAACGTCCCCAACAAACTTGAAGCATCTCCCGACAAATCCCATGTCTCTTATTCTGGATTTCACCTCATCAGCACTCACGGGAACTGTAAACTCCATCTCAGCCTCAGCCATCATCCCACCTCAAGCAGCTTTCTGTCGAAATTGGTGAGGTGTGCAACTCTATCACCGACATGTATCGTGTCCTCGATCCTGAACCCCCCAGCTCCCTTTATTGAGAGAACAGAATGTCCCACTGAGAGAGTCATCCCTTTTGAAATTGTCTCTCTTAGATCTTCAGGGAATATGGTTGGGAATGGAGTCTCCTCAAAACCAAGCCCTATTCCATGGACAAAACCCCTGACGTATAGCCCATTGTATCCCATGGCTTTCATGAATTCGCTGTTCTCTCTTTCAAGTTCCAGAACTGTAATCTCGTTCTTTTTCTCCTCTATTCTCTCAATTACCCTCTCCTGCATTCTCAGATAAGCTTCATGAGCTCTTTTCTGTTCACTGCCTGCACTTCCGACGACAAATGTCCTTGTTATATCCGCACAGTAACCCTGGTAAACCGGGCCAATGTCAATCAGAACCACATCTCCCTTTTCGATTATTTTATCTGTTGCCATTCCGTGAAGCCACAGACTTCTCTCACCGGAATTGACGAACATCGGAAATGAAAGCCTCTCAGCTCCTTTTTTTCTCACATAATACTCCACCTCAAGTGCAACATCCCTTTCACTGATACCGGGCTTTAAAAGATCTGCAGCTCTCTCCATGGCAATATCCGCCAGCTTTCCTGCTTTTTTCATCAATTCAATCTCATATCTGTCCTTGATCTTTCTGAGAGGAGATACAATTTGCTTTGCATCCACAACCTCCACGTGCGGATTTGCCATTCTGAATCTTTCAATTAAGAATGCCGGAGTCGAGAACTCCATTTCAACCGCAACAACGGGCGTATCCTTCTCCAGAGAGTTAAGAAAACTGATTACGGCTGAGAGCATTTCTGGGAGGGATCTGTATGTTTTTGCCTGCAACCCTGTCCTCCTTTCGACCTCCTCCCTTTCACTCTCAAATACGATGGGTGTTGGCTCATTTTCGGATGGAATGAGCATTCTTGGCTGCTTCCTAACATCTCCCGTGAAGTATCTGTAATTTTCAAGTGAGAGAATGAGCATCGCATCGACTTCATTCTCTCTCATCAATTCCTGGGCTCTCCTGATCCTTTTTCTGTAAACACTTCTCGGTATGCTCATTCTGATAGAGGATACTGTCAAGGACTTATTTTAAACTTCTCCCGAATAATGAGATCTTCTCAATAAAATTGTTATTTTTGAATGACTGTTAAAACAGTATCTGGTGGATGAGCATCGAAAAATTTTTAAATGATATCAAATTTACTTGACAAAAAGTCAAGTGAGGTGGTTTGGTGCACATAATGGAAGGCTTCCTCCCTCCTCTGTGGGCGACTTTCTGGTTTGCTGTATCCCTGCCTGCCATGGCATACGGTGCTGTGAGGGCTAAAAAGCTTATAAATGAGAATCCAAGAAACAGAGCTCTTTTGGCGGTTGCAGGTGGATTCATTTTTGTTCTCTCCTCACTGAAAATCCCCTCACCTGTAACAGGCAGCTGCTCACACCCAACCGGAACGGGAATATCAACAATGCTCTTTGGTCCCTCCGTAACCGCCTTTCTATCAGCCATAGTGCTGCTCTATCAGGCTCTTCTGCTTGCCCATGGAGGGATAACAACCCTTGGAGCAAACACAGCATCAATGGGATTCATTGGACCTCTGGCAGGGTGGATTGTTTACAGGGGATTGAAGGACAGGGTAAGTATGAGGATGCTTGCTTTTGTTGTTGCAGTTGTTGCTGACTGGTTCACGTATGTTGTGACATCCATTCAGCTCGCTCTTGCTTTTCCGGGAGTGAGTTTTATCAAATCTGCCCTCACATTTATGGGCATATTTGCACTGACCCAGATTCCTGTCGCGGTTGTAGAGGGTATATTTGCGGCACTGCTCATCAGCTACATCGTCCAGACATCAGAGGATAGGCTGACACGGGGGTGAGAGCTTGAAGAATGCCATTTCAGTGTTGTTTTTGATCTCATGTCTTTTAATCACAAATGGAAACGCTGAAAGCTGGACTGGGGCTGACGAGAAGGCTGAAGAGGCGATAAAGCAGATTTCCCCTGACTATGAGCCATGGTTCTCGCCGGTATGGGAGCCACCGAGCGGTGAAATTGAGAGCCTTCTTTTCAGTCTGCAGTCTGCCATAGGAGCATTTGCAGTGGGTTATTTTGTGGGGAAAAGCAGAGCGAACAAACATGCATCGAACAATTGAGGAAATTCAGCTGAAATCTAAGAAAGTTGTTACGGGAGCGGCAAACGTTTACCTTGTGATGGTATCATTTATTCTCATTTACATCTTCAATTCAGTTTCCGTTTTTGCCATCACGCTCATGATGTTCTCCCTTCTATCCCTCCATTCATCCGGAATGGATTATCTGAGACTCATGAAGTTACCAGCACTTTTCATAATCCCGGCACTGATGGTTATAGCCTTCATAACTCCGGGTGAAGAACTGTTCTGGATTTTTACAGAAGAAGGCGTGAACCTGGCTTTCAAAACCTTTTTCAGAACCTACGCATCTCTCTCCATTATGGTTTATCTGATTACAACAACTTCGGTACCTGAAATTCTTTTTGCACTGAAAAAGCTCAGACTTCCTGAGTTTGTGGTGGAGATGATGTCCCTCATTTACAGAACAATTCAGATATTTCTGGATGAGCTAATCAGGCTTGAGAGATCTGCAGATTCAAGACTTGGATTTTCAGGGAAAAAGAACATGCTGAAAACCTCGGCTCTTCTCGCTCATTCCATGTTTGTGAAATCGATGGAGAGGGCTGAAAAGCTGAACATGGCAATGGAGTCAAGATGCTACAGTGGAAAAATTCCCGAGCCTTCAAGCAGCTCCTCGGGTGTTGGCTATGTCCTCCTCGTTGTAACTGTAATTGCTGCATCAGGGGTGATCCTTTGATAGAGCTGAGGGATGTTTGGTTCTCATACAATGACAGAGAGGTTCTGAAGGGTGTGAGCATGGAAGTCAGGAAGGAGGAGGTGGTGATACTCCTTGGAAGAAATGGTGCCGGGAAGTCGACCCTCTTAATGCATCTGAACGGTCTTTTGAGACCAGAGAAAGGGGAGGTTATTGTGAATGGCAATCCCGTCAGGTATGACAGAAAATCTCTGACAAAGCTCAGACGCCTTGTGGGATTTGTTTTTCAGAATCCGGATGACCAGATTGTTGCTCCAACAGTCTGGCAGGATGTGGTTTTCGGTCCTGAGAACACCGGAACAAGAGATGATGAAAAAATAAGGGAGATTTTAAGAAATCTCGGGTTGGAGGGATATGAGAACAGGCTGTGCAACTCTTTAAGTGGAGGGGAGAAAAAGAGGGTTGCAATTGCAGGGGTTCTTGCAATGGAGCCGGAATATGTTGTGATGGATGAGCCGACAGCAGGGGTTGATGGAGTGGGCATGAAGGAGATCGCATTCATAGTGAGAGAGCTGAGGGAAGAAGGTAAAGGAATGATCATCTCAACCCATGACCTTGACTTTGCGAAGGCAGTTGGAGACAGATTTCTGATTCTTGATGGGGGAATGATAATTTACAATGACGCGTGGATAGATTACTCCCTTGCTGAAAGATGTGGCATAAGAACCTGGATGTCAGAGGGAGAGGTTGTGCTCGTTCCCCACGACTCTTGCCTGCCTGATGGTGACTTCGATTTTGTTGCGGTGATGGGAAGGAGTGCAAAGGAAAGACTTGAGAAGGAGGGAATTGAACCTGATATAAATACAGCGGGAATGGAGAGGGCTTTTCTCAGAGCCATAGGGGGAGCGAGGGTAATGCTTGTGTGCTCAAGAAGTATGATGGATGTTGTCAGGAGGGAAGCAGCAACCTATCCTGTGAGGCTGAGACTTTATGAGAGGGAGGTTGATGAGTATGAAAGGGAAGGTGTTCATAATAGGGGCGGGTCCGGGAGATCCGGAGCTCATCACGCTGAAAGGACTGAAGGCCATTGAAAAATCCGAGATCATAATGCATGATGCCCTTGTTGACAGAAGGCTGTTTGAGATGATCAACACTGAAGGGAAGGAAATAATTTTTGTCGGGAAGAGAAGAGGTGATGGAGATGGTGGAGAGAGGCAGAAGGAAATAAACAGCCTGATGCTGAAGTTCTCTCTTCAGGGGAAAAATGTTGCAAGGCTCAAGGGCGGAGACCCCGGAATTTTCGGGAGACTTGCAGATGAGATCAGGTTTCTGAAGGAGAACGGGATTCCTTACGAGGTCATTCCGGGAGTCAGCTCCTTCAATGGCGTGTCAAGTTACGCCGGCATACCTCTCACAAAAAAGGGAATAGCATCCCTCACACTTCTATCGGGCACAGAGGATCTGAACATTAATTCAATCCTGAACGGTACGTTTGTCGTGATGATGGCAAGGGAGACAGTTGAGAGTGTGGCAGAGAGGCTCATTGAAATGGGAGTCAGTCCAGACAAGCCTGCTGTGGCCATAGAAAATGGAACCCTGGAAAATCAGAGGATTGTCAGTGGCACCTTAAAAGACATCCATGAAAGGATTGGGGATTTCTCAGGGCCAACTCTTTTCATTATTGGTGATGTTGCATCTCTGAAACCCTGAAAACAGAGTTCAGAATTGCGTAGGTTACAAAAACATCTTCTCCTATGGGTTCACATATAACTATTCTCTTTCCATCAATTTCTGCCGTTTTAATACCCTCTCCCTCCTCGAGGCCGAAGAACGCTGGCAGATCTTTTGTAACGTGGAGCCCGTTTGAGAGAAAAAGGGGAACCAAGTATATCACATCCGAGCTCATTCTCTTCACCGTCTGCAGTGGTGTTGGCTCCCTGTCTCCGGTGGCGTAGGCAATCTCAACCTCATCGAAAACACCAAAACCGTTTATTCTCTCTCTGTGAGTTTTCATGACCCTTGCGTAGTGAGGCAGTGGACTTCCGTGCCCCACTATCACGAGACCCCTTTTCATTTTTTCACCTCAACAAACACTATGGTGTAATCGCTCTCTGTTTCAAAAAAATCATGCACCTCATAAATCTTCTCATCCCTGCTTTCCAGATTCTCCAGAACGATCATTTTTCTACCAGGAAAATTCAGCCTTACACCTTTTTTTGCAAGAACAAGCAGATTTTTAACCTCAGAGAACTCAGGCTCTCTGCTGTGTGCGTTTAAAACAGACACCTCACACAGATCAGCGTTTATTCTCCCAAGAGCAACCTGAACACTTGATATTCCCGGAATCACCCTTGCTCTTTTAAAGAATCTGCCAAGCCCTGCAACCATCGGATCACCGGTCGAAAGCACAGCCACATCCTTCTCTTCTGCTTCCTTCTCTATGTCCCTGTATGTTTTCTCATCAAATTCTGTCATCCGGACTTTTTCTCCTTTTATCCATTCCTCTGCTATTTCAAGGGCTTTTGAACTGCCGTACACCTTATTTGCTCTCGAAATCACCTCTTTTGCCTCATCGGTGAGATGTTCTCTTTTCAGACCAACACCCACAACAAACAGCACGGATGGATTTTTCTTGGAATGTTTTTTAATGGTTGCCTTCTCACCTTTTTGAAGATGTCTCAGGTGAAGGCAAGACTTTAATACCAAATCAAATTTTCTTGTCACAATGGAAAGTGAGTTTAATCATGGAAAGTTCACCAAGGACGAGATAATAGGGGTTGTCTTCTCCAAGCTAAAGCCGGAAAGGCACTGGGTTTTTGCAGACATCGGAAGTGGAAGTGGAAGGGTTGCAGAATTCTTCTCTCCCTACGTCAGAAAGGTGTATGCTGTTGAGAGAGATGCGATACTTGCAGCTGAATTAATCAGAAAATTCAACGGTACAAATGTTCAGGTTGTAGGAGGAGATGGTTATGATTTTCTGCTAACCCACAAACCGGATTGTGTCTTTTTTGGAGGCACATCGAGAATAGACAGGATGCTTGAAGCATGCACAGCAAAGAGAATGGCTGTAAACTGTGCCAGAATTGATGTTGCGCTTAAAGTTGTCGAGAAAATGAGGGAACTTGATTTTTTCACTGAAATTGTTGCTGTAAATGTTTCAAAAAGCTATGATCTTGCTGGAGGAATTGCTTTCAGGGCTTTAAATCCGGTCTTTGTGGTGGTTGGCAATGCTGAAGGGGGTAAGTCTCGGTCCCGGTGATCCTGAGCTCGTGACAATAAAGGCAAAGAAAGCAATAGAGATGTGTGATGAGGTTATAGTCCCTGGGAGACTTGCAGAGAGCATTGTGAAAGAATTCAGGGATAATGTTAGGGTTGTTGAGTTTCCGATGGGAAATGCCGATGGGGTTGTTGAGACGCTGGCTGAGGAACTCGCATACAGGTGTATCAGCGAAGATATAGCCTTCTGTGTTCTCGGGGATGTTGCATTTTTCTCAACATTTCAGGATCTGGCAGGAGCTGTGAGAAAAAAGAATCCAGATGTGGTTGTTGAGATGGTTCCCGGAGTTCCAAGCTTTACAGCAGTTTTTTCAAGGCTTGGAATGTTTGTGGACAGCTCTTTCAGAGTCAGATCAGCACTGAACCAGGATGAGGGATTTGAAGTGGTTCTGAAGGCAACAAAGCCTCTTGAAATTTCCGAGGAACTGAGAAACAGGGGTTTCAGATCAATTCAGGTTGAGAGGATGTTCATGGAGGGGGAGTTTGTTGGAAGACCGAGAGAAAAGGCATCCTACTTCACAATGGTGGTGGGATGGAAGTGAAGGTGTATTTTGTTGGTTTTGGTCCTGGAGATCCTGAGCTCCTCACGTTAAAGGCTTACAGACTGATGAAGAGAGCAGATCTCATAATCTACCCCGGTTCTCTTGTTGAGAAGGAGTTTCTTGAAGAGTTTGAGGGTGAGAAATTTAACAGCTTTGGAAAAAGCCTCGAGGAGATAGTAGATGTAATTGAAAAGGCTGTTAAAAGTGGAAAAACTGTTGTTAGACTCCAGAGTGGCGATCCCAGCATATATGGAGCTATAAACGAGCAGATAAATGAACTTAAAAAAAGGGGTATTGAGGTTGAGGTAATTCCGGGTGTCAGCAGCGTTTTTGCCTCTGCATCAGCCTTAAAAAGTGAACTAACATCACCTGATGTTCCGAGTGTTGTGATAACAAGACCGGCAGGAAAAACCCTTGAAAGGGATGAAATTGAGGAGTTTGCAAGAACAAATTCCACTCTCGTAATACTACTAGGTGTGGACAAGATCAGAGATATAGCAGAAAGAGTTGGGAAAATGAGGGGGTTTAATGAGCCTGCTTTTGTTGTTTATCGGGCAAGCAGGAAAGATGAGATTGTGATCGAAGGGACACTCGCTAATATAGCTGAGAAGGTTGAAAAAGAAAACATCAGAAGAACAGCCACAATAATAATTGGAAAAGCGGTAAAATCTGCAAGGAGGTCGGTATTATACGCATCGCAGTAGTTGGATTTGAGAAAGACGTTGAAAAATTGGAGAAAATATCAAATTTCTTGGAGGGAGAGGTAGTCATCTATAGAAAAGATGTGTGGAAGGACATAGAAGATTATGATAGCATTGTTGCTTTAATGGCATCAGGAATAGTTGTTAGAGGCATATGCTCTATTTTAAAAAACAAATGGACTGATCCTGCCGTAGTGATTGTTGACAAGGAAATGAAGTACGCTATCCCAATCATCGGCGGACATCATGGCGGGAATGAGATAGCATTGAAGCTTGAAGGGCTTGGAATGAAAGCTGTGATAACAACTGCAATGGAGTTTGAGGACGGATTGAGTGTTGGGATTGGCTTTAAAAAAGATGTTGAGGCAAAGGAGATCATCAATGCAATTGAACAGGCTTTGAAAGAAGTTAGAGCTTCCAGAGATGAAATAAGAGTCATATCTACATGGAAAGGAAAAAAAGAAAGTGAAGAGCTTGTAAAAGCTGTGGACTACTTCAAAAAACCGCTGATGTTTTTAGATGAAAATGAGATAAACAAAATTGAAGTAGAATCCCCTTCAAAGGCTCAGATCATAGGATTGAAAAGTGTTAGTGAAGCTTGTGCTCTCTATTTTTCCAGAAAAAAGGAGCTTGTTTTGAGAAAGAAAGTTTATGGAGGCGTTACAGTTGCTATCGCAAGGTAAACTCTATGTGGTAGGAATAGGACCGGGATGCAAGGAGCTTTTAACAGTAAAGGCGAAGAACGTTCTTGAGATGGCAGATTATGTGACAGGTCACAAGAGGTACCTCGATTTAATCAAGGAAGTTGTAAAAGGACAGATAATAGAGAGTGGAATGGGTAGAGAAGTGGAAAGAGTAAAGATCGCAATCGAACTGGCTCAAAATGGAAATCAGGTCTGCCTCGTGAGTGGTGGGGATCCAAGCATATACGGTCTTGCTCCCTTAGTTGCTGAAATGATATACAGAAGTAAAATTGAGGTGGACTGGGAGATCATTCCGGGTGTTTCAGCCCTCAATTCCGCATCACCTTTGTTTGGGTCTGCAATAGCTGGAGATCATGCTGTTATAAGCCTCAGTGACATTCTCACGCCATGGGAAGTTATTGAAAGAAGGTTGAGAAAGGCACTTGAAGGTGATTTTGTGATAGCCATATACAATCCATCAAGCCGGAAGAGAAAACCCAATCTTGAAAAAGCACTAAAGATAATCAAAGAGTACAGAGGAAATTGCTACATTGGAATTGCCAAAAACGTTTGTAGGGATGGTGAGGAGATAAAGGTTGTGAAAGTCGATGAGGTTTTGGGATATGCGGACATGCATACCCTTCTGATTATCCCAGCCAACGAGACGATTGTTGATGGTAATGTGATGATAACACCAAGAGGTTATTCAAAAAAGTATGATTTGGAGGTAGGATGATGCAGGATATGGGCGATTTGACCTTCGATGCTAATGAAATTGTGAAAAGAAGCTATGAAGTAGTTAGCAAAATTGTTCCGGGAAACACTCCTGAGGAAAAGGTTATCCAGAGGTGTGTTATAGCAACAGGAGATTTTGGAATAAAGGATTTGATCGTTTTTAAAGGTAATGCGATAGATGAAGGAATAAAAGCAATTCTTGATGATTCAAATCTGATCTGTGATGTTAAGATGGTGTCTGCGGGAATAAATAAGAGGAATTTTGGCGGGGCAGTTTTTGTCGCAGTCGAACATGGAGACGATGAGAGGCTCACGAGGGCTATGAGTGGAATTTATAGACTAAAAGACCAAATGGATGGCGCAATTGTTGTAATTGGAAACGCTCCTTCAGCCTTGATTGCAGTTTGCAATCTGATAAATGAGGGGGTAAGACCTAAGCTTGTTATAGGAACCCCAGTGGGGTTTGTTAATGCTGCAGAGTCAAAAGAGATGTTAAGGGAGCTTGATGTACCATCAATAACGACAAGAGGCACGAGAGGAGGTTCAACTCTTGCTGTTGCAATTTTAAATGCCCTTGTAAATCTCGCCTATGAGAGATCCGATTGAGCATTACAGATACCCAGAGGAGTGGATTAGAAGGGAAATTGAGAAGTTAGGATCGAAGGAAGTCAAGAAGAGAATAGAATCTGGACTGTATATATTGACCCACTCAAGGTGGTTGAAAAGAGGAATAACAACTGGAACCACAGCTTCAGCCTCTGCTGTAGGTGCAATAACATCTCTTTTTGAAGAGACAGATGGTGTTAAGGTTTGGACACCATCTGATATTGAGGTTGAGGTAAAAGTTATTGCGAAAAATGGCGTTGCTGTCGCAAAAAAGTTTTCAGGAGATCACTCATTTGATGTTACAAATGGAGTTGAGATCAGAGCTGAGATTAGCAAAAATCTTGATTTTGGAGAGGGTATTGGAAGGCTAAACGGAAAGCCATCTATAAGCAATTCAGCAATGAGACAGATACTTGTAAACATAAAAAAAGCAGCAGAAGAATACAGGTATGATGGATCTGCAATGCTGTCCGTTCCGGATGGGGAAAGGATCTGGGAAAAAACCGGAAACAGAAGGTTTGGCATCTATAGGGGAATATCGATTCTGGGCACAACTGGCTTTGTTGAGCCCTGGTGTGATGAGCTTGTTGAGGCAAAGATAAGAATCGCATCTCTCCTTGATAAGGTTACCCTAACAACAGGAAGAAAGGGCTGGAAATGGGCAAAGGAAAATCTCCCTGATTTTGAGCCAATTGTTATGGGTGTTCACTTTGATAAAGCCATTGAGAGAATTGAGGGGGAGATAATCATAGCAGGTCTTCCATCTTTGCTTATAAAATGGGCGTTTCCTGAGTTGAGAGGAAAAATTTTGAAAGGGGTGGATCCTGTAAAATTCAGGAATAGGATATTAAAGAAGGCTAAGGAGATAAACCCGAATGTGGTCGATGTTATCCTTTTGAGGGATGAGGATGCAATGTGAAACTGATTCATTTTCACAGTTTTGCTTCACATCTCCCTTGAACGAAAGGCTTAAAAACATTTTATAATTAAAAGAGGTACAGCCATAGGGCTCTTCTACAAAAAATCAGGAAAAAGAAGGAGATGTTATGATGCCAGAAATATTGCAGGACAAGGTGTATAAGGGAACAACAACAGTTGGAGTGGTATGTAAGGATGGAGTGGTGATGGCCACAGAAAAGAGAGCGACGATGGGTCACTTTATAGCCAGCAGAAAGGCAAAGAAGATCTACAGGATATCTGACAGAATTGCAATGACCACTGCTGGAAGTGTTGGGGATGCACAGTTCCTTGTAAGACTGATCAGGGTTGAGATGAATCTGTACGAGGTTCAGAAGGAAAAGAAGCCAAATGTGAAGGCAGTGGCAACCATAATATCAAATCTTCTCAACTCAACCAGATACTTCCCCTACTTGGTTCAGCTTCTTGTGGGTGGAGTGGATGAAGATGGAGGCAGCATTTACTCCATAGACCCGATTGGAGGGGCAATTCAGGAGTCAGACATTGTGGCAACAGGATCAGGGTCTCCGATGGCCTATGGAGTTCTTGAGGATGCTTACAGCCCTGATTTGACGTCAGATGAGGGCGTCGAGCTTGCGGTGAGGGCAGTTTACTCCGCGACAAGAAGGGACTCCGCAAGCGGCGACGGGATAGATGCTGTGAAGATAACCCGGGATGGATATTTTGAGATACCGGAGGATGTGATAGGAGAGATAGTATCAAAGCTCAGAAAATAACCCTTTTTTGAAGGTTGGAGGTTATGTCAAGCAAGGAGTACATAAAGCAGTTAAAGGAGAAGATTTTGGATCTAATCCCCAGGAACGTCAGAATAAAAAACATAGAATTTGAGGGGCCGCTGCTCGTCATCTACGTTGAAAATCCCCAGGAGTTTGCAGATAGCGGAGATATTATAAAAAAGCTGGCAAAGGATCTGAGAAAGCGAATAATAATCAGGCCAGATCCCAAAAGTCTGAAGCCACCTGAAGAGGCAAAGGAAATAATAAAGCAGATTGTTCCTGAGGAAGCTCAGATAACAGGCTTTTTCTTTGATGAGGAGAACGGTGAGGTCATAATTGAAGCTGAGAAGCCCGGAATAGTCATAGGGAAGAACGGGGTCACACTCAGAGAAATAATGAAGGCTGTTGGATGGAGCCCAAGGCCTGTGAGAACTGCACCGATCAAATCCAAGACAATAGAGAATGTCAGAAGCTTTCTGATTGGATTCAAGGATGAGAGAAAGGAAATCCTGAAGAGAATTGGAGAAAAAATACACAGGGGTGCGATTTATGAGGATAAGTGGGTGAGGGTAACGTTTCTCGGAGGTTCAAGAGAGGTTGGCAGGAGTTGCTACCTGCTTCAGACTCCGGAAAGCAGAATCCTGATTGATTGCGGTGTCAATGCTGGAAACATCCAGCAGTCACCTTATCTCTATGTTCCGGAACTTCAGCCCCTGGATAGCATTGATGCTGTTGTCATAACTCATGCTCATCTTGATCACTGTGGATTGCTGCCCGTACTTTTCAAATACGGCTACAGAGGGCCAGTTTATCTCACACCCCCAACCCGTGATCTCATGGTTCTCCTGCAGATAGATTTTATTGAGGTTGCTGGAAGAGAGGGAAATCCAATTCCATACGAGTCCACTCACATCAGAGAGGCACTGAAACACACGATAACCCTCGATTATGGGGTGGTGACGGATATCTCGCCAGATGTCAGGCTCACATTTTACAATGCGGGCCACATTCTCGGCTCTGCAATAGCTCACTTCCACATTGGGGAAGGTCTTTATAACATAGCATTCACGGGAGACTTCAAGTTCGAGAAAACAAGACTCTTTGACAGGGCCCAGACAAACTTCCCGAGGCTTGAAGGTCTCATAATGGAGGCAACCTACGGAGGATCTGAGGATTTCCAGCCTTCAAGAAAGGAGGCTGAGGAGAAACTGCTTGAAGTAATAAAGAGGACTGTTGAGAGAGGTGGAAAGGTTCTGATCCCAACATTCGCTGTTGGAAGGAGTCAGGAGGTTATGATAGCTCTTGAGGAGGCAATAAGAAACAGAGAGATCGAGGAAATTCCGGTTTACTTGGACGGAATGATATACGAGGCCACCGCAATTCACACAGCCTATCCGGAATACCTGAACTCCCATCTGAGGGATCTGATCTTCCATCAGGGCATAAATCCTTTCATAAGTGACAGCTTCATAAGAGTTGATTCACCAACCAAGAGAGAGGAGGTGATTGAGGACAGCTCTCCAGCCGTCATTCTTGCAACTTCAGGAATGCTCAATGGCGGGCCTGTGATGGAGTACTTCAAGGCCTTTGCGTGGGATGAGAAAAACACCATAGTGTTTGTTGGATATCAGGCTGAGGGCACTCTGGGAAGGAGGATTCAGAAGGGGTGGAAGGAGGTACCGATGCCATCTGCAGGAGGAAAGAGGGATGTTATTGAGGTTAACATGGAGGTTGAAACTGTGGATGGGTTTTCGGGGCACTCAGACAGGAGACAGCTAATGAATTATGTGAGGGCGTTGAAGCAGAAGCCTGAGAAAATAATGACAATCCATGGGGATGAGAACAAGTGCATCGACCTTGCATCATCCATCTACAAGACATACAGGGTGGAGACAAGAGCTCCCCTGAATCTTGAAACCGTGAGATTCCTATGACCAGGATAATAAGCTTTGTGGGAACGTCTGACAGCGGGAAAACAACGATTCTCACCAGAATCATTCCGAAACTTGTTGAGAGGGGTATAAAGGTTGCCGTTATAAAGCATCACGCCCATGGTGATTTCGAGATTGACAAGGAAGGAAAAGACTCGTGGAAGCTTTACAACAGTGGTGCAGATGTTGTAATTTCCTCCCCGGTTAAAATGGCCTTCATAAGGCGAGCTGAAAGTGATACCCTCGACTTTATATTTGAGAGGTATCTTGATGGCGATTACGATCTTGTCCTGACGGAGGGATTCAGCAGAGCAGGTAAGGACAGAATTGTTGTTCTTAACGATCCTGATAAACTCAAGCACTTCACTCACGGAAAGATTTTGGCTGTTGTGTGTGATGAGAGGATTGAAGGTTACACGTGGTTCAGAAGGGATGAGATTGACAGGATCGCTCAGTTCATCTTGGAACTGGTGAACAGATGAGAATCGCATCTTTCAGACCGGAAGAGCACGCTTTGGAAACTGTTGAAAAGATGAGAAAGCACGGTTTTGAGGCGGTTAATGTTCCAATGATCAGAACATCTGTCATGGAGGTTCAGGTGAGGAATGCGGACTTCACAGTTGTCACAAGCCAGACATCCGCCAGAATTTCCACTGAAAGAGGACTTCTGAGAGGAAATGTGATTGCAATAGGTCCAAAAACGGCCCGGATTATACGGGAGTATGGATATGATGTCAGAATACCGTCAAAGTTTGACTCGGAGACACTCTATTTTGAATTCAGGGAGGAACTGAAGGGAAAAAGAGTCAATCTGCTTAGAAGCGATAGGGGAGATCCCGTCCTTTACAGACTCTCTGAATTCTGTGATCTGAGGGAGTATGTACTCTACAGGATAGAAGTTCTGAGAGGGGAGGAGCAGAGAGAGATTGTGAGGGAGGTGTTTGACGGGAGGTTTGATGCCCTCATCTTCACATCGTCCATGATTGTTGAGGGTTTCATGGCGAACCTGAATGATACCTTCAGCGGCATGAAATCAATGACTGAGCTTGAAGACGTTCTTGTGATTGCAATAGGCCCCCCAACCGCAAGAAAACTCAGGAAGTATGGAATTGAACCCCTTGTTCCTGATAATTACACAGTGGATGGTGTTATTGAGCTTTTAAAGAGGCTGCAAAGAGCTTAAATATTAACTCCACAATACCATATTGATGTCCAGATTCAGACATCTCATTTCAATTGATGATCTTGAGAGGGATGATATCGAGCACATTCTCTCAAAGGCTGATTCCTTTGTTGAAATTGCGCGGGGTGAAAAAAGCTCAGGAATTCTTGAGGGCAAAATCCTTGCAAATCTCTTCTTCGAGCCATCAACCAGAACGAGGATGAGCTTTGAGTCTGCGATGAAGAGGCTTGGGGGAGAGGTGATAAATCTTGGCAGTGTTGAAGCTTCAAGCATCGCCAAGGGTGAGAGTCTTGCGGACACTGTCAGGGTGGTCTCAGGCTATGCGGACTGCATTGTTATAAGACACTACAGGGAAGGTTCTGCAAGGTTCGCTTCGGTTGTCTCGGAGGTGCCGGTTATAAATGCCGGTGATGGGGCGGGACAGCATCCAACCCAGACCCTGCTTGACCTCTACACAATAAAAAAGGAGGTTGGACTGAAAAATCTCAGAATAGCACTAGTGGGAGATCTCAAATATTCGAGAACGGTTCACTCTCTCATAAAGGCTCTTGCTCATTTCGGAGCAGAAATGCTTCTTGTTTCACCTGAAGCGCTTAAACTTCCGGATGAGCTGAAGGAGAACGGGAGTTTTGCAGAGTGTGATTTGGAGTATGCTGTTGAGAATGCAGATGTGATATATGTTACGAGAATTCAGAAGGAGAGGTTTCCGGATGAGGAGGAATACAGAAAGGTCGCGGGAAGCTACAGGATAACCGCAGAGATGCTGAAAAACAGCAGTGCTGTGATAATGCACCCTCTTCCCAGAGTTGATGAGATCTCCTATGATGTTGACTCTCTTCCCAACGCCATTTACTTCAGGCAGGCATTCTACGGTGTGCCTGTCAGGATGGCAATTCTGACGGAGGTGATGCTGTGAACGTTCTGACAATAAGCAAAATTAAGGATGGAACGGTGATAGATCACATACCATCGGGAAAGGCACTTGAGGTGCTGAGAATTCTTGGCATAAGGAGGGGAAGCAGGGAAAGGGTGAGCATGGCAATGAATGTTGAGAGCAAGAAGATGAAGAGGAAGGACATAGTCAAGGTTGAGGGCAAGTTCATAAGTGAGGAAGAACTGAACAGAATATCCCTCATAGCTCCGGATGCAACAATAAACATAATAGAGAATTTTGAGATCAGGAGAAAATTCAGGGTGAGAATTCCGGAAAGGGTTGAGGGATTGCTGAGATGCCCCAATGGAAACTGCATTTCCAATGATGGAAAAGAGCCGGTCACATCGGCATTCAGAATTGAGAAGTCAGAGAATCTTGTTTTTGCCGTGTGCATGTACTGCGGAAAGAAGATTTATGAAATAGAGGAATATCTGGTGTGAGCATGTGGGGAAAAATCCGCGAGAAATTTGAGAAGTACCCCTCCCAGATTGCGGTTGCAAAGGAATTTCTCAGGCTTGGAATTTCCATAAGGGATGGAAAGCCATACTGTGACAGCATAGAGCTCGTTCCAACAAAGATTGCCGAAGCTGTTGGTGTTGACAGAAAGGTTGTTGTCACAGCAATACAGAACATAGAAAGTGATGATGAGCTCAAAAAAGTCTTTTCTTCTCTTAAACCTGTTGCAAACATATCAGAGGTTGCCAGAATTCTGGGATTCGGAGTTCTTGAGGTTTACGCTGAGAGTCAGAGGCCGGGAATAGTTGCAGGGATAACAGGAATCCTTGCAAAGGAGGGAATATCAATCAGATATCTCCTGGCAGAGGATCCCGAGCTGAGCGTTGAGAGCAAGCTGACAGTTGTCACCGAGACAAAAATTCCGGGAAGGCTTGTGGACGAGTTTCTGAAAATACCGGGTGTTCACAAAATTGTGATAAGTTAAATCTCAGTCCCTCGGATAGATTTTCCTGTCTGGATGAATGAGCCATCCACAGTTGTGACAGAAGCACAAGTCCCCTGACACCACAATCCTTTCTCCGCAGCCACATATCATGCATTATCACCCCGTCACGGGGCAGGTTTACTTGTTAATCCGATTAAAAATAGTCTTTTCACTATTTAAAGGTTTCTCAAGTTCTCAGCTCGACATAAAAGCTTTTCAGCCAGCTCTTATAAATTCTTTAATAATTAATAATAGCTTTTTTTTATATCACCACCTTTCACGCCAGAATGATGGTATGAAGAGGGACAGCACCGTAAAGAGTTCAAGCCTGCCAACCCACATGTCAAAGGAGAGTATGATCTTTGCAGCATTGCTCAGTGAGGAGTAGCTTTCGGAGGCTCCGACAGCTCCAAGTCCCGGTCCGACATTGTTTATTGATGCAGAAACGGCTGCGATGGATGAAATCATGTCAAGACCGGTCAGAGATATGGCAAAGGTTGAAAAAACAAAAACGAGAATGTAAAGGGCAAAGAAAGCTGTGATGTTGTGAAGTATGTCCTTCTCAACAACCTCATTGTTGAGCCTGATCATCCTGACAGTCCTCGGCTCTGCACTCTTTAAAATCTGGGAAAGGGAGTAGATTGTGAGCAGGTATATTCTTGCAACCTTTATCCCACCTCCCGTTGAACCTGTTGAACCTCCGATAAACATGAGCATCAGTATAAGCAGTCTTGCAGAGTCGCTCCAGGTGTCAAAATCTGCCGTTGTGTAGCCTGTTGTGGTCATTATGCTTGCTGTCTGGAAAAATGAGTACCGGATTGAATCAAAAATGCCGTACCTTTCCATGTTGAGTGCTGACAGAATTATCCCTGCAAGAAGCAAAAGTGAAATGTAAAATCTGAACTCTGTGTCCCGGATTATCTTTCTGTTTCCTTTCATCAGCAGGTAGAGAAGTGCAAAGTTTGAGCCTCCGAGAATCATGAAAATGAAAATGACGAATTCAACTGCAGGGCTGTTGAAGTAGGCTATGCTCTGGGTGTGGGTTGAGAATCCTCCGGTGGAGAGAGTTGTGAAAGTGTGGGTTAATGCATCGTAAATTGAGAGTCCGAGAACTGCAAGAAATGCAATTTCAAGAAGTGTCAGGGTCATGTAGGTTGCGTAAAGGTGAAGGGCAGTATCCCTCAGTCTTGGCTTTATTTTCTCTATCTTCAGCCCGGGCACCTCTGCTTGTAGCAACGTCTCACCTTTTTTCGAGAGGGCAGGGAAGACCGCAACAAAGAGGACAACTATCCCCATTCCCCCAAGCCACTGGGTGAAGCTCCTCCAGAGCAGAAGGGATCTTGGGAGTGATTCAACCTGATCAATGATCGTGGCACCTGTTGTTGTGAATCCTGACATGCTCTCGAAAAACGCATCAACAGGGTCTATCGAGTAGTAGGTGTAGGGTACCGACCCTATTGCAGCGATGAGAAGCCAGCCTATGCCAACTATCGCATATCCCTCCTTGTACTTGGCGGTATGGGTGTGGGGCTTGACGAGAAAGTAGACAATGCTTCCTGCCGTGGCGGAAAGTATCATTGGAACCAGAAATGGCATTATATTCTCACGATAGTAAAATGCTGTTGCAAGTGGAAGTGTGAAGACAAGGGAGAAGTAGAGGATTATCTGGGACAGATAGTTCACAACAAGTCTTGTGTTCATTTTCTCAGCCTTTTCTGAACCTCTTCAACATTCTCCCATTTTGTGAGAACATAGAGCATGTCGGATTTTCTTATAATCGTATCACCCTTCGCCACCTCTATTTCCCCATCTCTTTTCACGGCTGCGATTATGGTATTCTTGGGAAGCTTTATCTCTGAGATCCTTTTGTTATCTATCTCGGACTCAATTTCCAGTACAACGACTCCCTCCTTGATCTCTCCTACCTCTTTGATCTTCATCAGCCTCAGAATCTTCATAACCTCAAGGTAGGTTGATTTCCTCGGAGAGAGAACTGCATCAATTCCCACCTTCTCAAAAAGAGGGATATAGTCTCTCTTATCAACCCTGACAAATGCCTTTCTCACTCCAAGAGATTTTCCGAGAAGGCCTATGAGCAGGTTTTTCTCATCGCTGTCGGTGCATGCGATTATCACATCTGCCTTTTCAACCTCCTCCTCCATCATCAGGTTGAGGTCCGTTCCATCTCCTGCAATGATCTTCGTTCTTCTGAGCTCTTTTGAAGCATCTTCCGCTATTTTCATGTCTCTCTCAATTAGCTTTATGTTGAGATTGGCTCTCTCAAGGAGCTTGGCGGTGTAGATTCCAACTGTTCCGGCTCCAACAATCACGACACTCTTGGCTATGTGCTCCCCTATCGCTCCCCTCACAAGATGAATCTCATCGCTCTTTCCAAGAACTGCTATCTTGTCTCCGGGGCTGAGAATCTCGTTTCCGCCCGGAAGAATTATGTCATCACCCCTGTGTATTGCGGCAACTATGACATTTTTCGGAAAATTGATCTCGGAAATTCTTTTACCTGCGACAGCAGAATTCTCGCTGACTGAGAGCTCAACAAGAAGCAGATCCTCCAGCTCTGCAAACTCAATTGAGCCGGGAAGGGTTACAAGCTTGGCGAACTCAGAGGCAAGAACGAGCTCGGGGCAGACGAGGACATCGTAGCCAACGGGGTGATCTCTTATAACCGGCCTGTCCGCATAATCGGGATTGGCAACCCTGACAATAACTGTTTTCACACCAATCTTTTTTGCAGCAAGTGCTGAAAGCAGATTTACCTCATCATTTCCTGTCACGGCTATGAAGAGGTGGGCATCCTCAACACCAGCCCTTTTCAGGGTTTTTACACTTGCTGCATTTCCCTTAACAACCTCCACGTTCAGTCTGTTTACCTCATTTGCCTTCTCCTCGTCCCTCTCAATGACCGTCACATCATAGCTGTCTGCAAGCTCCTGGGCGATGCTGTAGCCAACCTCTCCTGCCCCGGCAATGACGATCTTCATTTCTCTCCACCTTCAAAAACCCTGGCTATTAAAATACTTAACTCGTACATCACAACAACTGCAGTTAAAATTATCACCTGGCTCAATCCGGTTATGTCGAATGTTATGTTTGTTGCAAGTATGAAAACTGCTATGTATATTATCAGTCTCTTCTCCTTCAGCCACTTTGAGGATGCAAGCCTGAGCTTGACTGCAACAAGGGTGGCTGTTGGAATCTGAAATGCAAGGCCAATTGAAAGTGTTAGCTTCACAGAATTCTGAAGGGATTCTCTGACAGAAAGATACGGCTCGGCTCCAAAGTACTCAACAACGAAGGTTGAGTAGAGAACTGGAAGAATGAGGAAGTATGAAAGGAGGGCACCGATGATGAAGGACACGTATGAGAATGGGAATACAAGCCTCAGAAATCTTCTCTCGTGCTCGTAAAGACCGGGCTTCATGAATAGGTAGAGCTGGTATATTATCCAGGGGTAGGTTATTATGAAGGCAATGAAGGCTGAGAGCAGAATTCTTGCTATCATGTATTCGGGAGGTGTGTAGACAACCATCTCCCTGCCTTGGAAAAGATTGTTCCAGATGTAGGTTATCAGATGATCGGATCTGTAAAAGAGAATTCCCAGAACTATGAAATACGGGATTGCTGCTTTTACTGTTCTGTCTCTCAGCTCAGCTATGTGCTCTCTGAGCTCCATGTCCCTGTCCTCAGGAGGTTTCACATGGAAAGGTTACACGTGGTAAATAAAACTGTTCCGGGTTGTGCCTGGCAGTTTTGACAGGACTCGAAATTAAAGGAAAATGATTTATCCCAGCTGAAGTATCCGGGTTCAATGGATTTAACACCGGAAGAAGAAAGACTACTTGAGAGTGATAATGACACTGTAAAAAAGTGCATGGAAATTCTTGTAGCTCTCGGGGAGATTTACGGGGCTGAAAGGCTTGTTGAGATAAAATCTGCTCAGATCTCTGGAATTTCATACAGAAACATAGGTGATGCCGGACTTGAATGGCTTGAGAATCTGGATGCAAAAGTCGCTGTTAAGAGCTATACAAACCCTGCGGGAATGGATGTTGAAAGATGGGAGGAGATGGGCATAGATTGTGAATTTTACGAAAAGCAGATCAGGATTTTAAAGGCCATTGAAAAACTTGGAGTTGAGATAAGCCTTACATGCACCCCGTATTATCTTGACACTCCCTCCTTTGGAGATCACCTTGCATGGGCCGAGAGTTCGGCTGTAGTTTATGCTAACTCCGTAATCGGAGCGAGAACAAACAGAGAAAGCGGGATATCCGCACTTGCATCGGCCATAATAGGGAAAACCCCGTGCTACGGGCTTCACATAAAAGAGAACAGGGCACCTGAAATAAGGGTCAGGGTTGGCAGAGAGGTGAATCCGTCAATTGCAGGATACGAGCTTGGAAAAATTACAGGATCAAAAATCCCTCTTGTGGATTTTGGAAGACCTCTTTCAAGAGATGAGCTAAAGCTCTTTGGAGCTGCTCTTGCAGCAAGTGGTGGGGCAGGAATGTTCCACGCCGTAAACCTGACTCCGGAGTGGGGGGATTTCGAGGTGCCGGATGAAAAAATTGAAATTGACCAGTTTCAGATTGACCCGGAATGTGATCCAGATCTGATAGCCATCGGCTGCCCCCATACCTCTGCTGAGGAGCTTGAAAAAATACTTGCGTTGCTGAAGAGGTATGGGAGGGTGAAAAGAGAGGTTTGGGTATTCACATCCAGAGAGGTGATGAGAAAAAATCCCGGCATTGTTGGGGAAATTGAGAAATTTGGTGTGAGGATGTTTGCAGACACATGCATGGTTGTATCTCCGGCAACCGAGAGATTTGAATGCGTGATGGTTAACAGCGGGAAGGCATTTGAATATCTTCCAAAGCTCAGAGGGGTAAATGCTGTGTTTGGAGATTTGAGTGAATGCATAAGGAGGGCGACAGAATGAGGATCAGGGCAAGAACCATATCGAGGGGTCGGGCTGAGGGGGTTGCTGTTGTTTCAGAAAAGCCGGTTTCATTTCTGGGTGATGTGGATCCTGAAACAGGTGATATTGTTGACAGGAACAGTGATGTATTTGGAGAGAACATTTCTGGCAAAATATTCATCTTTCCTGAGAGCAGAGGATCAACGGTGGGAACTTACGTGTTGCTGCAGATGAGGAAGAAGGGTACGGCTCCTGCAGGGATTGTGATGCTCGAAAGCGAGGCGATTGTTGCTGTTGGAGCAATAATCTCTGAAATACCACTTGTTGACAGACCCGAGATCAATGTTTTGGACATGGTGAAGAATGGAGATCGTGTCAGAATAACTGCTGGAAGGGAGGGGTTGATTGAGATTGATAGATGAAACTCGCATATCAGAATTCTTCCAGGTGTATCACAGGGAATATGGAAAGGATTTTGTCAGATATCACGTCATTCCAATGGTCAATTTAAGGGATGAGAGACTTCATCTCTTCTTTCAGGAGATGTCAGCAGATTATGACGTTTCCCTTTACATGAAGCATGGAGAGTTTGTTCTGGAGGTGAAAAAAAGGAAAGAAAGGTACTGGGTAAATGCTCTCCTTTTTGTCATCACATTTATGAGCGTTGCCTTTACAGGAAGCATGTTTTATGGAAGCTTTAACCCCCTCCAGGGAATTGAGTTTGCGATTGCAGTTATGTTTGTTCTTGGCAGTCATGAGATGGGTCACTTCATCGCATCGAAAAGATGGAGGATGAAAGCCTCCCTGCCATACTTCATACCATTTCCGACAATCATAGGGACGCTGGGTGCGATAATAAAGCAGAGAGGTGTTATAAGGAGCAGAAAGGCCCTTCTTGAGATCGGAATTTCAGGACCGATTGCGGGGCTTGTCGCCTCTGTTGTGGTTACATATTACGGACTGAAGCTAACCCCTCCTGAACCTGTGGAGGGAGGGGGTGGAATAATTCTTGGAGAACCCCTGCTTTTTGGCCTTATCGCAAAACTTGCAGGATTTGATGGATTTTACATCCATCCCGTGGCATTTGCAGGGTGGGTGGGGATGTTTGTGACAGCTCTGAACCTTGTGCCGGTTGGACAGCTCGATGGTGGGCATGCAATGAGAGCAATTCTTGGAGAGCAGGCAGATATTGTGTCAAGGGTTTTTCCGCTTGTTCTCATTGGCATAGGATTTCTTTACAGGGAATCGGGAGTTTGGTTCTTCTGGGGTCTGGTAACACTCTTTTTCTCCATGCAGAAACATCCCAAACCATCAGACGACTCTCCACTGCCTCTCAGCTACAAGATTGCGGGAGCAATCACGTTTGCACTTGGCGCAATGTGCTTCACCCCCGTTCCCTTTCAGATTTCGGAAGGTTTATAATATCATGATTGAATATGGTGAATCACGTGAGGTGGCAGGAAAAAATAGTAAGGGTGCTGGACTCAAAGCTGGAGTACATCCGGAGTGAAAGAACTGCGGCGATCCTTGTACCGATAATTGTGACTGAAAGTCCGGAAATCGTGATGATAAAGAGGAAGAAGAATCTGAGCAGAAGTGCAGGGCACATAGCATTTCCGGGAGGTATGAGGGATGAGAACGAAAACCCTCTTGAAACCGCATTGAGGGAGGCTGAAGAGGAGATTGGGGTGAGAAGGGATGAGGTGGAAGTTCTCGGATTTCTTACACCAAGAGAGGTTGTGGAGCACAGGATAAAGATACATCCTGTTGTTGGGGCGATATTCACAAGGGACTTTGAGAGAAACGATTATGAGGTGGAGAGAATTCTTGTTGACAGGCTTGAGAGTGTTCTTAGATCGAGAAGGATTGCTGACTGGGGACCAAACTTTGAGTGTGATGGTGAGCTCGTCTGGGGAGCTTCAAGCAGGATACTTGATGACCTTTACATGAGGATAATAGAGCATTACGGGAACATAGACTCCTTTTTTGGAAACTAATTTAAATAACTGCTCCCATAAAATCTCTCAAAATGAGGTTGCTTACAATTGGAGCTGGAAAGGGAGCAAGAATTGCCGAGATGTTCTCTCAAAAAGGAGCCAGAGTTAACAAAATCAATCTGTTCAAAACATTTGCAGTCGTCAAATCCTTGGAGGATTTAAGAATGCTCAAACACATTGAAGATGGGAAAAAATTTTACGCAGTATACCGGGATGGAGAAGTGGATGTTAGGAGCGTCTTCAATAACATTCTGTCTTTCAATGAGATTTTTGAAGCATCTCTCGTTATATGCGATCTACTCGATGATTTCTCATGCCATGCATCCATAAAAATTGGAGAGGAATTCAATTCAACAACTGAAGAGCCGACAATATGTCTTGCAATCTCTCCACCATTAGACAGTCCTGAGGGTGTGAATGTGACATTTATGCGAATAAAGTCTCTTCTGAGATCTTTTGATTTTCTCTTTTTGTTTGAAAGCAAGGATGGTTATGAGGATGAGATTCTGAAAACATTTAATACACTCTCTCTTGTTGGAGAGATCGATGTTAAAAGGCAGGTAAGCGGGGAGGTTGTTGTTGACACAAGTGACTTCATAAACTCCCTGTCAGGAGATGGGATCAGTGTTGCAGGAATCATGAGTGAAAAACTGCCTTTCAAGATTTTAAGAAGGCTCAAAAGAGCAGGAATGAGCGAAACAATTGCTGAAAGAACTGAAAGAATGGTAAAAATGTTTGATCAGGCGGTCAAGAATGTAAGTGCAAGAGCTGAGATAGGTTCCGCAAAGAAGGGGCTCATTGTATTTTCAGGTGATCCGGATGAGATAACGATGGACGGGATGTTTGAGTGCATTAAATCAATGGAAAGAATAAATCCATCAATGCTTGTTAGATATGGAGACTATCCAATTCCAAATTCAAATGAGCTGAATGCCGTTGTCGTTTTCTCGGGAATAAAGAAGTTCAGGTTATGATCCTCGCTCCGCTCTCCTCAACAACAACCGTGTGTTCGGCCTGACTGACTGGCTCCTTCTTTATCTCTGTAAGGACGGGATATGCTCTCAGCACACCATCCCTGACCAGCTTCGAGATTATTATCTCTCTTGGATTCCTTAGCCACCTTTTTGCAAATGGCAGGGTTCTGTATTTCTCCACTTCCGACAGAATCTCTCTTGCCATCCTCATTCTAACGGGCTTCGATGAGATTACAGAATATATTTCTGTCTCTGCTCTCTCTGAAACCCTTCCGGCTCCGCTTGTTATGAATGGCTCTATTGCAAAGATCATTCCCTCCTCCACTTTAACTCCCTTCTCAACCCTGTAGTTGTAGATTGTTGGGGGAGCATGAGCAACGTAGGGCATAAACCCGTGACCCGTTAGATTGTAGACAGGTCTGAATCCAAACTCCTTGGCAACACTCTCAATCTGTTCACCTATTTCGGAGGTTGTTATTCCCGGCTCTATTACCTCAATTGCCCTCTTTAAGGCAAGCTCGGCACACTCAACGAGCTCATCATGATCTCCGAGATTGACTGTAAGGGCTGTGTCGGCTATGAAACCATCTACATGAGCTCCAATATCAATTTTCACCAGATCCCCCTCCCTGAAAACTCTCTGATCATTCTTTGATGGTGTGCAGTGTGCAGCATCCTCGTTCAGGGATATGTTGCATGGAAATGCCGGTTCAGCTCCGAGCTCGGCAATTCTATTTTCCACAAATTCGGCAACCTCGAGCATCTTCACTCCAGGCTTTACAAGCTTCACAACCTCATCTCTGAGTTGTTTCAGTATTTCACCAGCTTTTTCATGCTTTTCCATCATTTTACCAGCCTCACAATATCCTCAAACTGTGTCAGAACCTCACACCCACTTTTCCTGACCACCACAGTATCCTCCACTCTCACGCCACCTACACCTTCGTAATAAAGCCCGGGTTCGAGAGTTATCACCATCCCGGTCTTCAGCTCCTCTCCTCTTTCATATATTCTCGGCCTTTCGTGAACCTCAAGCCCAACTCCATGACCTGTGGAATGAATGAATCCCTCCTTTGCCTTCTGTCTGAGCGTTGTGTATCCATGAGATTCGAGAACATCACAGACGAGGAAATGAACTTCTTCCCCGCTAACACCGTCTTTTATCATCTCAATGGCCCTGTTCTTTGCCTCCACACACGCATCAAGCATTTCCTCTATCTCATGGTTCTCCTGAATCATTACCGTTCTTGTAAAATCTGAATGATAACCTGTTTTTCTGTCCCTTGGAAACACATCGAATATCACATGGAACTCGATATCCCCATGACCGGTGCAGTGGGGGTCGGAACTCTCAGAGTCTCCTGAAATTATGGTATCCTCCGCCATGAATCCTCTTGAGTAGAGAAAGCTTTCAACCCTATTTCTCAGCCTTTCGGAATTTCTCTCCTTTCTCAGAATCTCAAGGAAAAACCTGAATGCCTGAATGGTTGCATCGCTGGTTTCCTTTATGTTTCTTATCTCTTCCGGAGTTTTGACTGCTCTCATTATGCTGTAGGGATTTTCCACAATATGAACATCAAATTTCTCGGCAAACGTCTGGTAGAGAAAGGCGGGAAAGTCGTCGGGGACAAGCACCCTTTTTCCATGATGGGTCATGATCAGGTCAGCATATGTTTCCGCAAGTGCTTTTTTTGCATCTCCCAATTCCTTTAGTCTCTCATGAAATCCAAGATCGTTCAGGCTTGCAATCTCTCTGACTCTGCTCTCCCTTTCTGCCCTCCTTCTTTCCATCTCGGGAACAACAAGCAGTTCTGTCCCATCATCCCCTATCATGTAAAAAACGGGATCGGGTACTCTGAACTTTGTTGCGTAGTAGAGGTTGGGATTTTTTGAGCTTGCGTACATGATGAAGAACTGGGCATCATGCTCTGTGAAGAACTCCTGGAGCATGGAACATCAACGCACCTCTTGGTTATAAGTTTTTCATCAGAGGGTAAACATTTTTAACCAGAAAAGTCAATGAATTATCATGAGCGATAAGAAGGAGGTTTATTACGTCGGTGAGGAGGTCAAGGCAAAGAAGAAGCTCTACTACTACGGGGAGGAGACGAAGGCAGAAAAGAAGGAATAGCCATCCTTCTTGGATCAAAATCAGACAATTCCTCAGGAGACAGTGGTATGCATATCCTGCTCACAAGGCCATTCAGTGAGTAGGGAAGCCTTATCAGTCTCATTTCTCCATTTGTGACCCACTCGTCTATTGCATAATGCCTGTACTGTTTGGAGATATCGATTCTTTCATCCCTGCTCATTCTCGCTGCTCTCTCATCCAGAACGTGAATGTGAAATCCCCTGCCTGAATAAACAATTCTCACTTCTCTGTATTCACCTTTCAGCTCATCGTAGAGCATCTGACAGTATTTTCTTGCTCTTCTGAACTCAATCATGCAGAAGCTCAGTCCCTGCCCTCTTTTCATCTTCTCGCCAACATTCCCGTGGTACGGACAGTCTATGTTTTCGGGATCAATGTCAAATGCAAGCTCCTGCCCGAGGAAACCATCACAGTCCCAGCAGTCTCTGTAGGTTTTCCCGCATCTATCACATGCTGTTAAATCGGCATAGATATTTCTGTCGTAATAAACACCTTCCGGGAGGTAATAGAGGATGTGATCAAGCACATCTGCAAAATCTCTGTGAGAGTCAATTATTACCGCTTTCTTTCTTATATTCTCGAATTGCTTCCTGTATATTCCGCTGTGTCTCCCCACAATCACGGCAAATGCTGTTTTCTCTATTTTTCTGTGAGACAGCCACTTCAATGCCATATCAGTCCGGAACTCCTCTCTGTAAAACCTCTCTCTTTCTTTGAGGGTGGATGGTCTCATTTTTTCTGGAAATCTGTACACCATAACGTCATTCTTTCAGAAACCCTGAAAAGCTTTTTGCCCCTCAATTATGGCGAAACCACGTAAATAAACCAGGCAACAAAGGAAAGCATTCCGAAAACAAGTCCAAATACTGAGGTTCTTATCCATGCTGATTTCTTCCTTAGCGAGTGATGATATATTCTTTCTATTTCATCGAGATCTCTTCTTTTCTCGAAAAATACGTGTTGGGTAAAGACAGGATATAACATGAGAAGCGAGGAGATAACAGAAAAGAGTATAGAGGATATGGGTACCAGCACCAGAAGCAAAACATTGGCATTAACTTTGTGAGGGGCAAAGGCAACCAGAAATGCAACGATTCCAACCACAAGAGTGAGAATTCCGTTGGAGGCTTTTACGATTATGTCGGTTTTATCATCAAGGGTTTTGAGATGCTGAAGCATAAAATTCACATATTTGATCTCCTCGTCTGTAAGTGTATCTTTCTCCATCACAATTTTAAAAATATTCAGGGCAATAAAACTTTATCCCCCTATAATTTACAGGATCTGACCCTGTTTTGTCATCTGGGAAATTCTTATAAACTGATTGCTCACGGATAACTTTGCTCCTGAAATATCGTTTCAGGGATATGAGTGGGCCGGTAGCTTAGCCAGGCAGAGCACGGGACTCTTAATCCCGGTGTCGGGGGTTCAAATCCCCTCCGGCCCGTTATTACAATCCTTCCGGTCGATGCATTTTTCGAATGTCCTGATGGAAAATCTGGGGTTTTCTGAGCATTTTCATGGTACTTCTGTTTCTTTGACTTCAGGATTGATAGTTTTTTACCTGATTCGTTGCAGAGTTTTTTCTATCAGCCGTTTGTTTCCCGGAGAGATGCTTGACTGCCTGAGAAGTCTAATTGCAATCTCGTAGCGCTTGCTGTAGGAGTGCACGTCCTCCATGTCAGATTTCAATTTTACCTCTCCCATAAATTGGGGGAGGTTCTGTTAATTGCAATTGGCGCCCGGGCCGGACTGGAATAACATCCAGCAGAACCTCTATCCCCTGAGAGAGCTCAGTGCAAAATTTCAAAATTTAATTATACAGAACTTATATTTAAAGCTTCATTTCTTCGAAACCTCATCTGCAACCTCTTTCAAAAAGTTCTTCAGCTCACTTACAAAGGAATAGAACTCCTCTTCCGGTTTTATCACAAACATCTCCATCTCGGAAGGATCATTCAGGACATTTTCCAGATCAAGTGTTTCAGTAGTTGCTCTGAGAGCTTCTCTGTACTTTTCAAATTTCATCGCTGCATCAATCTTTGCAAGAATCTCCTTTTTCAGCTTTTCCGTTCTCACTTCCGCTTTCTCGATCATGAACACGTCATATATATCTCTCAGCTTCACTGCCTGTCTTGTCAGAATGGCACGTATCTTCTCGCACAAAATCTCCTCAGGGGTGTAGGTGGCAATCTTCACAGGATGATAGAATTCCAAGAACTCCTTAAAATACGCTTTTTCATCATCCCGAATTCTCCTTCCGGTAAGAAGTGTCCTCGCAACCACGGTTCTGTGGGGAAAGAGAAGTCTTTCAACAAAATTAACCTGAACCTTTATCAGCTCACTTCCCTTCCAGAGCTTGAATGTTGTCATCCTGCTCCCGCTGCCAAATTCCACGTAGTTTCTGTTTCTAACATCACATCTGAAATCAAGCTCCATGTCATGTGCAATGTTCTCAAGAACAGAGCCGAATTTCTCAGCATGCGCCACAAGCTCTCTTCTCAAACCCTTCTTTCCCAGTTCTCTCCACACTTTCTGTTCCCTCCATGTGAAATCAAGATCCACGCTGAAGCGGTAATATCCGAAGTAACACTTTACCAGACAGCTTCCACCCTTGAAAAGATATGCATCACCAAATGCAGAGTTAATTCCTTTCAGAATCCTGTGTATGAGGATATCCCTCTCGACCAGCGATGGTTTTCCAATTCCGGATTTTCCGGCCACAAAGGCAACAAACTCAGACAAGTCCGGCATTCCTGATCACTCTCTCAACACTTTTAGGATAGAAGCGAAGGTATTCAGCGAGTTTTTTCTTCCTCACATTCTTACCATACTCCCTCAGGGTTGCCACAATCCTCTCCTCGGGCGTTGAGCGGTATCTGGCGAGGTAAACCATATCGATCAGCGTCTTCTCAAGATCTGAATATCTGATTTCGTTTTTCTCAACAGCACCAAAACCGAAAAGCTCCTTTTTCAGCTTTATGAACCTCACGTCATCTCCGTTGATCTTTATCACCTTGGGTCTGTAAACAGCATCACTGAGCACGTGAATTACAGGAGAGAACTCATGGGTTACACCATTCAGCCTCAAAGCCGTGCTCAAACCGAAGTACCACTCCACGCCGAGCTTGTTCATCCCAAGCGAGATGATTTTCAGCGTGCTGACACTCTTTCGTGTGCCGAACTCCTCAATGGTTTTAACATAGTAAAGTCCGCGGAGAATTCTTATCAGATAGCCATAGGATATCATGAAGTTTACAACTCTTTTCTCATCTTCTCCAAATCTTTTACAGGCTTTTTCAAACTCTTCTCTTGTTATGGCTTTTCCTCCAAACTCTGAAAGCACATATTTCGTGAATTTTTTCATGGTTGTTATTTGTGTAACAATCTTTAAAAAAGTTAATGGTTGTTACATGAATAACAATAAACAGGAGAAGTGGGAAAGCTTCCCATAACCGCTTTCCCTCAGCTTCCTGATGTATTCCGTGCTGGTCTCACCTTCAGGAATCGCACCCTCAAAAGCTCCGAGAAGCTCATCTACCACCTCTCTCTTCGGCTTCTTAACTTCATAACCCAGATTTCTCATGAATCTGATTATCTCCTCAAGCTCGACGGGCATGAACCCCACCTGGTTTATATTGGTGTTCTGCAGTTTTTATATTTGTTCTTACCTGCAAAATTTGTTATGAGGTGATGCAGTACCATCAGCCATACACTTTGCAATCTTCTCTTCCAATCTTTAAAAATTCTCTCATGGAATTTCCAATCATGTACGTGAGCGAAGATCCTGTTTTCAGGCAGAAGGAAATTCTCAGTCCTGATTACCTTCCGGATCATCTTCCTCACAGGGAGAAGGAGATAAAGGCAGTTCCATTCATAATAAACTCGCTCTGAAAAATCACTCACAGATTGCAAACATCTTCATCCACGGTCCTCCTAGCACAGAATTCTACAACACCTCTTTTTTCTCAGCGGCGCATTGAAATCCTCTTTCTTTTCATTTTCTCATGAAGCTCTAAAGGTTACTCAAGCACGGACTTCCGGGTGATTTGTGTGTCGCTCATCTCTACCCCTGGACAGTTCAGGGGATCACGTGATACCTGAGGGTTGTAGCCTTTAAGAAAATGGTTGTTCTAACCCACCGGTATACTCCAATCCGGCTGCTGAGGGATTAATTTTGAGCAGGAATGTACCAAGCTCAGTCAATTTTGCATTGAAACCTCAGCATGTCCCTGCGGAGAAATAACCCGGAAGGTTGGCGGATGGGCTCTTCCAATGCCCGAAATGGAACATTCAGGAATAACCTGATAGATACTCCATCGGAAGTTTGGAGTCCAGAAATTCTGGATTATCTCAGTTATGTGGGCCTGAATATCCTCGGGTCCTTCAGCTTTTCCACCAGTTCTGCCTGCTTTTCCTTTCTGTCCAACACCATCACCTCATTTTGTTAATATGATTCAAAGTGACATACTGACATAAATACTTTTTGGTTTTCTGATGTGTGTGAAGAAGTTTAAAGTGCTCTGGGTGTACAGTTTCAATCGATGCATGTGCTTGATGCATCTGCAATAATACTCAGAAAGGCAGTGTTTCAGGACATGATCACCGTTCCGGAGGTGGTACAGGAAATAAAGGATGAAGGCTCCAGACTTTACATGGATGTACTCGGAATCAGGGTTGAAGAGGCGAAGGGGGAGTATGTTGAAAGGATAATGGATGTGGCAAGAAAAACCGGAGATCATGAGAGGTTGAGTGATGCTGACATAAAGCTGCTGGCCAAGGCTCTTGAGGTTAACGGAATAATAGTTACAGATGACTACTCAATTCAGAATGTTGCCAGAAAGCTGGGCATAAGATATGAAAAGGTGATGCAGAAGGGTATAGAAAAAGAATTTAAATGGATCCGTGTATGTAGGGGTTGTAAAAGAATCACAGAGAGAAAAATCTGTGAGGTCTGCGGGAGTGAGACCTATCTGAGAAGGGTGGTGAGGAAATGAAAAAACTTGATGAGCTGATTGATAAGGCCAGACACCTTAAGGAGAAGGGCCTTACAACAGGTGAAATTGCCGATGAGCTGAACGTTTCAAGGGAAACAGCTCTGTGGCTTCTTACAAAAGCAAAAACGGAAAGACCTCCTTCAGATGTGTATGTCGAAATGAAAAACATCTCCTCCCTTCCATTCAGGCTCAGAAACATGGCAAGAATTCTCTCAAGCATGATCTCCTCCATAGAAGATCCCGATGTTGTTGTGGGTGTTGCGACTTCTGGAATTCCGATAGCCACCATGGTTGCCGAGGAGCTTGGCAGTGAACTTGCCGTGTACTATCCAAAAAAGCTCAAGTGGGATGGGGAGGAGAATCATGTCAGGGGAACGTTCAGCGAGAACTTTGCGGGAGTGGCAAACAAAAAGTGTGTGATAGTTGATGATATAATCACAACAGGAACGACAATTCTCGAGGTCAGCGAGAGCATAAAGAGGAGAGGGGGAGCAGTTGTCGCATCTGCTGTTCTCGTTGACAAGAGGTCTCAGGATGATATTGAGGGAATTCCCGTGCTCAGCGTTTTGAAGGTTTTCAGGCTCTGAAAATGAGGGTCGGAATTCTCATCCCAGCACTCAACGAGGAAGAGAGCATTGGAGATGTTATAGAGGGATTCAGAAAACTGGGGTATGACAGAATCCTCGTAATAGACGGCAACAGCACAGACAGAACAAGGGAGATCGCGAAGGAGAAGGGAGCAGAGGTGATCGTTCAGACCGGAAAGGGGAAGGGGCAGGCGGTGAGAGAGGCATTTCAGTACATGGACGATGATGTTCTTGTGATGATCGATGCAGATGGCACGTATCTGCCTGAAGATGTCGAGAAGATCCTGGAACCGGTGAGAAGGGGGATAGCCGATCATGTCATAGGCAACAGGCTTGAGAACTTTGAGAGAGGTGCATTTACAAGGCTCAATCTTCTGGGAAACAAGATAATAAACTTTTTCTTCAGAATGCTCTACGGTGTCAGTCTTCACGACATTCTTTCCGGTTACAGAGCTCTCACAAAAGAGGTTTACAAGTCCATTCTGATTCAGAAGGAAGGGTTTGAGGTTGAAACTGAGATTACAGTTGAAACCATTGCAAACGGATTCAGAATAGCAGAGGTCCCCGTTTACTACAGAAAAAGAGCCGGAAAAACAAAGCTGAACCCATTCTTTGATGGATACAGAATAATCAAAACAGTTTACTCTCTTCTCGGCAGATACAGCCCCGGCAGATACTTCTACATTTTTGGATCCATAATGCTTCTTGCAGGTTTCATCGGTGGGATTTATGTTGTTATTGAGTGGTTTAGGAGGATATCCCACTTTCTCCTGGTCAATCTGGTCTCAATCCTGATTGTCACGGGATTTCTGATAATAGCCGTAGGTTATCTGACGGATTCCCTTTTCAGGATAAATCTTGAAGTCAAGAGAGAGATGAGAGAGATGCGGAGGAGGTTAGAGGAAATTGAACGTAAAGGAGATTGAAGATCTCTTCCATCAGGACATGCACCAGCTTGGAAGGATCGCAGACAGCATAAATGGCAGAATAGCAACCTTTTCTGTTAACAGGCACATAAACTACACAAACGTCTGCGTTTCAAAGTGCCCCATATGTGCCTATCACAGGGAAAATGGCTATGTCATGGGGGAGGATGATGTCATCAGGTATGCTGTTGAGGCAATCAGGCTTGGTGCTAAGGAACTCCACATTGTTGGAAGTCACAATCCGGAAATAGATGTGGAATACTTTGAAAAAATTTTCAGCGAGATAAAGAAAAGGTGTGGAAATGGTGTTGCAATCAAGGCATTGACTGCCACCGAAATTCACTATTACGCAAAAAAGGACGGGATGAGCATCAGGGAGTTTCTGTCCAGATTGAAGGATGCCGGACTTGACATGCTTCCAGGTGGAGGAGCCGAGATACTTGTTGAGAGGATAAGAAAGAGAATTTCTCCCTCCAAGGCATCATCAGAGCGGTGGCTTAGGATCATGGAAATAGCCCACTCTCTTGGAATCAGGAGCAATGCCACAATGCTTTTCGGGCACATTGAAAGCCTGAGAGACAGAGCAGTGCATCTGAATAAACTCAGAAAGCTTCAGGAGAGAACAGGTGGGTTTGTATCCTTCATACCCCTCGTCTTTCATCCCGAAAACACATCCTTCAGTTACATGGAAAAGACATCACCCCAGGACATTCTGAAGACAGTTGCAGTTTCAAGAATAGTTCTGTCCAATTTCAGAGGAATAAAGGCTTACTGGGTTATGATGGGAGAAAAGCTTGCTCAGGTGGCTCTGAATTATGGAGCAAATGATGTGGATGGGACGGTGATGGGTGAAAGGATAGCACATTCTGCAGGAGCAAAAACGCCTGCTGAGCTGACAAAAGAGAGGCTTGCAGACATGATAAGGAAAGCCGGGAAGGTTCCAGCCGAAAGGGATGCTTTCTTCAATGTTGTGGAGGTATTTAATTGAAGATAGGGAAATTCGGGCTTATAAACAACTTTTTGCCCTACTATCACATTGAGAAGGAAAAAAAGTACACTGTGGTTGAGAGCTCTCCAAAAGCTCTTGCAGAGATGGTGATGGAAGGAGAGATAGCTTACGCTCCTGTGCCATCCTACCACTACATTCTCAGCAAAAACTCCCTTAAAAGGCACAGCTTCTGCGTAGCATCAGACGGTCAGGTTTTCAGCGTCGTTATTGTTTCAAAAAGAAAGAGGCTTGACGACTCCCCAATTGCCGTGACATCAAAGTCCGTAACGTCATCAAAGATGCTGGAAATTGTCGTGAGGGAGAGGGGAATGATAAACAGGACTGTCAGGGTAGGCGGGAACTTCATGGAAATTCTCAGGGATTTCGATCATGCGCTGCTCATAGGTGATGAGGCAATAAAGGCCAGAATGGTGTTCAGAGTTGTCATGGATCTGGGGGAGGAGTGGAAGGAAATAACAGGTTTGCCTGCGGTTTTCGGAATATCGGCGTCGAGAATGGGGTTCGAACACGGGGAGATTATAGACAGAGATGTCATCGAATCATACAGAAGAGGGATGAGCAAAAAGGATGAGATTGTTGAGATTGCAAGCCTGAAATTCAGAATGCCTGAGGAATTTCTCTCGGTTTACTTCTCCACACTAATTCACGTTGCAGGGAGGAAAGAGGTTAAAAGTCTGGAGGTCTTTGAGGAGCTTGTAAATGAGCACCGACTACATTGATAGAAATCTGGCTGGGAAGGATCTGACATTTGATGAGGCCATTGAACTCTTTAACCTCCCCATACACGAGCTTGGGAGAATTGCAAATGAAATAAGAAAAAAGAAATGCGGTGACACGGTTGGTTTTGTCATTGACAGGAACATAAACTACACAAACGTCTGCATTTCAAGGTGCAAGTTCTGTGCGTTTTACGCAAAAAGCATTGAAGAAAGCTACACTCTCTCCTACGGTGAGATACTTCGGAAAATTTCTGAGGCTGTCAGGCAGAATGCAACCCAGATAATGCTTCAGGGTGGCATAAATCCGGATCTCGGAATAGAATGGTTTGAAAATCTTTTCAGGGAGATAAAGAAAAGATTCAGGGTTGACATTCACAGCCTTTCCCCTCCTGAGATAGTCTATCTTTCAAGGAAGGAGGGGATGAGTGTAAGGGAAGTGATCTCAAGGCTCAGGGAGGCAGGACTGGATTCTATACCGGGAGGAGGAGCAGAGATACTTTCAGACGAGATAAGGAAGGAGATAAGCAACAAGTGCACGGCTGAAGAGTGGATCATGGTTATGGAGGCTGCCCATGAGCTCGGGATGAAAACCACAGCCACAATGATGTTCGGACATCTGGAGAAGGAAAAGCATGTGATCGAGCATCTTTTCAGGATCAGAGATCTGCAGAAAAAAACTGGAGGTTTTACAGCATTCATACCGTGGAGCTTTCAGCCAGGAAATACGGAGCTGTACAGGGTAATAAAGGAGCCAGCACCTCCATTACACTATTTAAGGATAATAGCAGTATCAAGGACTGTTCTCCATAACATAAAGAACATTCAGGTCTCCTGGCTAACCCAGGGAATGGAGATCGCAGCACTTGCTCTTGATTTTGGAGCGAATGATTTTGGTGGAGTGATGCTCGAGGAAAACGTTCTGAGAGCTACAGGAAAGGAATTCAGACCTGCAATGGCAGATGAGATAATTTCCGCAATAAGGAAGGCTGGAAGAATTCCTGTGAGGAGAGATACATATTACAATATCATTGAGTACTGCTGAATCTCCTTTCTGCAAATTCTGAAACCATGTTCCTTATTTTTGCAGAATTCTTGGCAAGAAACGCACCGAGTACTGATGTGATTATGACGGCTGTTGTTACAGCAGACACCTCCTTTCCCGTTCCAAATGCAAATATCAGGAATATCGAGAACTCCCCCCTTGCCACGGTGTCAAGTCCTATCTCCAGCCCTGAAAGCCAAGATCTGAAGAGATACCTCCCCGTTATCATTCCGGATATTACCTTGCCTGCAACCGCTGCTGCAGCGAGAATCAGCCCGTCCACAAAACCCTCTGAAGACAGATTTACCGAAATTCCAAAGAAGAAAAAGAAGAGAACTAGGAACACGTCCTTGAACGGAAGCACAATCTCTCTGATATTCTTTATTCCCGACAGCATCAGTCCGAGCATTATGGCAGTGAAACCTGCAGGAATTCTAAAGAATTCCTCAAAGGCAATTCCGAGAAGTGCGGCTGTGAATGCAAGCAGAACCGGAATCTCATCATCCCTGGTAAACAGGATGCCAAGGAGCCTTGGCATGTGATTTGAGAGCCAGTATGTCAGGGCTGTAAATGCAAGGATTTTCACCATGAAAAGAAGAAGATCAGAACTTTCGGGATTGTTAAGGACTATCAGCAGTGCTATCGCTATATCTTCAAAGACCATTATCCAGATAACAACCTCAGACTCTCTGAACATGAGTTTTCTGTTTTCAATCAGGGACTGGAGCACTATTGCGGAGCTCGAGATGTAGAGGGCAGATGCAATCAGAAATGCCTGCACGTGGGTGAATCCTGCGAGAATTGAAATTCCGTAAATTAGTGTGAAGTTGATTACGAAATCGTAAAGACCTGAATGGAATATTGTCTTTTTCTTCTCCGATATCTCTCCCGGGTTCAGATTGAGTCCTATGTAAAAGAGCAGCATTATCACTCCGGCTTCCGCAATAGAATTGGAAACCTCATCCCCCTTCAGAACTCCAAATCCAGTTTCACCCAGAATCAGTCCCGCAAGAATGTATGCAGGAACTGGAGGAAGTGAGAGCTTCTTTGATGCCACTGCCAGAATTGCACAGATGAGTCCGGCAAGAGCAATATTCATTCAGATCCCCATGATCTCCTTCTCAAACCGCTCTATCTGCTCCTTATCCCCGATAACAACTATGATGTCTCCCTCCTCAAATATGAGATGTGGAGGTGGACTTATTATTGTCTTCCCTCTCCTGGAAACTGCAACGATGTTCGCCCCTGTCCTCTTTCTTATAGCGAGCTCCTCAATTGTCTTTCCGTGCAGTCTTTTTGTAATTGTATATGTGTGCATCGCAAGTGTCAAATCCGGAACACCCATGAAGTCAACCTCAACGCTCTCTCTCTCCTTTTCTATCGGTACACCTCCAAGAACCGATGAGAGCCTTTTAGCCTCTGTCTCCGTAAGCTCAACGGAACACGGTCTGTCGCATGACCTTTCCTGAATGTATATCTGGATTCTCCTGTTGAGGAGAAATATTATGGCAATTCTGTCACCGGATTTTGTCTCAAGCTCGTACTTTGTTCCCACACCCTCAAGGCCGATGAACCTGACCATGAGAATACCACGAGCTTCTCCAATTTATCATCTTCGATGCCAATGTTTATAATGTCAGGCCAAGATCTATTCCCGATGAATGTTGAAGGGCTAATACTTGACATTGATGGGGTTATATCGAGAGGCAGAAAGCCCATAGAGAGGGCGATTGATGGATACCGGATTCTGAAGGACGTGGGAATAAAAACAGTGTTTGTCTCAAACAACTCAACGAGAAGCAGGAGGATAATGTTTGAGAGATTCAGGCAGTTCGGACTTGATGTGGATGAGGATGAGCTCATAATCGCAACCCATGCCACTGCCCTTCATATTGCTAAGGAAAATGGAAGAACGAGGGTTTTCACAACAGGTGAGGATGGGCTGAAGGAGGAGCTTATAAATCTCGGCCATGAGCTTGTCGATTACAGAGATGCGGAGTACCTTGTTGTAGGATCAAACAGGGGAATAAACTTTGACATATTCACCAAAGCACTAAGGCTTGCTCTGAACAGTGAGGTAAGGTATGTTGCTGTTAATCCCGACAGGGTTTTTCCGGCTGAGGATGGGCCAATTCCGGGAACGGGACTGATAATAGGAGCCCTGTACTGGATTACAGGGAGACAGCCTGATGTGATTGTGGGAAAGCCATCAAAGATCATCATTGATCAGGCGATAGAGAGGCTCGGTGTTAGCAGAGAAAGGGTGGCAATTGTCGGGGATCAGATTGATGTTGACGTGCTTGCAGGGAAGAATGCCGGAATAAAGAGCATACTCGTTCTTTCAGGAGTGACAAATCAGGAAAATTATGAGATGAAGGTTAGGGAGACTGGAGTGAAACCAGACTTCATCTTCAGGGATCTTTACGAGCTGGCTCAGAAACTGAAGTCCGGGAAGTGATCGAGATCGTAGCTCTCAATCTGTCCTGCATCTGCGATCCTGGGAAGGTCAGGGTCTAACGGAATTTCGGCAATCACCTCAATTCCGTACTTCTCTGCAAGCCTTCTGCTCTTTTTCTCTCCAAATATGTATGATCTCTCACCACAGTGAGGGCACTGAAAGTAGCTCATATTCTCAACAATCCCCAGAACATGGGTGTTCATCATCTTTGCCATGTTCAGGGCCTTCTCTACTATCATGGATGTTAGGTCGTTGGGAGATGTGACTATCACAACCCCATCAAGCCTGACAGACTGCATGAGGGTGAGGGGTGCATCGCCTGTGCCCGGTGGGAGATCGAATATCAGATAGTCAACACCCCTCCAGTCAGTCTTTGCAAGCAGATCATTCATGACACCGATTATCATCGGCCCACGCCACACAACAGGAGTTTCTTTCTCAGGGAGGAGAAACTGGATTGAAAGAACCCTTATTCCGTAAATTCTCGATTCAGGCAGAACAAACCTGCCCTCTGAAATGTTCAGCCTTTCATTGTCCATACCAAATAGCCTCGGTATGCTTGGTCCAAGAAAGTCTGCATCAAAAATGGCAACCTTCTCACCTCTTTTTGCGAGACTCAATGCCAAGAGAGCTGTAACTGTTGATTTTCCAACTCCGCCCTTTCCACTCATAACCGCAATCTTTCTTTTTATGCTCCTAATGCTTTCCTGAACCTCCTCTGGTGTTACAGACTGATGCATGGAATCACCTTTCCGAGAAATGATGCAGGGGTATTAAACCTTCGTCGCAATTTTTTTGAACCTCAAAACTGAAGCTGCGAATGATTCAGGAAATTTTGTACCAGTCCATGCTTCTCATCTCTATCTCTCTCTTTTTCCTCTCCATGAATTTCTGAACTGTTGAGTGCTGGGCTCCATCAATGAGCATTTCAATCGCCTCTCTTGCAGCTGAAACGCCCTCAAAGTTTCCTATGATTGAAACAAACTTGTCGTAAATTGATACGTGAACGTTCAGTGTCTCCTCTATGAGTCTCCTCATCTTTCCTTCCTTACCTATTATCCTCCCCTTCACCCTTTCCATTGCCTTCTGGGAGATGTAGCTGCTGAGATCAATTGTTTCAAGAATTGTAAAGTCATCATCCAGAATCTTCAGAGCAATCTCGGGATTGAATCCGAGGGCAATTGCATTTATAACATCCCTTGCCTTCAGAAATCCCACCGCATTCTCCCCTCTTGTCAGTGTGATCACACCATTCTTGCTGTCAACCTTTATTCTGCACTCTGTTCTCTCCTCAATCATCTTCTTTACCGACCCTTCCCTGCCTATGAGAACTCCTATTCTGTCTGGGGGGATCTTTATATCAATGCTCTCCAACTCAATCACCTCTGACAAACTTCAGAACATCCTCAAAACTCTCCCTGATCCTGTATTTGGTGAAGAACCTGAGCAGGTTTTTTATGTCCCTCTCCAAGTACTCCTCGGCCCTTGGATGATCACTCAGAACGGACTGACCCATATCTATGAAGTAGGGCTTATCGTATTTCATGATTATGTTGTACTCGCTGAGATCAGCATGAACGAGCTCGGCTTTTCTGTACAGGAGCCTGAGATTTTCCTTTATCTCCGAGTAAAGCTCGGAAATGTCAGTTATTTCAGGGAGATACTTTCTGATCTCGAAAAGAGAAGGGTAGGGAATTTCATTCTCACCGAGAAACTCCATTAAAAGAACGTTTTTCAGATAGTGATATGGCTCGGGAACATTCACGCCTGAATCAAATGCCCTTTCAAGGTTTCTGAACTCCTTCTCAACCCATATAAAAATCATATCCTTCTTAGAAATTCTCCTCATGTCGAATCTCTTGTCACCAAAAAGGTACTCATCCATTTTGAAAAACTCGGATGTTTCGGTTCTGTAAATCTTTACAGCAATCTCCTTCTTTTCCCCATTAATAATCCCATCAGCGTAAAAAACATTTGCCTCCTTTCCCGTGCTGACGACACCACCAAGAGCCTGAATGTAGCCCTTTGATGAGATCCTGTACAGAGTTTTCAGGGTTCTCTCATCAAATACCTCGGCATATATCTTTCTTGACTCACTATCCTTTTCCCTTATTCTGAGACTGTCAAGGAGTCTTTCAATTCTCGCTATGTCCTTTTTCATGTCAGAACTTCAGATACCCCCTGGATTCAAGCCACTCAACCTGTGGGTTGGTGTATCTCCAGATCACATCAGCTCTCTCATCCTGGAAGTCCCATGGAACAACGATAACAACATCTCCTTCCCTTATCCAGATCTTCTTTCTCATCTTTCCGGGTATTCTTGCCATCCTCTCCTTTCCATCCTCGCATCTCACCTTTATGTGGCCTGCACCGAGCATTGAAGTTACAATTCCAAACAGCTCCCTCTTGTTTCTGTCGGGAAGCCTTACCCTAACTACTTCCTCACCATCACTCAAGTCACCACCCCATATTTTTCATCCTCTTTCTCGCATTATCCAGAAGAATGTTTAAATACCTTGCAGCACTCTGCTTCAGATCCAGAGGATGTATTTCGCCTGATGAGTAGTCTCTTGCAAGCTCCTCAAAGCTCTCATACTCCATGTCACCACCATACTTCACATCTCTCTCAATCACAACCCTGTCAAACCTCGGAAAGACATGGTATCTCATTATGTCCATAACCGGATTGTCCTGAATCTGCCTTTCAGGACAGAATGCCTTTCTGATCTTTCTGATCACGCTCTGCTCATCGTCTCTGACAGAAATGTAATTTCCCTTGGAAGAGCTCATCTTCTCTCCATCGAGCCCCAGAAGAATAGGGATATGAATGCAAACAGGCACATGATATCCCAGCTTTGGAAGATTTTCCCGTGCAAGCATGTGTATCTTTCTCTGGTCCATTCCACCCACAGCTACAGTGACGCCAAGATGGGCTATGTCAAGAGCCTGCATCAGGGGGTATACCATCTGAGAGACCATTGGATCATCCTTTCTCCTGCTCACCTCATCCATGCTCCTCCTTGCCCTGTTTATGGTGGTCATTCTGGCCATCTTGAGCACATCAAGAATGTAATCACTTTCAAGCTGGTACTCGCTGCCAAGAACAAACCTTGCCTTGCTCTCATCAAGTCCCAGAGATATGAACGCTGCCCTGTTGTATTCAGCCACCTTCCTTATCTCCTCAAAATCTCCCTTCTCATTCAGATAAGCGTGAACATCTGCAAGGAGAACAACAATCTCGAAACCCACACTCTGCAAATCCATGAGCTTGTTCACGGTCATCATGTGTCCTAAGTGTATCTCACCGCTTGGCTCGTAACCAACATAGGCTCTCAGCTTCCCTCCACTCTCAATAAGCTCTCTCAGCTCATCCTCAGTCACAACCTCCTCCACATTTCTCAATGCCAGTCTCAGCTTTTCCTCAGTGTCCATGATCCGAAAAGGGCAACGCTATTTTTAAGGTTAATCCTGAATTGCTGCTCCAGCCTATTTGTCCTCTATTCCCTTTTCAGTTACCCTGAATATCGCCTCGGACTCGGGCAGATGAGGGGAGTCAATGAGCCTTGCGACCCTCAGCTCTCCCTTGCTCTTTCTCAGATAAACCCTGAATGTTGCTGTGTGGGCAACTATGTGTCCTCCAACGGGCTTGGTCGGATCACCAAAGAACTGATCCGGCTTTGCCATAACCTGATTTGTAACAACAATCGCAGCGTTGAATATCTCCCCAAACCTGAGCAGATCGTGAAGGTGCTTGTTGAGCTTCTGCTGCCTGTCTGCCAGGGTACCTCTTCCCACATACTCGGCCCTGAAGTGAGCGGTGAGGGAATCAACAACCAGAAGCCTTACATTAACTCCTTCCTTTTTCAGCCTGTTGGCAAGCTCCTTTGCGTTGTCAACAAGAAGCATCTGATGATTTGAGTTGTAGGCCTGAGCGACGTATATGTTCTTCAGAACCCTGTCAGGATCGAGTCCCTTGGCTTCCGCCATCTGGATTATTCTTTCAGGTCTGAATGTGCCCTCCGTATCAATTACAACAACAGCACCATCAAGCCCTCCCTTATCCTTAGGAAGCTGAACGTTAACAGCAACCTGATGACATATCTGTGTTTTTCCACTTCCAAACTCTCCGAAGAGCTCGGTAATTGCCTGAGTTTCAATTCCACCGCCAAGCAGGTTATCAAGAGCCTGGCTTCCTGTTGTTATCTTTCCCACTTTCTTTCTTCTTTCGTAAACAACATCCCCGGTCTCAAATCCGCCAACATTGGCCAGCTTCCTTGCAGCGGCTATTATTTTTGCAGCTGTGGACTCTCCTATCTCGGCAACACTGCTCAGCTCCTGAGGTGATGCAACGGCTATTGCCTCTATGGAATAGTAGCCCGCACCTCTCAGCTTCTCAGCAGTTGCAGGACCCACAAATGGCAGATCCTCAATATCCACAGCACCCTCAGCAGCATCGATCATCTCGGATTCATTTTCCTGCATCTCCACCGAACTTTCCTGATTCTCTTTCTTTCTTGCCATTGAAAATCTTTGAGTGTAAAATCATTTTAATATGTTTTCCCTGCCAGGAAACTTCAGGACTGCCTCTCCTCAAAAATGCTCTCTATGTCTATCATGTGTGTCTCCTTCACAACATTTAAAACAAGCATTGTGTAGGTTTTTTCGACAAATTCAAGCTTTCCTATGTCTTTTACAAACTCATTGAGGCTATCTCTGTCTCTGAATTTTGACACTGCTATGACATCAAACTCTCCCGTAACATCGTAAACTGCAGTGACATTCGGAAGCTCTGCCAAGAGCTTCTCAACCTCGATTACCTTTCCACCCTTTGCGGTTATCCCTATGACTGCGATGAGGTCAAAACCCAGCTTTGAGTAATTTATCACAGGAATGAACTTCTCGATAATCCCCATTTTTTTCATCTTGTTTATTCTGTTGTATATCGTCGCTTCTGTCACTCCCAGTTTCTCTGCTATCTCTCTCAGGCTCTTTCTCGCATCCTCCTGAAGTTCTGAAAGAATTTTTAGGTCCATGCGGTCAATCTTTTCCATTGCTTTAAATTGAAAAGGATTATTTAAAAAATTTTTCAAACAGGATAAAACTTGAGAGTTACACTTCACAGTGCTCTCAGGTACTCAGGCCTGAGAATTTCCGGATGTGAAATGGCATAATCAATCAGTTTCAGAATGGCATCTCTGTCATCGGGAAGTTCTGCTTTCAGTGGAAGGTAGTTGGATGCATGATTTGCCCTGAAAACTGTTCTGTAGTTCAGATCCTCAACAATCCATCTGAGCTCTCTGAGGTGTTCTATCTGGCTGAGGGGTTTGAAAATTCCCCTTTTAATTTTCAGGTAAACAGGAGTCCCCTCAACCGGAATGAGTGAGAGGAAAGCCGTGTACTTTGGCTTTATCTCATTCAAAACCCTTGCAGTGTTTTTTGCATGTTCGTAGCTTTTTTCTCTTCCACCGAGCCCTGTTATGGCTGTAATGCTCATCTCAATCCCCGAGCTCATGGCCTTTCTGCATGCCTCGATCATCTCATCGCTACTGCATCCCTTTCTGATCTCCTCCAGAATCTCATCATCTCCGCTCTCAAGTCCCAGATATATCAGCTCAAGCCCCTCATTCCTGAGGGCTTTCAGCTCATCATCATCTTTTTCAAGAATATCCATTGGAGTTGCGTATATTGAGATCCTCTCAACCTCAGGAAAGATTGATTTTGCAAGCTTCATCACTTGGATCAGCTTTTCAGTTTCGATGCAGAGGGCGTTTCCATCAGCAATGAAGAGCTTTTTCGAGCTATGGAAATTTCTCAGAATCTCGAGGTCTCTTCTTACCTCATCAACCTCTCTGACCCTGAACCTCTTTGTCCTGTACATCCCACAGAAGGTGCATCTGTTATGGGAGCATCCATAGGTTGCCTGAACTATTATGCTGTTTGCCTCTGAGGGAGGTCTGAAGAGAGGGAGGTTGTATATGCTGATCATCCCATCACCTGTCAGAGCCTGACTCTCCCCTGCCCTACATCTTTCAGAAACCTGTCAAGGTCTTCCCTTCTCTCAAAGTAGAGGTTCTTGTTAACTCTGCCTCTCACCTCAACAATCAGATTTTCAAAGTCGGGGTAAAACTCTGCATCGTCCTTCCTGATTTTTGTCCCACCTGTGTATATGTAGTTCACATCCGTGTAGCAGAACTTGGGCTTTCTCAGGATCAGAACCGAGAAGAATGTTATCGTGGCCAGAAGCGCGAGAGAGGGGATGAGGAACTCATCGGTTAAACCAAGCTGGTAGTACCTGTATACCACCAGAATGAATCCGATTGCGTACATGATGTAAACAGTCCTCAGATATCTTCTTTTTGCGACTGGGTTTTTATAGGGTCTGTAGCTCCAGATCAAGTCCCCTCCCTCCAGTCTGAAATGTACCTTTTCTGGGTTTCTGTCAGCGAATCAATCCTTACTCCCATTGTCTCGAGCTTCAGCCTGGCAACCTCCCTGTCAAGCTCCTCAGGCATTCTGTAAACTCTTTTCTCAAGCTCGTTCCAGCGTTTTGCAATGTATTCTGCAGCAAGAGCCTGATTTGAGAAGCTCATGTCCATAACCTCTATCGGATGACCATCTCCTGAGACAAGATTCACAAGCCTCCCTTCTGCAAGCAGGTAGAGCCTTTTGTTACCCAGATCGTACTCTTTAAGCCCCGGTCTTAGCTCTCTTGTGTGTTTTGCCATTTTTTCAAGCTCATCGACATTTATCTCAACATTGAAATGACCTGCGTTGGCGAGTATGGCTCCGTCCTTCATCAGATTGAAATGTCCTCTCGTTATCACATCTCTGTTTCCGGTTGCAGTTATGAAGATATCCCCTATCCTGCTGGCCTCATCCATTGGCATGACCTCAAATCCGTCCATAACAGCCTCAAGAGCCCTTATTTCATCCACCTCAGTGACGATGACATGTCCCCCAAGCCCCTTGGCTCTCATGGCAATCCCCCTTCCGCACCATCCGTAGCCCACAACAACCACCTTCTTTCCTGCAACAAGAGTGTTGGTTGCCCTGAAAATTCCGTCCCAGGTTGACTGTCCTGTTCCGTATCTGTTATCAAAAAGATACTTTGTCAGGGCATCATTAACAGCTATGACAGGAAATGCGAGCACCCCGTCCCTCTCCATGGCCTTTAGTCTGTTCACCCCGGTTGTCGTCTCCTCACTTGCTCCCAGAATTCTGTCTGCAATCACCTTCCTCTTCTCATGAATGAGGTAGATCAGATCAGCACCATCGTCAATTATTATGTCAGGTTCAAAATCAATAACTCTGTTCAGGGCCAGGTAGTACTCTTCCTTGCTCAAACCCCTTCTCGCGTAGCATTCAATCCCCTCTCTCCTCAGTGCCTCTGCAACATCATCCTGGGTTGTGAGAGGGTTGCAGCCAGTAATTGCAACCTCAGCTCCTCCCGAAACAAGAGTTCTGACAAGAACAGCAGTTTTTGCCTCAACGTGAAGAGCCATTCCAATTTTAAGCCCGTCAAGTGGTTTTTCTGACTCGAATCTCTCTCTTATCCTTGCAAGGACTCTCATGTTCCTCTCTGCCCACTGTATCTTTGCCATGCCATCCATGTGGAATTTAGCTCGGCAGGAATATTTAAAGCTTCCACGAAGTTTGTGAATAACAGCAGCGAATATCAACACAAAAATTTCTCAGAATCGAAAGAAATTTAAGTATTATCTTTCAGGGCGGGACATGGAAGGAGACATTCCTGTGAGAAGCGTGAGAAAGGGCAGGAAAGGAAAGATGGTGGCTGCTGTGGTACTTGCTCTGGTATTTCTGATGGTGATGGCGGCATCCGCCATTGTTGTGATAGACCAGACCGAGGTCGGTGTTGTAAAGATTCTCGGAAAGGTTCAGAAGGAGCCGCTTCAGCCGGGACTGCATTTTGTCACACCGATAATAACCGAGGTGGTGAGGATGCCAACATACGAGAAAACAATGGAGATGGTCGGGGAGGAGCACATAAAGGCTCTGACATCTGAAGGGTTGCCTGTCTTCTTTGACATGGCTGTTCAGTACAAGATCGATCCCATGAAGGCTCCTGAGGTTTACTCGACTCTGAAAAATTACGAGGTGTGGATGGAGAGCAGAATAAGAGCTCATGCCAGAGATATTGTTGCTCAGTTCAGGGCTGATGACCTCTACACGGAGAGGAGAGAGGAGATTCAGGCTCAGTTCGAGAAAAAGCTGTACGATGAGTTCAGACCCTATGGCATTCTGATCACGGCGGTTCTTATCAGGAACATAGACCTTCCCTCAAGCGTTGAGCAGGCAATTCAGCAGAAGATTCAGGCAAAGCAGGAAGCCGAGAGGATGGAGTATGTTGTTCAGAGAGAGGAGCTTGAGGCAAAGAGGAAGGAGGTTGAGGCTCAGGGTATTGCGAGGGCGAACCAGATAATCGGAGAATCCCTGAGAAACAATCCTGAGTACATTCAGTGGTACTATCTGCAGATTCTCGATAACTTTGCAAAATCGGAAAACAATGCCATTATAGTTGTTCCTGTTCCGAGCTCAATGTATCCCGGTGTGAGCAGAAATGCCTCACCAAACATGCCCCTGATACTGCCTTCCCAGAGGTGATCTTTTCTTTTTGATTGATTTCTGAGTTTGCAGGCTCCATTTTCTTTCAATTGAACATTAAATTTAAGTATTGTGACAAACATCAATTAATCATGCCTGCGACCCTCATAACGTTTGTCGGTCACACGAAAGAGAGAATCGCTGAATCAATTCGTGCCTTCAGGGAGCTTCCTGTAACAAAAATCATTCTGGTTGTAGGTAAACCTGAAACAAGCGGGGAGAAATTTGCGAGAAAAGTGGTGAAGGAGGTTGCCAAGGAGCTGAAACCGATATTTGATGTGGAGATTGCTGAGGTGGATAAAGTCAACGTCATGGGTGCAGCAATCGAGCTTGTGAACATCATTGAAAGGGAAAAGGAGTCTGGAAATGAGGCTGTGCTCAACGTCTCAGGGTCCCTCAGAACCTACCCGGTAGCAGCCTATATTGCGGCCAGCATAACAAATTCAAGAATGTTCTCCTCCATTCCCGAGTACGATGCTAATGGGAAGGAGATCGGAATCGAGAAGGTTGTTGAAATTCCCGTTCTTCCTGTTGCCTTTCCCGGAAAAGAACAGATGGAGATTCTAAGTGCAGTGGGTGATGGAGCATCGTCTCTCGACGAGCTTGTTGTAAGGCTAAATCCGGGAATTGTGAAGAAGAGCAAAGAGTTTCAGAGCGAGAGGAGCAGGTTGAGCCACCATCTTTCAAAGCTGGAGAAGGCGGGTTTTGTCAGGAGAGAAAAGTACGGCAGACAGGTGAAAATAGAGCTCACAGAGCTGGGAAAAGCAATCACAGCGGCTTCAGAATGAATTAAAAATCCTCGGTTTGAAATGTGAGGGTTTTATCTCCTATTATCTGTGTTTCTGTCCCTGTATTTTTGCAGTGTTCATCATAGATCGAACATGTTTTCGATGCATTAACTTTTAAACTTGAACAAAAAATTTAAGTAACATTAAGCCAATCAACTTTAGGTGGTGGGATGCAGGTGACCGATTACTATGACACAATACTGTTCTTCGCAGTTTTTGGAGTGATGTTGTATGTTATCATCAGGCAGAGAGGTGCCGAGAGCAGAATAGAAGAAGTCAGCAGAAAATTCGAAGATTTGAACAGAAGCTTACCGGTGTGGGTTGAGGGTGCGGTTTCCAAGACGTTCCAGAACTCAGCAGGAATCTTCGAGAGTCTCTTCGCGTCGGCAATCTCAAAGAATTCCGATGTGATAAAGGGTGCTTTTGCAACCTCACTCAAAGAGCTGGGCATTCAGGAGGATCTTGGAAAGCTGAGTGAAGCTTCAGCAGATCTCAAGGCAATCACCTCTGATCTGAAAACAATGTTTCAGGTAAAGCATGCGAGGGCAAAATTTGGCGAGCTCCAGCTCGAAAAACTGCTGAAGGACATTTTTCCGCAGAACAGACTGCATTTCCAGAGGAATATCGGCCACGGAATACCGGATGCGTGTATTGCAGTGGAGGACAGCAGGTATCTCTGCATAGACTCAAAATTCCCCCTCGAAAACTTTAGGAAGTACAGTGAGGCAGAGAGTGAGGCTGAGAAGAAAAAATACTGGAAGGAGTTCCTAAAGGATATCAGAGGACATATTGAGAGTATAAGGAGCAAGTATGTTGGAAAGGATAACACGCTTGACTTTGCGCTCATGTTTGTGCCCTCAGATACGATCTTCTACCACTTAGTTTCTGAGGAGCCAGATATTGCGGTCGAGGCGGCAAAGTCAGGTGTTATTTTAACATCTCCCTCAATGCTTCCCGCATATCTCAGCTTAGTTTCTGCGAGGATTCAGGCCCAGGAGATTTCGAGGAGGGCCGAGGAGATCCAGAAGAAGATCGATGTGCTTGGCAGATACATCAGCGATGTGGATTCGAAGTTCGAAACGCTGTCCAGGCATGTCAGCAACGCCTACAACAACCTGTCAAGGGTCCAGCAGTCCATGGCCAGTCTGAAAGGATACTATTCCACAATTGCCAGGTTTGAGGAGGAGGAAGAATGAAGATAACTGTATATGACGGAGCAGCAACCATAGGCGGTAACAAGATCTACGTTGAAGAAAACGGCAGAGGAGTTTTCCTGGACTTCGGCATGAATTTCGCGAAATACGGAAAATATTTTCAAGAGTTTCTGACAGAGAGGGGCGGAAGGAGTATCCACGATCTCATTCACCTCAACTTGATTCCAAAGATAGATGTTTACCGAAAAGACCTGATACCATCCGATTTAGACGTTTCAACGTATCCCAAGCTCAATGTCGAGGCTGTTCTTCTCAGCCACGCCCACATGGACCATTGCGGGAACATTGGCCTACTCAACGAAAACATTGCCATAGTCGCTTCACCAATATCCATTGCCATCCTCAAAGCATTGAGAGACGCTTCGCAAACAAAGATCGGATCAGAGATAGCATACTTCTCCCCCAAAGCTCCTCAGGGAGATGGAAGATATCTCAAATCCAAAAGTAGCAATTACGTTGGAAGGAAATTCGTGTGCACTTCCGAATTTTCTGGCGATCTCGTGGACTTCGTCTCCAGCAGGCCTGGGACAAAGAGGATCGAAGCTGGAGAAGTGTGCCACATCTCTGACGCTGCTCTCCCATTCGAGGTTAGATCATTTGAAGTTGATCACTCAATCTACGGGGCCAATGCGTACATCATCTACGGGGATGTGGCAGTATCGTATACTGGAGACCTTAGACTTCACGGCAAAAACGCTGCCAAAACCAAGGAGTTTGTCAAAAGAAGTAGGGATGCACGGGTTCTGATTATAGAGGGAACAAGAACTTCGAGAGAAGACGTGAATGAATCCGAAAAAACAGTATTTGAGAACTGTCTCAAGGCTGTTGAAGAGTCGGAGAGAATTGTCATAGCCGATTTCTCGCCGAGAAATTTTGAAAGACTCGAAACTTTTCTGGAAATTGCTAAAAAAAACTGGAAGAGAGCTTGTTATAACGCCAAAAGACGCTTACATGCTTCATGCCATCGAGTGCGCTGAAGGAGTTTGCAGGTTGGGAGATGCTCGCATCTATTACGAGATTAAAGACAGGTCAAGAGCCAAATGGGAAACGGAAATTATCATGGAAAAGTGGGGTGAAAAGTTCGTTGATCCGGCAGAGATTTCGAAAAATCCGGAGAACTACATTCTATGCTTCTCATTCTACGACATGAAGCACCTGCTCGACATAAAGCCAGAAGGTGGGGCTTACATCTACTCATCAAGCGAGGCGTTCAGCGAGGAGCAGGAGTTCGATTTCCTCAGGCTGCACCACTGGCTGAATGAGTTCAATCTGAAGGTTTACGGCTTTAAAATGGTGCTGAAAGACGGGAAACTGGCTCCGGAGTTCATCAAGGGCTACCACGCCTCAGGGCATGCGTCGAAGGAAGACCTGAGGTGGATTATCGAGCAGATCGACCCGGATGTGATCATTCCCGTGCACACCACTAACCACGAATGGTTTGTGGAGAATTTTGAGGGTGTGGTTGTGCTTGAGGATGGGGGAAGTGTGGAGGTCTGACCGATGGAGGACGAGAAGAGGAAAATTCGGGGAATAGTGCCGGAGGAGTATTTCGCGGGTGAAGACTGGCTCAGGGCAGGAAGGAGGAGATTTTTGCTTTTGAATGTAATATATTACCTTCAGCACTTTGCAGGAAAGGAGAGTGGGGTTAGCGAAGGCGATATTTTAGAATTCCTTGAAGCATTGAAAAATGTCGACGTGGAAATTTATTACAGCATTGTGAAACCCAATATACCAGTGGAATTGACTTTAAAAGAACTACTCTTAGATGGACTAGTCACTGAAGATCAGGAAGGGGTGCTATTTGTGAATAAAGAAAAAATTAAATCGGAAAGAAAGCTGATTTATTGGGGAAATGTAAAGAAGGTGTTTGATAAAATTAATGAAAGTTAAAATTCATTTGTAAACAGGAGGTAAGGCACATGAAAATAAAGAATAAAGAAAAGATCGTAGAATTGCTAAAACACTGGAGAGATTTGGCGTCAAAGAATCCGATAGGAGAACATTATGATCTAACCGGTGGCTGGTGGTTAGAAAATTTAAAAAAGATTAAAGAGATCGTAAACGGCCTTTCAGAAACCGAGAACATTGAAGAAAGTAGGAAACTTTTAAACACTCTATTTAAAAGAGGGAAGGATCAGTTAATATGGTCACAGCAAGCACTAATTGTTTCTTCATTTATACAAGACAAGAGAAACCAAAAAGCAATCCTCGAGCTACGAAAGCTTGTATTGGATGTAGCGTCTTCGGAAAAATTTGACGAGTTATGGGTTGAGAGATTTTATTCAATGTTAAAAGGTTGGAATCCAAAAAGTGTCGAGAAATTCAAAGCATTAAAAAGAATACTTTTCAATATTCTTGGAGAACTGTTTGGAAAGCTACGCATTGGTAAATATCCTGTAATAAACTCCTGCTCTCGTAGATTCCTTGAAGAATACTTTGAAGTTGAGAGATATGATTATGAGGGGTATTTAGGAGCTTTTGAAGAATTGAAAAAATTATACCTTTCAGAAGTAGGGAGGCTCTCTAAACTTGAAATAAATATTGAGATCGACATGATGTTCAATTACTTTGACAAAAAAAGTATGGGCAATATAGTTACAGTGTTACAAGAACTGAAGAACAATTTTAAGGGAGAATGGGGTAGCGTTGAGAAAGAATTTATGGAGAGTGTTGAGCAAATAAGGAGTATCATTTATAACAAAATCGATCAAAATCAGCCATTCAGCGAAGAAGATATTGAAAAGATCTTGAGCATCTCTAAAAATGTCCCAAAAAACTGCAGGTTTCTTTTAAGCTTCATTGCAAGTGCAGGCAGGCCTGAAAAAGAAATTTTACTGAGTTTAGTTAACAATGAACATTTTGTAGATTTCGCCAATTCATTAAAAGATGGCGACCTTGAGGCTATTAAAGCTAATTACGATGCTATTAAAAACAAGGAATTTAATGTCAAACATACTACTTTAACCACTTGGCTGGCAATTTTAAGACCCGACTTGTTTATGCCTCTCTGGGGCTATGTAAAAGATCCTGGAACCCTCCCACAGGATCTCCTAAAAGGTTTTGAAGAACTTAGAAAGTTTGTACAGTGGTGGAATCTGAGTACAAATGACTTATTTGAGTTATTAGATGTTTTGAGGAATGCGGCGAATGATGCCGGTATAAACAATATGTTCGAAGCTGCATTCTATTTAAATAAGTATGAAAGTAAACGCAAAGAAAAACCAAATTATGGAAGGAGAATTTGGCTAATAGCGCCAGGAACAAGGGCAGAATACTGGAATATTTGTGTTAAAAGAGGAATAATTTGTGTGGGCTGGAGAGAGGCTGCAGAAAATCTCAAAGATGCTCTATTTAATATAAACAACTACAAAACGTTCAAAACTGAGATGAGCAGATTTGGATACAAAGATTCTGCTCAATTGTGGAAGTTCATAAAAGATGTGTCGATAGGAGATATTTTACTCGCAAAAAAAGGTGTCCAGAAAATTATTGGAATAGGTGTAGTAGATTCGAAACCTGAAATAGACCTCCAACTGGAATATCCAATTTACCGTAAAGTGAGATGGTATGAGGTAAATCTGAACATAGATTCGCCGAAGCAGTTTGCTGGAACGATCACCGAACTCACTGGCGAAGACGTCGAGAGAGTACCAGAGCTAAAGGAAATAATTGACAAGATGGTTGGAGCTAAGACAGAGGATGCCGAAAAGAAGTCAAAAGACTTCGAGAGGATATCCAACATCCTAAAGTCTAAAAAACAACTCATCCTCTACGGCCCTCCAGGAACGGGCAAAACCTGGCTCGCGAGGAACTATGTCGAAGCGAAAAAGAACGGCAATCGCGAACTTTACGAATTCGTTACCTTTCATCCATCCTATTCTTACGAAGAGTTCGTCGAAGGTCTCAAGCCAGTTCCGGCTGAAAATGGAGTGAAGTTCGTAGTTGAAGATGGAATTTTCAAGAGATTGGCAATTAAAGCCATGTGTGAGATTCTCAAAAACCAAAATGACCACCCAGAACTCTCGAAGATCTCTGAGAATTTGTTGAAAAATTTAAAGGAATTCGAAAAGGGCATCATAGCAACGAAAAATAATGTTCTTGAAGAGTACAGCAAGCTTAAAAAAGAGCTTTGGGCCAATCTTATCTTTTTGGATGAGAAAGAACTAAAAAGTCTTTTCAGGACTTCCGATTCGGTTCATGAGTACTACCTCGTAATCGACGAGATAAACAGAGGAGACATTTCAAAGATCTTCGGGGAGCTCATAACTCTGCTCGAAGCCGACAAAAGGCTTGGAGGAGAGAATCAGATATTCGTCACGCTTCCTTACTCAAAAGAGCCGTTTGCAGTTCCACCCAACCTCCACATCATCGGCACGATGAACACTGCAGACAGAAGCATAGCCCTGATCGACGTAGCTTTGAGGAGAAGGTTCGGGTTCATTGAGGTGATGCCGTCGTACAGAGTGTTGCTTGAAAAGCTCAAATTGGCTGAAAACGTTGAAAGTGAGGATAATGCTGTCAGGTTAATAAATGGCTGGGAACTGAAGGGTATAGATAATAGAAATCCGAAACCCAAAGATGTGAAAAAGCTTGCAGTCAAAGCCCTGTATGTTCTCAATCAGAAAATACAGCTTATCTACGATAGAGATCACCAGATCGGACATAGCTATTTGCTGAAGTTAAAAGATGGCAAAGTTGAGACGCTGAGACACATCTGGTACTACGAAGTTGTTCCATTGCTTCAGGAGTATTTCTACAACGACTGGGAGAAGCTGATACATTTGATCGGAGAGTTTCCAAATGGTTTCGTTGAGAAAGTGGATCTCAAGGATTTCATGGACAACAATTTGGTTTACGAGGAAGATGCAAAGGTGTACAGGATTGAAGAGCTTGATGGTGGGGAGTTCATTAAAGCAATGCTCAGCGTGGCCGGGATAAGCGAATGACCCCGTCCATCTAATGAGGAGCAATGAAGACGGTAACTCTCTTCGAATACTCAGCCCCTGAAAGACCTGAAGATAGAGATAGGTTGAAAAAGCTGGAAAATCGGCTCAGGAGAATAAACAAAGTTACGAAAGCGACAATCTTTGAACCTTCGTGGGGAACAGTCAAAGCCAGGAACTACGTAGGGATTATTACTGTTGGCAAGACGACAATACAGATTCTTCCAAAGCTGTATAGGAAGGATTGGGAGGATGAAGATCAGAAAAGCTATGATAAGAAAGTAGAAGAGGCAACGAGAAATCTGCTGTTCATGTTATCTTTCACAAAAAGGCTGAAGCTAAAAGAGGCAGGCCTGTCAAGGCTGAAGAAGGAAAGGTCAGACCTTTACGAATCCATCGTATACCTCTTTGCGAAAAATCTTCTTGAGACACTGAAAAGAAATTATCGGAGGGACTACGAAAGAAGAACGGAAGACTTACGGTTTGTTAAGGGCAAAGTAGTGCTGTCAAGGCAGATCAGAAAGCCAGTTCACGACAGGATACACTGCTCATACTTTGAGCTCAGCGAGGACAACATGATAAACAGGATACTGAAGTACACGTGCCATCTACTGTCTTCAAGGGTTAAAAGCAGGGAGAACTGGCTCCTGCTTCAGAATATCCTCTCGATTTTTGATGGTGTCACCCTTGTTCCGGTCAGGATTTTGGATTTTGAAAAAATCAGGTTCAACAGACTCAATGAAGATTACGAACCTTTCATAAACCTGTCAAGGCTTTTCCTCGAAAACATGTCCCTTGAATTGCAGAGTTCGCAGTTCAGGACTTTCTCGCTGCTGTTCGACATGAACGTGCTGTTCGAAGAATTTATCGGCGAGTTTTTGAGAAAGCACAGAGGTGACATACTTGGCGATACCGAGTTCAGCAACTGTCAGATACATCTTCAGACAAAGAGAAGATGGCTAATCGAAAGGCCGAAACATTCTTTCAGACTCATCCCGGACATAATTTTCACCGAAGATGGAAAGAATATAAAGCTGATAATTGACACCAAATACAAGATTCTCGACAGTTGCAAGCCGTATTTCGGTGTATCTCAGGACGACATTTACCAGGTGTTTGCCTACTCGAAGAAATTCAAGTGCAGCAAAATCGTTCTGCTTTACCCTTGGGATGAGAGGATCGGCGATCACTCAAAGGGAACAGGACTCCTGAATTCCGATCATCTTCCCTACAAGTTCGACGATCAGACAAAACTATACATCGCAACAGTTGACTTGAAGAGTGGGGACTTGAGAGACAAAAATAACCTCGAAAAATTGAGAAAGAACCTGAACAAGTTATTCTGCAAAATTTCGGAATTGTGAGTTGTATGACTTTCGACTTAAACAAAGAGTACTGGTTAATAGCTGGATGAGGGGCTTGTGAAACTCTGATTTGAAGGTTCCATGAATTCCAAGGCAGAGAACCCTTTAAATAAGTTACACGCAAATAATTTATGAAGGTGTCGTATATGAGCGAGATAACTGTTAAGCTCAAAATACCAGATGAGGTTTTTGAAACAGGTGGATTTGGACAGGGTAGTCGAGAGACTTGAGAGAGAAATTATGCTCGAATACAATCTGAAGAAGCTTCACGGGAAGTTCAAAGGTAAGAATCTTGAGAAGTTGCTCGGAGAAGTAGAAGACGAATGGGGGATTTGAAGGCGTTTGTTGACACCAATGTAATTATCAAACCATCTTGAAGGGGAGCTTGATTTGTCGGAATTGAAAGGTAAATACACTCTCTGCTTAAATGTCATTGTCTTCAGCGAGGTTTTCGTGGTTTATTTGAAAGCAATTACTGAAAAAAAAGAGCTACGAATTGATGAAGAATCCAGGATGGTTCTGCTTTTCCTATCCAGCAGCAGCATGGATTTTCCTGAGAACAAAGAAATGTTTTAAAAGCACACTGCCAAATCATTGTCGATGACGACTTCAAGCAGAAAGCTCGATCACATAAACATCTGTTTGAAAGAGAAGGTGGAATCAAGCTACACAGGATTTGAGGATGTTATGTTTGTTCACAATCCCCTGCCAGAGGTCAATTACGATGATATCTCTCTGGAGGTCCAATTTCTGGGGAAAAGAATGAATGCTCCATTCCTCATAGCATCCATGACAGGAGGCCACCCCGAAACCTACAAAATAAACAAGAATCTTGCTATTGCAGTTGAAAATGCGGGAATCGGTATGGGTGTAGGGAGTCAGAGAGCTGGAATAGAGGACGAAAGTGTGGTGGATACATTCTCTGTTGTAAGAGAGTACGCACCCAGTGCTTTCATATACGCCAATGTGGGACTTCCCCAGATAATCGAGAAAGGAATAGAGTATGCTGAGAAGGCTGTTGAGATGATTGATGCGGATGCTCTTGCAATCCATCTCAACTTTCTTCAGGAGATAGTTCAGCCTGAAGGCGACAGAGGTGCTGAGGGAGGTTTTTCTGCAATAAGGGAGGTTGCATCAGAGCTCAAGGTGCCTGTTATGGTGAAGGAAACGGGAGCCGGAATATCCAGGGAGGTAGCATTCACGGTGAGGGAGGCCGGAGTTAAGGCGATAGATGTTGGTGGAAAGGGTGGAACAAGCTGGAGTGGAGTGGAGGTTTACAGGATAAAAGGGGATATCATGAAGGATGTTGCTCAGGATTTCTGGGACTGGGGGATACCGACAGCTTTCTCCATTGTTGACTGTCATGATGTTCTGCCGGTAATCGCTACGGGTGGTATAAGGAATGGAATAGACGCAGCCAAGGCAATAGCACTGGGGGCAAAAATTGCGAGTTCTGCACTGCCGTTTCTCAAACCAGCAACAGAAAGTCATGAGGAGGTTGAAAGGAGAATCAATTACTTCATCGAGGGTATGAAAAAAACACTCTTCCTGACCGGATGTGAACACGTTTATGATTTGCACAGAATGCATGTCTTCATTTCAGGACTGCTCAGGGAGTGGATAGAGTTTAGAGAGCTGAACTTCTTTGAGTTCACCAGGAGGAGATTCCATGATTTCTGATATAATAAAAGATCGGGCTGAACTTGTAAACAGGGAAATTCGGCGAATTTTGAGCACTGGAGAGCCTGACGGGCTTTACAGGGCAGCGAGACACTACCTTTCAGCGGGGGGAAAGAGGCTCAGACCTGTCATAACCCTGCTCTCCGCAGAGGCATTAGGCCATGACTGCAGAAGGGCGATCCATGCGGGAATCGCGATAGAAACTATCCACAATTTCACCCTGATACATGACGATATCATGGACGAGGACGAGATGAGGAGAGGTGTGAAGACCGTACACACTCTGTATGGCGTTCCAACAGCAATTCTCGCCGGAGACACCCTTTACGCCGAGGCTTTCGAAATTCTTGCAAAAAGCGATGCCGAACCTCATAACGTCGTCAGGGCGGTGAGCAGTCTTGCGAGAGTTTGCGTGGAGATATGCGAGGGTCAGTACATGGACATGAGCTTTGAGGAGAGGAATGACGTTAGCGAACAGGAGTACATAGAGATGGTCAGGAAAAAGACTGGCGTGCTCATAGGCATTTCAGCCTCAATTCCTGCCATCCTCTTCGGAGAGAGCAGGAATGTTGAGGGAGCGTTGTGGAACTACGGTGTCTACTCCGGAATCGGGTTCCAGATCCACGATGACCTGCTGGACATCACGGGAAAGGACAAGATCGGTAAGGACTGGGGAAGTGACATAGTTGAGGGAAAGAAAACGCTGATCGTCATAAAGGCTTTCGAACAGGGAGTGGAGCTCGATACCTTCGGGAAGGGAAAGGCGAGCAGGGAGGAGCTCGAGAGGGACATAAAGAAGCTTGTGGACTGTGGAGCAGTCGAGTACGCCAGAAACAGAGCAAGGGAATACATAGAGCTCGCCAAATCTCAGCTCAACGTGCTTGACGACTCTCCAGCCAAATTCCACCTTATGGAACTCGCAGACTACTTGGTGGAGAGGGATTACTGATGGATGAAGTGGTATGGAAGCATGTTGTGCTGAATGCAAAGAAGTACGGAAAGGCCAGTGAAAAGGCGGTTATTGGCAAGGTTCTGGCAGAGAATCCAGAGCTCAGGAAAAACGCTAAGGAAGTTCTTGACAGGATCAGGCAGGTGATTGCCGAATTTGAAAACCTGAGTGAAGACGAGAAAGAAGAGCTGTTCAGCAGGTATTCGGAGGATAAGAAAGAGACGAGGAAGAGCTACCAGCTCCCTCCACTGCCCAACGCGGAGAGGGGCGAGGTTGTCATGCGCTTCGCTCCAAACCCCAACGGCCCACCGACACTCGGCTCGGCGAGGGGCATCATCGTGAACAGTGAGTACGCGAGGATGTACGACGGGAAGTTCATTCTGAGGTTCGATGACACAGATCCGAGGACCAAGAGGCCGCTGCTGGAGGCTTACGACTGGTACCTCGAGGACTGTGAATGGCTGAATGCCAGGCCAGACGAGATAGTCTATGCGTCGAAGAGGATAGGCATGTACTACGATTATGCTGTCAGGCTGATCGAGATGAGCCATGCTTACGTATGCAGGTGTCCGAGGGACGAGTTCAAGAGGTACAGGGATGCCGGCATGGCGTGTCCCCACAGAAACAGGAGCGCTGAGGAGAACCTCGAGGACTGGGAGAAGATGCTTGGCGGAGAGTACGCTGAGGGCGAGGCGGTGCTGAGGATAAAGACGGACATGTCTCACAGAGATCCTGCTGTGAGAGACTGGGTGGCGTTCAGGATAATCTTCTCAGATCATCCTCTTGTTGGGGATGAGTACGTGGTCTACCCCACCCTCGATTTTGAGTCCGCAATAGAGGATCACGTTCTCGGCGTGACCCACATCCTGAGGGGCAAGGATCTTGCGGATTCCGAGAAGAGGCAGAGGTACATCTATCAGTACTTCGGCTGGGACTACCCGGTTGTGAGGCACTGGGGAAGGGTCAAGATCCACGAGTTCGGAAAGCTCTCCACGAGCGAGATCAGGAAAAAGATAGAGGAAGGCGTTTATGCGGGCTGGGACGATCCCAGGCTGCCAACTATAAAAGCACTGAGGAGGAGGGGCTTCGAGGCTGAGGCGATCAGAAAATTCTTCCTGTCGCTTGGAGTTGGAGAGAACGATGTGAGTGTTAGCCTGAAGAACCTGTACGCCGAGAACAGGAAAATCGTTGATGAAAAGGCAGAGAGGTACTTTTTCGTCTGGAGCCCTGTCAGAATTGAGATTGAGGGAATGGAAGCAGTTGAAGACATTGAACTCCCGCTTCATCCGTCAAGGAATATAGGAACGAGAAAGTTGAGGGGAGAGAGGGTCGTTTACATAACCAGGGACGATTACGAGAGCTTCAAGGGCAGAGAGGTCAGACTGAAGGGATTCTGCAATGTGAAAATCCAGGAAAATGGCAAAGCGGTGTATCTGGGGGACGAGATCGAAGAGGCAAGGAAGGGCAGAAACATCATACACTGGCTTCCTGAATCGCAGGCAGTGAGATGCGAGGTTCTCACTCCCGATGGAAAGGTGGAAGGGTTTGCAGAGAGCAACGTGAGAGGTGCCGTGAACAGTGTGGTGCAGTTTGAGAGGTATGCTTTCTGCAGGGTGGAGGAGGTTGAGAGAGGGGTCAGGGCTGTGTACACCCATCCATGATTCTGCTATTTTCCGGCTTTCGGGAGAGTCGGGGAAGACAATTATAATAACAGCCCGAATGAAAATCTGAGAGCCATGAGATCAATGTCCTCTCTCGACATATCCATAGTGATCAGGGAAATTTCCGGGAAAATTGAGGGTGCAAGGGTTGACAAGATCTATCATCACCCTCCGGATGAGATCCGGATCAAGCTGAGAGGTGATGAGAGGGTTGATCTTGTGATTCAGGCAGGAGTGAGATTTCATCCAACAAGATTTCCAAGAGAAAGTCCCAGATTTCCTTCTTCCTTTGCAATGCTTCTGAGGAAGCACTTAGAGAGTGCCAGACTGACTGAAGTGAAGCAGCATGACTTTGACAGAGTTATCCTGCTGAACTTCGAGAGAGAGGAGAAAAAGCATCTCGTTGCAGAGCTGTTTTCAAAGGGAAATGTGATTCTTCTGGACAGCAACCTTAGGGTCGTAATGCCACTGAAGCACACGGTAAAACCCGGCTCGATATACAGATTTCCTGAAGCGAGGGCAAACCCGAAAGAAATGAAAAGCGTTGATGACTTCAGGGCGATTCTGGATGAGAGGGAAGTGGTGAGGATTATTGCACTTGAGCTTGGTACAGGAGGACTGTATGCTGAGGAGATCCTCGAGAGAGCTGGAGTTGAAAGGAAAAAGAGTGGTAAAGAGCTTGGCGATGATGAAATTGAAAAAATTCTGAAGGCAATGCATGAGATCTACAGCCCGGAAAAAATCGTGCCTCACATAGTTGTTGATGATGGGAATTTCATAGACTATCAGCCCGTTGAGCTTCTGAAGTACAGAGAATTCGAGAAAAAATATTTTGAGACCTACTGGGAGGCAGTTGACTCCTTTTTCTCTTCAAAGACTGTTCAGAGGATTGAAGAAATTGAAAAAAAGAATGTGGTGCTTGAAAGGCTCAGAGCAAGGTACAGAAGTCAGCTTGAGGCAAAGGAGAGGTTTGAATCAGAGATGGAGAGGCTGAAGAGAACCGGAGACATCATATACGAGAACTACCAGAAGATAGAGGCAATTCACTCAGCATTCAGAAGGGCCGTCGAAATGAAGGGCTGGAAGGAGGTTGCAGAGATAGTCACCAGGGAAAAAAAGAATGGTAAGCTCAAAGAAGTCATCAGAATTGTTCCGGAGGAGAATGCAGTTGATGTGGAGGTTGATGGCCATGAAATCAGGCTATGGCTGAGAAAGACAATCCATGAGATTGCCGATGAGTATTACTCAAAAGCCAAAAAGTTCAGAGAAAAGCTTAACGGTGTTGCTGCAGCCTTAAAGAAAACAGAGGAGGAGATGAAAAGAGCTGAAGAAGTTGAAGATACGAAAATGCTTTCCTCACTCAGAATCGCAAGGAGGAGAGAGTGGTACGAGAGATACAGATGGTATGTGACATCTGAGGGGTATCTGGTGATTGGAGGAAGAAATGCAGAGATGAACGAGGAGGTTGTTTCAAAGCACCTGGAAAGGAATGATCTCTTCTTCCACACCGAAACTCCTGGAGGGACTGCGGCAATTCTGAAAAATGGTCAGAATGCCGGTGAAAAGAGCATAATTGAGGCCTGTGAGTTTGCAGCAATTTATTCTGCCCTCTGGAAGGAAGGAAGGTACAGCGGAGAGGTCTACTATGTTCTTCCCGATCAGGTGAAGAGAGCGGCAAAACCGGGGGAGTATCTCCCGAAAGGAAGCTTTTTCATTGAGGGAAAGAGAAACTACAGAAAGGTATCTCTTAAAGCAGCCATAGGAGTTGATCTTGCAAATCTGAGGCTTCTCGGTGGACCTGTTGAAGGTGTTTCGAGGCATTCTGACTATTACGTGATTGTTGATATCGGGGATGTTGAGTTCAACAGAATGAGCATTCAGGTGGCGAGAAAGCTGGCTGAAATTGCCAGAGAGGATGAGAAGCACATCGTAAGGGCAATTGCGACTCCAGATGAGACTGCAAAATTCCTGCCTCCGGGTATGTCCAGGATAACGGGTGCAGAGATAAAAAGGAAACAGTAATATTTCTCTCGTGATCTTCAAGAACATGGAACCTGAACAGATCAAGTTCAGATCTGATTTGAAGCTGACCGTTTTTTATCACGGTGAGTTTGGTGAGAGGTTCATAGCGAACCTCATGAACTACAGAAATTCATGCCCCTCATATGGAGCATGCGGCATTGATGGATGTGTGCAGTGCAAGGAAAATGTCTACAGTTTCTCAAGAAACATAACTGCAACCTTCGGAATGATAGACCCTGCAAACATTCCGGATTTCATAGAGGAGCCTGATGATTTTCTTCCAAAGGAGATGCCAAGGGCAGACATTGCGGTGGCCATAAATCTTCATCCTGACATTCTGATATCCCTTCCTGAAAGGCTTTCAGAGCTTGGATACAGGGCGTACATAATTCCTGTTGAGGAGCCGAGGTGGTGCAGTGCCGGGCTTGCAAAGCAGATAAAGGAGAGATGCAGTGAGCTTGGAATTGAGTTTTCAGCTCCGAAGCCGTTTTGCATTCTGAGAGAGAGTGAGGAACATCCCGTGATTAACAGGTTTATCAGGGAGATGGGAATGGGCTATCCTGAGTTTGAGATTGACTGTCGTAGGGTGGATGGCAGAAAGAAAATATCCGGTGTGAGAATATTAAGGAGCCAGCCCTGTGGATGTGCGTGGTATGTTGGTATAAGGCTGAGAGAGCTTGAGTTCTCAAGAATCAGGGAACTGTGGGATGTTGTTGCTGAGGCACATCACAGCTACCCCTGCACGGGAAGCATGGAGAAGGACAATGAATACAACGAAACAATTCTCCACATTGCCGGATATGCTGTCAGACACGCTGTGGACAGGGCAATTGGTTATGAAGGTGATGAGGAGGTTCCTGAGCACATAAGGCATGTCATCTACGGGGAGTGAGAGTGGGATGGGAGATGGGAGGAGAATCAGGATTGGTGAGATTGAGGTGAATGCTGCTGGAGATGGAGATGTTCTTTTTATCCATGGAGCCGGAATGAACTCCAGAATCTGGGAAAGACAGCTTTCGTCAGTGGGTGGAATCGCTGTTGACCTGCCCAATCACGGGAAAAGCGGAAAAATGAATGTCAGGTCTCTCAGGGAATATGCTGAATTTCTGGTCGAATTTGTTGAGATCGTCAACCTGAATCCGATCATCGTTGCACATTCGATGGGTGGAGCGATTGCCCAGGAATACATGGTGCTCGGTGGAAGTGCAAGAGGTGCTGTTTTGGTTTCAACAGGCCCATCCCTGAAAGTGAACCCCAGGGTTTTTGAAGGGATTGAAAGGAATTTTGAAGAAACTGTCGGGAGATTTGTGAGATGGATGTTTTCAAGGGGCTTTGACGGGAAAAAGATCACTGAAAATATCAAGAGAATGATTATCGAAGAGGGAAAGGAGACGTTCAGGAGAGATCTCCTTCTCTGTGACTCCTTTGACCTTCAGGAAAAATACAGAAAGAATGAGATAAGATTTGAATGCCCTGTCATGATTGTATGTGGAAATGAGGATGCCGTAACCCCTCCTCACCTTTCCGAATTTCTGAAAGGGTACATATCAAACTCAAAGCTCGCATTCATCCATGGATGCGGTCATCTGCCGATGGTTGAAAAAACCGAGGAGTTCAACAAAATACTCAGGGAGTTTCAGGATGAGCTCAGAGACTGAAGCTTTTTCAAAAGTCTGTCCTTCTTTTCGCAGTTAACAAGACTGTGCTCCAGAACCTCATCAATTCTTGAAACCGGGACAATCTCTATCTTCCCCTCATGATCCGCATCAAGCTGAACATCATCAGTGTTGTCCTTAGGGATTATCACCTTTCTGAGCCCTGCCTGTATTGCTGACTCTATTTTTTGGGTCACTCCCCCTACCGGGAGAACGTCTCCTTTCACAGAAAGGCTTCCTGTCATGGCAACGCTCTGATCCACTTCAATGCCTTCAAGGGCAGATATGACGGCAGTTGCTATGCTTATGCTTGCTGAATCACCCTCAACACCCTCGTATGTCCCAACAAACTGAATATGCACATCATAGTTTGACATGTCCTTGCCTATGATCTTCTTTATTATCGCAGACACGTTGACAACAGCTTCCCTTGCGATCTCCTGAAGTCTTCCCGTTGCTATTATCCTGCCTTCCTCCTTGCTCATTGCAGGTGTTATCTCGGCTATGATTGGGAGAACTATTCCTGCAGACTCTCCTATGACTGCAAGGCCATTAACCCTCCCAATTTCGGAGCCATTTGTTATGAAGAGCTTGTAATCTTTTCTTCTTTCAATGTACTTGTCTGCAAGCTGCTCTTCAATGCTCTTTGCAATCCTCTTGGCCTTCAGAACATGATCCACAGTTACGTACTCACTTCCCTCTGATATTGCGATGTCACCTGCAGTTCTGACTATTCCTCCAAGCTCTCTCAGTCTTAAAGTTAAGTGCCCTCTTCTTCCCGCCCTTCTCTTTGCCTCCCTGATTATCTCGGCAACAGCCTCTCTTGTGAAGTGTGGAATCTTGCCATCCCTCACGATCTCCTGAGCAACAAACCTGACGAGTTTCCTTCTGTTTTCCTGGTTGTCGTCCATGGTGTCGTTCATGTATATCTCATATCCGTAACCCTTAATCCTGCTCCTGAGGGCAGGATGCATTCCGTAAAGGGCGTCAAGATTTCCCGCAGCAACGAGAATGAAGTCACATGGGACAGGCTCTGTTCTCACCATTGCTCCACTGCTTCTCTCACTCTGACCAGTGATGGGGAATTTTTTCTCCTGCAACGCAGTTAGCAGCTTCTGCTGGGATTCTATGGTGAGCGTGTTTATTTCATCTATGTAAAGAACACCCCTGTGAGCTCTGTGAATTGCTCCAGCCTCAACCCTCTCATGAGCCGGGGTCTCAAGCCCACCAGACTGGAACGGATCATGCCTAACATCTCCAAAAAGCGAACCTGCATGGGCACCAGTGGCATCCTCAAAAGGGGCAGTCTCCCTCCCAGCGTTGTTTACCAAAAGCTTTGGAACATTCTTCTCCTCTCTTGGAAGCATGTATCTTGCAAGCATGAATATCATGACCGCCGCAATTATCCCCCACAGAATCTGCTGCTGGAGAAATGAGTATGCGATTACAAAGAAGACAAGGGTGAAGAGAAACATATTTCTTGCCTGCTCCTTTTTCATGGCCTCCTGCTTGTAGGCATCAACTATCTCCTTGCCCTTTCCGGCAGGAACCATCCTTATTCTGGGATTGTTTGGGTCTTCTGGATTCGGGTAAACAAGGATGTCCTCAAGCTCCTCCTTTGGCAGAAGTTCAGCCATTGCCTTTGCAAGCATGGACTTTCCAGTTCCAGGGGAGCCGATGAGCATCACATGCCTTTTCTGAACTGCAGCCTTTTTTATTGCTTCAACAGCATGATCCTGGCCTATAACCTGATCTATCAGTCTTTTTGGAACCTCAATATCTTCAGTTGTTCTGAAGTCCAGATTCCCGACAAGCTCATCTATACTTTCCTGCATTTGTTTGATGTTAGCCTTAATTGTATTTAAATACTTAACCAATCCTGTTTTCCTGAAAAACATCTTTCAGCTCGATCTCATCTCTCAACCTTCTATAAAAATCTTCCATGAATTTATGCCTTCTTTCCGCTATTTTCCTTGCTGTTTTGGTATGCATCAAATCCCTGAGCTTCAGAAGCTTCTCCTCAAAGTGTCTGAGTGTGCTCTCAATATCTCTGTCATTTTCTCCGGAAAACATGAAGGCTCTTGCAACGCCCACGGCCCCAACTGCATCGAGCTTATCTGCATCGCTCAGTATTTTTGCCTCCAATGTTTCCGGATACACATTTCCTGAAAATGAATGGGATTCAATGCAGTGGCAGACTCTTTCGACGAAGTCAGCATCATATCCTCTGCTTTTTAAGATCTCCCTTGCTTTCTCAGCCCCTCTCTTGGCATGATCCGGCTCATCTCTGCATATATCGTGCAGTTCTGCTGCAACCCTCACAACATCGGCATCTCCTCCTTCCCTCTCTGCGATGTAGAGTGCAAGTCTCTTGACTCTCATGACATGGTCATCCTGATGGGGCAAGAAAACACCTCCTTTTCACATTTTGGAGCCACCTGTATTAATAAATTTTCCAGTAACCCTCTCAGACAATTCAGATTCAGCCAAAATATTTTTAAACAGAATAACCCATGCCTGAAATTGATTCCCGCCTTAGCTCAGTGGTAGAGCGCGGGACTGTAGTCTGCCCTGCCCCTGCAGGGGGGCAGTGATCCCGTGGTCCCCGGTTCAAATCCGGGAGGCGGGACCATTTACTTTCCGATATAATCCCAAACAATTGTTTTCATCTTGTTATTTCCGAAAAAATTAAAAAATAAACCTAAAAAATAAAAATCCTGCATTTTTCAGTTTGTGAGTGTCAGTACACTGCAACCTCGT
>DACG01000025.1 GCA_002494725.1 Geoglobus sp. UBA235
TTTTGTCTTAGACTATAATTGCAGATTCTCCGTAATTTATGGCTTCTATTACCTTCTCATGAAATTTCTCAAAGTCATCAAGCAGGCTCATGTAATGTTCTCCCTCAGCATCTTTCAACCACACGGGGACATAAAATTGCTGGAATATCCCTATTCCCCCGACTACTATTGCAAGAATAAGAATAATTCCCAGCACGGGGGAGACGGCTCTATCCTCTACCCAAATTCTTTTCATTGGAAGATAGTTTGAACCCTACAATATAAAAAAGTTGTTGTGTTATTGTTAATAACTTATTTATCAGCCTGTCGACTGTGTTGTATTGCTCAAAAACCTCTAATGACTTTTAGTTACTTTTTAGAAGGTTTCAAAATTGAGAATAGTGCCTGTCTGAAGCATTAACCTTGAATTTATTCAATCCATATCATCAAAAATAAATTATTAAGAAATTCCAAGTTATTCAATACTCTCAAACCTGTCCTTCAGCCTTTCCATAACCTTTGGCAGGGTTGTGTATTCCATGTCCTCCATTGGCAGGCGGTGAGGCTCAAAAGGCCCGTGTCTTCTCATGTACTCAGCAATCTCCATCGCCTTCTGCCTTGTATAATCGTAGGCAGGATCGTCAAACAGATCTTCTGGACCTACAAGCTTTCCATTTGCAAGCTGGAAGCCCGCTGCAATTATTCTGGGAGGCCCATCAAATCTCGTGCACTTTGAATATCTAAACGGCACCGGCATTATTGGCCCGTTATGGCTCCCCCTCATCCATCCGCTAACCAAATGGGGGAAAGCAAATGGTTCAAGCACCTCACCAACAGCAGGCAAACCGCTCTGGGCTCTCACCAAAGCCACAGGATCGTCCTTGCCAACGTACTCTCCGGCAATCTGGTAAAGCTTTTCTGTGCTTATCACAGCCACAGGCTCATCTGCAGGAAGCTTCCCGCCTTCTTTCGGATACACCCTCTTTATCACGAACCTTGATTTGGCTCCAATTAAGGCGAGAATGTCGTACATCTCCTCAGGTGTTTTCATCATGACCCTCTTACTGCCATAAATGTCCCATACCTCGAAGACAAAGCCGTTGTGGAGGCTTGGATCAATAACCAGGCCAGCAGTGTTGAATGGATCGGCGAACATCCTGAAGATTGGCAGGTTGAAAGCTCCGGGCTCTGTTTTGTCCATCATGAACGCAATCACCGGCTCGGCTTTTCTTTCTGTGAACTCCATCTCAGCAACTCCCGGACCCATTCCTCTGACATTTCCGCTGAATGCATCACTCAGCAGATCCTGTCCCGCTCCGTAGAGTTTCAGCTCTTTTGCTACTGCCGTTGCCTTTTCAAATGTTTCCCAGGCAAGTCTGTGTATCTCTTCATTATCCACACCCTTTCTGTGGGTCATAACAAGCTCGAGATCATCCCCAGCTCTGAAAACCCTGAAATCAATTATAAGTCCACTATCCTTGGCCTGTGAAAGGTTTTCCTCTGCTTTTGCAATAAGCTCATCTGCAACCGTGACATGGCCTGGCAAACCACCGACATCGGCCTTGATCAGGCTCACTGTAATCTTTGCCATGGTCTTCTTTTGCTGGAATATCTTAATAAGATTTTAGGTTAAATTTATATACTTGATATAATCATAATTACCAGCGATATCATTACGTTCATAATGAGGGGATAGGAATGCTGGAAAAGTGCCCTACTGGGATACCGGGATTTGATGAGTTGTGTGAAGGAGGTTTGATTAGAGATAGGAGCTATCTTGTATCCGGTCCATCCGGTACCGGGAAAACCATATTTGCCATGCAATTCCTTGTGAATGGTGCTAAACAATACAATGAGCCCGGAATATTCATAGCCACGGAGGAAAGGCCACAGAATCTCAGAGAAAACTTTTCGGTTTTTGGATGGGACATCGAGAAACTGGAAGATGAAAACATGATTGCAATAATCGATGCCACATCTGCGAAAGTTGGTTTGCCAACAGATGAAAGATTCGTTGATGTCAGACCTTTCGATACGAGAAGTCTCATAGATAATATAATCACAATTCAGGATGAAATCGGGGCTTTGAGAGCTGCACTTGACTCTACCACTGCTCTGGGATTTGCAATACAGGATCCATCAAAGTTCAGGGTAGAGCTGTTAAAGATATCAACAACGCTGGAGATCTTGGGTCTGACAAGCATAATGACTGCTGAAGTTATTGAAAGCGGGATGATATCGAGATTTGGTGTTGAGAATTTTGTGACTGAGGGTACGATAGTCCTTTACTACACCAGAAGCGAGAACGTCAGAATAAGGAGCCTTGAGATTTACAAGATGAGGGGGACAAACCACAGCAAGAAGATACACCCGTACGACATAACATCCGAGGGAATTGTTGTTCACTCAAGGGAGGAGATGTTCTGAGAATCACCTTTTTCTTATTGAGTATCTTTTGAATCCTGGGGATGACAGAGCTACGCACCAGTATTCAATCTCCTTTTCTGCCTGAGTGTTCATTATCTCAAGCCCACTCTCACTCAGTATTCCAGCAATCTCATCTTCAACAATAAAGTAAACTTCCCTTTCTCGAAGCTCAATTCTCAGCGGGTTATCATGTATTATTATACATCCCTGCCTTTCCTCGCATATCTCCCTCATTATATGTTTTATTGCATACCGTCTCTCAAGAATTGTTCTCAGTATTTCCTCCCATTCCACAGTTCTGTTATCCAGATAAAATATTAATAACATTTCTCATTGGCTCTGGCTATGGAATATGATGTTGTTGTGGCGGGAGTTGGGGTTGCTGGAGCATTCACGCTCATGCATCTACCCAAGGATATCAGGGTGGCTGGAATTGACAGGAGGAAAGAGCTTGGATATCCTGTCGAATGCGGGGAAATAGTTCCATCAAAAAAAGAAATGGAGGTTTTGTTACCTGATCTTGATGATCATTCGATTTTTGAAATTCCTGAAAGATTTACGGTTAACAGAACAAGGAGATTTGTTTTTGTACTCCCCAGTGGCAGGGAAATTGAAGTCGATTTTGAAATGCTCGTTCTCAACAGAGATGAAATGATTCAGAGCATCGCAGGAGATTCCGGGCATGAGCTCGTTCTGGGCGCCAGATTCGATTACGATAATGGTGTGGTTGTGGATGGCAAAAGGCTCAGTTCAAGAGTTGTTGTTGCCAGTGATGGTGCAAACTCTGTCATAAGGAGGAGAATGGGAATTCCGGGGTTTGAGATCTCTCCAGCAAAGCAGTATGTGATGGAGGGGTTTGAGGGAGATGAGGATGCCATTTACATGTATGTCGGGAGGAGAATTTCGGCAGGGGGTTATGCCTGGATAATTCCAAAGGGAAACGGAATCGCCAACGTTGGGGTTGGATTCAGGCATGAGTTCGCTGAGAAGGGCGATAACATTCACAATGCTCTTGACAGATTTGTCAGGGAATGGCCCCACAGCAGTGAAATGCTGAAAAGAGCAAAAATCAGATCAAAGATCGGTGCGGTTGTGCCTGTTGATAAACCTCTCGGTAAAACTGTGTTTGGAAATGTGATCTTTGTTGGAGATTCTGCATCCATGGTCATAAGTCATGTTGGAGCCGGAATTCCAACCTCAATGGTTGCAGGAAAAATTGCTGCCGGTGTTATTGCAGATCACCTCCGGGGAAATTGTGCACTTGAGAGATATGAGGTACTGTGGAGAAAAGCGATGCTGAAGGCAATGGAGAATGGTTACGTCATAAAAAAGATGTGGGATGAAATGGCTGTGAGAGATGAAAGGGTAATCAGATACTTTAAATTGGTGACGAAAAAAGACATGGCAGCAATCCTCAGGGCAGGATTACCATTAAAAGTCAAAATGGCAAGGGCTTTTATGCCCGTGCTCAATCTGATATTTTAGCTACCCTATTCCTATAAGTCTCTTTATTCCTCTGCCCAGTTCTGAAAGCGTGTGATTCATAACGATTGCATGACCGGCCAGAAGACTGTTGCATATCACAATAAAACAATTCTGAGTTGTTTTTGATAAAATAGCAAATCCGAAGAGTGAAAGTGCAAGATTGGCTTTTATTAACAGCGGGTAGAAATTCAGATGCTCCAGAATCATCCCTTTTCTGACCATTCCTTGGTATTTTAGAATGAGCTGTATTGCATACAGCGAGAGTACAATTGAGATAATAAATATTCCGTTAAGGCTAAGTGCTATGGTACTTGCTATCTGGGGAAACTTGTCGTTCAGAAGGTTCAGATAAAGCCACAGAACTGCAAATCCCTGAATTATCAGAAGATTTTGCAGATTAATTTGAAGGTTGAGATTTTTCAGGTTTTCTGAACCGGAACCTGAGATAATAACGTATGTGCTGTATATGGCCGGGATCAGATAAAGGACCATTATAACCTCATGGATGTAAAAGGTCATCGTTTCCTCTTTAATCAGGTATGTGAGGAGGTTGTAGGATTGCATCACTGAAAGAACGAAAAATACTACTGAGATCAAAAGGAATACATTTAGTACTGATAATGCCCTTCTTGATAGCTCCTGGGATATTCTCTCCTTTCTTTTATCAGATGAATTCAAAACAGTTACGTTGTAAAGTGTTATCAGTGCGAGAAGCAGTGAAATCGGTTCAACCACCATCAGAGAATGTTTCCTGGTACAGATATAATTTTTTCGGTTGCTTCGATTGTTTTACACTTCCAGCGTTGGAAAATTTATTATATCTGTGCTGACTAAAATTATGTGTGGAGCTTGATTTTGACCTTGGCAGTATGGAAGAAGGAAGTGCATCAGCTGTTGATGAATTTGACATAATGTTCGCACTCTCAATACTGGTATCGTTTTTGCTGTTTGCCTACATCTTTCTGTTTCGGTGAATTTTTTAATCTCATGATGAGGAAAGGATATTTCCTGCCATAAATTATAAATTCATGCAGTCCGCAAGAAAGAGGGGGATCAGGATGAGCATGGAAAAGCTGTTCCTTCACGAAAAGGCGGTTGACATCATTGTGAAAATCTACGAGGCGGAAAAAAATGGAGAAAATGCGTACCCTCTCAGCATTTCAAAGGAGGTAGGTTCGCCTTACAGCTACATCTCAAAGGTTCTGGGAGTTTTTGAAGATAATGCACTGATTGAGAGCGAGTTTGAGGGCAGGATAAGGAAGGTGAGGTTAACCGAGGATGGAAAGAAGGTTGCAGAACTTCTCATTGAACTCAGAAAGGTTCTTAATAGAGATTTCGTTGCGAGAAAGAAAATAAAGATGCTTGAAAGCGTAATTGAGGGTGTTGATGGAAATACAGGTGATAGGGCTCTCAAAATTGTTCTTCCTGTTAAAGCAGAGCTTGAAAGGATCAGAACTCAGGATCAGGAGGTTATCGAGAGGGCCAGAAAGCTGATGAAGGTGATTGAGGAGATTGCAAATGCAAAAGGCTGAGAATCTGAATGTCATAGAGGATAACAGAGAGCTTGCAGCCGAAATTCTGAAAAAACTGATAGAAATAAAGGCTCTTTCCCCGGATAACGGTGGAGAGGGAGAAGCTGATAAGGCTGAATACATTCTGTCTCTTCTTGACTTTGCAGATGAGATTGAGAGATTTGATGCTGAGGACAAAAGAGCAAAGAATGGAATAAGGCCAAATATTGTGGCGAGAATCAATGGAAGAAGAAGGAGAACTCTCTGGATTGTATGTCACATGGATGTCGTTCCTGAGGGGGATTTGAAGCTCTGGGAGAGCGATCCGTTTAGGGCAAAAGTTGTCGAGGACAGAATATATGGGAGAGGGGCAGAGGATAATGGTCAGGCCATCGTCTCAGCAATTCTTGCAGGTAAGTTTCTCTCTGAACACAGGCCTGATATTGGTTTTGGAATGATTTTTGTCTCTGACGAGGAAACGGGAAGCAGATACGGAATTCAGCACTTGCTGAAAGAGAAGGAGTTCAGCAAGGATGATCTCTTTCTCGTGCCCGATACAGGAAGCCCTGATGGAAGCCTCATTGAGATTGCTGAGAAGAACATTCTCTGGCTGAAATTTGAGATATTTGGAAAGCAGGGACATGCCTCAAGGCCGGATATGTTCCACAACGCAAGCAGAAGGGCAATGAGAATACTTCTGGAGCTCGATGAACTGCTCCATAAAAAATTCAGTGAAAGAAATGATCTATTTGAGCCTCCATACTCAACATTTGAGCCAACAAAGAGGGAGAAGAATGTTGACAACCCCAACACAATTCCGGGAGTGGATGTGAGCTACTTTGATTGCAGAGTTCTGCCATCCTACAGCAATGATGAGGTGGTCGAATTTGTCAGGAGCTTCTTTGATGAAAAGGAAAAGGAAGATGGTTTCAAATGCAGTATGGAAGTGATTCAGAATGAGAGCTCACCCCCAACATCTGAAGAAAGCGAGATTGTGATAAGGCTCAAAAAAGCCCTTAGGATTCTCAGGGGGATTGAGGCAAAGCCAATCGGAATTGGGGGAAATACATGTGCATCCTTTTTCAGAAAAGCTGGATACGAGACTGCCGTTTGGAGCACCCTTGATGGAAAGGCTCACGAGCCAAATGAGTATGCGAGGCTGAGCAACGTAATTGAGGATGCGAAAATCTTTGCGATGCTCGCTTTTGACATTTGAGGAGGTGGTTTTCTGTTTTTTGACATAGCAAAAAAGCCCTTCATACTTTTCTGGGAGGTAACAAGGTCGTGCATGCTTGCATGCAAGCACTGCAGGGCGAAGGCAATGAGAAAAAGACATCCAGATGAGCTGACAACAGATGAGGCTTTCGGTGTTGTAGAGCAGATAGCAGAGTTCGGAAAGCCCTACCCACTTGCTGTCTTCACGGGTGGAGATCCGTTGATGAGGGATGACATCTTTGACATCGTTGAGTACGCAACCTCCAAGGGCATAAGGGCAGCAATAGCTTTCTCAGGAACAGAGCTTGCAACTGCTGAAAGACTTGAAAAGTTGATGGATGCAGGTATTTCGAGAATTGCCATAAGCCTTGATGGGAGCAGTGCCAGAATTCATGATCACTTCAGAGGAATCACTGGAACGTTTGAGACAAGCCTTGGAATTCTTGAGATGGCAAGAGAAATGGGAATATCAAGGCAGATAAACACTACCGTTACGAAATTTAATATTGAGGATCTCCCCAACATTGCGAGAATTGGTATTGAGAATGAAATCGCTCTCTGGGATGTGTTCTTTGTCGTGCCGACAGGGAGGGCAAAAAGGGAGTTCATGCCTGATGCAGGGGAGTTTGAAGACATACTCAACTGGCTATACGATCTGTCAAAAAGAACCCCGCTGAATGTTAAAAGTTCTGCAGCAACTCACCTGAGAAGAGTGGAGTACATGAGGGATAATGGCATCTATGATATCCAGCACGGTGAGCTTTATTTCAGACTTCTTGATGCAGTAAAGGACTTTCCTGCCGGGGAAAAGAAGGATATCGTGGCTGGGGCTCATGGAAGGAGCATGGCAAGGGATGGAATCAGCAGGATGATGGGGATAACAGATGGAAGGGGAATGTTCTTCATAAGCCATGTGGGTGAGGTTTATCCAAGCGGGTTCTTGCCGTTAATTGCTGGAAATGTTAGAGAATCAACGCTGAAAGAAATATATCTGAACAGCAGGATCTTTGTCGAGCTGAAAAACCCGGACAACTTGAAAGGAAAATGCGGTAGGTGTGAGTACAGATACATTTGTGGAGGGAGCAGAGCAAGGGCATATGCTATGACAGGCGACTATCTCGCATCAGAGCCAGACTGTATATACCAGCCCAGAGGTGGAGAGGAAGTCAGGTAAAGTCGATCTTTAAAAATTTTTCAGGAAAATCCCAATGATTTTTGATGCAATAAACATTTACGACAAATTTAGCAAAACTTATTAATCATTCTACTCAGCACACACCATGGATGCTGTAGTGGTGACTCTGCTTTCACTGCTGGCAGTTCTCTTTGCTGTGGCCTCATGGGCATCAAAGGACAACTTCTATTCGGCAATATACATGTCAGCGGTCATGCTAACGGTTGGTGGCATATATGCTTTTCACGGCATTTACTCCGTTTTTGTCCTCATTGCGTTCATATTCATAGGGGCTATAGGCATAATGACAGTTGCTCTCGCAGCAACATACAGGTTCATAAATCCGAGGAATATAAGTGAGAACTGGCTTGTGATTGTTGAGGTTCTGGCAATCGTTTTTGCAGTTACCGCAGGAATAAATACGTTCATGGTTGATGGCTTCACCGATGCATTTGACAAGCTTCTTCCGGATTACCTCACAATGATAGCATTTCTGATAGTTCTCACAACACTGCTCATGCTTTCTGCAATAAGCATGTTGAGGAGGGGTGAGGCATGATCGAAACCGCAACATCACTCGGCCTTCTGGCTGTTGGGTATCTGATTGCAGTATCTGCAAGGGATGTGATAAGGATTCTGATAGCTCTCGAGCTCATGTTTTCTGCAGTTTTTCTCTCTCTCATCCCGTTTTTCACAAATCCCTCGCTGGTTGTTGAGGGGAATGCAATTGCAATTCTCACGGTTTTTACAAGTGCCGGGGAGCTTCTGATCCTGATATCGGCCATTATATTCCTTGACAGAAAGTTCAGAACAACCGCCATTGAGACAACTAATGTGGGGGGGGATGTGCTGTGATATATGCCGTATTTATTCCAGCCATTGCGATAGTCCTTGCCCCCTTCATAAGGGGAAGGGCTGCAGCTTACTTCTCAGCTCTCACGTTTCTTGTGTCTTTCCTTGCAATTCTCTACGCATTTGTTATGAAGCTGGAGTACGCTGTTGATCTCTTCACAGCCTTTGAGCCTATTGGGAGAATATATCTGCTTGGAGACACCATAAGCCATGCGTTTGGATTCACAATAGCTCTCGTTTCAGCAATGGTGGCTCTCTACTCCTATCCTTACATGAAGCACAGGTTTGAGGAGATGGAGCTGAATGCCGATGCTGAATTCAAAAAATACTGGTTCCTCTACAATCTGTATGCTGCGTCAATGCTCTGGCTCGTTTATGCTGGAAATCTAATTCTCCTGTATGTTTTCCTTGAGATATCTCTCATAGCATCATTCCTTCTCATCTACTATTATGGTTATGGAAACAGGATCTGGGTTGGTCTGCTTTACTTTGTATGGACAAACATAGCAGGTGTTCTTGCACTGATTGGATTTCTGATGATTGGATTTGACAATCAGACGTTGGCTCTTGACAGCATCGCATCTGTCAGCATGGCAGCATGGCTCTTCATTTTTGTGGGAATGATCGTCAAGCTTCCGGGCCTGGGACCACATGTGTGGCTTCCCTGGGCTCATGCTGAAGCTCCAACACCAGTCAGTGCATTGCTAAGTCCCCTCACTGTTGGTCTTGCGGCCTACATTCTCCTGAGGATTTATCTGATAGATTCATCATTCATTGAAGCTTACAGAACTGAAATATTCCTTTATGGCGTTATTACAAGCGTTGTTGCTGGATTTGCGGTTTTCAAACAGAAGGATCACAAAAAATTGCTGGCATACTCCACAGTATCTCAGATGGGCTACATACTTATTGCCTTCACCCTCGGAACGGCCGGAATTGTTGGGGTCATAATTCAGTACATAAGTCATGCATTCGGGAAGTCCATCCTGTTTATGAGTGCTGGAGCAATTATCGCAATCTACCATGGACTCAGGGATCTGGAGAAGATGAGCGGGATGCACGAGCAGATTCCAACCATAGCAAACGCGGCACTGATTGGTTTCATGAATCTCAGCGGGATTCTTGCCATAGGCATGATCGGAGAGTTCTTCATTCTCAAGGGCCTTGTTGACACATTTGGTTTGAGCTTGGACGCAATTCTCCTTGTTGTGTTTGTCTTCATAATCTCAGGACTTTACAGCTTCTACACGATGAAAAGGATCTACTATGGAAGGGTGAGAGATTACAGCAGGGTTAAGGTTAACAGACTCCTTGACACCCCGCTATACATAATCGGAGCGATCTCAATACTTTTCATCCTGCCACCACTTGCAACCTGGTTTGTTGATGCAGTTGTGACATTTTTGGGAGGTGTGTGAGATGGAGGCAGCGGCACTGATGGATCTTGAACTGAATCCAGGAATCTGGTTAGCCCTGTTCTTTGCTCCAATACTGGCAAGTTTCCCCATAGCATTCATCTGGCCAAGAAGGCAGGACTCATTTGCAAGAAAGCTCCCGATTCTCAGCGTTTTTGGTCTATTCATTTCATTCCTGATCACGCTTTTCATCCTCTTCAGGGTTGAGGAGGGCAGGTATGTTTATCCCTGGCTTCCGTCTATTGGAATAAATTTTGTTTTTGTTGCAGACTATCTGAGCAAGTACATGGGAGCCCTTACAGGATTCATTGCCTTTACCATCGGTGTTTACGGGCTTGAATACATGAAAGAGGACTACAGGCTTGGATGGTACTGGTTCTTCTTCAACCTCTTCACGGCTTCAATGCTCCTTGTTGTTTACAGCGACAATCTTTTCATGCTCCTCATCGGCTGGGAGGGGCTTGGAATAGCCTCATGGGGGCTCATAGGCCACTGGTTCAGGGATGATGATGAGCTCAGCTATGTTGGTGTTATGGACAGAAAGGTCGGGCCTTTGAAGATGTTCTGGAGCCCCAGCACAGGTGGATGGAGAGCGATATCAACCATAAGGGTTGGGGACATGCCGATGTTTTTGGCTGTTGCTGCAATTTTTGCCTTAACAGGCACACTTGACATCTCACAGATTCACTGGGGAGAGCTCTTTGAGAAGATAGGCACAGCAGGAACAGTAATTCTGTTCCTTGCATTCCTAATGGGGCCGTTCACAAAATCAGCTCAGCTTCCATTTAGCGAGTGGCTCATGACAGCCATGACCGGCCCAACAACAGTCTCGGCACTGCTACATTCTGCAACGATGGTTGCCGCAGGAACCTACCTCTTCATGAGGATAAGCTGGTACATAAAGCCCTGGGAGATACATCTTCCGGGAGTTGAGATTGTATACACACTTGTTCTCTTTCTCGGACTTGTGAGCAGCCTTTATGGAGCTTCAGTTGCTCTTGCAAGCAGGGAGAGAAAGGTTCTGCTTGCAGCCTCAACCATGTCAAGCCTCGGACTGATGTTCGCCTCAGCCTCAGCAAGCTACTGGCTCGGTGAATTTGCAGTGATCGTTGCATTCTGGTACCTCATCACCCATGCCTTCGCAAAAGCCACTCTTTTCCTTGTTGCGGGGCACATAATTCATGAGACTCACGACAGATTTCTCGGAGGCGATAGAGAGGTATTCAGCAAAATGAAGCTCACGGCAATTGTTACGCTGTTTGCAACGGTAACCCTTGCAGGAATTCCGCCTTTAACTGCCTACTGGGTAAAGTCGGCGATGGATGAGGTTATGGAGAAGCTTGTTCATGATGTTGGAATACTGCCATTTGTGCTTCTTGTCACCATATCTGCAATTTACTCAGCCTTCCTTGCCAAGTTCTTTGCCCTGAACTTCTGGAAGGGTAGACATGTTCACCTCCATCTTCATGGAGGAGGGGTTATGAAAACAGCCTACACAGCAATGGTGTCAATGCTTCTTGTTCTGCTTGCGGTCATATATCTGGGAATTGATCATGCGGGAGAGGAGTTCATCCATGCCGGAATGGCTGAGGTCTCGTTTATGGTCGGAATTCTTGTTTTGGTTGCCTACGTTGTGGGGTTTGCAAAGCCCGAGCACGAAAATGCTGTGGGCAGGGTTCTCTATGACAGGGTTTATGTGATGGCGTTAAATGATTATATAGTTCCCAAAATAGGATGGGCGATTGCATGGATTGTTGATATATTCAACAGACTGCTTGACTTCATAGCTCACACATTCATTCCGGCTCTCTTCGAGGCCCTCTCAATGAGCGTTAGGGTTGTGCAGAGTGGAAGTCTTGAGAGATATACCAAGATTGTGGTTAGTCTGGTTCTCGGAATTCTGTTTGTGGTTTCAGTAGCGGGGTGGTTCTGAATGGAGCTGGCAATTCCTGCAGTGCTCGTTCTGGCATTGAGCGGGGCATTATCACTCAGGTTCAAGTACATCGGATTTGCAGGAGCTTTGGTCGCATCTGCAATGATGGTCGTTAACAACCCTCTTCTGCTGATGATCTTTGCTGTTGTTCTTCTCAATCTGGCCTCTCTTGACCTGATGAAGGGCTTCCTGAGAGGAGTTGATTACACTCTTGTCGGGCTGATTTTTGTAGCCACCTCATATGCATTCTACTCTCAGAGCCTTGCATTCCTGCTGACGATGTTTGTTGTTGCCAGCGTTCCGACCTACATGCTTGTGATGGCAAGTGACAGAGAGATAAGGATGGAGGTTGGAATAAAGTACATAACCTTCATGGTTATAGCAACAATCCTTTTCCTCATCGGAGCAATTCTGATGGTTCATGCCTCTGCAACATCCAGCCCGACCCTTTACTTCTTGGGCTACACTATGCTTCTGGTTGGCCTTGCAATTGAGGTTGGGGCCGGGCCGTTTCATGAGTGGGTCCCTGATGTTTTTGATTCAGCCGATCCAATTCCCATATCGGTTGTAGCCAGCATTGCGAAATTTGTTCCCTTTGTTGTTGCCTTCAAGGTTATAAGCTCAACCCAGATGGGTGGAGACACTCTGATACTTCTCACAGGAATTGTTGCTGTTGTCTCAATGTTCATCGGAAACATAGGGGCACTGACATCAAACAAGCCTGCAAGGATACTGGCATACTCAACTGTTGCAAACATGGGTTATCTGCTTGCTGCCCTCTCGGTTTCATTCAAGAGCGAGTTTATTTATCTTGCCTTTGCAGGTGTGATGCTTCAGCTTCTGACAAATTCCTTTGGGAAGATTGGATTTTTTGTGGGGATCAAGGAGGATGCGATGCCGAAGATCGAAACCTACGTTCTTGCTCTGTCATTCATAGGCATTCCACCACTTATGGGGTTCTGGGGGAAGCTGTACATTCTTGCCTCGTTGGTCTATGCAAATCTCCTCTGGGTGGCGTTCTTCCTTGTAATAAACTCTGCAATGTCAGTGCCGTATTATGTGAGGCTGATAAGAATTTTTGAGGACAAAAAGGACTTCAGAAGGCTTGCAGGGTATCTTGTAACTGTCACGGCAGTTCTGATGCTGATAACAATTGTCCCGCCGAACTGGATAATTGAGTCAAGCAGGATACTGATGAAGTACCTAACAATCGGAGGTGTGTGATAATGGAGGAGGTTATTGTTGTTGCCTTTGTCATTGTGATCAGCATCGTTACGGATGTTGCGGTTTATGCAATCTCCAGAATACTTCCAAAAAGAAATCCGACAGAGCTGAAATACCTGAGGTGGGAATCTGGTAACATATCGGTTGGGGTTCCAAAGTACACCCTCCCAATGCAGTATTACGGCTTTGTTGTCCTGTTCATGGCATTTGAACCTGTCATTGTGCTCATGCTTCTATTTGCAATGTTTCCTGGTGTGGAGTTCTTCAAGTTCCTTGTGATTGCCCTCGTGGCAATGCTTCCTGCCTTCTACTTCACATACAGGATTGCAAGTGTGGCATCAAACAGGAGGGATGTGTATGGATGAGATGATTGAATTTCTGCATGATGGTCCTCTTTCGCCCATAAAGAAGTGGGGAACAAAATGGAGCATATGGCCAACTCATCTGGTTACAGCATGCTGTGGTGTTGAATTGGCCCATGCATTTGCAAGCGGATATGATGGTGAGAGGCTTGGAGTTCTTAACTTCGGAATGGCGAGACAGACAAACTGCATAGTTGTTGAAGGAGCGATAACAAGAAAGATGGCGAGAATTCTCAAGATGACCTACGAGCAGATGCCAGATCCAAAGTTCGTGATAGTCATGGGCGTCTGCGGGATAAAGGGCGGGCTTTTCTGGAATGGATATCACATGGTGAAACCCTTTGAGGTCGTTCCCGTCAAGTACTTTGCCCCAGGATGCCCTCCAACCCCAGAATCACTTCTGAGATGTTTCAGAGCACTTCAGGATGAAATTGTCACTGGAGAGGCAAAGAACACAATAGCCTATCCCAGAGTGAGATTGAAGAGTGAGGGTAAGAAGAAAAGACCGAAGAAGGTACCTCCATCACCGAAATATGTTGCTCTCAATCCTTCAGTTGTTGTTGACGTTCCGAGAGATAGAAAGTGGGAGGAGGGTATGGAGTACAGGCAGAGAATATCCGAGATTCTCGGTGAAGTTGCAGAACGGATCACGGTTACCGGAAAGTACAGAATCCATGTCAGGGTCAGCAGGGATAAATTTGTTGATGCGGCCAGAATGCTGAGAGATGCAGGATTTGATCACGTTAAATCGGTAAACATTGTGGATGTTCCGAAGAACAAGAAGTTTATCGTAGAGTACCAGGTTTCAAGTTATCTGAATCCTGAGTTTATCAGGCTCATTCTGACTCTCTTTACGGAAATTGACAGAGAAGAGGCAACATTTCCAAGTCTGGTTGATGTATGGCCATCTGCAGACTATCTTGAGAGAGAACTCCACGATCTGTTTGGTGTGTGGTTCGAAGGAAATCCATGGATGGGTAAGCCTTTCCTTCTGGCTCCAGATACTCCAAAGAATCCACTGAGGAAGGATTTCAGGCTTCAGGAGGAGGTGTACATCGGAGGTGAGGACAAATGAAGACCTACACTCTTGATGTTCCCGTCACCCCACCGAAGGAATACGAATCATATTTTGTGCCCGTTCCGAAGGAGTTTCTGGAGGATGCCTACAGGAGTGACGATTTCGTGGTCTTTACAGGCCCCCAGCATGGTGGAAGCGGACACATGAGGCTCATAATCAGGGTGAAGGGGGACTTCATAGTTGAGGTCATCCCTGATCCCGGATATGTTCACAGGTCAATGGAGAAGATTGCTGAAAATAGACTTTACATTCAGAACATACCTTTGTTTGAGAGACCCTCCATCATTGATTTTGGAAACTACAATCTGGGTTATGTGAGGGCAATTGAGGATGCACTTGACATAGATGTTCCTGAAAGGGCAAGATACATAAGAACAATTCTTGCTGAGCTTGGCAGAATCGGCACCCATCTTTACGATGCCGGAATTCTTGCAGTCTTTCTGGGCCATACAACAGGGTTTATGTGGCCCTTCGCTTTAAGAGAGTACATAGTTGAGATCTTCACAAGAATAACCGGCACGAGAATCACGGGCTCATTCATAGTGCCGGGTGGTGTGAGAAGAGATGTAGATGCCAAAACCCTTGACATGATAAAGAGAATGCTTGATGCACTTGAATTCAGGATAAAGAAGTTTGAAAGAGTTTTCATAAAGAATCCAACAACAATTGCGAGACTTCATGAAGTTGGGGTTTTGACAAAGGAAGAGGCGGTGAAGTACGGTGTTGTGGGCCCGTTTCTGAGAGCTTCGGGAGTCGAGTATGATGTGAGAAAGGTTGAGCCCTACGAGGCATACGAGGACATAGACTGGGATATGGTGATAGGTGAGGATGGAGACGGATATACGAGATTCCTTGTAAGGGTTGAGGAGGTTGGACAGAGCATTAACATGATAAGGCAGCTGATTGAGTACCTGCCTGAAGGAGAGGTTTTGAGCAGTGACATCATAGCGTTTAACAAAAATGACATCAGAGGAAGCTTTTTTGAGGCTTATGCAGACATGGTGCTCCCTGAAGGTGAGTACACAACCCTGACAGAAGCTGCCAGAGGTACGCTGCTTTACTCGATAATAAGTGATGGCGAATCCACTGTACCCTACAGGGTCAGAATCGTCACACCCGGATGGGTTTATCTCAAGGGCTTCATGGAGGCGTGTAAGGGGCACAGATTAGCTGATTTACAGGCGATTTACGGAAGTTTCGGATACTTCCCGCCTGAAGCAGACAGATGAGGTGATAATAATGGCAGATACAGCAAGCCTGGTTTCCATTCTGCTGGATAGGATTTTGAGCATATTTGTAGACGAGATGATTAACATCCCTCTCATAAACCCGATAGTTGAAAGACTCATGGAAATTCCGTTTGTGAACGTGATAGTGGCTTTCATCCTCTGGAAACCCATATTCCACGTCCTCATCCTTCCGGGACTGCTTGGAATGACACTTGCCCTCCTCTTCATAATTTACTTTGAGAGAAAAATAACCGCAAGGGTTCAGTGGAGGGTTGGGCCCAAGGAAGTCTCGAGAAGGACAGGTGGCGTGATTCAGGCTCTTGCAGACGGTATGAGGTATCTCTTCCAAGAAGTTATAGTTCACAGAGATGCCAATGCATTTTACTTCCTTCAATTCCCTCTGATCTCGTTTCTTCCGGTTCTTCTCCCACTCATGTTCATTCCTGCAGGAGGAACTTATGGAATAAAAACGATCTACACGATTCCAGCAGCTCTCGCTCTTATCTCGTTAATCCCGGTCTTCATTGTTGCCATGGGGTGGGCATCCAACAGCAAATTTGCGTACATAGGGAGTGTGAGAGAGGCTTTCATGTACTTCGCCTATGAAATTCCATTCCTCCTTGCAGTAGTTGCGATGATAGTGCTGTACCAGACTCCAGACCCCTTTGAAATCGTTGCCAAACAGTGGATTCTAGGAGCAGTAATGAACCCCATTGCCTTCCTTGCCTTCTTCATAACCGTTCTCATAGCAACTTCAAGGCTTCCATTCGACATACCCGAGGCAGATCAGGAGGTGGCATTCGGACCCTATGTTGAATATTCAGGAATTATATTCGGTCTTGTAATGATGCTTCCCTACGAAAAGCTTTATCTGCTATCAATGCTCTCAGTGATTCTCTTCTTTGGAGGATGGAATGGGCCTGAGATAGCCATTCTGGGAGATCTGGCTCCTGTGATATATCTGTACATCAAAACAATTCTGTTCATGTGTGTTGTATCGCTGGCGAGATCCATATATGCAAGATACAGGCTTGACCAGTCTCTCAGACTCGGATGGGGAGTTGTGCTTTCCCTGAGCATGATTGCTCTGTTCATTTCAGCGGGGTGGGCTGCATGGTTAAGGTTGTAAAATCACCAAAGAAGGGGCTTGTTAGAAGTGCCATAGGACACTTCAGAGCAATAACTGAGGTTGCAAAGGTTGTTGTTAATCCGGGCACAATCACAGTTCACTATCCCAGGGAGAGAAGGAAGTACCCGGAGAACTTCAGGGGAATGATAATGTTTGAAAAGGAGGACTGCATAAGCTGCTTCAGATGTGCTCATATATGCCCTGCTAATGCAATTCAGATGTATCCGGATGATGAAGGGAGGTATTATCCTGGAATAGATTACGCAAAATGCATTTTCTGTCATTTCTGTGTTGACTCATGTCCGACAGCAGCATTGAAACAGTCAAAGATTCACGATGTAGCCTACAAGGACGTTGATTCAATGTCAGTCACTCCTGAGGAGATGGATAACGTGCCCGAGATAGTCAGGGAAGACGCGGTTACGGTTGAGTATGATTTTGACAGGGATATAAGGCTTGTTAAGAGGAAGGAGGTAGAGAACCTTCTTGTTGAAGTTGATAAACCTGAAAGGCCAGAGTTCAAAGCCGTACCCCAGTATGGAGAGAACTGCATTGGATGCAGGCTCTGCATGTTCTCCTGTCCTGTCAATGCGATAAGATCAAAGCTTGAGGAGACGAAGGTAATTCTTGAGACAGATTACGATAGGTGCACCGGATGCGGGATATGTGTGAGGATATGCCCAACTGAAGTGCTGATCCTGACTCCGGTTGAGAGGGAAGGTGATCATCAATGACGATTCCAAAGGGATGGGTCAGCATTGAGGTAAAGGAACTTGAGGATCTTCCATGCCTGAGGTTTGCTGAAAAGCCCGAGAGAACCTCAAGCTGGAGACTGCTCAAGGAGAAGGTTGTTGATGCCGGGATATGCAGTCACTGCGGTACCTGCACGATATGTCCGGTTGACCTGATAATCCTCGAGGACAGACCCTTAGACTTTGATCCCAAGAAGGGGTGCATGGGATGCGGTGTTTGCGTTGCTGTGTGTCCCAGATACAAGTATGTGCCGCTGAATGGGGTTGGAGATTACATTGAAGCTCTTGCAGGGAAGTCAAAGAGGTTTGTGGGACAGGATGGAGCAATGGTTTCAGAGTTCATGGCATCAGCCCTTGAAATGGGAGTTATAGATGTTGCACTCTTTGTTGCAAGAGATGAGTTTTTCAGACCCTTTGTTGTCCATGTAAGATCTCCCGAAGAGCTTTTGGACAGAAAAATTACGGGAACAAAGTACAGCTTCGCCTCCGTGATGCCTGAACTCCACAGAATAATCAAGAGGGGTGACAGGATAGGCTTCATCGGCACCCCGTGCATGATTTCGGGCCTGAGAAAGGTTCAGGAGAAGATACCGCTTTACAAGAAAAATGTTCCTCTCGCTGTTGCTCTATTCTGCACTGAGAACTTTTACTGGCATCAGCTATATGATTTCCTGAAAGAGAGGGGAGCAGATCTGAGGGAGGCTGAAAAAACAGACATTACAAAGGGCAACTTCATTGTAACCTTCAGAGATGGCTCTGAATTCACAATTCCTGTTAAGGAGATGGAAGAGATAGTTCCTGAGGGATGCCACGTGTGCCAGGACTTCTCAGGAGTGGAATCTGATGTCAGCATAGGCAGTGTTGGAAGCGATCCGGGCTTTTCAACAGTTCTCGTCAGAACGTCTGTTGCAAAGAAAGTTCTGGATTTCATGATGAAGAAGGAGTACATCGAAACAGGAAAGGCTAAAATGAAGATCGTTCAGAGGCTTTGCGACTTCAAGATAAAGATCCATCCCTACTCTCCTGAGGAGGAAAAAGGAGAGGAAAGTGAGAAGGAGGGATCGAAGGAGTAAATTTTTTAAGCTTTATTTTCATCACTGTTTCACCGCCGTTGCGGTCGGAGGCAGCGATAGCTAAGCGATGAAAGACCGTCGGTCCCCTTTACAACCATTTTTACAGATCCGTTGGTATGTCTATGAACTCAACATCAATTCCAATATCTGCAACAACGTTCATCAGTGCCCTTATTCCGGGAGTTTCACTGCTGTAATGTCCCAAGTATATTATGTTCATCTCTGCCTCCCTGGCTGGGTGGTATGCTGAGTGCTCGATCTCCCCTGTGATTAGCAGATCAACTCCAGCCCCGAGAGCCTCCTCCACGTAACCAGCACCTCTTCCTGAAACCGCTGCAACCTTCTCTATCTCATCCTTTCCAAATTTCATGTACCCGACCTCTCCAAATCTATCCTCAAGTCTCTCCAGTATCTCCTCAAATTCAAGGTTGGCATATCCGGCAAATCCTATTTTTCTGCCTCTATAGTCTCCAAACCCCTCCTCAGGCTCAATACCAACCATTCTGAGAATCATGGCATTGTTTCCTATTTCAGGATGGGCATCTAAGGGAATGTGAGCAGCATACAGTGAGAGCTCATTCTCAAGCAGAAACTTCAGCCTCTCTCTTATCGTCCCTGAAATCCTCTCTATGCCGTTCCATATTATTCCATGGTGAACGATCAGGATGTCTGCATCGATCTCGACAGCTCTTCTGAATGCCTCCATTGATGCATCGACTGCAAAAGCAGCCTTTTCAACAACCCCAATTCCCTCAACCTGCAATCCGTTGATGCTTGCATCCTGATATTCGTGTATCCTGAGGTACTCATCCAGAAAGTCAGCAAGCTGATTCAGATCCATGCATCTGTTTTTTCAGGAAGGATAAAAAGGTATCTGAAGAACTTAGGGGTTACAGTATTATATACTGAGCCCCAATCCTATATCAGGTGATAGGTATGGTAGGTGAAGATGAGGTAATTGAAAGGCTGAAAAGAGTTGTCGATCCTCACACAAGACAGAATGTGTGGGATATGGGTCTTATCGAAGATCTTGAAGTTTCGGAAAATGAGGCTAATCTTGTGTTCCGCCCCTCCTCTCCATTCTGTCCCATTGGACAGCAGCTTGCCATGGCAATAAAGAAGAGTGTTGAGGAGCTGGGAGTAAAGGCGAAGGTCAAGGTTACGGGATATGTGAAAGAAAACGAACTTAACGAAATTCTGTCAAGGTGACTGAAATGGAGATCATAGATGTCAGAGGCCTTCCACACCCTGAAAGGCCTCCACTTATAATGCAGAAGCTCAAGGAACACGGAGAGGTTGAGATAATTGTTGAGGTTGAACCAAGACCTCTGATGTCAATGCTCAAGCAGCAGGGATACAGCTTTGACTCCAAATATGATGGTGAGAAGTGGATTGTGAGGATATGGAAGGATTAGCATGCCCTCAACAGTCTGGAGGTCACTTCCTCTCAGATTCATTTACCTTGGTTTGGCATACCTCGTAATATCCTCTTTTCTCGGAATTCTGGGACTCTTCGGATATTACTTCAAACCTGTACATTCCCATCTGATGCTTGCAGGATTTGTGAGCATGACGATCATTGGCTCAATGTATCAGCTTGTTCCAACTGTTACAGGGACAGAGCTCAGATTGAGGGGTATCGCTGAAGTGAGCTTTTATCTAACAAATCTTGGAGTTCTGATGCTTGCTGCATCCTTCAGGGGATTGATTCCCTTTTACATTTCAGGATCAGTTTACGTTCTCGGAATTCTGGCCTTTGCGGCAGTTGTTCTTGTCACACTTACAGACATGAAACTCAGGAGCGTTGCAGTCCCATTCTTTGTTCTGGCAGTAATCCTCTATCTTGCAGGAACCGTCTACGGGATACTGGGGCTTGCAGGAAAGGTGGACTTCAGAATCGCCGTACACAACCATCTTCTCACAGCTGGATGGATCGGTGTGACAACCTTTGGAGGGCTGTATGAGCTATTTCCAATGCTGGCCTTGAGGAAGCTCAAAAGTGTTAAACTTGCCTACTTCACGTTCATTCTCCTCCTGATATCTCTTCCGTTGATGCTTTACGGTTTTCAGAAGTCTTCAGATGTTTTTGTAACACTCGGTGGAGCAGGCTACGCACTCGCATTCATTCTCCTCTCTTCAAATCTCCTCCTGACTCTTGCGGGAAAATCCGAGACACCGGCACCTCTCGACATAAGCGTTAAGTTCTTTGTTCCGGCTCTTCTTTTTGGAATTACTGGAGTTCTTGCTGGGCTGCTGTATTCTGACAAATTCATCCACGCCCACCTTATGCTGGTGGGATGGATTACGCTCACTGTTATGGGAGCGGAGTATCACATAATCCCGATGATCACCTGGATGGAGAAGTACTCTGAAAGGCTCGGAATTGAGGACGTACCCATGATAGGGGATCTGTTCAACATGAAGCTTGCAGAAATCCTGCTTGTTATGTCTGTCCTCGGAACAACTCTGCTTCTGATTCCGGTTACGAGAGTGGCCGGAGGGATCCTGCTGTTTGGAACATTTCTGGCGTTCACCTGGGACATGATAATGGTTCAGAGAAGGTAACTTGAAAGAGGGAAAACTTTAATGCGCCTCTTCTCTTCAGCTCTCTGATGGCATGCAGGCACTGCGGGAAGTGCTGCCTGGAAATGGGAACTAAGATCTACGCCACACCCGATGATGTGAGGAGATGGATGAGGGAGGGCAGAGAGGATATAATGAAGCACGTTCTGGTTTACGAGTACTATGACATCTCTCAGGGCTATGTTTTTGAGGGTGGGGAGGTGTGGTTTGATAAAAATGGCAGAAAGCTTGACAGATGCCCTTTCATCGAGGAAAGAGATGGCAGGATATACTGCAGAATTCAGGACGTAAAACCTCAGCAGTGCAGGGAGTACAGGTGCTGGTAATCTCTAAAATCCGATGAACCTTTTATGGTGGAGATGTTAACAAGACTGGATGATCCATTTTCCCGTATTGAGGTCTTCTTCACTTTATGGAGTTGCTTGAGAATGTTCTGATACTGGTAAAACTATATGGTTTATATAATCTGACTGACCACTCAGTAAGTATGGATTCAAAAACCACAATTCTCGAAGCTGCCCTCAAGTTCTACACATTCAAACCACCTCACGCTGTGACCATGGACGAGGTGCCTGAAGGGGAAGGAACTCTGGAGGGTATGGTCAGGGAGTCGCTGAAAGTTGCAAGGGAGAACCCGGAACTCACCATGCTGCGGTACTGTGTCCTTGAAGAGGAACTGTTCTCGGGCAAACACGGAATTTACCAGAACACTCTACAACGAAGTGCTCAAGTTTATCACGAAAATTTTCGAGAATATGGGTGTGAAAGACCGAGAGAAAGTGCGGTGGTATCCATGGAGATGTTTGATGGTGTTTACGTTTACTCTCTCTTTGTTCCGAACCTGAATCTGGACGGGATTGGTGATGTAATCCTGGAATTTGTTGGGGGGAGGTGTGGAAGATGAAATTTCCTGGACTGCTGTTGATTATGACACTGTTTCTGACAGCTCCGGCAAGCCCGGTCTTGGCTCAATCGTCACTGTCGCTGGACTACAGCACCCTGCCCGAAACTCCCTCTCCGGGAGATGTCTTCGTGCTGCAGATCAGCATTGCAAACACCGGCTATGGGATTAAGGACGCGAAACTGACAGTGCAGGAAGGTGAGAAAAGCCTGACGATAGTTTCGGACGGGAGGGAGGTCTCGTATGTGACAATCAACCTCGGGGAGGTCACCGGAACAGCTCTGACGTCAGTCAAGCTTAGAGCAGATGAGGAGGGGATTTACCAGCTGAGAGTCAGACTCAGCTACAGCTACGGTACTGATAGCCTGGAGGAGGTGATTCCGGTGATCGTTGTGGATAAGCCGTCGATGGCTGTTGAAAACATAACTCAGCCAGTGATCGAGCCTGGTGGATCTGGGAGATTCGTTTTTGAGGTGAGGAACGGTGGAGGGGTGGCAAAAAACGTCGAGATTGTTCTTGAAGCTCCGGAAGGTTTCGTTGCTGAAACATCAAGGATGAACTTTGACAGGTGGGGTGGTGGAGAGGTTAAAAGCCTGATTTTCAACCTTTCGGCCAGCAAGGAAGTATCGGTTGGAGTTTATCCTGCAAGGCTGATTTTCAGCTTTACTGACAGGCTGGGAAACACATATCGGGAGGAAACCCAGTTTGCCATCATCGTCAGGGGAAGTGCCGAGATCTCTTTCTCTGGATTCAAAACATCTCCGGAACGGATTTATCCGGATGATGACTTCGTTCTGAGTCTGACTCTGGAAAATACGGGAAAAGATGAGGCGAAGAATGTTTTACTGATTTTGAGTTATCCGAATGAGTTTTCTGGTGAGAGAAAGGCGTTTCTGGGAACACTGAAGAGGGGTGAAAAAGCGAGCGTGAACTTCAAGCTCAAAGCAGGCAGAGAGGCTGAGAGCGGAAGCTATCCCTTCAGGCTCACTGTCAAGTATGTGGATGGGAAGGAGATGAAGGAGAGGAGCTTCGACTTCTCGCTCTTCATCGACGAACTCGGCAGCATAAACCTTGAGATCTCTGGCCTGTACTTCTCACCGAGAAAGGTAACACCATCATCGGACTTCACCCTCTCCCTGCAGATTGAAAACTCTGGAAAGCAGGATGCGAGGGCTGTTGCTGTCAAGCTCATCCTTCCTGAGGGATTTGAGGGTAAGAACCAGTACTTCATAGGCACCCTCGAAAACGGAGATTCGGCAACATCAACCTTTGACCTAATGGCTCCGGAGAACGCTGGAGAGTACACGGTAAAGGCTGTCATCACATATATGGACTCGAAGCTGGAGAAGTACAGTGTCGAGAAGGAATTTGTCATCTACGTGTTTCCAGGAGAGGGCAGCACAGCCGGAATAATTGCCCCGGTTGTGCTGATTCTGATTGTCATTGGAGGTTACCTCTGGAGGCGGAAGGCTAAATGAACGAGCTGCTCAGGCTCGTTGACGTCTGGAAGACCTACAGAATGGGTGCCGTTGATGTTCATGCGCTTCGTGGAATGGACTTAGATGTGAAGAGTGGAGAGTTTGTGGTTGTGCTCGGTCCTTCGGGTTCTGGAAAAACGACTCTGCTGAATCTGGTTGGCGGTATTGACACACCTACGAAAGGCGATATTCTCTTCAACGGCATCAACATATCCTCTCTGAACGAAGCGGAGCTCACCATACATCGAAGAGAGAATGTCGGCTTCATCTTTCAGTTTTTCAATTTGATTCCGACTCTCACCGCAAGAGAGAACGTGATGCTTGCTGCTGAACTTGTGGAAAATCCGAGAGATGCCGATGAGGTTCTTGAAGTCGTAGGCCTGAAACACAGGGCAGATCACTTCCCGTCAGAGCTGAGCGGAGGGGAGCAGCAGAGAGTTGCGATAGCAAGAGCTCTGGTAAAAAGCCCACCGCTGATTCTGGCAGACGAGCCCACAGGCAGTCTGGATTTCGAGACGGGCAAGATGGTTCTTGGAGTCATGAGGGACATAAACAGAGATGAAGGCGTTACATTCATTCTGGTCACCCACAATTCAGTTATAGCTGAGATGGCGGACAGAGTGGTTCATCTGAAGGACGGGAAGGTTGCCCGAATAATAGTCAATGAAGAGCCTGCTGAGCCAGAGGAACTTTCCTGGTGAGCTGTGGAGCCATGAAGGCCGTGAGAACCCTCAATTTGAAGGTCTTCAGAGACCTGAAGTCCCAGAAGTGGCAGTTCGCAGCGGTAATCTTCTTGGTTTTCCTGGGTGTTTCCCTCTACACGTCCTTCTACATGTCCTACCTGAACCTCAGCAGAACCTATGACACCTTTTACGAGAGGACGAACTTCGAAGATTTAGCCGTCACGTTAAATCCGAGAAGTCCAGCCCCCAAAGACCTGCTTTCAGAGGTTCGAAGGATTGATGGTGTCGAGGAGGTATATGGCAGACTGTCGGCATACGGAACCTTTGAGAGGGAGAACAGAAAGATAACACTGAAGCTCCTCTCCATCCCTGAAGAGCTTTCGGTCAACAGGCTCGTTATTGTTGAAGGCAGGTATCCTGAACAGGGAGAAAAAGCCGTGGTTCTGCTGAAAAAATTCGCCGACTACAACAGCATAAATGTTGGAGAGTCAATACCGGTCAGCATAAACGGTAAGAGAGTGAACCTCAAGGTCGTAGGCCTCGCCTTCTCCCCTGAATTCATCTGGATTGTTGAGTCCGGAAGCTGGATGACAACTCCGAAGACCTTTGGCATCGCCTATATCCCTCAGCAAACCATAGAGAAAATCCTTGGAGTTGAAAACGTCATAAGCGAGGTGCATTTGACGATCTATGACGACGGCAGGGCAGATGAAATCCTTAACAGGGTGAGAGACATCTTTGCAGATTACGGAATTTCAGCCAGCTATAAGAGAGAGGACCAGCCCAGCAACAAGCTCGTCAAGATGGATCTTGACGGCTTCAGGGAGCTTTCGTTCATGTTCCCCAGCTTTTTCCTGTTCATCTCTGCTCTGATGGTCTATGTCCTGCTTTCGAGGGTCGTGAGGGAGCAAACAGGAAGCATAGCAATTCTCAGGGCTCTCGGCTACAGCAGAAGAGATATACTGCTTCACTACCTCACCCACTCCCTGGTCATAGGGATTCTTGGCTCCATCCCAGGAGCGGTGGGAGGTTATGCCTTCTCGGTTCTCATGACCGCAGAGTACACCAAGCTGCTGAACGTTCCGTATTACATCGCCATCGTCCATAAAGACGTCCTGATTCAGGGGTTAGCAATTGGCGTGATTGTTCCCCTCGTTGCAGGGATTTCAACCGCATATTCTGCTTCAAGAATAGACCCGGCAATAGCTATGAGGGGTGTGGAGGTTGAGGCCAGGAAGGTGAAAATAGACAGGATTCTGTTCTTTACAAAGAAGGCTTCGATGCTCACACGTCTGGCGTTAAGAAACCTCTTCAGGAGTCCCCGAAGAACTGTCTACTCACTCCTTGGAGTTGTTGCGAGCGTCACGCTTATTCTCACGTCCATGGTGTTTCTCGATGCCAATGAATTTGCGATTTCCATGCAGTTCGATAAGATAACAACCTACGACATGAAGATCTCCACCTCGAACCCGAGCATCTACCGGGAGATAAAGAAGATGCCCGAAGTCGAAAGAGCTGTGCCGATAATCGAGACATGGGTTGTTTTCGAGAGGGATGGGGTGACAAAGACTTCCATCCTCTACGCCATAGGCCATGATCAGGACCTCTTCAACCTCTACGATGCCGGGGGAAGACGGCACCATCCACCGCCAGATGGCATTGTTTTGCCTGAAATTCTTGCAGAAAAGCTGAAAATAACCAAAGGAGAAGATGTAAAAATCCTGACGGAGTTCGGAAGGGAGGAGGTGACCATCGCGGAAATCTACAACCAGCCCCTGACGGTTGCGTCCTATACGGACATTCTCTACTTTTCAGATAAAGCCGGAACCGACTTCAACGCCATTCTGGTGAAATTCAGGCCGGGGATGGAGAACGAAGGAAAGAACAGAATTCTCGACGTCAAGGGTATAAGAACAGACTCCATTGACGACCTGAAGGAGTACATAGACGAGATCATGACGTTCTTCTACGTCTTCATATACTTCACCCTGCTCTTTGGCGCATCTCTTGGCTTTGCGTCCATCTTCAACACAACCACCGTAAACGTGCTTGAGAGGAGGAGGGAGATTGCCACTCTCAGAATGCTCGGATACACGACAGGGGAAGTTGCCTACAGCCTTCTGATTGAAACCGTAATCATTGGAATAATAGGCATAGCCATCGGGATCCCCTTAGGCTACATGACCGCAAGGCTCTTCTTCGAATCCTTCCAGAGCGAGATGTATTACATGCCCTTCATAATATCTGGCATGACGTACGTCTTGACTGCCATTACAACATTTGTCACCCTCCTGCTGTCTTTACTGCCGGGAATAAGGTATGTGGCGAGAATGGAGATAGAGAAGGTGACTAAGGAGATGGTGAGCTGACACTTCAGAGAATTCTCTCTTGCTGACTTTTTTGGATATTTTGAGGTGAGGAAGACTCTTCTTTGCACCTCTTAACGATTTTTTTTTTCTGAATTCACAAAAATTCCACTTAGTAAACTCTATTTTTGGAGAAATACACCTTAAAACCAGAAAAGTCTGTAAAACTGTCAGTATGTTCGATTACAAAAAGATACCAGATTCCCAAACCTTAATCAACCCGGCATTATAACAGAAAACATGCACTCAATCGCAATAAACGATGCCCACTGCTATATCAGTGGAAAATTCACAAAGGCATGTGTTGGAATTGATGGATCAAGCATAACCAGAATATCAAAGGAAAAGCTCGAGGGGGAGATAACATTCAGTGGAGAGGACCTCATTTTAATTCCTGCATTCTTCAACGCTCATACCCATGCAGCCATGACCCTGCTTAGAGGGATTGCTGAGGATCTTGAACTGAGTTCATGGCTGAAAAATGTGTGGAGGGTTGAGAGAAAGCTTGGCAAAAAAGAGATCTACTGGGGAACCATGCTTGGAATTGTTGAGATGATAAAAAGCGGTATTGCAGGATTCAGTGATCTCTACATTCACATGGATGAGGTTGCAAGAGCTGTAGGAGAGTCTGGAGTTAAGGCAGTTCTCTGCTACGGAATGGCAGACAGAGGAGATCAGGAAAAGGCCAAGAAGGAGCTTGAAATCGGTGAAAAATTCATAAAAGACTGGAACAATGCTTATGAAGGAAGAATAAAGGCCATCTATGGTCCGCACGCCCCATACACATGCACACCTGAATTTCTGGAAATTGTGAAGGAGAGGGCTGATGAGCTGAACACGATGAGCCACATTCATGTTTCCGAGACGGAATGGGAGGTGAATGAGATAAAGAGCAGATATGGAAAAACTCCGATCAGACTTCTTGACAGCATAGGATTTCTTGATGGGAATGTTGTGATAGCCCATGCGGTGTGGGTGGATGATGAAGAGCTTGAGATTCTGAGAAAAAGAAAAGTTAGTGTTGTCCACAATCCAGCAAGCAACATGAAGCTCTCATCAGGTATTGCAAGAGTCAGGGAGATGATCGAAATGGGAATAAACGTTGCTCTCGGCACAGATGGTGCTGCAAGCAACAACAGCTACAACATGTTTTTTGAGATGAAAACTGCATCTCTCTGCCAGAAAATAAAGTACATGAGGGCAGATGCTGTTAGGGCTGAGGATGTTTTCAGAATGGCAACTGAGAATGCATATTCAGCTTACGGAATGAAGGGGGGAAAAATAGAAGAGGGTTACCCGGCAGACATTGCAATTCTTTCAAAATCAGCATCATTTCATCCAGCATACAACCCCCTTTACAGCATTGTTTATTCTGCAAGCGGTGAAGAGGTACAGCACCTGATAGTCAACGGACAGATAGTAATGGAAGACAGGGAGATTCTGACATTTGATGAGGAAAAGGTTTTGAGAAAGGTCGAAAGTCTGAAAGAGGAAATTACCTGAACGGCTTTTATCTTTTAGCTGCAGACTCAATCAGATCTCCAATAAATGCTCCAACAACAAAAACCACTCCAAAGTAAAGCCCAACAAGAACCCCTGCAAATACTCCGAGAATTCCACCCAGTATGGGGATGAATGGAACGAATATCCAAGCTGGAGCTGTGAAGACGAAAAACAGGACTGTGAAAAGCAGGGTGATAACAATCCCAATTATTACAGATTTTTTGATCAGATTGAGCTTGTCCTCCTTCCCAGGATTGAGAAGCCCGTAAATCAAACCCACAACAAACACGAGGAATGTCAGGTTCATAGTTAAAATTTAAAGAGGAGTTTATTTAAATCTAATCATCTTCCGGCTCAATTCTGGTTGCTAAGTAGATGAATGGGGTGTCAAAGACTGCCACAATGAACTTCATTATGTATGAGGTTATGAATATCTCCCACACACCATTCCAGCCTATCTCAGCAAAAATCTGGGGGTTGAAGATGACGAAGAAAAGAAGTGTAAAGGTTGCATTGTCTATCAGCTGTGAAACCATTGTGGACGCATTGTTTCTCAGCCAGAGAAATCTGCCCTTTGTTCTCTGCTTCCAGAAGTGAAATGCCCAGACATCGTGAAGCTGAGAGATAAGGTAGGCTGTCAGGCTCGCTACGGTCACATCAGGCATGAAGCCGAATATCTGCTGCAGTGCTGGGTCCAAGGTGTCCTCAGGGGCTGGAGTGAATGCGAGGGTGATCTGCATTATTACAGTGACTGCGATGAGCACAAAAAAGCCCACAAACACTCCCCTTCTTGCCTCCCTTTTTCCATATTTCTCCGCCAGAATGTCAGTTGCAAGGAACGTTGAGCCGTAAATTATGTTTCCCATTGCTGTAAGGAGACCGAAAAACTCAATCATCTTTGCAACCTGGATGTTGGCGAGTATTATTGCCATGCCTATCCATACGTATAATCCTGTTCTTCCAAAGAATCTGTAGGCAAGAGTGATGCCGATGAAGCTTGCAACCATCAGAATAAACCACAGCACCTCATTGCCCAGCATGCCTCAATTGCGAAGAGCTTTTAATAAAAAGTTTTTTACAGGGGGCATGGATTTCATCACATTTGCAGTAACAACCATCATGGTCTCAATGAGCGGCATACTCATGCCTGGCCCGATGTTTGCGGTAACATTAGCTGAGGGAAAGAAAAACAGGTTTGCTGGATTTGAGATTTCTGCCGGTCATGCTGCAATTGAGCTACCGATAATAATCCTCCTTTTTCTTTCAGGCACCCTGATCGACATTGGAAGTGCAAGACACATTCTTTTTCTGACCGGTGGGCTGGTGATGCTATATCTTGCATATTCTGAAATCAAAAAAGAGCATTCGGAGTTCAGAATAAAGGGTGTTCTTTCAGGTGCTCTTCTCTCAGCATTCAATCCCTATTTCATAATGTGGTGGCTCACAGTTGGTTTTTCACTCGTAATTCTCGCATCCGGTTTCGGGTTAATTGGTATCTTAGCCTTTACGATAATCCACATTTTCTGTGACTTTGGCTGGTATGGCTTTCTCTCGCTCTCCTCAGGCAGGATATCTGAATCTGAAGAGGTCAAGAAAATTCTGAGCTACATTTCATCTGCGATCCTTATTGTCTTTGGGGTTTATTTCATTTACCTTTCAGCAGAGCCATTACTTTTATATTTCTGAGGCGGAAATGGAGGTTATGTCATTCAGCGAGAAGAACATCACAAGAATAATCGTCAGAGAAGCTGCCAAGGACTGGGAAAAGATAACAGATACTGATGTGGTTGTTGTTGGAGCAGGCCCTGCTGGACTTACCGCTGCAATATATTTGCGGGATTTCGGGTTTGATGTTGTTGTTTTTGAAAGAAGACTGAGTTTTGGTGGCGGTATAGGCGGAGGAGGGATGCTTTTCCATAAAATTGTGATTGAGGAGGAGGCAAGAGATATTGCAGAAGAATTCGGAATGAGACTTGAGGAGATTGAGAGCGGTCTTTATGCTGTCGATACAGCCGATTTTCTTGCAAAGCTCTCATATTCGGCTGTTGAGAGCGGTGCCAAAATTCTCTTCGGTGTTACGGTTGATGATGTTGTCTTCAGACCAGATCCCCTCAGAATTACAGGTGTTCTCATTCAGTGGAGTGCTGTTCAGATCTCGGGACTGCATGTCGACCCTCTGATGATTGAATGCAGGGCTGTTGTTGATGCAACCGGCCATGATGCTGAGGTCATAAGTGTTGCTTCAAGAAAGATTCCGGAACTTGATATATTTGTTCATGGAGAAAAATCAGCCTACAGCGAGATGAGTGAGAGACTTGTTGTTGAGAAAACAGGCAGGGTTGCTGAAGGACTGTATGCGGCAGGAATGGCAGTCTCAGCTGTCCATGGATTACCAAGAATGGGACCAATATTTGGCGGAATGCTCTTAAGCGGTAGAAAGGTTGCAGAGCAGATAATGTATGACTTCAAAAAATGATATGCCAGATATGCAGAACAAGAATTGCAAACCAGAGATGCAGAAGATGCAGTAAGGAGATCTGCCAGAAATGCCACTTCCATCATGGCCTGTGTGTGGAGTGCAGAAAGTTGCTGAGGGAGTGAAGTCTGTGGGGCTACACAATATACTCCACACCACCTCTCGCAACGATCTCAGCTTCAGACTCAAACAAGTATCCTGAAAAGTATCTGTCTCTGTTCAGCCATACAGATCTTGCTGTGTGCTCGGTATAGGTAAAGAACTCCACAGCAGTGCTTTCAGAAGAGATCACTCTTGGCCTGAAATTCCTGATCTCTCGCAGCCACTCAAACTCATCCCATGATTTTCTCCTTCCACCAACAATTTTGTGATGTTTCCACCTGCATCCATGCCACAGTGCACCAAATTCCTGCAATTCCCTTGTAAGAATGGAGGCTGAGATGTAGGATAACGGTGACCCGTCTCCATCCATAACACTCCTGAAGTCAAGAGCTCCGGCAGGTTTTGGAGTTCTCAATACATCATTCAGAAATTCACATTTATCAGGCTCAGGAAATTCCTCATCCTCTGGGATTGCATACACGATCCCGCTTCCATTTCCACCCTTTCTGAAAACGTAGGCATGAAGCACAAAATCCTCTCTGATCCATACTGATGGGAAGAGATCAACTATTTTCATGGGACTTACAGGACTTACATGCCATCCATCCTCTGAAGGAAGGTTTTCCTGAATTTTATCAGCCATCTCAGAGAGTTTTCTGAAATAGCCTGCTGAAAAATACTCAACCTTCACAGCATGCAGTATTCGGAAAGACATTTGAAACTTTTGAAGTCCCTGAAAGGTGATGATCATCCCAGGGCAACATCAAGAGTCATCATAACCGCAAATCCGAGCAGAGCCATAATTGTTGCGAGATCCTCATTTCCGTTGCTTTCAGCCTCAGGAATTAGATCCTCGACCACAACAAAAACCATCGCTCCCGCTGCAAATGAAAGGGCGTAGGGTAAAATGGCATGAAAATACATCACGGCAAAAGCTCCTGCAAGTGCAAAAACAGGTTCAACGACTGCTGAAAGAGAGCCATAGATAAAACTTCTGAGTCTTGTATATCCAATTGCCACAAGAGGCACTGCTATTGCAACTCCCTCAGGAATGTTCTGCAGACCAATCCCAAAAGCCAGTGAAATGCCAGAGCTGAAATCCCTCCCAAACGCCACACCCACTGCCATCCCCTCAGGGATGTTGTGTATTGTTACTGCCAAGGCAAACAGTGTTATTTTTTTGTATGATGTCCTCAATCCTTCCTCCTTGCCCGTAAAAGGATGAACGTGGGGAATCATGATATCCAGAAATCTCAGAAAAACTCCTCCTGCAAGAAAACCAAAAACTACAGGAGCAACGCTATCAATCATCTCAATTGCAGGAAGAAGCAGGGAAAAGAAGCTTGCTGCAAGCATTATTCCTGCTGCTATCCCAAGCAATCCATCCATCAATCTCTGTGAGATGTCTTTTTTTAGCAGAACTGCTGAAGCTCCAAATGCTGTAAGTAACCAGGTAAACATTCCAGCAGCAAGTGCCTGAAACACCGGACTTGAATGCTGAAGCCCTTCCACAGTCTGTCATTGGTGTGGTGTTATTTAAAATAGTTACATGAAGGTAAATACAACGTGGAATTGGATTGATTATACCCGTAAAAATCACTCACCTTCATCTGTTTTCGTTGATGAGTTGGTTTGTGAAGTCCTCCATTTCATCTATAAGTTTAACTCTCATAAGGAGTTCGTCAAAGTCATCTCTTATACCATATTCCCTCCTGTATGATTCCACAAGCTCATAATACTTATTTGGGTCTGTTATGAATGTGCAGTCAATAACGTGTAAAAGGATGTACCGATTTGTTTCCGTTTTTAACTCGCTATCCTTATCCGTGGTTATAAAAACTAATTTTATGTCTGACGTATCTCTCATTCTTTCCAGCTCTCTTTTCCAGAATGCTGTTTCTGTTAATCTTTCCCTTAAACTCGTCTTACATGACAAAATGGCTATAACCGAACTCGTTTCTTTCTCAACAATGAGCATATCTACATCTGGAAAAATATCATTACAATTCCTAATAACAACCTGATCACCATACGAAGTTAGAGCCTCGTCACCCATCAAAATCATGATTTTTTCTTTTAGCTGATTGTTACTCTCGATTATACTTTGAATATATCTAAATACAGCATACTTATACAACGAACCTTTACACGTCTTCCATGCCTGATCTCGACTTCTTTGATTTGAATAATATCCTATTAAAATGCCTCGTAAACTGTTTTCAGCCAGTAAATCAAAGTTTTTAAGTGTCCCCAAGAAATCGCCATGGTATTGCTTTATTACAATTTCATCATACTCTTTCTGGAGCTCTTTTAAAACATCTTTTTTACATTTAAAACCTCGCCTTATTTCACTCACTTAATAGCCTTTTCTGAGTTATCATGCCTTCTTTTATGAGTCTGCTCTCAGCCAATTTACAATAATTCTCATCAATCTCCACACCAATCCCCTTTCTGTTCAGCAGTGCACATGCAATCAACGTGCTTCCGCTCCCGAGAAATGGGTCCAAAACAAGATCTCCAACAAAGCTGAAGAGCTTGATGCATCTTCTGGGCAGTTCAACAGGAAATGGAGCTGGGTGCCCGACTTTCTTTTTGCTCTCTCCGGAAAAAGTCCAGAGACCATTTGTCCACTCCATGAACTCATCCCTGCTTATGTCACTCTCTCCTCTTTCAAGTTTCTGCCATCTTTCCTTGTAAAATACAATAATCACCTCTACCGGGGCAATAACATAGGGTGCACTCGCACTCAGCCACGATCCCCAGGCTGTTCTTCTTGATATGTTGCCCTCATTCCATATTATTGTCGAGAAATATTTCCACCCAACTTTTTTAGCGATATTGACGATATCGGCATAAACACTCTGGAATCCAGCCTCTCTTCTGCCTTTGCTCTTATCTAAGGGCACATTGAGGCACATCCTTCCATCAGGCTTCATAAGTGAATAGGCCTTCCTTAACCATCTTTCCGTGAATTCAAGGTACTTTTCATAGGGAATGTCATCCTGAAATGAATTGTAGTGGATATCAACATTGTAGGGAGGGGAGGTGACTATCAGATCAACCGAATTCTCTTCAATGAAATCTGTTGTGAGGAAATCGTCATGGATGATTTTGATATCTCCATTTCTTGTTTTGAAGTACATTCTTCCATTTTTCGTAGTCCTCGTCTCCATGATCTCACTCCCGATGACACCCTTATATCTTTATCTTTCATTGATCTCACCTGAAATCTCCCAGAACATAAGAACAAAACTTAATACTCTGAAAATTGATAAACTTCCATGGACTTTATCAGGAAAAATGCCATCAAATTTCTCGAAAAAGCTGAGGAAAGTTATCGCAGAAATGAGTACAATTTTGCTGTTTTCTTTGCAGAGCAGTCTTTACAGCTCTTTCTGAAGTATCATATTGGAAAAAAATACGGGGAATTTCCGAAAACCCACAGTCTCAAGACTCTTTTTGAACTGACAGAGAGCAAGAGTCTCAGGAGCATCTATCACGAGAATGTTGATACCGTGAGGGAGCTTGAATTATCTTACGTGGCATCAAGATACATGGATGTGGAGTATTCTCAGAAAGCAGCTTGGAAATGCATTGAGCTGGTTAAGAAGGTGAGGGAGGTGATCGAATCTGCTCCATGAAAGGTATTTCAGGATGCTGAAAGAGAAAGAAGAGCTTTTCGAGAACGCATTGGCAGTGGCAGAGGATATAAAAAGGAAAGCAGAGAAGATTCTCGGAGAGTGTGATGTTTACATCGCAGGAAGCTTTGCGGAAGGCAGGCACAACCTCTCATCAGATCTCGACATCCTGATCGTTTCCGGGAGAATTCCGGAAAAGTTCAGTTTTGAGTGGTATGCTGATTTTGTTAAACGCCTGACAGATAACAGCTGGATAAACATTCATCCCGTGAACAGACATAAATTCAGGGAGGTCAGAAGACACTACGGAAAAATAATTGAGGTGTGAGAAAAGTTATTAATCCAGCATGTGTATGCGGGAGGGATGATTGATGATGATGCTGTGAGGCATATTGCAAATCTCTCCAAGATTGAGGTTGATGATGACGAGATTCAGGAGTTCAAGAGGGATTTTGAAAGAATAATCGAATTTTTCAACAGGCTTGATGAGATTGATCCTGACGTGGAGCCAACCTACAATGTTATACCCCTGAAGAACGTTGTGAGAAAGGATATGCCCAGAAAACCTCTTGATAGGGAAAAGGTACTTGCAAATGCTAAATTCAGGGAGGAGGGGTACTTCAAGGGTCCGAGGGTTGTGGAATGATAACAGTTAGAGAGTGGAAGGAAAGGCTGAATGAGGGAAAGGCTTACGATGCTGTTGCAGAATTGATTGAGAGAGCAAAGAGAAACAGGTACAACTCATTCATAACGGTAACGGAAGAGATCGCGCTAAAACAGGCTGAAGAGTATGATAGAGGGAATCGGGAGGGAAAGCTGGCTGGAATTCCGGTTGCGGTGAAGGACAACATCTCTACTGAGGGTGTAAGGACAACATGCGCGTCAAGGATGCTTGAAAACTACATTCCTCCATTTGATGCTCATGTTGTTGAGAGATTAAAGCAGGAGGGAGCGATAATCATCGGGAAAACAAACATGGATGAATTTGGAATGGGCACGACAACGGAGACATCCTATTTTGGTGTTGTGAAAAATCCCAAGGATGAGGAGAGGGTGGCTGGGGGAAGCAGCGGAGGAAGTGCATCAGCCATCGCCGGGAATGAAACTGTTCTTGCCCTTGGGACAGATACTGGGGGAAGTATAAGGTGTCCTTCAAGCTTTACAGGTGTTTACGGGTTGAAACCAACTTACGGACTTGTTTCGAGATACGGGCTTGTTGCCTACGCCAACAGCCTTGAGCAGATTGGGCCAATGGCATCAGCCATAGATGATCTTGGACTGCTTCTTGAGGTTATTGCTGGAAAGGATGAGAGAGATTCAACTAACGCAGGAAAAAGCTTTCATTACTCTCCTGTTGAGAAGAAATTCAGAATTGGAGTTATAAAGGAAATGAGGGCTGATGAGAGAGTCATGGAGGTCTTTGACGAGTTTACAAGATCAATCTCAAAATTTGCAGAGGTTGAGGAAGTGAGCCTTCCATCCCTGAGCTACGCTCTACCAGCCTACTATGTCATTGCGATGAGCGAGGCATCATCAAATTTAGCCAGGTATGACGGAGTGAGGTATGGCCACTCTCTTGAAAGCCTTGACAGCTGGACGAATTACTTCTCCAGAGTGAGAAAGGAGGGATTTGGAAAGGAGGTAAAGAGAAGGATCATGATGGGAAGCTATGCCCTTTCAGCAGGTTATTTCGGGAAGTATTACCTGAAAGCTCTTAAGGTGAGAACCCTTGTTGTTCAGGATTTCATGAGAGCGTTTGAGAGGTTTGATCTCCTCATATCTCCAACAATGCCATCAACAGCCTTCAGAATTGGAGAGCTTGCAGATCCCGTTACAATGTACATGGCAGACATAAACACCACCCCGATCAATCTGGCAGGATTGCCAGCACTCTCAATGCCTGCTGGAGAGGTAAATGGCCTGCCTGTTGGTGTTCAGGTTATTGGCAATCACTTTGAGGAGAACAAGATTCTGGGCTTTGGCAGGATGGTTGAGAGAAATGAGGTTTAATGCTGAGGAGTGGAAAAAGAGGACTGAAGAAGATTTTGAGAGAGCATGGCTTGATGGATCTGAAATCCTAACCTCTATTCCCCTCAGCAGGAGATATCCCCTAACCGGTTACGAAACAGGAAAATCCCATCCTGTTTTCGAGACAGTTCAAAAGCTGAGAGAGGCTTATCTGAGAATAGGGTTCAGTGAGGTGATAAATCCCCTGATTGTGGAGGACATACATATAAAAAAGCAGTTCTCAAAAGAGGCATTGGCCGTTCTGGACAGATGCTACTATCTTGCAACTCTCCCGAGACCCAATGTTGGAATGTCGGAGGAGAGGATAGAAGCGATAGAGAAAATGGCCGGAAAGGAGATAGATGCAGATTCCCTCAGGAGGGTCCTCCATCTTTACAAGAAGGGAATGATGGATGGAGATGATCTTGCATCTGAGATCTCTCTTGCCATAGGAGTTGATGACCAGCTCGCATTAAGAATAATTGATGAAATCTTTCCAGAATTCAAGGAGATAAAGCCGGAGCCAACCAACCTGACATTGAGAAGTCACATGACAACAGGGTGGTTCATAACCCTATCAAAGCTCTCAGGAAAGTATCCACTTCCATTGAAGCTGTTCTCCATAGACAGATGTTTCAGAAGAGAGCAGGGAGAGGATGCAACAAGACTCTACACCTATCATTCAGCGAGCTGTGTGATAATGGACGAAGACGTTAGCATTGATGACGGGAAGGCCGTTGCTGAAGCATTGCTCAGGCAGTTTGGCTTTGAAAAATTCAGATTCAGGAAGGATGAGAAGAGAAGCAAGTACTACATTCCCGGCACCCAGACAGAGGTTTACGCATACCATCCACATCTCGAGAACAGCAGAAAATACAGGGATGGCTGGATTGAGGTTGCAACGTTCGGAATTTACTCTCCAACAGCCTTGGCTCAGTATGACATCGAATACCCGGTTATGAATCTGGGTCTCGGGGTTGAAAGGCTGGCCATGATAATCCACGACTTCTCCGATGTCAGGGAGATGGTTTACGGATTCACCCATCTCAAGCTATCTGACATTGACATAGCGAGGAGAATACAGCTGAGAGATGTTCCAATGACATCAAAGGGAATTGAGATCGCAGGAAAAATAATTGAGATCTTTGAAAAAAATGCCAGTGAAATCGGTCCCTGCAGGTTTACAGTCTTTCAGGGAGAATTCATGGGAAGAGAGGTTGAGATTTATGTCTCTGAGAAGGAGAGAACAAGGCTATGTGGGCCGGCTTACAGAAATGAGATTGTGGTGAAGGATGGTAACATCTACGGAATCCCGAGAGAGGAGAAGTTTGGTGAATACTTCCAGAATGGTGTGCAGACTGGAATAAGATACGTTGACTCCTTTGCTCACATGGCAGTCAGGAGAATTGAGGAGATGATAATCGAGGGTAAAAAAGAGGGAGAGGTCAGGGTGAGGGTTGTTGAAAGCCTATCAGATGTGAACCTGAAAATACATGAAACGCTCCTGAATTACCTGATATCCCATGGAAAAACAATAGATGTTAGAGGCCCTCTCTTCTTGGCTGTTGGGTTCATGATAAAATGAATCTGAAGGAACTTGAGAGGATACAGAAGAAGATAGCAGAGAAGGTGAAAATAGAGAGGTTGAAAAGAGTGGATTACGTTGCTGGAGTTGATCAGGCCTTTTTCAGAATTGATGAAAGAGAGTACATTGTCTCATCAGCTGTTCTCATGAACTTTCCTGATCTTGAGCTTCTTGCCAGTTCCAGCACCGTTGAGGAGGTTAAATTTCCTTACATCCCCACATTTCTCATGTTCAGAGAAAGCAAGCCAGCACTGAAGGTTCTCAGGGGAATTCTCAGGAAAAATTCGGTTGTGATGGTTGATGGAAGCGGTCTTGCTCATCCAAGGAAGTGCGGCATTGCGACATACATAGGTGTGAAGCTCGAAACCCCGACCATAGGCATCACAAAGAAACGGCTTTTTGGGGAGGTACATGGAGAGGGAAAGGTGAATAAGCTGTTTGCTGATGGAAGGCATGTTGGATATCAGCTGAAAACATGCAGGAGGTGCAACCCGATTTACATTTCAGTGGGAAACCTGATAACTCCCGAGGATGCTCTGAATGTTGTCATGAAATGCCTTAAAGGGTACAAGCTTCCCGAGCCAGTAAGAATTGCTGACAGGCTTTCAAAGGAGAAAAAATCAGAGTATCTCTCCAATCTCGATCCCGCCCTCCAAGGGCATCTCAGGTGATGTGACAATCACGGCCGTTCCGGGACATGAGCCATCCATCTTGACAATCATCCTCAGCCTCCCCCCTGCAACTGAAGATGCGTAGAGACAGGCACTCTTCAGTCCATCACCCTTTACCGGAAAGATCGAGCTTGCTTTCCCATCTGAGACCATGCTGGCGAGACTCTCAAAAAGTGAGATATCCGGGAGTTTTCCATGGAGGAGGTCATTCCCGCTTACAATTCTGCCGTAAAGGAATATTCTGTCTCCCCTTTTCGGAATGTTTTTAACCCTCATGTCCCTCAATCCTGCAACTGTTGAGACAAAGAAGCTCTGATCTGTTCTGCCAATATCCTCATTCTCAGCCAGAATTACCCTTTTTCCAAAGAATCCTGTGAAGTTCCTGTAAAATTTTACAGAGTATTCCAGATCATTTCCTGTTGAAATTTTAACGGCTATCGGCTCCATGAATCTGCATATACTCTCAACTCTGATCTGATATGCCATTATCTCCGCAACTTTTCTTAGAGGGGCCTTAAGCCAGTCATACCTTTTCTCCCCTATTCCTCCATAAACCACACTGAATATTGTGAGCGAGAGATAGTTCCCCAGATCAAACGAAATCGAGTTTCTCTCCTCATAAACCTCAATCTCAGGGGAGATAACAGAGGGCTTGAAGTAGTAGCCCAGATTATCAATCAGGGAGAGGTAGAGTGTCAAGGCCTGTCTTATCACCTCACTTCTGGATACGAGCATCCTTGATGCTATCCTGTCTATTCTCTCGACAAGCTCATCATTCAGCCTGAGATTGACAATTTTCATCGAAAGTTTTTTGGGTTGAGCAAATTAAATCTTTCTGGAATGGATATTCTTGAAATCGGTGAAAGGCTCGAAATTGGCAGGGAAATTGAACTCAAGATAATCATTGGTGGAAGGGTGATAAGGGTTTTCTGCACCCCAACAGATCTTGAAGAGCTTGTAACAGGATTTCTTCTCTCAGAGGGTCTTTCAAGCAACCCAGAGGTTATTGTTGAGGGAGATGTTGCTGTCGCTCAAACAGATGTTGAATTCACCACCTCAATAAACTCATCGGGATGTGCAGGAATTTACGTTGATGAACCTCTGAAAAGGATAATCCCCGGGACAAGATTCTCAATCAGGGAGGTCATGAGATACATACCGGAGCTTGAGGAGGAGTATTACAGAAGGACGAGAGCATACCACACCGCCCTCTTGGTTCAGAATGGCAGGGAGTTTGTTAAGGCGTATGATGTTGGAAGACACAATGCTGTTGACAAGGTGATTGGAATGGCATACGCAAGGAATTTTGAATTCAGCAAGTCATTTCTCGTTCTTTCCGGAAGAATCACAGCAGGGATAGCAAAAAAGGCCATAAGAGTTGGGATACCACTTGTCGTTTCCAAGGCATCGATACTGGACTCAGCCATTGAGCTGTGCAGGGATTACGGACTTTCTGCAGTTTCAGTTGCAAGCGGCATAGCCGTGAACAGCGGAGCTATACAGGTTTGAGCAGAATGTATCTCATCATCTCCCTGTTTATTGAGACCTCCACCCCATCAACAACAAGATTTCCATTCTCAACAGCAATGTTCGTTCCCGGAATTAGGCCAATCTCCTCAAAGACTTTCGGAGCAGAAATGACCACATACTCTCCATCGGATGCAGAAACAGCGGAGATAACTGAAGACTCACACTCCTCACATATTTCGCACTCAAATGAGATTATTCTGCAGATCTTTTCAAGGGCATCCTCATCTGCCACATGCTCAAGAGTGCAGCTTAATCTGTCAGACAATTCGGCATCAATCCCCAGAAACTCCTCAAAAAACCTTCTGAATATATGGTAAGTCTTTTTTATCCTTTCTGCAATCTCAAACCCCTTTTTTGTTAACACAGCTCCTCTGTAGGGCTGATACTCCACATACCCCATACCGCTAAGCTTGTTAAGCATTTCTGTAACGCTTGATGGCTTGACATCGAGCCTTTCAGCTATCTCTTTTGTTTTCGCAACTCTCCCCGATTTCTGGATGTCATATATCGTTTCAAGGTACTCTTCAACTCTCTCCATCAGATATCACCGAAAAACAAACCCTTTTTCTTCATAATTCTTCTCGATCCACAGAACGGGCAGAAGAGGTTTGGAAGATGCATCGGTCCGCTGTAACCTGTGGATTTTACAACAATGAGATCAAACTCACTTCCGCATCTTGCACAGTAAAGATCTCTGAGTTCCCTCATCCAGAATAATTTCTGCAGTCACTTGATAATACTTTTTCTGTTTGTTAGCTGAAAGTATATCTCCTCAAGTCTTGGAGTCTTTGTTTCTATTCTCAGAACCTCTCTTCCCTCCTCAATCGTTTCCTTTATTATTCTGTTAACCTCCTCAACACTATCTGTTATCAGCTCACTCTCTTTTCCATTATGATCCACCACAACAACGTATCTTTTCATCATTTCCTTCAGCTCATTTATTGTGCCTGAATAGAGTACCTCACCTCCCTTTATTATGAGGAGATGATCGCATGCTGTTTCAATGTAGAACATGTTGTGGGCTGAGAACACAACAGCCTTCCCCCTCCTCCCCTGCTCTTTTATGAATTCTGACACAGCAAGGGAGGTTGCGGGATCAAGACCGCTCGTCGGTTCATCGTAAATGAGATAATCGGGATCATGAACAAGTGTTCTTGCGATTGAGAGCTTCCTCTTCATACCCTTTGAGAAGTTCCCGATCTCCCTGTCAGGCGGAAGGTTGAGGGATTGGAGAAGGATATCTATTCTTCTTTCAGCTTCACCGCCCTCAACTCCATAAATCTCTGCAAACATCCTGAGATAGCTTACAGCATCCAGATTGTCGTAGAGAGCATCATATTCGGGCAGATAGCCTATCTTTTTTTTGATTTCCCTCAGATTTTCAAAGAGATTCATGGACTCGTAAAGCACCTCCCCCCTGTCAGGTTTAAGGAGACCCGAGATTATCTTGAGGGTCGTTGACTTTCCAGCCCCATTCTCACCTATAACCCCAAGAACGTAGCCTTTTTCAAGCCTGAATGAAATATCCCTCACTGCAACAACATCTCCAAATCTCTTGCTTATGCTCCTGACTTCAAGCATCAGACCAAGTCAAAAAAGAAATATATTAAGATTTGGAAACCTTCTGATGTGCTCCCCGTCCTTAAAGCTGAGCTGAAGAAATCTGGAAGGAGGATGACAGGAAAATTCAGAGTTCTTCTTGCAGTTCTCAGTGCTGCAGCACTTTTCATCTCATACCTCTCCTTTTCCCATGGCTTCTCCTCAGATTCAGGAATTTACATTTCTGCGAGTGATGAGTACATAATTGAGAACAGACTCTTCCAGCACTTTACTGTTGAAAGCTTTCAGGATGGAATTGATATGCTGAGGAGTGGAAAGGTGGATGTTTTCATCTCGGACAGCAGGGTTTTTGTCAGGGATAATCTGAAGTCCAGTTCCGCAGGAGAGGAGATGAAGAGGTTCATAGAAAGTGAGTTTTCAAGATGGCTTTACCAGAACTATGGAGATAGAGCCTTTCCGGTTTTGATAAGGGCAGAGTACCTGAAAAGAGAAATAAAGCCAGAATTTTCCCCGAAACCCATTCCTGCTGAGGAGATTGAGAAAATTAGGGAAAAAGCATCATCAAAAGAAAAAATTGAGCCGGAAAAGAAAGATGAAGCCATAAAAAAGGCCATAGAGCCAAAACCGGCTGGTGAGAGTATTGTGAGTGTTGAGAGGGAGGCTGTGAAATTCTACACTCCAGATAGCTTTTCCCCTCCATCACTCATTTCAAAAATGGTTCAGGCATTTCTCTTTTTAATTCCCTCCTTCTTTGCAATGCAGCTCTTTTCATCATCACTTGCAGAGGACGTAAGGCTGAAAAGAATAGAGGTTGTTCTTGCCACACCCCTAAGCAGCACGGGTTATTTAGCTCAAAAAATGCTCCCCTACTTCACTCTTGCCGTCATCTTTGCCCTCATACCTTCCGCAATTCTCATGCTCACGGGCATTGTTTACATCCTTCCGGCACTCATTCTGCTCTTTTCCATTCAGGCCTTCATTGCAGTTAACTCGAGATCCTACAGAGAGCTTACATTCCTGATTCTGGTTGCAAACCTCCTGGTTCTTGTGTACCTTGTAATTCCATCGGTTTTTTCAGGCCTTCCCCTTTCGGACATATCCCCTGTAACATTCCTCCTGAGGGATCTGGCAGGTGAGGAGGTTTATTTCCCGGACTTTCTCATTTCCTCAGCACCCCTCATTTTCATGGGAGCAACAATGGCATACCTGACATCCAAGTCAATGAACATGGAGAACCTCCAGAGCTACCGATCTCCATTCAAAAGATTTGCAGATGTCATGGCATCATCAGCAATGAACGACTCATCTGCATTTGTTCTTGCTGCAATGATGGTCTTTTTTTCATTTTTCTTTGAGTTTTTCCTGATATTTTTCAGCCTTTCTGTCCCACTACTCCCGTCATTTGCAGTGCTGATGCTTGGTGTTGCACTGATTGAGGAGTTCTTCAAGTCCATCCTCATCCATCCTTCAAAAACATTGAAGAGAGCTTTTGCCGTTGCCTTGGGATTCTTCTTAGCTGAAAAATCCCTTCTCCTTGCAAAGGTTTTCAGTGATTACAGCATAGTCCTTCCGGGTCAGTTTCTGCTTCTTCCATTCCTCCTCCATCTCACAGCTTCTTCCCTCTTTGCACTTCTGTCAAGAAAGGGCTGGAAAATTGCCTACGGTGCTGCAGTTGCTGTCCATTTTCTCTACAACTACATGATGGTGAGGGGGTTATGAAGGCGATCATCGGCAAGGACCTCAGGATGATTGCAAGAGAAAGAACAATAATGTCGGCAATATCCATTCTCATATTCATAGCCTCATTCTCCTCAATAATCACATTCGGACTTCTTGTGCTCTACAAGCCAGACTTCATAGCCCTATCTGGTGTGAAAATTGGAGTTGCAGGTGACTGTCCTGTTCTGAAAATGTCAGGGGCAGATGAGAGATATGGCACTCTTGAAGAGGGGCTGAATGACTTTTACAGCGGTAAGATAGATGCTCTGATATACCTCCCGAAGGAGAACATCTCATCTGTCAATTTTGTTACAGTTTATCTTCCAAAGGATGAGATAAGCGGAATAATAGCATCATCTAAGGTGAAGGAGATTCTCAGGGAGTATCAGGAGAGGTTGAGAAGGATGAACAGCATTCCTCCCAGCCATGGATTCGACTTTTACGATGAAAATTTCAGAAGAGTTGAGGTGAGGGAGGGATCTTCGATTACATTCAGGTTCATTTACGCCGTTCTTATTCCCCTTCTCCTCATAACAACAGCCATAATTGCTGGTGGACTTGCAATCGATCTTATAAGCGAGGAATACGAGACGAAAACGTATGAGGTGATCCTTTCCACACCCTTGAGCAGTTCTGAATTCATATCATCAAAGATCTTCGTCTCTCTCCTGATCTCATCCATTCTGTCTGCAGTATGGATAGCTCTGATTTACCTGAATGTCGGAGTTCACAATCCCGTGATGCTTTTCATAATGTCAGTCTCAATTTCAATGATATTCTCTTCCGCTGGAGCAATATCATCACTCATTTTGAAAGACAGAGAGAGAAGCCAGCTTGTATTCTCAGTAATAGCTGTTTCAATTGTCACAGCCTCATTCTCAGGAAAATCGATGATTGCTGGAGTTGCAGCGAGAATTTCAGCTGGAAGCCCTTTCACAACTCTTGAATTTCTTACCTATCCTTTTATCGGTGCACTTCTCCTTCTCCTCTCTGTTTTTCTCTCAAAAAAGTGGGAGATGATGGAATGAGGCTAAATTCTGTCGAAGATGAACTCTTCCTCCCTTCCGGTTATTCTTATAACCTCCATCTGTTTGAGAGCTATTTCCCTTGACTTGTTCATGTCTGTCTCGGCAATCATCTTTCCGGATTCCATGTACTTTTTAAGCAGGGGCTCCCTGCCTTCAGGTTCTTCATCTCTGAATAGTCTCACATCATCCTCAAGTGTTTTCCAGTCCCTGTAAACCTGCTTCATTCCACTTCTCTTTCCTCTTTTGGCACAGAACTCTCCTTCCTTTTCAACAATATCCATTGAAAAATCTATTGGCCCTGCTCCTGCTATGCTCGTTCCAACCCCAAAGGCATCAACGACATCTCTGAGGTTGAAGATGTCCTCTATGTCAACTCCACCACTCAGAACTATTTTAACATCCTCTTTGCCCCTTATCTTCAGCTCCCATCTGATTTCCTGGATTATCTTTCTTATATCTCCCCTCCTGCTTCCGGGTGTGTCAAGTCTGACAGCATCAACCCTCTCAACATTCTCGACAGCCCTTATTGCTTCAGTTTTTTCATCGCAGTAGGTGTCAACGAGCATTGTTCTTGGCACATTTTCATCAACAACCTCATGATATGCTTTCCAGGCCTCAACCTGATCCCTAAACGAGATTATCAGGGCATGGGGCATCGTTCCAAGGCTTTCAATTCCGAGGTACTTCTCAGCTGCAAAGTTACTGACACCATCCACACCCGCTATCCAGGCAGCCCTCTCAATCATTGCAGCCAGCGCAGGATGCTGTCTTCTTGTTCCAAATGACAGAACTTTCCTGTTTCCAGCTGCAAGCTTTGCCCTGAATGCCTTGGTTGAAACCCCGGAGGAGTGACATACGAATCCAAGCATCGCAGTTTCAAATCTGGCAAAATCGAGGTATCTCCCTGCAACAATCATTACGGGCTCATGGGGGAAGAAGAGCGTCCCTTCAGGCATGGCATAGATATCAACGTCAATACCCTCCATGAGTTTTAACACATCACTCAATCCTGAAAATATCCCCCACCTTGATGCTGTGAACTCGGCAACAACAAAAGGATTTACCTTCTTTTCCCTGAGAATTCTCTCGGTCCATATAAAGTACTTGTCTGTTGCAATTCCTGATTTTATGTCCTGATCTCTAACAACAAGGAACATCACATCACCTCTTCACAGATGCACGGCTTTGATCTGCATTTAACACACATCCCCGGATATTTAGCTTTCACCTCTTCTTCAACATCCACATTGCAAAGATTTGCAAGGCTGAGAAGCCAGGCGAGAACATCTGCAAACTCCTCTCCCGGATTTTTACCCTCCCTTATTGCCTCTGCAAGCTCTCCCACTTCTTCAACAAACCATATGAACGTTTTATCCAGACCTCTCTTTGAATCTTTTTCATAGTAAAGTTCCCTTATCAGATTCTGAAATTCCGAGATCTCCACAGAGAAAAAGTCAGAGAGGGTGTTTTAAATTCTTCGGCTAATTAGCTCATCAATTATTAGCTCCCATCAACATCTTCAAAAATACCTTAGTATTTTCCTGATTACCTTTCTCAGGCTTTTTGAATGTGCCTCACAAAGTCGGGAATACTTGGATGTAAAATCTTTTTCAGAACAATCTCGGTAACCAGTCCAACGCCTTCCTAATCCCTACAAACGTATTTTTGTTATCTGCAGATTCTGGCGTGTATTTCTTTTTAAATGAAAGGTTTTTACAGAGCTCAGCCACATCCTAATGTTTTAACACACTATTCATTTTTTGAAATACATTTCCTACCGCCATTTCACTTTTTCCAAATTCTCATGGTTTGCAATAAAACAATTAACGCCAGTTCTTTATCAATCCTTTGAATTCAGTTATTCTTGGGTTTATCCATTCTGTTTCTTCGGAAAATGACCAGAAACCGTATTTTGCATGATCCCCAAATCTACCGATGGGTTGCATCCCGTGATCAGATATGATGAGCATTTTATCTGCGTATTTCATCGCTTTCTGAGCAATCTCATCCAGTTCCATGTAAATTACCCGCATTTTTGTCTTTTTTCCGAAACTTAAGTGCCCAATCACGTCTGCGAGGGAAAAATAACCCATTACAATGTTGTTTTTCTCTTTAAGGGCACGGAAGAAAAGGTCTTTTTGCCAGTTGTGGATCTCAAATGCTACTTTGTCGTAGTCGTTATATATCTGCTTCACCGTAAAAATACTTCCTCATAAGCTCTCTTTCACGTGCGTGTTTTTCAGTGTCGTATGTGAATCCCGGAACGTCTATTGCCTTCCATTGCTCGAAATAGCTGAAGAATGTTTCTTCAGGTGAGACTCGAAAGCTCCACGGGTCTGCTGGAACTTCTTTTTCGGTATTTCTTCCAGTTAAAAAGGAAGTCCACAGTACAACTGTTAGGGGTGTGGAAAAAAGGGAGATGTCTGTTTTTCCAAAAGATTTTTGCATGAGGTGCGTGCACTCGAACTCTATCACATATTCATATTCCAAACCATCAATCCCAAGTATCGCGATCACAGGTATACACCTCCTTCCATCACCCCCTCCACCAACTTCAATTGTTAAAGTTACTCAGCTCAGGTACATGGTGGAAATGCATACGTATATTGGGATGATCAGGTAAAATGTGTGCGTGGTCTACATCATTGTTTTTACCATTTTAAAGTATGTTTTACGAGATGTGTGACACAGGAAATGAAAATTATTCTCTGTTTCTCGGATTTTTTCTCAGATCCATAGTTTTCAGTTCCTTCATTTCTATCGCCTCTGTTTTCCAGCCATTACGTACTGCATGATATTTTATCCGTTATTATTCCTGTGCTTTTGATGCTTGAATTCTCACCTATTTCTTTCATATCGTATATCTTCAGAATATTTGCTAATTTGCCTCCCGGGTAATCACGTACGCATTTCCTTATGGATGGTTCCGGTATAGACGTTTTAGCGTCTTTGCAGATACTTTATGAAAGTGGGAGCGATGTATCACAGCTTGTTATGCGGTTTTTTACAACGTTACTCGTTCATATTATGTGGTAACAGATATGAAAGTAGTCTGCATCCCAACTCTTGTTTTTTGTGCAACCATTTCGATTCTTAATAGATTACGGTGAACAGAAAATCGATTTTGGGACCATTTTCAGGAGTTTCCAATTCTTAGTTCATAGGGCAAGCACATTTCCATTGACGCCTTTAACAACTTTCAATCTCCATTTTCAGGAGTTTCCAATTCTTAGTTATCGCTATTTGGTTTAACATCCGCATTAGCAACTATCTTTCAATCTCCATTTTCAGGAGTTTCCAATTCTTAGGAAGTAGTTAGTGGTGAATTTGGTGATGGATTTGTAATGTTTCAATCTCCATTTTCAGGAGTTTCCAATTCTTAGGGGTAATGGGTCACTATCGCCCAAGACCTCGGCTGTATGTTTCAATCTCCATTTTCAGGAGTTTCCAATTCTTAGTTGGAGCGATATCTAAAGGCCTGACAGCAATTTCAGCCGTTTCAATCTCCATTTTCAGGAGTTTCCAATTCTTAGTATGGGGATATGTTTTTGTACCAGATGATCCTCTTGATCGTTTCAATCTCCATTTTCAGGAGTTTCCAATTCTTAGTGGTCTCTCTCTTTCATGCACAAACGCAACGATTGCAGTTTCAATCTCCATTTTCAGGAGTTTCCAATTCTTAGTGCTATCATATACAAGTGGCATAAAAGTTGTGACATGGTTTCAATCTCCATTTTCAGGAGTTTCCAATTCTTAGCGCTAATCTTTATTCATGGGAACAGAGGTGGAAATATAGTTTCAATCTCCATTTTCAGGAGTTTCCAATTCTTAGGATAGAGGCAAATGGGGTTGGTATTGAGGTTGTTGGGTAGTTTCAATCTCCATTTTCAGGAGTTTCCAATTCTTAGATAACAATCATGGCACGGTGTATGGTGCAGTGGCAAGTTTCAATCTCCATTTTCAGGAGTTTCCAATTCTTAGTTATGAAATAGTTTATTTTGCTGTCCATCGCTATGTTGTTTCAATCTCCATTTTCAGGAGTTTCCAATTCTTAGATGATTTTGGTCTCTATTCTGGCTCTTGTATCATTTAGTTTCAATCTCCATTTTCAGGAGTTTCCAATTCTTAGAGAATTAGGCGTCAGTTACCGCAAAGCAGACATGTACCAGTTTCAATCTCCATTTTCAGGAGTTTCCAATTCTTAGCCTTTCTCCCATTTTTACCACCTCCTTTTAAATTTCGTTTCAATCTCCATTTTCAGGAGTTTCCAATTCTTAGAAGATAGAGGCGTTACGGGTTTTTCAAGGGCTCTAAAGTTTCAATCTCCATTTTCAGGAGT
>DACG01000027.1 GCA_002494725.1 Geoglobus sp. UBA235
GGAGTGTTTTAACAGGTTTAGCAAGAAGCTGAGTTATGCGAGGAGGTGGATTAGTAAATTCCTGATTGGTCAAGTTTGTTATGTCCGACACTATAATTAAATTCACTGCAAAGTTTACTATACGAATTTCTCTGTCTAAATTCCAACGGAGAGTATCATACCTCTTTGCACTCATCATTTCGAAGTCTAATTTATCTTTTGATGATAATGTGAATTTTGACACCACTCATCAATGTGTAGAAAAATTTATTAAGTTTTGCACAAATTGAGAGTCATGGCAAAAGTTGTGCATGTTATTGCAATAGGTATGAACAAGGACAGAATTATGGAGAGCTTGAAGTCAAGTGGCTACCCGATTCAGAAAGCATACTTAGTGGTACCAGAGACCAAAGAGTACGAGAGCATTGCAGAAGAGTTTGAAAAAGTCCTTAGTGTGCTTGTCGAAATTGAAAAAATAAAAGTAGTTGACACCGATGTGTTTGGTTCTGCAATAAAAATACTTCAGACTCTAAAAAAGGAACTTGACGAAGGGAACACAATATACATCAATGCCACCGACGCACCCAGAACCCTGATGATTTCTCTCTACATAACCGCCCAGCTCACAGGAGGAAAGATGTACGTTGCCCTTCCAAAGTACGAAGAGGGGGAGGAAGTGGGCATTTCACAGATTGTGGAAATGCAGGTGCCACCACTCAAGAGAATCGGAGAGGATAAGATAAACATTTTGAAGGCAATATACAACAACGGAAAGGTTGTTGATTCGATTAACAGCCTGATAAAGATTGTGGAAGGCAAGCTTGAGAAGGCAAAGGCATACATGGCTCAGAGAGCAAAGATGAGCTACCATCTCAAGGGACTTGAAAATGACGGTCTTATTGAAATGAGAAGAGAGGGTAAAAACGTGAAGATCTACCTGACCCCCTTAGGTGAGGCTTTCTGCGCGATTAACTGAAAAAATCAAACAGGGTTTTGTTTTTTCTTTTTATTATTGAAGCCAGTGTTCTGAAGTCCTCTTCAATTATCTCTTTTAGCGGTGGTTTGTAAAGGGCTGCAGCAGGATGATAGGTTGCAATGAAGTATGTTTTTTTTCCATGAATTTCCTTTTCCCTCAGCACCCCCCTGTCTCTTGTTATTGACCTGAAGGGTATCTGAAAATGCTCAAATATCACCCTTGCAGAATGTCTCCCAAGACATACGATCACATCAGGATCAATTGCAAGGATCTGCCTCATGAGATAGGGGAAGCATGCATCAATCTCACTCTCCATCGGGTCCCTGTTGTTTGGAGGTCTGCACTTCAGAATGTTTGTTATGTAAACATCTTTCCTTGAGAGTCCGAGAATTTCCTGTATCATGTCTGTCAGAAGTTTTCCTGCATTGCCAACGAACGGCCTTCCCTGCTCATCTTCCTCCCTCCCTGGAGCCTCTCCGATGAACATAACCTGAGCACTCTCACTACCCTCCCCTGGAACGTAATTCTTCTTTGAAAGGTGGAGCGTGCAGTTTCTGCAGTTCATGATCTCATAAACGATCTCATCAAGTCTTCCGTCATTCATCAGAACAAACTCAAAAAAGTTAAATAAAAACTTTGTCAGAACCTGAGCACCCTGGCAGAAACGGTGACAGGATCCCATATCGGAGTGAAGGGCGGAGCATAAACCAGATCAGAGAAGAACAGATCTTTTGTTGTGAATTGTGCCTGAATTGCAACAGCAAATACATTTGTTCTCATTGCAACCATTTCATAGCCAGCAATCTGGGCTCCAAGAATTCTGTTTGTCTCCTTATCTTTTACCGCCTTGATGAATGTTTTTGTCGCTCCCGGATAGTAGTGGACCTTTGTGTTGGCGGTTATGAATGCGGTTTTAACATCAAACCCCTCTGCCCTCGCCTCCCTCTCTGTGAGACCAGTTTTTCCGATTTGAAGGTCATGAAACTTTGTGATCTGTGTTCCAAGAACTCCAGGAAATTCAATATCTCCTCCGGCCATGTTAACTCCTGCCACATATCCCATTCTGTTTCCAGGTGGAGCAAGAGGGATCCAGACTTTTCTTCCTGTGATCATGTGCTCGGTCTCAACCACATCTCCAGCTGCGTACACATTCTCAACACTTGTTTCCATCCTCCTGTTAACCTCAATTGCTCCTGTAACACCAATTCTGACTCCAATCTGCTCTGCAAGTTCTGTGTTTGGTTTAACACCAACACCAACAACAACAATGTCTGCCCTGTATTCATTTCTGTCAGTAACAACCCTCTCAACCCTATCTCTTCCTTCAAACGCCTCAAGTCTTTCTCCAAGCCTCAGGTTCACCCTTCCCTCCATTTCCTTTTTTACGATCTCTCCAATTTCAGGATCAAAATTAGGCAGTGGAAGATCAGCCATTTCGATAACAGTAACGCTCTTGCCGAGATGGGAGAACGCCTCAGCCATCTCGATACCAACATAACCTGCCCCGATAACAGCAACATTCTCCGCACTCTTTGCTGCCCTTCTTATCACATCCGCATCAGGTGGAAGGTCTGCCGTGAATATGTTTTCGAGATCCTTTCCATCAACATCAGGGATTTTCGGGCTTGCTCCCGTTGCAATGAGAAGTCTGTCCCACTCGTACTCATTGACCTTCCCGCTCTCATCAACAGCCACCTTCCCCTTTTTTACCTCAACTACCCTTGAATTCATGTGAAGATCTATCCCCCTCTCCCTGACAAACACTTCAGGCCTGTAGTACATTAGCTCATCACTTGGAAAATCAAATTCAATGGCATAGGGAATTCCACATGGAGCGTGGCTCACAAATGATGTCGCCTCAAAGACCTTCACATCCCAGTCAGGTTTCAGAGCCTTTATTCTCGAGGCAGCGGTCATGCCGCCGGCTCCACCACCAACAATGACAACGTTCATGTCACCACCTTACAGAAACTGAAATTATTAAACAAAATAAACTTTCTCCCTTTTTGCTTCAAAAATCACCTGCGAGAACTGAAAGTGCAAGCTCCCTGTTTGACAGCAGATCTATTGAGTAGTTATCCCAGAAAACACAAGTTCCCAGAACCAGAATTCTGCCACGGCCAATCTCCTCCGATGTTCCAAAAACTGCTCTGTCACTTCTGATCGTCGGGATTCCACCATTTACTGAAGAACTGCATGGCATGACAACCTTCTTCCCCTTCCACTCAGCAACAGGAAAACTTGGATCATTAACATTGTTCACCTCATCTGTAACCATGTCCATTCCGAGCCTGACAATTGAGTTGATTCTCGATAGAGCCCGATTGATTATTTCTGAGACTCTGTCAAGATTGCTGTAGTAGGAAGCAAAAATGATTCTTTTCCCCTTTCTCAGCCAGCCCCTCACCCTTCCAAGCTCCCTCAGCCTGAATGGAACTTCAGGGTAGTTAAAGACCACAACATCATACCTCTCAAGCCTGTAAAACGAGCTCTCCTGTACAATCTCTATTCCTTCATCCTGTGCATATTCCTTCAGCCTGCTGAAGTAATAGTAATCCTCAATCAGGAACTCTCCATGGCTTGCACTCCACCCTACCTTCATTGCCGGACTGAAAGAACAAAATATGTTTAAAAATGTTAACAAAATTCTGCAGGTTCAGGAGAATATCTTTCTTGCGATTAACAGCTTCATGACCTCCGTTGCTCCTTCTGCGATATCAAGCACCTTGGCATCTCTGTAAGCTCTTTCAACATCACTGCCCATGTTCAAGCCATGCCCACCAAATATCTCAACCGCAACGTCTGCAGCTCTCTTTGCAACTCTTGCGGCGAGGATCTTTGTTACAGCGCCCTCATAGTTCGAATCCTGAATGCTCTGGGCTATTGAATAAATTGTTCTTCGCAAAGCCTCGATCTCAACTGCCACATCTGCAAGCATGAACTGAACCGCCTGAAGATCTGAGAGGGTCCCTCCAAATGCCTTTCTTGTTTTTGCCCTTTCAACTGCAAGCTCAAGGCATCTTTCGGCTATACCAAGACCCATTGCAGCAAAGGGAATTCTGTTTGGCGCCAAGGTTCCGAGAGCAACACGCATGCCTTTCCCCTCTCCAACAAGAACGTTGCTCTCATGAACTTCAACATTCTCAAAGCGAACACTGGCCAAACCACTCCCTCTCATACCGCTAAGGTCAATTTTAGTTGCTGAGATCCCATCTCCTCTATCAACCAGAAAGGCTGTTAGTCCCTTAGGTCCCTCTCCGGTTCTCCCGATCACAATGAACGTATCGGCGAACATTCCGTTCGTTATCAGGGTTTTTGCCCCGTTCAGGATGTAGATATCTCCATTTTTCTCAGCCCTCAAACTCACCGCTCCTCCAACATCACTTCCACCCTTCCCCTCAGTTATTGCAATTGTTGCAAAGGATTTGAGCATCTTTGGCATGAACTCCTTTTTCTGCTCATCATTTCCAAAAAGCCTGAGAGCATCTACAGCTATTCCATGCACAACAACACTGTGGGAAACTGCCGCAGAAACTTTGGCAAGCTCCTCTCCAGCGATGCAGGCTTCATAGTATCCCTTTCCCATCCCACCAAATTCCTCAGGAACCATGAGCCCGAGAATTCCGGACTTCTTTATCTCGTCAACCAGATCTCCCATGTCGTTGTTCCTGTCTATATCCCTGGCTCTTTCCGAGACGATTTTTTTCAAACTTTCAAGAATCTCTTCCATGATTTTTTGTTACGGATATGCAGTATATATAGTTTAACAACTCCCAGAGAAGGGAGTGATTGATCATGCCCAGACCATAAAAATTTATATGTCAGAGTTACAAAAATTGTAGTGTGGCAACGTTAATTCAGGAGCTGATGCTGATAGTACTAACATTTGTTATTAATATTCTGTTTGGTTATTGGAGAGCTGCAACTGAAAAATTAACTCTTGAATGGTTTCTATCAGTCCACCTACCAATCCCAGTGATATACGGCCTCAGAATGATATACGAGGTTCCTGTGTCCCACATTCCTGTTTTTGTAGTGGCATATTTCTTGGGACAGCTTTCAGGAAGCAAAATAAGAAGGGCACTTGAATTCAGGTCTTCCCTCACAAAATGCCTGATAGTGGACCTGATGCGACTATGGTACCCCAAATCCGAAACATTTTGAGATTTTTTTATCACTTTATTCTTGCATTCAATTTTGATCCAACAAGTAAATAAGCAAAGAACATTATCGAACCATGTGCCCCGGTAGGGTAGCGGATATCCTCGGGAGCTGCGGACTCCCGGACCCGGGTTCGATTCCCGGCCGGGGCACCATCCACATGAGCCATGGACATTGCATAGAAGCTGCTTTATCGGAAATAAAAAATACTCCAGAATGAATTTCTGATGTGCCCTTCACCGGATAATTGCAAAAAAGCAAAATTTAAGAGTATTGCAATATCCGGGATATATCACAGTTTTTCATAGTGGGAATTGAATGCTTTTTCCCTCTCAATCAACCTCAGCTTGTACCTCTGAATCTTTCCTGTTGCTGTCATTGGCAGCTCTGAGACAAACTCAAAGCTCTCAGGTATCTTGTAACCCTTGAGCCCAGCTTCCCTCAGAAAGCTCCTGAGCTCGTTCTCAAGCTCTTTTGAAGGAGAGACGTCTCTGGATAAAACAATAAAGGCCTTCACTATGCCAACTCTGTTTTCATCATATCCCTGAACAACAGCACACAGCTCAACTGCAGGATGCTTTAGCAGTGCGGACTCAACCTCAACAGGAGAGACCCAGAGCCCTCTCGTCCTTATCAGATCGTCAGCCCTTCCAACGTGTGTCCAGAATCCCTCCTCATCTCTGACATACATGTCCCCCGTGTCAAACCACTCTCCCAAGAAGGCTTTCTTCGTTTTCTCATGCTTTTCCCAGTAAAAGGCAGCTATTGAGTCTCCTTTAACAAGCAGCTTCCCTGGTCTGCCAACCGGAACCTCTCTGCCCTCTTCATCAACAAGCTTTAACTCATAACCCGGAACGGGAATTCCCGAGGTTCCTGGCTTTATCTTACCGGGTCTGTTTGATATGAAGATGTGGGTCAGTTCTGTTGCACCTATCCCATCAAGTATGTCGACACCAAACCTCTCCCTCCATCTGTGATACGTGACAGCAGGAAGGGCTTCGCCAGCATTCACGCAAAGCCTGAGAGAAGAGGTGTTAAATCTGGTTTCAGCATCTTCAACTCCAAGCATTCTGTTGTAGAACGCGGGAACAGTGAAGAGTATCGAGACCCTGTAATCCTCAATTATCCTGAATGCCTTCTCAGGATCCGGAATTCCGGGATCAAGAACCGACTCTGCTCCGAACCTGAAAGCCCCGTATGTGGAGTTCCCGAGACCGTACGCAAAGAAGAGCTTGCTCACAGAGTAGCAGACATCAGACTCCCTGACATTCAGCACATGCCTGTAATAGGTATCGGCACTGTAAAGCATGTCATGCTGCAGATGCACAACCCCCTTTGGCAGTCCAGTCGTTCCAGAGCTGTAAAGCCAGAATGCCATGGCATCTTTACTGAGCTTCAGTGGGCTGAGATCCTCAGACGCGTCATCCATAATGCCCTGGAATGATATCCATGAATTCTCCGCATGATGCTTCTCAGTTTCAATCACGATAACATGCCTCAAAAACTTTGCTCTGTCGAGGATTTCCCTTATCTTTTCTGTGAGGTTTCCGTGAATCACAACGGCCTTTGCTCTCGAATCGTTGAGATAGTAAAGGTACTCTTCAGGGGAGAGCATTGTATTGACGGGAACGGGAATGGCTCCAATCTTTATCGCACCGAAAAACGCATACAGGAATTCTGGAGTGTCGAGTGCAATCATCAGAATTCTGTCATCAACATCAATACCAGTTTTCCTCAGTGCATTTCCAGCCCTGTTTGTGTTCACCATAAAATCCCAGTAGGTTATCTCCGAGCCCGGTATCCCGAGATCTCTATCTCCACAGCATCTCACAGCGATCTTCTCGCCTCTACCAGCTCTGACATTCTCATCAATCAGAATCTCAGCGATGTTCATCCTTTCAGGAATGATGATCTCCACATCCTCTCCTTTTTCATAAACCATTAAAACACCCCCGTGAGCTTTGTGATTGATTTTTGCAAGAAAGATCATTATAAATTTTATTCAAACCAGTAACGTTAAGTTACTCCTGCATGGAAACAGGAAAATAATCGGTAACGGCACTTAACAAAATTTTAAATAATGTCAAATTCCAAAGGTTCAACGTGACTGATGTTCAGCTTGAATGTCAGGAAATATGGAAGAGATTTGGAGGTTTTGAGGCACTTAAAGGCATCGATATGGAGGTGAAACGAGGTGAGATACTTGGTCTGATCGGTCCCAATGGAGCTGGAAAGTCAACTCTCCTTAATCTGATAAATGGAATTTACGCTCCGACAAAGGGCAGAATATTCTTTGATGGCAATGAAATCACAGGTAAGAAGCCCCATGAGATATGCAGGATCGGAATAGCAAGAGTTTTTCAGATACCAAGACCTTTTTATGAGATGAGCTGCCTGGACAATGTTGTGACTGCAATCGTGTTCAATTCCGGTCTTGACACAGCCAGTGCAGAAAAAAAAGCTCTTGAACTCCTTGAGTTTGTTGGAATGAAATACCCGGAAAGGAGACCTGATGAGGTTACGCTTCAGGACAAAAGAAGAGTTGAGCTTGCAAGAGCACTTGCATGTGGGCCGAAACTGCTGCTTGTGGATGAGTACATGGCCGGTCTGAATCCAAGTGAGATCCAGGAGGCTGTTGAGCTTCTTAAGAAGGTCAACAAGGAGCTGGGAATCACACTGATCTGGGTGGAGCATGTTATGCCTGCCATAATGGGACTGGCTGAAAGGGTTGTTGTACTTGATCACGGCATTAAAATTGCTGAAGGAAGGCCTGAAGAGGTTGTGAAGGTCAAAAAGGTTATTGAAGCCTATCTTGGCTCAGATACTGCTGTGGAGGCATGATAAGTTGGATCTGCTGAAAGTTGAGGGGTTAAAGGCCGGTTACAAAGGCCTGAATGTTCTCTGGGATGTTGATCTTAGCGTGAAGAAGAACACAATAGTTTCAATAATAGGCTCAAATGGCTCTGGAAAGACAACCCTGCTCAATGCGATAATGGGGCTTGTTGAGATTTCTGAAGGGGATGTGGTGTTCAAGGGAGAGAGAATAAATCATCTGAGAACTCAGGAAAGGGTTACACTGGGACTTGCATTTGTGCCAAGCGAGCGAGAGCTGTTTCCTCAGATGAGCGTTCAGGATAATCTGATGCTTGGAGCCTATACTCCGAGAGCGAGAAGAAGCATAAAAGACTCTCTCAGACAGGTATATGATTTCTTTCCTGTGCTGAAAGAGAGGTCAAATCAGCTTGCGGGAACCATGAGTGGGGGAGAGCAGCAGATGCTCGCGATAGGCAGGGCTTTGATGTCTCTACCCGAGCTTCTTATTCTCGATGAGCTCTCAACCGGCTTGGCTCCTGCCGTAACCCTCAGGATTTACAGAAAGCTCAAAGGTCTGTCAGAGAGAATGACGGTTCTGCTTGCTGAACAGAACATACATCAGGCCTTCATGGTATCCGATTACATTTATGTCCTCGAGAACGGGAGGATCATTGCATCCGGCAGCCCTGATGAGCTCTCAGAGAGTTCCCTTATAAAAAACGCATACCTGGGGGTAAAAGCATGAATCTGGATCTGGCTTCAATTGCACTCTCTGATCTGATCGAGGTTTTGATTGACGGCATTCTTTTCGGTCTTCAGCTCTCACTTCTGGCTGTTGGTCTTGTTCTGATTTTTGGACTTGGAGGTATACTCAACCTTGCACACGGAGAGTTTGTGATAGTGACGGGCGTGATTTCTGCAGTTCTGATATCGTCAGGATGGAATCCTGCTGTGGCAATTCTTGCCGGAATTCTGTTCTCGGGCATTCTCGCCTTAGCACTTGACAGAAGTGTGCTGAGACCGGTTTACAGGCTTGAGGGTGAGATGGAGGTGCTTGTTGGCCTTTTTGTTACCCTAGGGCTTGCATTTACGCTTGAGGGGATAACGTCATACCTGTTTCCCGGGCTTTACTTTTCTGTGAGAGTGCCGGTTGAGACTGTGAGCATTTTCGGGCTCAGCTTCAGAGCCTCAGCTCTTGTTTCAGGAATGATTTCATTCCTGTCCCTCATGCTTCTCCTTCTGTTCCTCGGAAAAACAATGACGGGGAAGGCAATAAGAGCTGCTCTGCAGAATCAGACTGGATCAAAGGTTTGCGGGATAGATGTTGACAGAATGAGAAGCCTTGTCTTTTTCCTGGGAGGGTTGATGGCAGGGCTTGCAGCTCTTGCAAAGGGGATTGCCTCATCTGTTGAGCCAGGATCTGGGCTTGAATTAACCTCTTACGCCCTCATAGTTGGAGTTGTTGGAGGGGTCAGAAGTGTTTACGGGGCAATGGTTGCAGGGATTCTGCTTGGTATCGTGAATGCTCTTGCAGGATATTTGCTTGGCACATACCTGACACTTGTTATTCTCCTGGCAATAGTTGTGGCAGTGATCCTCTACAAGCCAAGTGGACTCTTTGCAGGGGGTGTTTGAATGAAAATCAGCCTTGAAATCCCGAAACCGGCAGTTATTTTTTTCCTGATCTTTGCGCTGCTTCCATTCCTCTTCAGCAATCCATACCAGCTCAGAATCATGACCATAGTCGCAATATTTTCATCATTCGTCTACGCAGCAAACATAATAATCGGAGAGAGCAGACAGCTCTTTCTCTGCATGAGTGCTCTTGCAGGAATATCAGCCTACACATCAGCAATTCTCGCCAGTTCCTACCACCTCAACCCCTGGATAACAATCCCTGCAGGGGTTTTGTTTTCAGTTGCTGTTGGTGCCATGCTCAGCTATGTTTCAATCGTCAGAGGTCTTGGAGAGGTTTTTGTTGCCATTGTTACACTGACATTCACGCTCATATTCGAAAACGTTGTCCTCGGGCTGAGATGGCTGACGATGGGCGAGACCGGGCTTGTAACTCCAGTTCTCTGGTGGCCACTCCAGGAAATCCTTGGAAGAAGGGTGGCGAGTTACTACACAATACTCCTGTTTGCCTTCTTTGTGTCAGTATTCTATGCGAATTTTATCAGATCAAGGCTTGGAATTGCCCTGAGGGCCATCAGAAGTGACAGAATTTCTGCCGAAGTTGTTGGAATTGATGTGACCAGGTACAACGTCATCGCAGCCTCAATCGGTTCAGCAATTCTGGCAGTAACGGGAAGCTTTTACGGTTATTTTAACGGCATGGTGTCTCCGGGAATCTTTTCCCCATCAATGGATATCATTATAATTCTAATGCTTCTCCTTGGCGGGCTCAGAACTCTTTACGGCCCATTGATAGGTGCCACAACCATAGTGCTTGTGCTCGAGTCCACAAGGGGCTTTGGACAGCTCACACTCACATTTCTCGGAATAATGCTGGTCGTCCTGATTCTGACCTTCAGAGAAGGGATATCATCTATTGCAGAGAAGGCATTTGCCAGAATATCTGGTTCTGAAAGAGAGCCTGAGGCATGATATCAGTATTCTGTAAGCTCAAACATAACTCCTTTTGTATCTTTTGGGTGAATGAATGTGTATTTTCTTCCATGTATCACCGATGGTGGCTTCCTCAGGATTCTGAATCCCCTGGACTCAAGCTCCGCTGCATACATATCAAGATTTTCAATGAAAAGTGAGATGTAGCTCACACCTTCTCCCCTCTTTTTAATGAACTTCGCAGCCGGAGAATCTTCTGAAAGAGGCTGTATGAGCTCGATTACACATTTTCCGGAGGATATAATCGCTGTTTTAACATTTTCTTCTGGATTCACATATATCCTGTCAACCCTGAAGCCCAGTTTTTCCACATACACCTCAAGTGCAGAGTCCAGATCCCTTACAGCAATACCGACTCTGTCAACTGATCTTATCATAAAAAGGGGTTTTAACCGGAAAATATTTGAAGCTTTTCAGGTTTTTCTGAGCTTTATTGTTGTGGTGGCTCTGCTCATTATCAGATCAAAGCCGCTTTTTGCCTTGATAACAGGCTCTTTTTTCTTTCTGCTCCATACGGTCTCAGGCCTGCACTGAAGAATGAATATGCTTTCTGGAAATTCAAAATCCCTGTCAACTGCCCACTCAATGTCCATTGGAGTGTCGTAGTGCTTTTCTATCAGCTTACCAAACTCAGAAAGTTTCTTTATCTCTTCATCGGTGAGAGATGGCTTCTGCTGCATCTCTTCAGGAACATTTTCGTAAACCACTCCTCCCTCATCTCTGAACACGCACCACCTGGTTTTTGGAGAAACTGTTCTTTCAACTATCTCTCCGGTGACTTTATCAACAGCAAACCTGTCTGGAGTTACCTCTCCGGAAACGATTGCCTCACCAAGCCCCCAGCTTGATTCTATTACTATCTGACTTGGATCACCATTTGTCGGATTTAGAGTAAACATCACTCCACTGCTTCTTGAATTCACCATCTTCTGCACAATAACAGCGATAGAGACTTCATAGTGATCAAAGCCCTTCATTGCCCTGTAAGCTATCGCTCTCGGCGTGTAGAGACTGCTCCAGCATTTAACAACATGCCTTATCACCTCATCCCTTCCCTTAATCCACAGGTAGGTATCCTGCTGTCCTGCAAAACTCGCATCCGGCACATCCTCTGCTGTTGCAGAACTCCTGACAGCAACAGGTATGTTCTCGTAACCCACCTGGCTGCACAGCTTTTCATAAGCCTGAGTTATTTCGTTTTCAATGTGCTCTGGTACAGGAGTGGATTCAACAATATCCCTGACAAGAATGCTGACCTTCTCGAGCTCTTCTGTATCCTTTGGATCAACCTTGGAAATTATTCTGGCTATATGAGCTTTTTTTCCCCTTCTCTTTGCGCTTTCAAGAAACTCCTCAAATGCATCAATGGTTATTGCAAAGCCGGGTGGAACGGGAAATCCTGCATTCACCATCTCTCCAAGATTGGCAGCCTTCCCTCCAACCTTTAAAATGTCATTTCTGCCAATCTCATTGAACCAGCATATATACTTCAAACTTCCACCTCCACAACAACATTTTAATAATTCTTAATCGTGATATATATTGGCTTGTCAAGAAGTAGCATTGAAATGATAAAAAATTAAAGTCGGGAGATTTAAAAGCAGTTTACTCTCCAGCCCTTTTTACAATTGTAACTGTACCGCTATCTCCATCCACCCTTATTATGTCACCCGTTTTGATTACCTGGGTTGCCACCCCCGTTCCCGTAACTGATGGCAGTCCATACTCTCTGCAGACAATTGCAGCGTGGCTTGTCAGGCCTCCAATGTCTGTAACAGCAGCCTTGATCTTCGTGAAAACGGGTGCCCAGCTTGGATTTGTGTTGGGGCAGACAAGAATTTCACCTTCCTGAACCTCTGTGATCTCGTCAAGGAACCTTATCACCCTTGCCTTTCCCTCAATAACTCCTGAAGATGCTGCAAAACCCTTTATCTCCGTAACCTCTTCGGGCCTGTAAGTTACTCCCTTTATCCACTCGCTGACCTTGTCCTGGGTGATTCCCCACAGCATAACTGTAAATGGCTCTGCAACCTCTTCTGGAACTGTACCAAGTGCAGGAGGAGGAGTCCAGTTTCTCGCAGCTTCAAGAATCTTCTTTCTCTTCTCAGCAATACCCTTCCAGTATTCAGCTCTTGGCGGGACATTCTCTCCAAGAGCCCAGGCTGTCACAAGATCTTCGATTATCATTGGAATCTCGAATCTGTTGAAGAGAAATACGTCATCCACTTCTTTCAGCATACCGTATCTCACAAACAGCCTTCCAAATTCCCTCATCTTCTCAAACACTATGGTGTGGAACCAGTGCTCAACCCAGAAGAGATGGTTTTCAGCATAGCTGTATATCCTTCTAACATAGTCATAGGCCTGATCAAATGCGTTTCTGTCATCCTCATTTTTTATCAGATTTCTGTATTCCTTGACAAGCTCCTCTCTCTTTTTGTGAATCTCATCAATATCTCTCTCAACACTCCCGCCAGCCTCAATCGTCTCAATGTAGCTCTTAAGATACTCGAAAGGAACGCTCAATGTGTTAACCCAGCTTCCCTCATAGTGGAACCATCCGCTCCCGCATGACACGTAGAACCATGGATCCTTTGCCTCCTCAAAATCTCTGAGCCACTCCCTTCCCTCGGGAAACGTGCTTAGTTCCTCTATCTTCTCTTCCGGAGACCTGTCAGATTTCAGTATGCTCGTGACCTTGTCTCCAAGAGATACCGCAAGTCTTGCAAGCTTTGCAAGTTCCTCCTGTGGCCGAAACATCACAACATCTGCTCCGGCAACCATCTTTCCGATTGTAGATTCGCTGATTGCTGGGAAAAGTTTTCTCACAACATCTGCAAATGACAGATATGCCAAGTAGCTGAGGTTCAGATACTGGAAGTGATACTGCCAGGCCTTGTATATCGAATCAATGAGTTTGCTGTATGCCTCCATGAGATCGTAGGATGTGAAGTATCCTCTCGGTTCAGGAAAAACCCTGTCATCTGGCTCAAAAGTCGGCAAATCCGGGATTTCAATGTTTTTAACCCCTTCTCCAAGCTCTCTGAATTTTTTCTCCCACTTTTCATAGAGATTTTCCTTCTCATAATTTTCAAATACATAAAACGCCCTTTTCTGGAAGAGCTCCGCCTTCTTCTGAATGGTCTCTTCACTTGGCGGTTCTACCGCACATATGTAGAAATAGCACCCGACAATTCTCTGCGCCACTCCCTGAGCTGGAGGGATGCAGAATACCCTTGTGTTGAGCTGGGCCAGTGCAATCTGCCATGCTTCATGGAAAATCAGATCCCAAGGATACATCGGATCCGGGGCGTGTATTTTGTCAAGATACCAGAACTGCCTTCTCTCCCATTCTGCTCTCTCCTCACTGAATATGTAGTGTGGAGGATACATTTCCTCCCAGCCTTCCATTTCATCGGGCGTTTCAACCTCTAAGGGGTCGGGAAAGCCACTCATCTCATCACCTCACCACTTTAAAATTCCCAATTATAAATTGTTAAGGACTACAAAACAGTTTGTCAAGTCTTTTGATTGAAATGACACATCCAGCAACTCCGATTTCCACATCACGCTTAAAACTTCAAGTTATCGTTAAGATTAAGCATTATCCGTGTTTTTACTGAAAATTGAAGTGGGCGAGGATCATCCTTCTCAGAGCGGCAGATATGTCCCTGTTGTTCAGCACAACCCCCTCATCATACCACCTTCTCTCCTTCAGGCTCCCCTCAGAGGGCATTATTATTGTCTCCTCTCCATCTCTGACATATATCCTTGCAGAGAGTTCAAAGTTCTGGATTGAGGCTATTTTCGAGAGAAAGTCGAGAATGTCACCGGGAATCTCACTCAAATCTGTGATCAGGTAGACCTTTACACCCCTTTCCACGGCTTCAAGGATTTCTGACTTGTACTCGTAAACTATCCTCATCGCCTCATTTTTTGTCGCTGCAATTGTAAGATCTTCCTTGGTTCTGTTAATTATGTCCTTAACCGCTCCAACAAGTGCTCTTCTTCCGGTCACCTCATAGGAGATGTGATTGGAGACACCTCTACCATATCCGGCCGATCTGACAATATGAATGAACTCCTCCCTGAGCCTTAGAAGATCATAGAGCCTTTTCTCCATGTCTCTCACAAGAATGGAGGTTGCAACTTCAGGAGAGACTGCAAAGAATTTCCTTGGTCTCTGGGTGGAAACATAAACCAGTCCCTTTTCACTGAGATTTTCCAGAATGTCGTAAACTCTCTGCCTTGTAAGCCTGGTTTCTTTTGAAAGGTCACTCACAGATATGCCGGGTTTTTTGAGCAGTATCAGGTAAACAACAGCTTCAGTGTCACTCATTCCGAGCATTTTTAGAATTTCGGTAAGCCTCGAGGAGTTGTGCCTTGTACTCTCCACACCATTTATTAAAGTAAAACACATTACTTAAATCTTACTCAGAACTGTTTTTTATTCAACTAAGTCTCCCGGAAAACTTTTTTGATTTTCAATTTTAAAGCTGAAATCTTGACATAGTTTTATGAGTGATTGCTTCGATTCAAAATATCAGAGAAGTTGTGAGAGGTGGATGAAAAATGGAAGAGTGTGGGGTTTGTGGATTCAGGTGGGAAGGAGAGGAGGAGGGAGAACCAATAGAAACATGTCCGAAATGCGGAGCCCCTATTGGAGATCCAACCAAACACGCACATATGGATTTTAAGGCACCTACTGATTTGAGAGAATTCATTGAAATATGCGAACAGGCAGGTGAACTGAAAAGGATAAAAGCTGAAGTAGACTGGAATCTTGAGCTATCTCACATTGCAAAAATCAATGAAGAGAAAAGAGGACCGGTGCTCCTCTTTGAGAATGTTAAAGGCTACTCAACCCCAGTGCTGACCAGCGCTTTTACAAAACCATCAAAAGTTGCACTATCCCTCGGTATGAATCCCTCATATGGAATTGTTGACATAGCAAGAGAGTGGACAGAAAGAGTGACAAGTGGATTGATAAGACCAAAAATTGTTTCAGATGGTCCGATTCTGGATAATAAAATGGAAGGAGATCAGGTAAAACTAACTGCATTTCCGGTGCCTTTTTGGACACCTCTTGATGGAGGGAGGTATTTTGGTACAACAGCATATCTTGTAACAAAAGACCCTGAAACTGAATTTGTGAACTGTGGAGTCTATAGAATGCAAATTCTTGATGATCAGAGTCTTGGACTACAACTCCTGAAAGGGAAAGATGCTGAAATTATGCTGAATAAATACAGGGAAATTGGAAAACCCATGCCAGCAGCCGTAGTTGTTGGCGGTCCACCACTTGGATTTCTTGTCGGAAGCACCCTTGTACCATATGGAACAAACGAATATGATGTGATGGGCGCATTACTCCAGCAACCTGTTGAGCTTATAGAAAGCGATCTAACAGGGCTCCCAATTCCGGCTAAAGCTGAAATAGTAGCAGAGGGATATATCGACCCGAACCCAGAAAACTTCAGACCGGAGGGACCATTTGGAGAATATACCGGATACTATTCAGGAAAAGCTCAGGAGACGTTCCCAAAACCGTGGTTGAAGGTTGAAAGAATTTTATACAGAAATGACCCGATATTCTGGGGAACCACTGTCGGAAGACCTGTAACTGACACTCATATGGTTCAGTCAATAAATAGAACTGCTGAATTATGGACTCAGCTGAAAAACATGGGTGTTCCAGGAATACAATCTGTGTACATCCCTCCTGAGAGTACAGGTAGATTCTGGGCTATCATCTCAATTAAACAGCTTTATCCGGGACATGGAAGGCATGCAGGCTTAGCAGCTTTTGCAACAGTTCTTGGAAACTATGGGATGAAAGGTGTTATTGTGGTTGACGAGGACATCAGAGCAGACGATCTTGATAGAGTGTGGTGGGCACTTTCAACCAGATATAATCCAGTCGAAGATACTGAGATAATCAAGAAAGGTAGGTCAACTCCACTCGACCCCTCTCTCCCAATCCATACAGACTACTACGATCGCAGAATGTTGGTGTCAAGGATCCTTATGGATGCAACAACACCTTATGAGTGGGAAAAGAAACCAACGGTAATTGAGCTCGATAAAGATGTTGTGGAAAAAATAAGGCAGAGATGGAAAGAATTTGATCTGCCATTCTCATTTTAAATTTTTATCGTAGAGAGGGGTCATTATGGCAAAATGGGTAGGATTCGATTTCGGACAGTGTCTCATGGACTCCTCAAACAGAAAGGTCGAATACTGGATGGCTGCTGTTTTCATTGATGAAGAGAAGGACAGATCGGGGATTATAGAGGAAAAGGTAAATCTTTACAGGGAGCTGATTGAGAAGTACGGAGACTTCAGGAGATTGCATGAAAGGGGGAGGCATGAGGTCGAGGAGAAAGTGCTTGAAAGCAACCCCTGCCTCATAAAAAAGTACTATGAGGTTGAACAGAAGCTTTTGAAGCCAGCTGATGGAATATATGAAGCTTTAAGGCATCTGAAGTCAAAGGGATACAGGGTGGATGTTGTTTCAGACATGGGCGCGTTAAACGTTATAGTGAATTTTCTCAACAATTATAATCTGAGACATTTCTTCTCCAACATCTATTCTCCCAAGGGTGTTATCAGAGACGATGGAAGAATAGATGAATCATTCAAGGATGTCTCAAAGGAAGATGGAAGTCTGTATTCAAAGCTCAGAGAAGATCTGGAGAGGAGTGGGGTTGAGATCGATAACGCCTACATGATAGGTGACCATCCTGTTAAGGACATAGAAATGGCTAAAAAGTATGGATTCAAAACTGTCCATTATGCTGTGAAGGGAAAAGAGAGCGAGCATGCTGACTTCGTAATAAAAAGCTTTTATGACCTGAAAAACATTCTCTGAAAAAGGGGAAAGAGTATGCCGGACAGAGGTGAGGAGATTAAAATCGAGATTCCTGAGAGGATGAATCTTGCTGAAATAATTGTTGATAGAGGTGCTGAAAGATACGGAAAAAAAGATGCATTGGTGTGTGTGGGAAGCAGGGAGATGGGAATACCTGAGGGGAGTGTAAGCTTTGAAGAGCTTAAAAATCTTACAAACAAAGCTGCAAATGCCTTTCAGAGTGAAGGAATGAGCTTTGATGATCGCGTTTTGCTTGTTCTTCCTGATTCAGTTGATTTTTATCTGGCCTTTTACGGAGCTATAAAGCTCGGGGCTGTACCAATACCTGTGAACACTTATCTCAGATCAGAAGACTATCAGTACTATCTTGAGGATTCAAGAGCGAGGTATGCCATAGTTTTCAGCGGTTTTGAGGAGGCTTTGAAGGCATGTGAGAACTCCCCTTTCCTTAAAGGGACTTTTGATGAAAAAGATCTGAGAAGGATGGTGAATAAGGAAAGCCATGATTTCGAGCCACTGAAGCTCAGTAAAGATGCCATGGCATTCTGGCTTTACAGCTCTGGAACGACTGGACTGCCAAAGGGGGTTGTGCATCTGCAGCATGATCCTGTTGTCATCTGCGAGAGCATTGCAAAGAGAGTTTACGGGATAAATGAGAAAGATGTCTGCTACTCTGTGAGCAAGCTCTTCTTCTCCTACGGGCTTGGAAGCTGTGGATTTGGAAGCCTGTATTGCGGTGCAGCAACAGTGCTTGATCCTGAAAGACCTGATGTGAAAAGAGCAATAGAAATTCTTGAAAAGTATCGCCCTACAGTCCTCTTCACAGTTCCATCCTTCTATGCAAGGCTTGCAAATGAAGAACCGCCAGAACACAGCCTGAAACTGGCTGTGAGTGGAGGAGAGCCGCTGCCTGAGAGCGTGTGGCAGGAGTTCAAGGAAAAATACGGGGTTGAGATTGCTGAGCACATAGGCTCAACAGAAGCCCTCTATGCATTCATAGGCCACTATCCCGGCAGGGTGAAGCCTGGCTATACTGGAGTCGTTTTACCGGGATGGGAAGTGAAGCTCGTCAATGACAGAGGAGAAGAGATAGCAGGAGATGGTGTAGGAAAGCTTCTGATTAAAGGAGACTCAGTAGCTGCCTTTTACTGGGAAAAGCATGAGAAAACGAAGAAAACATTCATTGGAGAATGGTATGATACGGGAGACACATTCATGCGAGAGGGAGAGTATTACAGGCACTACGGGAGAGCAGATGATCTGATAAAAACAAGAGGACTCTGGGTTTCACCCATAAGAGTCGAGAATGCCATCCTCAAGCATCCTGCAATAGTGGAGTGTGCTGTTGTTCAGGGGTTCAATGAAAACAGGCTGGAGACTGTTGCATGCTACGCAATACTCAGCGAGGAATATGGAGAGGATGTTGTTGATGATCTGAAAAGATTTTTAAAGGATCAGGGACTCAAAGGATTTGAGATACCTGAAAAGTGGGTTTTTGTTGACGATCTGCCAAGAACAGCCACGGGAAAGATTCAGAGGTACAAGCTGAGGATGCTTGAGCTGAAAAGAGTGATATCATGAGAGTCGTAGTGGCGTTGACAGGAGCATCAGGACAGATATACGGAATAAGGCTCCTTGAATATCTCTCAAGCACAGATGTTGAGACCCATCTGATAGTGTCTCCGTCTGCGAGAGAGAACATAAGAATAGAGACGGAATTTTCTCCCGATTACGTTGAGAGTCTCGCTGATTTCTGTTACAACTACATGGACTTCACAGCCCCGATTGCCAGCGGAAGCTTCAAGCATGATGGAATGGTTGTGATTCCCTGCTCGATAAAGACATCATCGGCCATAGCGAACTCCATGAACTTCAACCTTATAGTCAGGGCAGCAGATGTTGCACTGAAAGAAAGAAGAAAGCTCGTTCTGGTTGTGAGAGAGACTCCACTACATTCCGGGCATCTCAGAATGCTCTCATCTCTCTCAGAGCTTGGGGCAGTCATTTTTCCACCTGTACCAGCATTTTACACGAAGCCCAACTCCATAGATGACATAGTCAACACCACAGTTGGAAGGGTTCTTGACATGCTCGGAATAGAGAACGATCTCTACAGGCCATGGACAGGTAAGGAAAGAATATCAGAGAGGGAACTCAATTTGTAGTCTGCATCCATCTCCTCGGTTCTGTGTTCCCCTTCCACAACTGCTATATCTATCCCCGCCATTCTGCATGCGTGAACATCAGTCAAGCTGTCGCCCACAAAGAGCATTTCATGCTTTTCAACACCAAGTTTTTCAGCTGCAAGCTTCAAGCCGATGTCTGAGGGTTTCAGCAGATCAACATCCTTTCTTCCAATTACAATTGAGAAGAAATCAGCTATTCGGTAATCTTTCAGAGCATCTCTCAGCAGATCTCCGTTTACATTTGATACTATGGCTTTCTTTGCATTAATTTTTGATAAAACCTCAGGTACTTCATCCTTAACCCTCCATTTCCGAAATGCCATAAGATCATATCTGTCATAGATCCTGTCCACATCCTTTTTCAATCTGGGATGCTTTACTGAAACGAAATTGTAAAGCTCTGCATAACTTCCCTCTGCATATATCCCGTGTTCTGAAAGAAGGTTTCTAACCTCTCTGACAGCACTCTCCTTATCCCAGGCAAAATTCACAAGTGTCCCCTCAAAATCGAAGATGACTGCTCTGTACATGCCTGACAACCCCACACCATCGTTCAGAGTAAACCTGGGCAATTCACCTTAATAAGGATATGTAAACGCACGAAGTTTAAAGGCCTCGTGCAAACCCGGCTCTGTTCAAGGGTGGGGTGAATGTAGGATTATAGCGGGGCGTGGATTTGAACCACGGATCTGCGGGTTATGAGCCCGCCGGGATTACCTGGCTACCCCACCCCGCTTCAAAAGGATTGATTCAGGACTGTATTTAATACTTGTGATCGAATTGATGTTTTTTCATTGTGCCCTGATGATGTACGCAATCTGAGCTATCAGACCAGCCATTCCCCAGAATGCGGCTGAGCTGATGACATAAACCTGTGGAATTCTCAGAATCCACGGAATGGTGTAATGAGCTTTCCGGGAACCGGGATCTCCAAATTGATTAATGGAGAAAGAGTAGAGCTCATCACCGATAATCACAGGCAAGGTGTTGATGTAAATAGCGCTCTCATAGGGCCAGACCCAGACCACCAGAAGTCCCGTTATAAACCCGAATATCAAGAAGCTCAGAAAAACGCCTGTCTTGGACGAAATTCCAGCTTTACGAAGAACTTTAAAGAGCCCAAAAATGGCGATCCCGTGTATCGCTAAAATAGCGAGATGAACTGGCATCAATTCAGAAATCATAGTATGCTGTTCTTTCCGATTAATTTAAAGGTTTTACAGCATAAATATAACGCTGAGGGTAGCTGTTCCGACACCGCCACCTCCAGATGATGAAGAAAGAAAGGGCAAAGTGGTTAGAGTGAATGGAAGTGGGGCAGACGATCTAAAAGAAGATGCGCTCAATTTGGGTGGTGCAGTATCCTTCCTAAGCTTAACAGGAAGAACAACTACTTCAACACAATCCGAAAACAGTCAGGTGGAATGATGCTCGCCATCAGGAATACAGTTTACGAGGTTGTTGAAGCTCCAAAGTACATCACGATGTATGAGAGCTATCAGAACAGGGAGAAGAGGATGAAAAGAGCTGAGCAGAGATACAAGCTGATAGATGTTGTTCTGAATCTTCCCCCTGAAGAGGTGTTTTTCTGAGCGTGGAAGCTCTCATCCACGAAGAATGGGGCTTATGCGTTCAGAGTGCTGTACGGGCTGGTTTGATCATTATCTTACTCCTTCTTTCAACCTTGAGAATGTGGATTGTTTTGTTTGCCTTATCGAGGAGATATATCACCCTGAAATCCCCGATTCTGATGGGATAGGTGTTCTCTTACCTTCAATCCTGTTTTGAGAATTTCCAGAAGTTCAGCAAACTTCCTTAAATGGGCTTTTTGTAAATTTTTCAGTTCCTTGTTTACCTTTCTGTGAACAACAACTCCAAACACCAAGCTTCCACTTCAGCTCATTCCAATCAATATGCTCTCCCTTCAGTGATTCTTCTTTCAGCTTTCTGATTTCCTGAAGTTCTTCTTCAGAAATTTTTTCCACAGGAATTATAAGCTCCTCAAGCTGTTCAAGTTTCTCCCTTATCTTCTTTATCTCGCTGTAGATGTCCTGCAGGAGTGCTTCGTTCATGATTCCACCTGTATTCATTCAGCTTTGAGAAGATAAATAATTTGCCTCGATTCAGATTTAAGTCAAATAATTTTAAGGTTAAAGGCTTATGTTAAACAGGTGCTGGAAATGGGTGAGATAACAATCAGGGCGAGAATACCCAAGGAGCTTGAAGGCTCTGAAAAAGAAATTGAGGAAATTCTGAGGAAGAAGGTAGAATATACAATAAAACAACTTGAAACGCTAAAAAAGACTAAAGGTGTGCTCAAAACAGAAAAATCTTGGCAGGAGCTTGAGGCTGAAATGTATGAGGGTATTTTTGGACAGTAATATCTTTATCGAGCATTTTAAAGGAAACAGGAAGGCAGGCAGCCTGCTGGGAAGGGTGATTGGAGAAGAGCTATACATCAACGAAGTTGTATATTCAGAGGTTGCACACATCTTCATAAGAACGTTCTCCGAGAAACCCTATCCCGATTTGAAGAAAAATAGAGAACTCGTTTCTGCTTCCGGTAAAAAGTTTGTCGAGCTGATATATCCAACCTTGAAGCTTGCGAACTTTCTGGAAATCAACAGAGAGGTTGTGAATATTTCGAACTTTTTCATCCAGAAATACGGGTTGCTTCCAGATGATGCTCTAATCCTGGCAACCTGCAAGCACTACGAACTCGATGCGTTAGCAAGTCTCGATACCGATTACGAGGAAGCATGTGGAGGAGAAAACATTACCCTCATCTCAGATATTGAAGACCTGAAATAGATGATCCGATGAATCGAGGAGATGAATTTTCAAAGTTATGGTTAAAAGTTTTACAAAATGCCACAGAGGGTTCATCAGAATCAAAAATTATTATTACACCTCCCTGCCAACTGTTTCTCGTGAAAGATAACTTCAGAGGTGCGTTGACAGGCCTTGCGATAGGAGATGCTCTCGGAATGCCGGTTGAAGGAATGAGTTTTGAGAAGGTTAGAGAGAGATATGGAGAAATAAGAGATTTCATGGCATCTGATGATGGTTTAAAGGCTGGAGAATGGACTGACGATACCGAACAAGCTCTCATCTTGGCTGAATCGCTGAGCGAAACCCTTTACTTCTCTCCCGATAACTTTGCAGAAAAACTCAGGAGAATAAGCATCTCTCACAGATACGGTCCCACATCAACAAGAGCAATAACCAATTTAAAGAGGGGGTACTCATGGAGGGAGAGTGGAATCGAATCTGACACAGATGGCTCTTCAATGAGGGTTGCCCCCATAGGGCTGCTGTACCATCACAACTACAGCCTTGTGGAGAGCTACGCCGCTCTGGCATCGTCCATAACTCACAGAGGTAATGCTGCTATTGCCGGAAGTGTTGCGGTTGCTGTTGGGATTGCATGCATTTTGAATGAAGATGAAATGCTGTTTGAGGAGGTTGTCAAAAGAGTTGAAAAGTACGACACGCTCACAGCAGAGAAGATAGAGTATGCATTCCAGATAAGAAATGCTTCTCTTTCAAAGGCTGTTAAGGAGATCGGAAACACAATTATGGCATTTGATGCGGTTCCAATGGCATTTTACTGCTACTTTTCATCAAAAAACTTTGAACAGGCTGTTGTTAAAGGGGCCAGTGCCGGAGGGGACACAGACACAATAGCAGCAATTGCAGGAGCTTTAAAAGGAGCTGAAACTGGATTTGAAAGAATTCCTGAAAGGTTCAAAAAGGTGAGAGATCTTGACAGGATTATCGATGCTGCCGATTCCCTTTACGGAGCTTTCCTGAGAATTTCCAGGATATCTTAGACTCCCATCATTTTCACATACTCAAAGGCCGAGTTTGCAGCAACCGCCCCATCTCCACATGCAGTAACAACCTGCTTCAACGGATTATCACAGCAATCACCTGCTGCAAAAACACCCTCAACATTTGTTCTCTGCTTTCTATCAACCTTTATGTATCCTGCTGGATCTCTTTCAACTCCTAAGTCCATGACTATGTCCGTTGCCGGCCTTATACCCACTGCTATGAAAATGCCATCAATTTCAACCTCAAATTCCCTGTTTTCCACCCTGTTGAGCAGTACAGCTTTCTTAGCTCTTTCATCCCCCTCCACTCTCAGCACAATGCTGTTCCATATCACAGGTATGTTTCTTTTGAACAGTTCCTCCTGCAGGGCCTTTTCTGCCCTCAGCTCATCCCTTCTGTGAACAAGCGTAACATCACATCCTATCTCCTTCAGATATATCGCATCTGTTACCGCGGTGTTACCTCCCCCAACCACAAGAACCTTTTTTCCTCTGAAAAAGTGACCATCACAGGTAGCACAGTAGCTAACACCTTTTCCGACAAATTCTTTTTCTCCAGGAACTCCAAGTTCTCTGTGTTTTCCACCTGTTGCTATTATTATGGCCCTTGCTCTGTAAACGCCACTTTCAGTAATAATCTCAAATCCTCCACTGACTTTTCTTAGCTTCTCCACATTCTCAAATCTGTGTTCGGCTCCAAACTTCAGAGCCTGATTTTTCATTTTCTCAAGAAGCTCAAAACCATTTCCCTCAAATCCCGGAAAATTCTCAATGACCGGAGTTAGTGACAGCTGAGATGCAGGATCTACTGTCTCAAAAAACACAGTTCTGAGACCGTATCTTGCAGAATAGATCGCTGCTGTAAGACCCGCCGGGCCTGCACCTATTATCGCCACATCATACTCCCTCCCTTCCCCTTCAGACCTTTCCTGAATGTCCTGTAGAATCAAAGCCTCCATTATGCACCACCTGCCTTTTGAAGTTGTTTTTAACCGGCAGAATGCTCCCGATAAATAAACCCTTTTCGAGTTGTGAACCTCTCTGCCCTATCGGTTTTTACAGCTTTTGAAAAAATCTTGAAAAATTTTACAGCCCTCAGTTCCCAGAAACAGTTAAATCCTGATTGATCTCAGTGATCACCATGCAGAATCATCAGTTCATGAGCAAAAAGGAGCTGATTGAAAAATACGGAAAAATTCCATGGATTTCACCTTACGAAAAGGTAATTGCTATGACCGATGGTGAATACATAGAGCTTCATGAGTTTCATGCAAGAGGAAGATGCATTGGAGGTGCTGCGTGGGAAACCTACCACTACCCCCGAGTCAGCAGTCTTGTGATTTCCGGTAGAAGAGAAGGGGCAAGGAATGTATTTGTCCTGAAAACGGGGAAGGCTGAACTCGACCTGATTCCGGGAATAGCGGGAGCTGGAATTGAATCTGCTGAGCTTGAAGATGACCTAATAGAAATAACATACGCTGGTCTTGCCGGAGGAGGGATTGCCGCAACGGTCTGCAGAGGTCTGGCAGATGGAGTTGACGGGATTGAGATTTTGAGCCTCGGAGGTGGGTCAGAACTTGGAAAGGCAAGAATAAAACTTAAGAGACACAGCAAGGTCGTGATCGGTGTTGATGACACAGACAGCAGTGAAGGAGGTGCAACATGGGCACTCGTGAATGAGATAGCATACAGTCTTGAAAAGAGTGGTCTGGCACATTACCTGTCACATTCAATAGTTCAGCTTTACACAAAAGCGCCTGAAAAAACAACCAACTGTGTATCAATTTCAGTAGCCTTTGCCACGGAACATCCTGAAAAACTCATTTCAGAGTTTAAAAAGATCCTTGAAAAAAACACATACAGTGATGAGACTGCAATGGCTGTATTCACAAAGATATCTGTTCCAGAGGGGTTGGCTGAGTATGCAAAGAGCGTTAAGACCAGAATTGTTGATCTCAGAGAAGCCTACGAAGTCGCTGAGAGGTATAATGTCAGAGTCATTCCCGTCACCGGGGAGAGAGGAATTATAGGAGCACTTGCCAGTATCCCATTTGCCAGCGACCCCGACAGGGCGGTGGAGGTCCATGCTTGATCCTGAAACGAAACTGAGACTTTTGATTCATGGCATTAAAACAGATCTTAAACCCCTGAGAAACGGTGGGGCTGGCCCTACAGGCGGTCTTGGATTCAGGGTAAAGGGATCTGTTGTTTCAGCTCCTGTCACACACAAATTTGCCAGAAAATCACCCTTCAGACTGGAAAGAACAGGGAGCAGGTACATTCTCTACGAAAGCGGCAAAAGAATTGGCAGAGCTGTACTTCCAAAGGCAGAATACTACTCAGAAATCATAGATGGTATACCCGCAGGGAAACTCGTTGCACTGGACGGGTATGATGCACTTGTTTCGGCAATCTCAAGAGAATGCATTTACTGGAATCATAACAAAAAATGCAGCTTCTGCACAATTCAGAATGGAATCAAAAACTCAGTTGCAAGAAAAAATCCCGAACAGCTTGCACAGGCAGTCAAAATAGCTTACGAGGAAGACAGGAGCAGACATCTAACACTCACAACCGGAACGATGGAAGGCAGGGACAAGGGCGCCAAGGCCATGATAGATGCTGTTAGGGCAGTAAAAAAAGAGATAGACATAGGTGTGCACGTTCAGATAGAGCCCACAGACAGGGAGTGGATCGAAAAGCTGTATGAAAGTGGAGCCGATACCATAGGAATCCATGTCGAGACATTTGACAGATCCATAAGAAACAGAGTTGTTCCCGGTAAACCACCCTTAGAGGACTACTTCAGAGCGTGGAAAGATGCGGTTGAGGTGTTTGGAGAATGGAATGTTTCCTCATGGCTGATAATCGGGCTTGGAGAGAGGAAAGAAACAGTGATACAGGGCTTTGAAAAGATGTCTGACATGACTGTGTATCCGTTCATAGCACCTTTCAGGCCCTCAGAGGATATGAAATACCAGCAAAACTTGGCAGAATACTTCATCCGGACTTTAAAAGAGCTGATAAATGCATCTGACTTTAACAGAGTGTATCTGCCCAGATTCAGTTCAGGATGTCCTAAATGCGGTGGCTGTTCATTTGTTTCCGAGCTTTTTTCAGAATGATTATGACTCACAATTCTGACTCACAATTTACTAGAATTAATTAAGTTAATATTATATTTAATTTTATAATTTTTTATTTTTATTTGAATTAATTTATAATCAACTAATTAATAACTAATTAAATTTTTTAATAATTATAATTAAATCACATTAAGTTTTGATTAAGATTTTTAAATTTTAAAATTTAATTAAAATTTTCTAATATTTTTATTCCAGATATGCTGTAATAAAGCAAGATTAGGCAATCCCAAAAAATTGAATTTTGGGAATTCAATTGTTCCAAATAATATGTGAATACAGCAGTTATTGCATGTTTAAGGGGGAGTAACTGCATAAAATACCACAAGTTGAGGGCAATGCAACATTTTTGCAAATTTTTATTTCGCAAATTATGGAATAAAGCAATTGGTTGGTAGATAGTGATTGGATAATTTATATTTAATTTTAATAATTTATTAAATTAAATAATAAAGTTTCTAATATATATTAAATAAAAAATTTTATTAATTTAAATAATTAAAAAAATAAATTAAAATACAATATATTAATAAATTTAAATAATTAAATTTAAATAAAATTACAGCTATAACACGTCAATTTGTGAGCATTAAAACAAAAAAACTCCAAACGGAATTTATATATAATTCCAGATAAACATTGGAAATCGGATGAAATACCACCTTGTCTGCCCGGAATGCAAAAACACATTCACGGACACAGGGTTTGCTTTTAAATGCCCTCACGGATGCTATTCCATCCTCAAAACCGTGTACAGGGTAAAACCGGCTTTTAAGGGCGAGGGGTTATGGAGATATATGGAGTATCTCCCCGTTAATTCAAAAACACAGTACGGCGAGTTTCCGGCCATCTTCAAAAGTCAGGAATACTCGGATATTTACGAAAGCGAAATATACTTCATTCTGAATGGATACGCTCCTGATTTTGGCGTGAGGATGAAAACATGCACCTTCAAGGAGCTTGAGGTTCTTTCATCTCTGAAATATTCCGACGAGAGAAAAACAAACATTGCCCTGTCTTCAGTGGGAAATACAGGAAACGCATTTCTTGAACTCGGGAGATATGCAGAAAACATTCAGATAGCTCTGTTCATCCCTGAAGAGATAACATGCTGTCTGTTTGAGATAAACAGAAGCGATAACGTGACAGTGGTGGGAGTCAGAGGAGGATATGACCTTGCAACAGAGCTTGCCAAGACTTTTGCCGAAAAAAGAGAGGGATGGAAATACGAGGGAGGGGGTTTGAATTTTGCAAGAAGAGATGCTCTTTCCACAATGGCCTATGGATTTGTGGAGAAGCTTGGTTTTTCACCTGACTACTACATACAGTCGGTTGGAAGCGGAACTGGGGCGATAGCCTTCTTTGATGGAATGAAAAGAATGGGTATGAAGCCTCCTTCAGTAATTCTCGCTCAGAACAGTCCATTCCTGCCAATTGTTGAGGCATGGAACAAAAAGCTAAGTAAAATACCTGACTACAGCTTCGATCCTGTTGAAGTGCTGTATGCCAAGGTTCTGTCCAATAAAAATCCCCTCTTTTTCCAGAAGGGGGGGTTAAAAGACATTCTTGAAGAGACAGATGGAATGGCCTTCGGAATATCTACAGAGGATGCAAAGAAAGCGGGAAGACTTTTCAGGAAAATTTATGGATTTGAACCCTACCCTGCTGCTGAGGTTGCCCTTGCCACTTTGGAAAAGATCGACCTGAGAGGGAAAAAAATAGCGATCAACATAACCGGATCCGGGCTGGACATTCTTAAAAAAGATTACAAGGTCAGGGAACCAAAATTTGATTACATGGTCGAGGCTGAAGAGGATCTGGAGATGATAGAATGATTGAGGATGATGTGACAGATGCCATAGCAAAAGCCAAGATCACCCACATACTGTTTCTCCCCTGTGAGCGAATTCGACTTCTTCTTAAAAATCTTTCAGAGAGGTTCCATTCAATCCCCCTGTCAAGAGAGGAAGAGGGCGTTGGAATTTCAGCTGGACTGTACATGGCAGGTAAAAAACCTCTCATGGTTATCCAGTCATCTGGTTTCGGAAATATGGTGAACGCACTCATGAGTCTGAGCAGAGCCTACAGATTTCCCCTGCCAATGCTGGTAAGCTGGAGAGGAGTACATGGTGAGAAAATATCTGCCCAGAAGCCAATGGGAGAGAAAATCAGAGCATTGCTCGACGTCCTTGAAATACCGTACATCGTTTTTGATGGAAAAAACCTCTCAGATCTTGAGAACATGATTCTAAGAGCATATGAGGAGGAAAAGATAACAGCAGTTCTGCTCAGACCGGACATCTGGTCTTCGTGCCCTGAATTTTACTTTGAACCAAGAGAGTACAGAACACCGGAAATCATGCTGAAAGGCGGAAAGGCCAAGTTCACAAGATTTGAAATTCTGAGGGGAATAAAAGATTACTTAGAGGGTAAGATTGTTGTTTCAAATCTCGGTTATCCCAGCAGAGAGCTTTATGCGGTTCTCGACCAGCCAACAAACTTTTACATGCTTGGGAGCATGGGACTTGCAACATCCATCGCTCTGGGCCTGAATCTCGCCGGAAAGGATGTGGTATCGGTTGATGGAGATGGATCAGTGCTGATGAACACCTCCACCATCTTCACAGCCGGTCTTGTATCTGAAAGAGGGCTGAAAATCGTTGTCATAGATAACTCCGCTTACGGAAGCACCGGCAATCAGAAATCTGCAGCAGTAAGAGCTGATCTGGCTTTCACCGGAATATCAGCAGGTCTGAACACATTAAGAGCATTTACTCCTGACGAGATAGGACTTGCATTAAAGGCCGAGAAGAGCTCATTTATACATGTCCCGGCAAAACCGGGAAATGCAAAGGTTGGACTCATTCCCCACACAGCAGAGGAGATCAAGATCAGATTCATGGAGGCAATAAGATGAGGAAAATGAGAATCGGCTATCTGTCAACTCTTTACCATACATCACATATTTTGAGAATAAAGAGAGTGGTTGACGCGGAATGGAGGGTTTTTGGTACGGGGATGGAGATAATCTCAGCTTTCGAAACAAACAAAATCGATCTGGCTTACATAGGCCTCACTCCAGCAATAGTCGGAATGCAGAGAGGTTTGGACGTTGTTTGCATTGCTGGAGGACATGTGGAGGGTACTGTAATTGCAGGAAGAGTGGAAAAAGAAGACTTTCCGGAAAATTTAGAGGGGAAATCAGTTGGTGTTCCCGCCAAGGGCAGCATTCATGATGTCATACTGAGGAGTTTTTCCGAAGACGTGAGTTTTGAGATCAGAAACTATCCATGGGCCGAAATGATACTGGATGACTTCATTGACAGAAAAATTGATATCATCTGCGGAACACCAAATCTGGCTGTCCTGGCGAAAATGTATGGGGCGAGAGTGATGGTCAGTCCATCAGAGGTCTGGCCCTGGAATCCAAGCTACGGAATTGTTGTGAAGAGAGAACTTCTTGACGAAAGCCAAGGAGATCTCAGAGATTTTCTCATAAAGCATGAATGGGGGACAAATATACTGAGAGAGAGCAGAGAACTTTCAGCCAGAATTCTGAGCAAATACATGAGGCATGAACTCGACTCTGCAACGGTAAAGGAGATTCTTAACATGAGCCCGAAATACTGTGCATCGCTGCCTGAGGAATACATCGAAAGCACTATTAAACTTACTGAACTCATGGTACAACTCGGATATGTCGAAGGTGCTCCCAGACCTCACGAGATCTTCTGTCTTGACATAATATCCGACATCCACCCGCAGAAAGAGCACTACAGCAGTTCTGCATCCCCGTAAAATTTACAAATTTTTGAATCCATACAATTAATCATGAAGGCTCCCTACAAAAGGGAGTACAAGCAGAGCACATCAAGAGGGAAGGACTACACCATAAGGTGTGATGGATGCGGCAAGAAGGTACCGAGATTCAAGACGTTTGTTTCATACAGAGGATTCAGACTTGATCCCGAGCTTGAAAGAGCAGTTGGAAGAAAGAACATTCACACGTTCACCCAGAAAATGTACTACTGTCCCAAGTGTGCAAGAAATCTGGGAATAGTTCAGCCGGGGAAACTGGGGAGAAGAAGAAAATAGTAGAAGTGCTACGGCCACGAAGCTCCAGGATAGGTGGTCCAACCTCTTCCACTCTGATTCCCCCAAATGACTTTGATTATGACCGTGGATGTGTTTAGTCCGAAATTGCTGACTTTATTTTGGGCCAGATCGACATCAAACTCAAAAGCTCCAAAATGTGTAAAATTAAGTTTAACAGCCGTATGAGTATGACAGGATATGCATGCTTCATTTGCAGATTCCATGAGGCTGCTATTCTTCGCATCTAAAACAAATTTTCTATGAGCTGCGTATTCACCAGTATCATAGCTTTGACCCGTTATACCAAATCCTCCCGCAACAGGAGGATAGAAAGTGGGAGAAGGTGTGTGACAGACATCTACTGAGCACGAATATTCTCTGTGTGAATGGTTGTAAGCCTCGCTCCATGGTGGGTTTGCAGATTTCTTGTAGCTATGACATATCATGCAGCTTAAGGTTGATGCTGCGTGAGCTTCATTTCCACCATACACATCTCCATTGAAATCAGACGCATACGTAATATTAACTCCTCTGTGACAGAGTTCACAATCAAAGTTTTCATGATATGGATTGCTGGCAAGCTCTTCATGAATATCTGCATGACACTTTTTACATGGGATCTGATTTCCTGCCTGAGAAATATTATACCAGTTATGCTGCCCGAGGAATATGGATACAGTAGCTGGAAGTAAATAGATACCGAGAGAAATGACCACTGCAAGTACCAAAATAAATTTCACCATATCAGTCATTAGAAGATTTTAAGATAGTTTTGAAATAAAAAGCTATCCATATATGTAATGTATGGAATGGTGCAACACGCTCACTGAATGAGATGTTTTGAAGTTTACGCCGGGGCTGGGACTTGAACCCAGGAGCCCTCATCGGGCAGTGGATCTCGAGTCCACCGCAGTGCCTCTCTGCAACCCCGGCCTGAAAGGGATAAATTCACTCAGGAATATTTAGGTTTCGGTTAAAAAGGAGGTATATCAGATGTTCAGCTCTCTGAATCTCTCCTTAAGTATATTTGCCGAGTTTCTCAGGGATTCAAGTTCCTCATCTGAAAGCTGATATTCGACAACCTCCTCCACACCTCCTGCACCAATTATCGCCGGTACACCTACAGCCACATCCTCAATTCCATACTCTCCCTGAAGAATAACGCTTGTTGGGATCTCCTCCTTAGTATCATTGATCACAGCATTCACCATTCTGTAAACAGCAACAGCAGGTCCAAATATTGTTGCTCCTTTCCTCTTGATGACTTCTGCAGCCACAAATCTCACTTCCTGAAGTGTCTTGCTCCTGTCAATCTCTCCATCGAAGTCAGCCTGACTCCAGAGAATGAACATGCTGTCTCCATGCTCCCCTATGATCCAGGCCTTCCTTATATTTTTGGCACCCTGAGCATTCAGCGTTGCCTTGAGTCTTGCTGAATCAAGCATGTTGCCCATTCCAAAAACCTCATTTCTGGGTTTTCCTGTTTCCCTCCACATTATATACGTCATTATGTCCATGGGGTTTGTAACAACTATTATCTTGCTTTCAGGACTGTTCTGCATTATCCTGCTCGCTATGTCCCTGATTATTCCGGCGTTTTTTGTCGCAAGGTCAAGTCTTGTCATTCCCGGTTTTCTTGCCAACCCGGCAGTAACAACGATCACATCGCTCCCCCTGAGGAGAGAATAATCACTTCCTCCAGTGATTTTAGGATACCTGTCTATTCCAGCACATGCATGGGTAAGATCCATCGCCTCTCCAACCGCAAGGTCCTCTGCAATGTCCACAAGAACAACCTCATCAACATCAAGGTTCAGAAGACAAGTGAAGGCTGACGTTGCTCCAACTCTACCAGCACCAACAAAACCAAGCTTCATTCAACCCACCCTGCTAAATTTCTCGTTTAGGTTAATTAAAATTTCCGAATTTTCTCAGCGAGCATGGATTTGATCCTCAAAAGCATTTCAGATGTGTTTATGTTCAGGGGACATATCTCACTGCAGATACCGCAGTGAAGACAGTAAAATGGATTGGAGGTTTTTCCAGTTATGTGGTTCCAGATCTGACCTATTCCGCCTGAATAAACTCCTCCCCAGTCTGCATTTAGTGCTGCATAGGATGGACACGAAAAGTGACATGCACCGCATCTCAGGCAGTAAAGAGCTTCTCTGAACTCTGTTCTCGATGCCTTTATCCTGCCATTATCCACAACAACCACAGCCATCCTTTCAGGTCCATGAAGCCCTGAAATTACTCTTTTCTCCACGTCTCCGCTTTTGCTCAGTCCCCCTATCACATTCAGATATGAGGGCATCTCATACCCGGCACTTCTCCATGTCAGCTCTGCAACCCTGACTGCTTCTTCAAAGCTTCCAACGATCTTCTCGGCTCCGGTGACAACAAGATGCCGTTCAGGAAAAGAGCTCACAAGCCTTACATTTCCCTCATTCTCGATTATCAGTACCGAACCATCAGATGATATGACATTTGCACCAGTAATCCCGCCATCTGCCGAGATTATCTTTTTTCTCACACCTTCCCTCACCTTCTGCCTCAGCTCATCAATGCTGCTCACATCAAAAAGCTCAAGCACTCTCTCGGCAGAGATGTGGATTGCAGGCATTGTGAAGTGTCTTGAGCTTTCCTTGACAAGACTCAGAATCACATCTCCCAAGTCAGTTTCATGCACAGAAATTCCGGATTTCTCGAGATGATCTGGAAGCCCTATTTCATGGGAAACAAGAGACTTTGACTTAACAACACTCTCACAGCCTTCCAGAAACTCCAATGATACTCTGACAGCTTCCCTCTCATCTCTGGCGAAATGAAATTCAATGCCATTCTTCTCAAAATTATTTCCGGCAATTTCAACAAGCTCCTCTATTCTATCCACAGATCTTATTTTTATTTTCTTTACCTCATCTGCGAGCCATGCAAATCTCTCATCCACAATTCTTTCCCTTCTTTCGGCAAAATTTGCCCTTGCCTCCTTCACACCCACGTGAAGCCTATGCGTAAGATAAAAAAACACTTCGCATTTAATCCAGATGAACAGGTGATGGATATGGATATCGAAAAGCTCAGATTTGGAACAGAGCTCGTCAAGAGAGGTTTCGCAAAAATGCAGAAAGGAGGAGTAATAATGGACGTTACAACACCAGAACAAGCAGCCGTTGCTGAAGAAGCAGGAGCCGTGGCAGTGATGGCTCTTCACAAGGTACCTGCAGACATAAGAGCAAGTGGCGGTGTGGCAAGGATGGCAGACCCGAAGAAAATTCAGGAGATAATGGATGCTGTCACAATTCCAGTAATGGCAAAGGTCAGAATAGGACATTACGCAGAGGCAAAAGCACTTGAATCGCTTGGGGTTGACATGATAGATGAGAGTGAGGTTCTAACTCCTGCAGATCCGTTTTACCATATCGACAAGAGAAAATTCACCGTTCCCTTTGTCTGTGGAGCAAGGAGCCTTGGTGAGGCGGTGAGAAGAATATGGGAAGGTACAGCAATGATAAGAACAAAGGGGGAGGCTGGGACGGGAAACGTTGTTGAGGCTGTGAGGCACATGAGGCTGATAAACCATGCAATCATGCTCCTCAGGAGTGTGGATGATGACTCTGTTTTCAGACTTGCAGAGACATACAGCAAAGCTTACCTCAGGCTCCCATCCGGAATAAATGAGGAATTCGAGCTTAAGAAAGACTTCTGCGGTGATGAGATTGTGTATGAAGAATACTCCCTTAACGAAATAATCGATGGACTTTTTGATGTTCTGAAAGAGATCAAAAAGCTTGGCAGACTGCCTGTTGTGAACTTTGCAGCAGGTGGCATAGCAACTCCGGCAGATGCAGCTTTCATGATGCAGCTTGGAGCAGATGGTGTGTTTGTTGGATCGGGCATTTTCAAGTCCTCAAATCCTGAGCTCTATGCAAGGGCAATTGTTGAAGCTGTTGAGCACTACGACGAGCCAGATGTTGTTGCAGAGGTTAGCAAAGGTCTTGGAGAGCCTATGAAAGGTCTTGACGTCTCTGACCTTGAACTTCAGCTTCAGGAAAGGGGTATATGAGAGTTGCGGTTGTTGGGGTTCAGGGTGATGTTGAAGAGCATGTAGTCATAACCAGAAAGGCCCTTGAAAACCTGGGAATTGATGGAGAGGTTCAGGCAGTTAGAAAAAGCGGAGTTGTTTCAAAAAGTGATGCCGTCATAATTCCGGGAGGAGAGAGCACAACCATATCGAAGCTGATATGGAGAGACGGAATAGCCAGCGAAATACTTGAACTTGCAAAATCAGGACATCCAATCATGGGGACATGTGCAGGCCTGATTGTTATCTCAAAGTATGGCGACGAGCAGGTTAGGAAAACCGGAACTAAGCTTCTTGGGTTGCTTGATGCAAGAATAAGGAGAAATGCATTTGGGAGACAGAGGGAAAGCTTTGAGGCACTTCTGGATATAGATGAAATCGGCAGGTACAATGCCATTTTCATCAGAGCACCTGTTATAGAAGAAGTTGGGGAAGGTGTGAGGATTCTTGCAAGGTTTGAGGACAGAATAGTTGCTGCAAGGGAAAAAAATATTCTTGGTCTCTCCTTCCACCCTGAACTGACAGATGACACAAGGATTCACGAGTACTTCTTAGACATGGTCTGATTTCCTGATGTTTTCCAGAGATTCCGCATACTTTTCAGGTAACACAGGTTCAGACCTCAGCCCGCTGAATGGGACCGGATATCTTATCCCCTTTCTGTGTGTTTTTTCGAGATTCTGAGCAATTTTATCTGCCATCTCCCACGGAAATGCGAATGATACCTCGTAATCCTGAGTCAACCCAAAAACTCTCTCTCCATAACAGGTGAGCACAAATCTCGGCCTTTTCTCAACAAATGCCTCAAGGTACTCGCTGCAGGATGCCCTTCCAAGAATTCTTGTCTCCAACGCACCACCTGTGTCATGAAGCACAGCATGGACCAGTCTAAGAATCTGGGCAGGCATCCCGTGAATGACAGCAAAATCAGGCTCTGCCTCATCTCTCTCAAGAGGAAAAACAAGAACTCCTTCAAATTCTCCGTAATTTAATCTCATTATGGACTCCTCAAACTTCTTTCCAACCTCGATGTCCTCAGCATATCCTCCAGCAACTGCAAGCTCTCCGCTCTCATAAAGCTCGTCAGGCTCTGCAAACCCGTAGGCTATAACTCCTATGGGACACACAGTATTTCCATCAATGAAAACAGTCCACCTGTAAACTCTCGCAAGGTTGTATGCCTGGCACAGGGTTATGTTGCTGAATCTCTTTGCCCTTTCCGGAACGTCAGAAGTGTCCCGAACCATTTTGAAGCCCAGAGGAAATGTTTGCGGTCTTACATACCTCTGGAGAATTTTTGCAAATTCAGACGGTTTCATGAGATTAACTGAACAAGGAAATACTTAATTCATTCGATTTACTCTATTATCTCATACTCGCTTGTCACCATGAATGTCCCCGCATACTCTCTGAATGGATAGATGTACTCGTAAATTCTGTACGAGAACGTCTTCTCAAATGAATACTCCTTCTCCTCAATCTCAATCACCTTGTCAAAGAGATCTTTCATTGTCTGCTCCCTTTTTCCATCAACGCTTCCCTTCATGAGGAAAAGGTAGAGGGTTGCATCCTTTCTCAAAACAAGCCTCACCAGCATGTCATCACTACACCCACCGTAAATGCAGAAGTGGTAGCCAAAGGCGATCACAACATCAGACTCGATCTCATCATAACTCCCGTAAATATTTCCGGGATATGATGGAGCGTACTCCCTGAACATCTCAAAAACAGATTCAAGTCTTCTCTTTGCCACATCATTGAATGCATACCACCCGATCTTCTCAATCCCATGTATCCTCGTGATGAGCTTGAAAACAGCAAAAAGCACCTCGTTTTTTGGATAGATGACAAGAACCTTCTCTCCGGGTGCTGATGGTTTCACATATTCAGAAATCATGAATATATGGCTTATTTAACATTGAAAAGATTTTCGTTCACTCAATCAGATTGTACTGACTGTCTATTTTAATGGATCCCGAGAGCTCTGTATGGGGATAAACGTAGGCCTTAACCCTGTAAAAGAACTCACGACCGAGAGGAGCCTCTTTCTCTTCAATATCGATTATGTAATCAAAGAGGTCCCTCAGAGCTATCTGCTTGCCATCCTCAAGAACACCGGAGTAGAGGAAGTTTATAAATGTGATCTCATCATCGAGAACAAGCCTTATGAGGGATTCGTCCGAGCTATACCCTGTGAAAACGTGAAAGTGATACCCAAAGCCAAGTATTATTTCCCTGTCAATTTCATCGTAGTTCATGAATACCTTTCCCGGTCTTTCAGGAGCAATCTTCTGAAAGGTTTTGAAGTATTTCTCAAGCCTTTTTTTTCCTATCTCATTGAAGACAAACCATCCTATGGTATTTCTTCCATACTCATCAGCAATGAGCTTTGATATTGAAAGAAAAACATCATTATCGGGATAAACTATCAGGCAGTCCTGACCCTTTTCAAGAGAGTGAAACACTTCTCGGAGAGACATCAGTTCCTCATCATGAAAGTCTAATTAATAAACTTTTCCATGCTTCATTGCTGCCAGAATCTTTATTTTTCCACGACAACCTCAAACCCCATTCTTTTCAGAATTCCACGGAGATTTCTGTCCCCACCGCTGACAACAACATTCCCACTTACTGAATCAAAAAGTTTCAGAACTTCTCGAAGGTATTCTGTTGAACGCACATTATCTTCAGTCTTCCACTCGAAGATTTCTGCATTCAGCCTTTCTGCAACGCTTTCAGCCATTCTGTCTGCCATGTAAATCCTCATCCTCAGAAGAAACTCTTTTCCGGGACCATCAAACAGGGTGTGATCTGTGATGAGAGCATGGGATGTCAGCTCGTCAATGAACCCCATCCAGTAAACAACAATCCCGTCTCCATACATCTCAAGATACTGGTTGTACTGTTTCTTGGAGTAAACCCTGTGAAGTTTTATATCCCCGAAAAGTGCTTTGCTTTCAATCCACTTTATGTTTCTTCCGTCAATTTCAATCCCATCCTCAATGTAAAAATCAGGAGTTTTTCTGGCCGGTCTCAGCTGGCTCTCATCCTTGAAATCAATATCGTTCCTCTCCAGATAGTTTCGTATTATCTCCTCCCCCACCCTTCCTCTCGCAAACTGATTTCTTACAGCTATTGGAGAGTAGATGAAATCCGAGTATATCGCAGACCATATCATCTCACCCATCTCAGATGAGTCCGGATCTGAAAAGCTTCTGGCTATCTCCCTGTTCGTCATTCCAAGCGACTTCATCAGAAGCTTTATCCTCATTACAGGAGGAAGTCGAATCCATTTCGGAATTTCCCTGTACCTCTCCCAGTGATGAGCGATTTCTGGAAGTCTTGAGGTGTATGTGTGATATCTTCTCTTGACATTGTCAATTCTTTTCTGAAGGAGGATGCTGAAAAGCGTACCTCTCTCATACTTGGGGTTGGAGATGTCTCTTAAGCTCTTCAGGCTCCTTCTAATCTGAAAGAACTCCTCAGCCCTCATTTCTTATCCTCACCGAATAGGTGAAGAGCCACCTTACCCTTCCTTTTCTGAGGCCCGCATATCTCGTGCTTGATTTGATTTCCGCTCTGACAACTTTTCTGATCTTTGAGAGGAAGGATCTTGCATCATTGACATCCTCAAAGTAAACATCTATTCCGTATCTGTTCTCCTCAATTTCAACTCCGCTGAGCTTGCTTATGTGTCTTCTGACCTTTGAAACATCTCCTCTGAACTGGAGCAGTGCAGGATGCTTCACACTAAAAGTTTTTATTTCCGATTTATTTCTTTTTCCTGACAATGAGGGAGAATCTCGTGGAACTCGAGGAGGACCTTCAGTACATAAACGTGGCATCCTCAAGAAACAAAAAGGAACATGGTTTGATAAGACTCATTCTCTCATGCATGGCAGATGCTGAGGAGATTTCAAATTTAACGCCAAGAGATCTTGCTGAAAAGAAACTTGAAAATGCCACATTCCATTATGTGTACTTACGGAAGGGCAGAGAGGTAAGAAAGTCACCAGTCGATGAAAGAACCTATTGCATACTGAAAGAGATCTCGAAATCCTCTGGCAGAAAATCCAGAATATTCAGCTATACCGAGAGTGAGATAGATGCAATAATTCAGAAATACTCTCCTGCAGGCAGAAGATACAATCTGAAGTCTCTGCTCAGATCTGTTGAGGCGATAATCTCAGACAATCTGCTTGGAAAATCTCTAAGGGAGATGAGATCGATGGAATTTGATGAGCTTTGCAAATTCATACAGGAGTTTCACCCCATGTTTTCAGGAATGTGGGATCTTGATGAAGATGATGTTGCATTCGACTACTTTCAGATGCTCTCGGAAAGACATGGAATCTCCAGCTATTCAGATATGGCTGAGATAAGTGGTGAGAACGAGGAGAGAATAAGGAAGCTCATGAAGAGAAAATGGTTCCAGAACTATTTGGATTCCTGATTGGTGTTGTGGCAGGACTCATACCCGGAATCCATCCAAACACGTTTGCATCTCTGATGCTCAGCACGTCCTTCATGCTATCGGGATTTTTCGACAGTCATGAGCTGGCACTCATGATATTCGTGTCATCTGTTGTGTACTCTGTGGTCAACATAATCCCCGCTGTTTTTGTAGGGGTTCCTGATGAGGATACAGCAATAGCTGTTTTTCCAGCTCACAGGATGGTTCTTGATGGGAATGGAATGATGGCGATTTCAATTTCAGCAATATCAAGCCTTCTGTCTGCAATTATCTCTCTGCCTCTTTTTTACCTGATGATTTTTCTCCAAGACATGATAGCAACAGCATCCTCACTAACACTTCCCGTTCTTGTCCTCGTGTCCGCATACCTTATCATGCTTGAGGATGACCCATTTGGAGGGTCGATGTCAAAATGGAAAAAGAGGAGCATGGCACTTTCAGTCTTCATACTTTCGGGTTTTCTCGGGTACGTATCGCTTACGAGGTTTGATAGCCATGAAATATCAGTTCTCTTCCCGCTTTTATCCGGGCTTTTTGGGTTTCCAACACTGATAGCGGGAATGACATCAGAAAAAATACCGGAACAGAGCAGCAATATTAAAGCTCCCAGCATGAGAAATGTTCTCAAAGGAGCTATTTCAGGCCTTTTTGTTTCGGTATTTCCCGGCATAAGTTCGGGAGTTGCAACGGCTCTCTCAATCGGACGGAAAGATGATGAAGCAGGGTATGTTGCATCTGTGAGCTCTGCAAACACGGCAAACACAATACTGAACTTTGCAGTGCTGGTATCAGCAGGAAGGGTGAGGAGTGGAGCTGCTCAGGCCTTTTCTTCCTTCGTGTCACCGGAAAAATTCCTGTTTCTTCCGATCATAGGAGTTGCAGCTGCATTCTCAGCCTTTGCATTTACCATGATTGTCTCTATTCCTGCTGCAAAGGTATTTCAGCGTTTAAACCCATCCAGAATGTCTGCCGGGGTTCTTCTGTTCCTCATCTCTGCCATATTCCTGACGAACGGATTCTCGGGCATTGCGGTGTTTGCTGCTGCAGGGATGGTGGGGATTCTTACGCTTTATCTCAGGGTGAGAAGAATACACTGCATGGGCTCCATAATCATTCCGGCCATTCTCTTCCGGATCTGAATTTTCCCTTAACAATGTGTTCCTCAATTTTTCTGACAAACCTGTCAGACGACTTTACAACTGGAATTATCGCAGTGTCACCCCTCAGATTGCTGACAGAATTCGTGTACTCAAAGCTGTCATCGTTGCTGTGATACAGAAGCCATCTCCTGAAACCCTCCACCTCCGCAAATGCTGAGTAGGTTATTACCTCCACAACAACAAATCTGTCCTCGTAAATACCGTGAAGAGTTTCGTAATCAACAATGAAAAGTCTCCTGTTGAAGTAAAAAACTCTCTGGGCATCAAGAGCCACCGCATTTCTGACAAAATCAGAAAGCTCGAATCTTTCAGGATCATCAATCATGACAGGACCGTGATACTGGACATTCATAACCCTGCCCGGATACCGCTACATAAAAAATTACCTGAAGTGATGCATGAAATTATAAATACAGCCCGCTCAATAATTCCCTATGGATAAGCCAATACTTCAGGTTGCTCTTGATCTTCTTGAGCTGAGGAGAGCTGTTGAGATTGCCGGAGAGGCTCTGAGTGGTGGGGCTGACTGGATTGAGGTGGGAACCCCCCTCATAAAGAGTGAGGGGATGAATGCAATAAGGGAGATAAAGAAAACATATGGAGTCAGAACACTCGCAGACATGAAAACAATAGACACCGGAAACGTGGAGGTTGAGATGGCAGCCAAGAGTGGTGCCGATATAATCATGATTCTCGCCCTAAGCGATGATTCAACAATCCTTGAAGCAATAAGGGCTGCAAGAAAATACGGTGCTGAAATAATGGCAGATCTGATCAATGTTCCCGACCCGGTAAAAAGGGCTAAGGAGCTTGAGGAGCTTGGTGTCGATTACCTGAACGTTCATGTTGGGATAGATCAGCAGATGGTGGGAAAAGATCCCCTTGACATACTCTCGGAGGTTGTTGAGAATGTCAGCATACCTGTTGCAGCTGCAGGTGGGCTTGATGCCGAGAAGGCTGCTGGATGCATTGCAATGGGGGCAAGCATAGTCATAGTCGGAAGCAACATAGTCAAGTCCAGAAACGTAACCGAGTCTGCCAGAAAGGTTAGGAAGGAGATTGATAGAGCATGGAGGGAAGGCAGAAAGGTGGAGATAAAGAGGAAGAGTCTTGAGGAGGAGATAAGAAGTATATTAATGACGGTCTCAACCCCAAACATAAGCGACGCCATGCATAGAGCAAGGGCGATGAGAGATATATACCCGATTGTAAGGGGCAAAAAGATTGTTGGAAAGGCCATTACTGTGAGCACATTTGATGGAGACTGGGCAAAAACTGTTGAGGCAATTGATGTGGCAGGAAAGGGTGAGGTTATTGTGGTAAAGTGCTCTGGGGATACTGCAGCCGTCTGGGGTGAGCTTGCAACGAGAAGCTGCATGAACAAGGGGATCGAGGGAGTGATCATAGACGGAGCGGTCAGGGATGTTGATGATATTAGAGAACTCGGGTATCCGATTTTTGCGAAAAGAGAGGTGCCAAATGCTGGCGAACCAAAGGGATTTGGCGAAATAAACGTTAAGATAGTGTGCGGAGGAGTTGAGGTAAACCCCGGGGACTGGATCGTGGCAGACGATAACGGAGTGATGGTCATACCAAGAGAGAGAGCTTATGAGATAGCAAGAAGGGCCCTTGAAGTGAAGAAACATGAGGAGAGGATAAGAGGTGAAATAGAGGACAAGGGAAGAACTCTTGCAGAGATTGTGGAGCTTTACAAGTGGGAGAAGGTTCAGTGACCCCTGTTCTTGATTTTATCCACATACCCCGGGGTTTCAGGCTCGAGTATCTCCCTGACCGAATCAAGAAACTCTCCGTAAATGTGTGCATCAAGAGCAAAGTGGTAATATCTGTGTGTATCAAAACCGCACATCTCTGCAACGTACTTTGTAAGAATGTTGAAGGCGAACATGTTGGCATGCATCGCTCCGTAGGCGTCATTGGAACGCATGTAAAACATCCCGAAAAATTCCCTGTTCACTCCAAACTGATACCCCCTCAGGCATGGGGGCTCATCCGAACTTATGTCCCATGGTCTTGAGATGCCAACATAGCAGTCTCTTCTCCCCGGCTCCTCCTTGAGCTTCTCAATAACCCTGAAAAGCTGGTCAACCCTCACGTCATCTCTCTCACAGTATCTTGCTCTCTCTGCGTAGGTGTAGGTTTCTCCCTCCTTCAGTATGCTCTCATCCACCTCCCTGTCAATGGATTTCGCATGAATAACATAGTCATGAGCGTATTCAATTCCGTATTTTTTGGTGAAGGGAGCCTTATCATGAATCTGATTTTCTTCGGGATTTCTGACCTCTATGAAAAGTCTGTGAACAAACCTGCTTTCTTCCTGACCCTCGAAAAGCTCACCCCACTCTGTTTTCTTTATGCTTCCATTGTAGTATATTGCCTCAAGGGCCGAATGCCAGGCTGAAGAGAGGTAATCCTCAACTATGTGGGTTCCAAGTCTGTGATATCCAAAAACCTCTGAATAATTTACCCTTCCAACCCTGTCAAGATCTCTTTCATAGATGTGGGGTACTGCCACAACCATTCCAACACTTCCTGCCTCCATTTCCGTTTTTCTGCTCATCTCATCCAGAAGATACGCAACAAGGCCAAAATTCGCTTCAAAGTAATTAACAGCATCAAGCGATCTGATAAAAGCCGTGGCATGCAATCTGTCATCTGAAAACAGAAAGCTGATTTCCGTAAGAGCCGGGGAGGTTCTGCAAAGATGATCCTTGGGTCTCCATATAGGTATAGATACCCTTCTTGTGTATCTCACCCTGCCAAGCTTTTCAACAGCCATGTCAAACGACTTCTGAAGCCTTGAATAATAACTATCTCCGCAAAAACTCCATCCACTTGTATCTGGTTCAAAACCGTAATCGGGCTTTTCAGCGACAGCAAGAAGTGGCTTGCTCCTCAGTTCTGTACCAAATCTCGATTTGATGGAAGTGTGATCATCAATTATTCTCGAAATCATCATTTTCTGGAGACCGTCACCATTTTTTGCAAGAATCATTGTTTCACCACCAAATAAATCTGACAGTGCTTTTTATTTTTAAAGACTGTGCTCTTATGGTTTTGCAAAAAAGTGTTTATCGGAGAGTTTCTGAATTTTTTGGATGTACTGTAGATTTTAATTCAAAAATATGTGTAATAAGTCCTGTAATAGCTATGACCAATCCTGTAAAGAAATCTTCTTTGCCATGAAAAATTCTGGGTGGCCTGAATGCCTTGACTGTCAGGTATGTCAGAGCTGAAATTGTTGCGAGAGTGGAAATGCCATACAAAGCAATCACAAGACCTGGATTGGCTTCAGGAACAAGCATGAGCGGTATCAGGGGAATGCAGGGAGTAAAACTCAGTAAAATCAGAAATGTTGCTGAAGACGTTCTTATATGGCTGTGAGGGTAGAGAAGAGTTGCCAAGGCATAGAGGATCCCTACAAGGATCAACCCGTATGACGCTAAACCTTCGAGAGTTCTGGCCAGTCCTAAGACATCAATGCCGAAAAGAATCATAAATCCAACTGTTCCGGAACCGACAATATGAACAGAACCTCCTGCAAGAGAGAACAGAATTATCCTCTCAAGCTTCCATCCTCTCGATTTTCCAATGGCAACGAAAGGAATATAGTGATCCGGAGCAAATGAGTGAAAGATCCCAATACTGACAGCTGCAAACAGCACGATATCCATCTGAACCACCTTATCAAATTAATTTGATTTTAAGTAAAGTTTATTGTATATAAGGGTTTCGGAGGGTTTTCCGAAAGCCTTATTAACCTCCACAGACACCCCTTAGCCAAGCGCCGGTGGTGTAGCCTGGCTAACACAGGGGCTTGCCGAGCCCCTGCCCCGGGTTCGAATCCCGGCCGGCGCATTTAGCTGATTTTAAAAATCCAAAAATTATTTTGTTCTTTAACACCAGAACACCGCCAATAACAAGTAACACACCTGGAATAATCCAAAATAGAGATATCGCAATAAACCCCAAGATTCCGCTCAGTACCATCCTAATTCCACCAATTTTATTGTTTTTGCTTACTATGGCGCCGCCAATGATCCCTATAATTCCAAAAAATACTGCTGCAATCCCCAAATTGAACAGAGTGTCAGACTTGGATTTCAGGGTAAATCCTCTCCATTTTTCTGTTGTATCACAGTTTTACCAATAAGCATAAAAATCTTGGATCCCAGTGTCTGTGGTTGGCAGAACAAAGTCAGAATCCTTCAGGAATCATCCATTATCTTTCAAAAAACTGAATGTTACCATACAATCCATACACACCCGTTTACCTAAGTTAGAAGAGGACAATTTTGTTATTTCTGAAATCCACAAAAGATGTAAAGTGTACCGTCTGACGGAAAAAGCATGATATTGCTTAAGCTGTTTTCCGAGTAGTTGGATGTCATGTGCAGGAGATATCACATAACGAAAAAATATTTTAAAGTTCAAAAATAATGATGAACATGATATTCAGAACGGTCGTACTGCTCCTCCTGACACTCATGGTACTCACCCACCCATCCTCAGCGATAAGCGTTGTATCCGGAGATAACGTCATTATAACGCGGGAAACAGGAGATATTCTCCTTTCGGGAGGTAGGGTGACGGTCCTTGCTCCTATAAAGGGAGATCTGATTCTCGCAGGTGGAGATGTTGTTTTAAATGCCCCCGTATCTGGGGATGTAATAGCAGCTGGAGGAAGTGTGAATATTCTTTCAGATGTTGGAGGCAAAGTTATCGCTGCTGGAGGAGAAATAACAATCGGCGGGGCTGTTAAGAAATTTGCACTGATGGCAGGAGGTTCCATAAACATTGAAAAAGATGCAAGAATAGGCAACGATGTTTTTGCTGCTGGGGGTCAGATAAAGAACGATGGACTCATCAAGGGCAATCTGACAGCAATTGGTGGAGAATATACAGGGGAAGGAACGGTAATGGGACATGAACGATTTCAGAGAGCAGAATTGCTGCCACCATACTTCTTTGAAATAGCTAAGGCAGGATTTCTTATACTCGGTCTGCTTCTGGTTTATCTCACTCCCTTCATGCTTGAAAGTGGCTATGGCAGGATGGCAGGTGGTATCAGAGCTGTCATAAAAACCATGATCGCTGGTGGGATCGGTATTGCTGTATCCATGGCAGCTGGATTCGCTCTAATGTTTTCTGTTGTTGGGATATCTGTTGGGCTATTTCTGATAACCTCCTCAGTACTGGTTCTTCTCATCTCAAATCTGATGGTCTCTTACTCCATCGGAAAGTACCTGATTTCGGGAAAAACATCCAGCAAGTATCTGTACATGGTTGCAGGGTTTGCTTCACTCTACGTCATAACCAAACTACCTTACGTGGGGGATATGATGCTTCTGATATCAACATGTCTTGGTTTTGGAACAGTAATTTACATGCTTCTTGAAACAGAGAGGAGAAAAATGCTTGATGATGTCCATGAAAATATATAAAATACTCCCTCTCCTTTCCCCACCATGGACCCTGTTGAGATTCTCAAAAGCCTAATTGAAATAGACACCAGAAATCCTCCTGGAAACACAGAAAATGCAGTGGAGTACCTGGAAGGTCTTTTCTCACCCTACGCATCAAGAACCATCGGTGAGAATGGGAAGCTGAACCTGATTGTTGAGATATCGAGGGGCAAGCCTGAGTTTCTCTTCACCTCACACCTCGATACCGTTCCCTGTGATGATTCAATGCTCACTCCGAGAGTTGAAAACGGGAAGGTTTACGGTAGGGGGAGCTGTGACGCAAAGGGATGTGTCGCTGCAATTGCATCGGCGTTTCACGAATTTGAGTCCGGGGCTGGAATAAAGCTGGCATTCACCGCAGATGAGGAAATCGGGGGAAGGCTTGGACTCGGGAGGGTTATGGATCACATCAGTCCCGATTATGTTATCATAGGTGAGCCCTTTGGAAGTGACAGAATAGGTGTTGCCCAGGCCACGGTTGTTTCCATGAACCTTATTGTTCACGGAAAAAGCGGACATACGGCCATCGCCGACATCAGGGAGGGAGCAGTCTATAAAGCGTCAAAGCTCATAATCCAGTTTGTTGATATGTTTTCAAAACTGAAGGGTGATAGAGAGAAATACATGAGGGAGCTTGAAAGAATGGGGCTTGAGGTTGAGTACAGGGGAAACGGTGATGCTGTTTTCAATCCTTCAATAATAAGAGCAGGTGTCAAGAGGAATGTGGTTCCCGATAAATGCGTGATCGAGGCAGATGTGAGGTTTGCACCCTGGATTGATGCTGAGAGTGTGAGGAGACAGTTTTATCTTGAAGATGTAGATGTTTTCATAACAGGATATCTCAGAAGCTTTGGATATTCCTTAGATGCTGTAAAGCATGAGGATGACCGCAGACTTGTGGAGATTATGAGACGGGCCATAGAAGCTGAAAATCTGAAACCGAAGGCTGTTGTAACTCTCGGAGTTGGGGATATAAGGCATGTGAGGAGCAGGGGCATTCCGGCATTCTACTTGGGACCCGGAGGGGAGGGGCTCCATTCAGACAGGGAATTTGTTTATATCGACGAAATTCACAGAGCGGTAAGGATTTACAGGAACATCGTCACTCTTTCAGAAAAATGATGTTCCCCCTTCCTTTTTTGACCTTCTCCACTTTCCCCCTTTTCTCCAGATCTGCAATCATCAGGCTTATCTTGGCATCACTGTATCCGGTTCTTTTTCTCAGCTCCTTTTGCGTGATTCTTCCACCTTCCTTTCTGATTATCTCAATGATCTCGTTCAGATCTTCGGGAAGTACCTCATCATCAGAGATTTCAGCCCTTTCCCTTCTTGAAAGGTGGTAGTAAACGAGGACAGTCGCAGCAAGAACTGCAGGAACAGCGTAAAGAAAGACAGTGTTTAAATTCCAGGTATATGGATTTTTTGTCATTTCTTCATCAAATGTGAGGTTTATCTCAGGAACGGTTACGTTCAGTTCCTCGATAGGAGGCTGTGCCAGCATGTCGATGTGGAATGTGCCATTCTGTCTGATCTCGATAGTCTCCTCCGCAAAAAGATTCTGATCGCTGTAACATACAACCTCTATTCTGTAAACTCCTGGAGGTGCCTCAAAGGAATAGCTTCCATTGACTGCCACGATCTTCTGAAGAGGTGTTGAATTGAGGGTTACAATGCAGCTTTTAACGGGTTCAAACGTCTCCCATGAATATATCCTTCCCTCAATTGTTGCAGATTTTCCGGCTGGGATCAGAGTGAGGAGGAGTAAAGCGATCAGCAGAAATCTTGACATTGGAATACAGTCACTCCACCCCATCTTTTATACCTTTTTCAGTAGAGAGAAGGAGTCAAAAAATCAAAATTCAAGAGTTTCACCGGGCCTGAGTATAATAACCTCAACATTTCCAATCTTTTCTTCAACCTGTTTTTTGAACTCTTTCGGATCTGTCTCAATCACCGGAAAGGTGTTGTAATGCATTGGAATTGCGTATCTGGGTTTTACAAGCTCAACAGCCTTAACAGCCTCCTTTATTCCCATCGTGTACCATCCACCTATGGGGACAAGCATGACGTCAGGCCGGTAAAGTTCTCCAATGAGCCCCATGTCCAAGAAAACATCAGTATCACCGCAGTGATAAACTCTTTTTCCATCCATTTCAACAACAAATCCTGCAGGATCTCCGGCAGAAATTATACCTCTTTCATCCTCATAGTCTGCTGAATGAAATGCTTTCACCATTGTAACCCTGATATTCGAGACAACGGCCGTTCCTCCAATGTTCATGCCCACAGCCTCCACACCCTTTTCCGCCAGTATTCTCGACAGTTCGTGTATTGCCACAACCGGACAGTCGTTGTTCTTTGCAATCTCAACGGCATCCCCAAGATGATCCCCGTGTCCATGAGTGACAAGAACTGCATCAACCTCTACTTCATTAGGCTTCAGCGGTGCCATTGGATTTCCTGTCAGAAAAGGGTCGATTATAACTCTCTTCCCGTTTTCAATCAGAAAGCATGCATGTCCGAACCACCTGAGTTTCATGACACATCACCTCACCAAAAATTTAAGTTGAATGTTTAATAAATATTGGTTCTCCGCAGGCGCTCCATCCAAAATCCTTATATAATTGTGATGATGATAATATTTTAGGTGGTAATGTGGCGACAAAGATACTGATTGCTGAAGACGATGAGTCAGTTCTTGAGGTTCTCAAACTGATACTGTCAAGAGAGAACTACCAGATTCTGACAGCTAAGAACGGTAGGGAGGCCATTGACCTCTACAGATTTGCAAAGCCTGAAATAGTGCTGATGGATATTGAGCTTCCAGAGCTGGATGGGATATCTGCAACAAAAGAGATCAAGTCTATTGACCCCAATGCAAAAATTATAGGCGTTACAGCGTATGCAAGATCTAAAGGAAATGAGCTGACATCAGCAGGGGCACTTGAAATAATCGAAAAACCATTCAACAGAAGGAAGATTATATCTACAATAAAAAAGTACCTCTCATGAGATAATCTTTTTTGTGATCAGAATACCAAAACTTAAAAGTTCTCTCGCCCTTTTCTCTGTTCTCGCTTCGGCAAATATCCTTGCTATTGGTTCGGTCCCTGAAGGCCTGATGAGCAGCCATCCATCCTCGAAATCAACTCTCGCCCCGTCCGTGAAGTTCGCACCCTCAAATTCCGCCTTCAACCCTTCGAGCAGCTTCTTCCTATCCCTGCACTCCACCTTCGTTTTCAGGGTATGGTATCTGGGAATGTCCTTCACGAGTTCCGACAGCGGCTTGTTTTCTGTGGCCATCAGCTCCAGAACCTTCGCGAGACTCATCCCGCCATCTCTCGCGAGCAGGTGCTCGGGGAAAATCAGACCTCCATTTCCTTCACCGCCGAAAACGGCCTTGGTTTCCTTCATCACCTTCGCCACGATCGGTGAGCCCACTGCAGTGTACACAACCTCGCCTCCAGCCTCGACGACGGCATCCTCAACACACTTGGATGTGCTTACCGGTGTGACTACAACTCCACCGCCGTTCATCTCCACGTAGTATTTTGCCATGAGGGCGAGCATCACATCCTCGCTCACGAAGTTTCCCTTCTCGTCAACAAATGTTGCGCGATCTGCATCTCCGTCATGGGCAACGCCAATGTCCGCATTCACAGCCCTGACGACCTCTTTCAGCTCCCGAACGTTTTCCTCCACAGGCTCCGAAAGTCTCGCGGGAAACCTGCCATCGGGATAGCAGTTTATAGTGTACATCTCGCAGTCGAGCCTCTTCAGGATTTCCGGGCTTGTAAATGAGGCCGCACCGTTGCCGCAATCGACAACAACTCTGAATTTCTTTTCCGAGATTGCATCAACATTAACCTTCTCGAGAACGCTATCAACGTAAACCCTGTTGGCGTCGTCCTCGTAAACTCTTCCAACCTCATCCCACCTGGCAATCCTGAACTTCTTGCTCAGAAGCACCATCTCGGCCTCGCTGTCTTCCTCCCTCGAGAACTCGACTCCATCACCGCTCACAAACTTTATTCCGTTGTACTCTCTCGGGTTGTGGCTTGCAGTGACAATAACCCCCGCATTTGCCTTGGAAACCCTGACATAGTACTGGAGCGCGGGGGTTGGGGTGATGCCAACATCAACCGCATCGCTGCCGGAAGACATTATACCTGCAAGGACAGCAGACTTGAGCATGGGGGAGGAAATTCTTGCATCCATCCCAACCGCTATCAGCCCCTCCCTCATCGTTCCTATGGTCCTTCCCAGATCCAGTGCGAGCTCGGCAGTAAGCTCTTCATTCGCAATACCCCTGACGCCGTTCGTGCCAAAAAGAGATCTTTCCATAATTAACTGTTCCTAGGTTTTAAATTATATAGCTTATGCTGGGAGCTTATGCTGGGCAGTGTAAGGGGCGAGGGTGGTGCCGGCAGATTGATCAACTGGCCCATGACCTTTATTGCCAGAATTGAGGTGTCTGAATGTCAACAAATATTGAACAAGACTGTTTTCACCTGGCTTGCTGTTCTGAATTCTGGATTGGAAAAGAGCATTGAATTGCCGGGCTTTTGAGACTCAGACTCCAGAATTTCACCCCCTTCCATAGAGCACAACTTCAATATTGGAAACCTTTGCTATCTCCAGAAAGTCGGAATCTCCAGTTATTATCTTTTCAGCTCCACTGGCAATTGCTATTCCTGCAATCAGAATGGCGAGAGCATTTACTGCTTTGCCAACTGCCATCAACCTTGCTGCGATGCTGCTTGATTCATCGGCAGCATTTATGTCAAAGGGCAGTATTCTGATCTCAGAAAGAAACCTCCTGAGGATTTTCTCCTCTCTCCTTCTTTTCTTTCTCTTCAACCCTGTCATTATCTCGTGGTATGTGACCACAGTTATCGCTATCTCATCTCCGTCACCTACCAGATCACGTGCGGCATCGACACCCCTGAGATAGTCTATGATATAGCTCGTATCCAGAACAATCATATTCTCAACCTTGCTGATTTTCTGGATTCAAGGCATTTTTCAATCTCATCAAGAACCTCGCCATCTCTCAAGATTCCAAAGTATTTACTTATGCTGGTGTTTCTCCTCTCGAGGAGTTTTTCTATCACATCGCTGAAACTCTCACCTTCGCCCTTCATCTCCAGAAGCCTGTTGTAAACATCATCTCTGATCGAAATTGTCTTCATGCACTTATGTATGCATACACGAATATATTACACTTTCTGGATTACCATTTACAGCCTTAACAACGTCATTCAAAAAGGTAAGGCTGTTGCCCGCTCTGTGGAATCCCCATCACTGCTCAGGGGACGCATGGCCGGCGGGCAGAATTCAGTTTTTTGGCAAAACTATATAATCCTTTCCTTCCAGCACTCAGCATTTATGGGTGATAGCAGTTCCCAGCAAAAGAAGGTTGCCGGCAGAAACGTGTTTCTGCTTGGAGTTGTCAGCTTTCTCAACGATATGAGCAGCGAGATAATCCTGCCGATCCTTCCATTCTTCCTTAGGGGTTTTGGTGCAGGCTACACCGGAATAGGTATTGTTGGAGGGCTGATTGATGGATTCGGGAATCTGGTGAAGGTGTTTTCAGGCTACATATCCGACAGAATTGGAAACAGAAAGCACATGGTTTTTTCAGGATACCTGATCTCCCAGATATCAAAGCTCGCCCTCTCCTTTTCCGGGTCAACTGCAGTGGCAGGGCTTTTCGTCACCCTCGACAGGGTTGGCAAGGGAATAAGAACCTCTCCGAGAGATGCTCTGCTTGCAGAATCTGGCATGAAAAGTGGAAAGGCATTTGGCTTCCACAGGATGATGGATACTCTTGGAGCAGTTCTGGGCACGTCATTCTCCCTCCTTCTGGTTTATATGGGGTTTCAGTACAAAAATGCAATCTTCATGGCAGCCGCAATTGGATTTTTTGCCGTCATTCCACTTATCTTTGTCACGGAGACAGCCCATCCTGTGAAGAAGCCGAAAATAACATTCAGGCTGAAGAAGTTTACCCTCTTCTCTTTTTTTGTCGGACTTGCCAACATAAGCTACATGTTTTTCATGCTCAGGGCTGAGATTCTCGGAGTTCAGACGGCAATTGGCTTCTACCTTGTCTTCAACATAACATATGCCCTTCTCTCCTACCCGTTCGGAATCATTGCCGAGAAGATCGGTAAGCCAAGAAGCCTCGCAGCCGGCTACATTTTCATGACCCTTGCCTCCCTGCTTATGTTCTACGGAGAAACATTCCACATTCTCCTGTCAGGATTCGTCATGTATGGACTTTTCATGTCTGTTGTTGAAGCTCAGCAGAGGGCATTCGCGTCAGATCTCAGCACCTCTTACGGCTTTGGGATAGGAACCTACCACTTTGTCTTCGGCATATCAACAATAATCGGTAATGTGGTTGCAGGTGTGATAGCTGACATCTCCCTGACTCTGGTCTTTGCCTACTCTGCACTCATGTCCTTCATCGCTGCAATATGCTACACACTTCTCAGGTTCTGAACGTCCAATTCATCAAGCTTTAAATATTGAGCCCCATCTCTCCATTCATGAAGTACAAGGTTGCGATACTGGGAGCAACAGGCATGGTGGGGCAGAAGTTCATACAGCTCCTTGAAAACCATCCTTGGTTTGAGATTTCAGGGCTAATGGCAAGTGAGAAGAGGGTTGGGAAGATCTACGGCAGTGAGGTGGACTGGATTGTCTCCGAAAGGGTCCCAGAAAATGTTTCTGAAATGGAGATGCTCCCCATGGATCCGAGGAAGGTTGATGCTGACATAGTTTTCTCAGCACTCCCTTCTGATGTTGCCAAGGATGTTGAGGCCAGATTTGCTTCTCATGGATTTGTTGTTGCGAGCAACGCCTCAGCATTCAGAATGGAACCTGACATCCCCCTCGTAATTCCTGAGGTAAATCAAGAACACCTGAAACTTGTTGATGTTCAGAAAAGAAACAGAGACTGGGACGGTTTCATAGTAACAAATCCAAACTGCACAACAATTGTGCTTGTCATCACACTCAAACCCCTCATGGAACTTGGGCTTAAAGTGGTGAGAATGGCATCGATGCAGGCTCTCAGCGGAGCCGGTTATCCCGGGGTCCCATCCCTTGCAATTACAGATAATATAATACCCTTTATAAGGGGGGAGGAGGATAAGGTGGAGACAGAACCTTTGAAGCTTCTTGGCAGCTTTGATGGTGAAAAAATCAGGTTTGCAGATCTCAGTGTGTCTGCCTCATGTCACAGGGTTCCTGTTATAGATGGCCATACGGAGGCCGTTTTTGCAGAGTTTGAGAAGGATGTTGAGGTTGATGAGATCATTGATGCTTTTGAGTCACTGAAACCCATAGCTGATCTTCCAACATCACCGGAGAGAGTCATAATTGTAAGGGATGAACCAGACAGACCCCAGCCCAGGCTTGACAGAGATGCTGGGAACGGCATGAGTGTTGTTGTTGGCAGAATAAGAAAGGATGGAGAGAGAGGGGTTAAGTATGTGGCAATGGGTCATAACACGGTCAGGGGTGCTGCAGGTGCAAGCATTCTTAATGCTGAGCTGATGGTTAAGGAAAAATTAATATAGTGGTTGGTTTTGGGAGTTAAAAAACAAGGAGGTAGATGGGAATGGCAGAAAATTCTGTGTTTGTCGGAAACAAGCCTGTAATGAACTATGTTCTGGCAGTGCTGACACAGTTCAACAGCGGAATTAAAGAGGTCTCTGTTAAGGCGAGAGGAAGAGCAATAAGCAGGGCTGTCGATGTTGCAGAGATTGTCAGGAAGAGATTCCTTCCGGATGTGATTGTGAAGGACATCCAGATCTCAACCGAAAAGGTTGAGAGTGAGCAGGGAGAGGCAAACGTCTCAGCAATCGAGATAACGCTCGCAAAGGCTGAATAATATAATTCTGAATCTGTTTTCTCTTTTTGCCCAGTTGCAAAAATTTTTTAAAACAAAATCTCCTTCTGAAATCAATGATTGAAGGCTATCCAACACTTGACGACATCGGTTTTGCCGGTAAAAAGGTTCTGATGAGAATTGACATCAATGCTCCAATCTTCGAGGGGGAAATTCTGGACACGACAAGATTCAAAAGCCATCTTCCAACAATAAAGGAACTCGAGGATTCAGCTCTTGTTCTCCTTGCTCATCAGTCCAGACCCGGAAGACAGGACTTCACGGATCTGAGCGGTCATGCAGAGGTTCTGTCGGAGCTTCTTGGCAGAGATGTGAGGTATGTTGACGAGCTCTTTTCAGAATGTGCCATAAAGGCGATATCAGGTGTGAAAAGTGGTGATGTAATCCTCTTGGAAAACGTGCGTTTTTACTCAGAGGAAGAGCTGAAGAAAAGCCCTGAGGAGCATGCAAACTCGCACATAGTATCCAAGCTTTCGAAGTATTTTGATCTCTATGTCAACGATGCATTCTCAGCCTCTCACAGATCACATGCAAGTCTTGTTGGCTTTCCAGTGGTTCTTCCATCTGTTGTTGGGAGGCTTGTGGAAAAGGAGGTTGATGCTCTCTCCAAAGCTCTTAAGGGTGATGGAAGGAAGGTCTTCGTTCTCGGTGGTGCGAAGATAAGCGATTCCGTCAGGGTTATGAAAAACGTTCTTGAAAAGGGGATCGCTGACAGGGTTTTTCTAACCGGGGTTGTGGCAAACTATTTCCTGATGCTCACCGGAACCGAAATTGGGGAATGGAACAGAAAGGTTGTTGAGGACAACAGAGAGGGCATCGATGATGAGGAGATGAAAAGGATCTACGAGAGGCATGCCGAGAGAATTGTTCTGCCTGTTGATTTTGGAATTGAGGTTGAGGGTGAGAGAATAGATGTTGATGCTGATGAACTCGGCAGATTGAGCAACCCGATCATCAAGGATATAGGGAGGGAAACCGCCAAGATGTATTATGGGGAGATAAGCGAGGCAGATGTGGCCGTGATAAATGGGCCTGCAGGAGTTTTCGAGGAGGAGGAGTTTTCATATGGAACATTCGAGGTTCTGAGGGCTGTGTCAAATGCCGGGTTTTCTGTTGTTGGCGGAGGGCACATTTCATCTGCTGCAAGGATACTCGGCCTTGATGACAGGTTTGACCACATATCCACGGGTGGTGGGGCGAGCATAAGGTTTCTGAGCGGGGAGAAGCTGCCAGCCCTTGAGGTGATAAGAAAGTACTGGCAGGAAAGGTGGTACTACATGTACCGATCCTGAAATCACTGTTCAAGTTTTGCCAGCTCTCTTGCGTGTGCCCTCATTATATCGCTTCTTGTTATAATTCCCACAAGTCTTCCATCGCTGACCACAGGCAGCCTGCCAACATCATGGGAGATGAGAAGCTTTAGGGCATTCTCAAGACTTTCATCAGGTGAAACGTAGATGAGCTTTCTTGTCATTATATCTCCAATTCTCTTTTCGTCCTTTTCATCATCAGGAATCTTGTTGATGTCGCTGAGTGTTATTATTCCTGTCAGCTTTTCGTTTTCTATGACCGGGAATCCGAGGTGGCCGGTTGTTTTGACCAAGTAAAGCACATCCTTTGCTGTGCTTGAGGGGCTGACAGATATGACATTCTCGGCAGGAGTCATCGCATCTGAAACCCTTATGGTCTCCAGTATGTCCTTTATGAGTTCTCTTCTGTGTGCAGGACTGTCGGCTCTCGTGTCCATCTGCTCCCTGTAAATGCCTGTCGATCCGGATAAAATGTATGAGATCGATGAGGCGGTCATTATTGCTGGAAGAAGCTCATAACCTCCGCTCATCTCCAGAACCATTATTATGCTTGCAATGGGTGTTTTGGCAACTGCAGATATGAACGCTCCCATCCCGATAATCGTGTAAATTTCGGGCACATCTATTGCGCCGGGAATTGCGATATTGATCGCATTTCCAACCAGAGCTCCAACCATGCTTCCAATAACGATTGACGGAGCAAACACACCCCCACTTCCACCGCTTCCAACAGTAAACGAGGTTGCAAGGATTTTTGCAATCAGCAGCCCGAGGATGATCTTTAGTCCCAGATTGCCATCTATGGCAAGCTGAACATAGCCATAACTCATCCCCATGGTCTGGGGGATCGCTAAGGCAATCATTCCTGTGACAAACCCTCCAATGGCTGGTTTTATCCAGTTTTTCATTCCGAGGTCTTTGAAGATATCATGAACAAAGTAAAAGAATCTGACGTAGGCGTGGGCCACAGCAACGCAGACAACTCCGGTTATCGCAAAAAACGGTATCTCCTCAAAGTTTATCTGGTTGATCTCAGGGGTCCTGAAAATTGAGCCGGGGAACTCGTGGTGATGGAAAAATATGAAGAGCGAGAAAACCATGTATGAGATTATGGACGTTATGAATGCATATATCAGCCCATCAGTTTCAGCATCCTTTCGGTAGAGCACCTCTATCCCGAACAGGGCACCTCCAAGTGGAGAACGAAATATACCCCCAATTCCTCCGGCCATACCTGAAACAACAAGTATTCTCCTCTCCCTGTCACTGAGTCCAAGTTTCTGTGCTATGAAAGACCCGAATCCAGCACCTATCTGTGCAACCGGCCCCTCTCTTCCTGCACTGCCACCACTTCCTATGGTGAGTGCTGTAGCCAGAGCCTTGATTACCGGAACCCTCCCCCGAATTATTCCGTGTTCTCTGTGGAACGCCCTTATGACAGAGTCTGTACCATGCCCCTCTGCTTCAGGTGCAAATCTGTAAACTACCATCCCGCTCAGAACACCGCCAAGAGCAGGGATCAGAAAGTACGGAACAGTTACAAGATCGAGATCAAACTGGAATATTTTTACCTCTCCGTATGCGTTTGGGAATCTCAGCCCTCCTAAACCTGAAAGGAAAAACTCTGAAAAAAGATCTATCAGCAGATAAAGGAGAATCGCCCCGAATCCGCATACAATTCCGGTGAGGACCACAGCCCCGAGAAAATAACCCTTATGGTACCTTTCATTCACACAGAACCGATTATCGGCTTTGTTTAAAATTTTTATCAGTTTTGATGAACAATGGTTTCTCCCCTCTCCTTCAGCGGGAGGTATAGATCATATTCAAACTCTGGATTGACTATGTGGAAACCCATCTTTCTGTAAACGTGGATTGCTCTTTTGTTTGTTCTCTCTGTCACAAGCATTATTCCATGAAATCCTGCATTTCTGCAGTACTCTATCATCTCCTTAAGCATTTTCTGCCCTATTCCTCTGTCCTGATAGTTCTGATGCACGAAAATTGAGAGATCAACGTCCCTCCAGTCCTCTGTTGGCACAATGGAACAGTGAGCAACCATCCTTCCGCCAATTTCGGCCACCACTCCAAATCCTTCCTCTGCCAGATAGTCAATCCACTTCTCTATTCCTATTCTTGTTGATGGTGGCAGGCCAAGACACCTGTTTGCCGGAGAGAAGCTCTCGTACATCTCTACCAAACTTTCTCTGTCTTTTCTGTGGTCATACTCTCTTATTGTGACAACATCCCCCTTTCTGTCCATGAAATGTACTGTATGAAATTTCGGAAATCTCTTCTGGGCCGGTGTTTTGCTGTGAACCATTGAAAGTAAGAGCGAGGAAAGAATATTTATTATTTACTTGAAATTATTAATGGTGATGTTGAATTTTTCCTGATAAATCTATATGAACCCCCTTGCTCGAAGCTCCCTGAAAATAACCTCCATAAGCTCGTCTCTAACGTCTTCAAAGGGTCTCGTTATTCTGGCCATGATCAGAGCATTGGAATCTGCCGGAGGTGCAGCTGCCATCTCAACCCCGTCAATTCCAGCATCCCTTATGGCTTTTGCAATCTCACCTTTCGCAAGCATCCTTTCTCCCTTTCTCACAGTAAATCCGGAATGCTCTGCACCCTCGATTTCAACGAAAATGACAATGGTCTGATAGTCTCTTGCCCTTTCCAGGATCTGGCACTTCACACTTCTGTTCTGGTATGTGAATGTGAGCTCTGGGTCTTTCCTCTCCACAATCTTTTTAGCCAGCAGGATGGATTTAAAAGGAATTTCGGATGATTTAAAACAAAAAATTTTAAATAGTTTATAATGAGGTTGTTTTTCAGGTGATGTTATGCCTGAGAAAATGAGAGTGATACTGTGCGGGTATGATCCAATGCTTGTCAGGGGTTATGTGAGGGCGAAGAATGAGGAGGCTCTCTGGTTTTATCTGCCGAAAGAACTTTACGAGGAATACAAGCTCAAACCGGGCGATAAGGTCAGGGGCAAGGTTGTGAAGGTGTATGCAGGCTCTACAGGTGAGGCTGTTGCGGAGCCGGATGAGGAGTTTGAGTGGGTAACCTCAAGATTTACCGGAATGGCTGTTGTCGTGGATCATGACTTCATTGCAAGATATAAGCTCACAGCCTGGCATTTCTTGGAATTGATAGTTGAGAGTGTAGTTCAGGAAGGCAAGGAAGTAGAGGTTTATCCGGGAGAGACCAAGGAAAGAAGGGTCTGGGCAGAAGACAGGTTAAAGCTGTCCTATACTCTGCCCTACGCTGAGTGATCATGAACTTCCAGGAGCAGGAGTACAGCTGGACCGAAATAGAGGGAGTTGAGGGACTCTACTTCCTTGAAGGATTTGAGAACTCATCCAACATATACTACTTCAGGGAAGACGGAATGCTTGTTGACACGGGAAATGATTACACAGCCTTCTTTGAATTTTCCAAGGTGGCTGAGATTTCGAAAATCTCATCAGTATTCCTGACCCATTCTCACAATGACCACACCTTGGGTCTGTTTGACCTTCTGAGGGGGTATCAGGAGTTCGACGGCATAACTGTGTTTGTTCACGCTTCTATGAAGGATGCACTTGAAAAAAGGCTCAAAGTGTTTGGAAAAGATGTGAGAGTTCTGGGTTTTAGAGGAGGTGAGGAACTCGAAATCGATGGAGAGAGGTATCGGGTTCTGGACACGCCCGGCCACACGTTTGACCACCTGTCTCTTTACAGCCATGATAGTGGTATTCTCTTTTCCGGAGATGCAGTCATAACCAGCCCTGTTTATGATGTCAATCTTGGGGGATCTCTCAAAAACTTCGTGTTAACTCTGAGGCATCTCAGAAACCTGGATGTGAGATGCATACTTCCCGGACATGGGTACTATGCATGTGGTGGTGTGACAAACCTGATTCTCGAGAAGTCCTACTTCAACGCAATCAGGGAGATGTCTCCTGATGGGAATCTCAAGGACTGTGCAAAGGCTGCACTAAAGCTCGGTCTTGTTGAGGAGGCTGAGTATGCCCTGAAAGCGTACCTTGAACTGGAGGATGCCGGTGATAGGGAAGCGGTGTTTGGGATTGCCTCAATCAGAGCTGATAAGGGTGATGTGGACTCGGTAGAGAAGGTGCTATGGGATTACATCAGAAATGGAGATGAAACCGCTCTTTACATTGCCGGAATGGCATCAATGAGGGCGGGCAAGTTTGAAAGGGCTGCTGATCTTTTCAAAAAACTTTCTGATATTGCGGCAAAACCTGAGTACAGGGTCCTTTACGGCTCTGCACTCTATGAAAGTGGACGTGTGGCCGAGGCTCTGGAAATTGAGGAATTCAGGAGGGTTTATGAAAGGGTGAAACAAAATCGTTAAGCTTTAATATTTTATTTGTCATCAAAAATAGTGAATTTTGGAATGAAGTTTGGAGGTGCGTGAATGAGCGATGAAAAATATGAGGAAAAGTATGTGGAGCTGGAAATCAACGACGTAAAGGATACACTCCTGCCAAGACCGTGGCCAGTGACCGAACCGAGGAAAAGGGAGGAGCTTTACGCCCCATGGGTAAAGGATCCGAGAGATCCTGATGGGAGTTATGGTGAGTTCGTTGAGGAGAACATTCACTACAAGAAAGCAGTTGGAAAGCCCTGGGCCCTTGATGGTATTATTGTTCTGGACTGCACGGTTATGGGGATGGCTGGAGCAATTGCTGCAAGCTATCTTGGAGAGCTTGGGGCAACTGTCATCAAGGTGGAGCCAATCGAGGGAGACCCGCAGAGGTACTGGTATCCTTTTGGCAGGGAGGAATACGCCTTTGAAGATATATACACCGGAGAAAAGGTGAGTCCCACTTTTATCCACGAGCACAGAAATGAGTATTCAATCACGCTGAACCTTGAAACAGAAAAGGGCAGGGAGATTTTCAAGAGACTTGCAGTTCATGCTGACATAATCCTTGAGAACTATCCTCCAGGTACATTTGATGAATGGGGAATTGGCTACAGACAGCTGAGCAGGATAAATCCAAGGCTGATATATGCCTGGTTTGGACAGCTCGGACAGTGGGGTTCAATGAAGGACAGAACATCCAAATACGGGCAGTGGATGCTTGATCCTGTTGGACTGTCTGCCAGCGAATACGTGCATTCAACTGGATTCCCTGCTGACTTGCTGCCGAGGGAGTTTGGAGGAAACCCGACAAGATCTGGAGAGTGGGTTGGAGACATAGTTGCGGGAGTGTGGGGGACAGTAGGAATTCTTGCTGCGCTTTACTACAGAGAGAATGTCAGTGGAAGGGGGCAGTTCATAGAGGCAACATCGGCAGAGAGCTACATGGAAATTCTTGACTTCAACATAAGCTGGTATGCCTACGATGGAAGCATAAAGGCGAGAATTGGAGGATGGGATCCCAATCTCAACCAGTATGCATGGAACCCATGTAAAGATGGATACATGATGATAGGAGGGCAGTCTGACAGGCTCTGGTACAGAATTCTGCAGGTCATAGCTCAGGAAGATCCTGAAGGAGCAAGACTGATTGCTGAGGATCCGTTTTTGAAGGAGATGGCTGCAAGGAATGCTCTTGAGGGGCTCATAAAAACCTACACAGTCACAGCCCACTGGCTTGTCAACAACACGAGAGCTGAGGCTGAGGCAAAAATGAACGCAAGAGAGGTTGCAGCTGCACCTGTGCTGATGATTGATGAGATCGCAGAATACGAGCACTTTGTTTACAGAGGTCATGTGATTGAGGTCATGGATGAGCACTATGGCAGAGTTCTGGTGTCAAACTCACCGCTTGCACACCAGCACAGAACTCCTGCGAGAATAAAATGGGTTGGAAGACCACTTGGACTTGACAACGGAGAGATATTTGCAAGATATCTTGGTATCGGACCAGAAGAGATGAAGAAGCTTGCGAGAGAGGGAGTCACGACCTGGTACCATGAGTGAGGTGATATGATGGAGAAGAAGGTTTGGGATCCCAGTCCACCGGGAAGCTGGAGTTTTGATCCACCAAGGGATAAAGATCCTGTTACCGGAGAGGACATGGAAAAAATTCCTTTTGAAGAGTACTGCAGAAGAATGTTTGATCCTGACAAATTATGGGAGAAGCCTGAGGCGTTGAAGGGATGGAGGCACATATCATCAACAATGTACATTTTGAGCCCTCACGTTGGTGCAACCCTTGGAGAGTTTGGAGCCGAGGTCATAAAGGTCGAGATGCCAAAGCTTGGAGATCCGATGAGACACACCTCTCCGTTCAACGAAGCGTATTTATGGCCTGAAACTGACCACAGACCGCAGGTTGGAACCGGAATGGGGTTCCTGCATGCAAACGACAACAAGTACTTCATAACCCTCGACTATCATGCTCCTGAGGCAAAGGAGCTTTACTATGATCTGATAAGAATTTCAGACAGCATGGCAGAGTGTTACAGACCAGGAACATTTTACAGATGGGGTATCGGCTATCCACAGCTCAAGGAGGTAAATCCGAGGCTCATATACATCTATCTCGGAGGTTTCGGAAATTACGGGCCGAGAAGATATGGTGGGAGCTATGACATTCTCGGACAGGCTGTTGGAGGACTTGCAGCCATAACAGGATGGCATGAGGACTTTGGAGGGCATCCAACAAAGCAGACAAACTGGCTAATTGACTGGTATTCAGGTCTTACTGGCCTTATAGGAGTTCTCGCCGCAGCCCACTACAGAAGAAAGACAGGACTTGGAACATTCATCGACTTGAGCCAGATAAGCTGCTCAACAAGGGCAACAGGTTACGCATTCCCGCTCTACGGCAGATTTGGTGTAGTTAGACAGAGATGGGGCAACTGGGATACACTGCTCTCGGTTCACGGCATAATAATGACAGGCAGAACAGATGATCCTGAACATCCTAATCCACAGATAAGTGTTGAAAGCAGATATGTGATGGTTTCAGCCTTCCAGGACGATGATTTCAGAGAGCTGTGCTATATCATAGGCAGACCTGATCTGTGGGAGAAGTACTCAAGTGCAAGGGAGAGGGTGAAGCCTGAGGCACAGATCGAGATATACAGGGCTCTTGAGGAGTGGGCTTCAGATAAGTCAAGGAGCGAGGTTGTTGAGATTCTGAACAACGCTGGCCTGATAGCAGTGCCTGTTTTCTCAGCCAAGGATGTGTATGAGTGCGAGCACTTCTGGGAGAGAGGGACGCTGAGATGGATTGATGATCCGATATTTGGAGATGTGCTTGTCCACGGAGCTACTGTCAAGATGAGTGAGACTCCACCAAGAGTCAAGTGGGTGTGGAGGCCAATTGGAGCTGACAACATTAGAATTTACCATGAACTGCTTGGATATCCACTGCCGAAGCTGAAGGAGCTCTGGGAGAAGGGAGTGATCTGAGGGGGTGATGGAGATGGTTTATTACTGGGAGCATGAATGCGGATGGGTGAACTACCTCGATCCATACTACTTCTGGAACTTTGAGGGGAAGGTGAAGTGTGCTGGATGTGATAGAGTGGCGAGGTTCAAGTTTGTCAATGGCATGCTTCTTGAAGGCCCGACAGAGGTTGACGAGGAGGCAGATGTTCTGCCACTGTATGCAGACAATCCAAACAGAGGTTATGAGGCAATAAAGGTTGGTACAGAAGGGAAGACAAGACCCTTCTATGGTTTGATGAGAGATCCGAGCACGTACACCGGGAAGGCAAGAATAAGAACCGAGAATTTCAGAGGAAAGTTCATAAGAGCAACTCCGAATCAGCCAAAGAAGGCTGGTGTCATTGAGAGCAGGAGATTTGCATGGATTGACAGAACGAAGAGCAAGGATGTCTGGGAGAATGACGACTATCCCGGAAAGCCGGTTTATGGTAAATTCAGGAAGGAGGAGTGATGGTCATGACATCCCATGTTGAGTTCAGCTTTCCTGAGGATGCCGGACCAAAGCCAGCAGTCTGGACAAAGGAGCAGGAGGAGTTTGTTCAGCAGTTCCCGCATGTGTGCAAGGAATGCAAATGGCTAAAGCCCATAATCCCAAACACGAAGTTTCCGCCAGCAGACCTTGTTGGGTACTGCAAGATAATACACTGGCCCTTCTACTGGTGCATCAGCAAGTACACGGTTGTGAAGAGCTGCAGATGGTTTGAGAAAAGAGAGTAAAACCTCCACTATTTTTTAAATTTTATTTTCCTGCCTGATTCATGAAGTGTCTGTATGACAGTGGAGTTGAATGTCCTGAAGAGGAACAGAGCTTTGAGAAATGCAGAAAGTGCTCATTTTACCTTGCTATAGTTGAGGGGGCGAAGGGTTGTGGCAGTGTTGAGTTCTGAGCTCGATCACCTCTACAGATCCATCGAAAGATGGTTTGAGAGATACACTGAAATGGGTGACGTATCAGCCTACTTCATGTTCAAGGATGACATTGAGGTGGCTGAAAACTATGCTGAATTGCTGCTTAAAAGCGGAAAAATTCATTCGGAGGAGTTTTTCAGGTTTCTGAATTACTGTGACGAGAAGCTTGAATCTCTGAAAAGCATCCTTGGGCTGAGCGATGAGGATGTGGTTGAGAGGTTTGCATGATTTGAAATATTTTTAAGCAAAATTTCACCATACCGGTTCCGTGAGGCTCAGAGATGTATTCATTGAATTCCTGAGGGAGAAGGGAATTGAGTCCATATCCACAAACTCATTCAAGGTTCTTGATGAGGATCCAGTCCAGTATATCGCCAGAAAGTTTGCTTCGGGAGAGTTCAAAATTGCCAAGGGCAGAGGTAAATACTGCTTCGACCTCAGTGGAAATTTTGTGGATTCATGCTCACACATTGCCTGGAGACTCAGAGATGGGATTTCAAATACAGAAATCTCAGAAAAACTTTCTGACTTTCCTTTTGTAGTCATAGACTGTTCCCTGAAGCACATTCATACAGAAAAGGAGCTTTTGAGTCTGAGAAAGCAGATTCAGAAGACTCTTTCAGTTGTGAGAAAATACATCTGGGATGACAGGCTTGTTGTTGCAGGGTTTGATGTTGACATATCGTGCAGGAAATATCCATCTGTTGAGGACTTTCTTTCTGAGATGAATTTTGAGAGAGTTGTTATCTTGGACCCGAATGCAGATGGGGTTTTTGATGGAGAGAAAGCAGAATGCTACATCATAGGCGGGATTGTTGACAAATCCGGAAACAAGAAGGGTGCTACCGAGAAGATATACAGAAGGATTGAAGAAAACGGATTTCAGGTTGAGAGGAGAAAGATACTGCTGAGAGGAGATGTGGTTGGAGTGCCAGACAGGGTGAATCACATAGCCGAGATAGTTCTGAAATGCATCCTTGACGGAATGGATGTTGAAAAAGCAGTATATGATGTGCAGAACAGAAAGATAGCAAGGTGGAGATTGAGAAAGGAAATTGCAAGAAATGCTAAAAAAGTTGAAGTCTCAGGGAAAAAGTTCAGAGTTATTGAAAGATCGTTTTTTGACGGGGTCAGAAAATGGCTTAAGGTCAATGAGGATGACTTTTACAGATGTGCAAGGGACATGGGTGTGATGGTTTTGGGCGATGACTTCATTTCTGCGAAAGCTCTTAAAGTAGTTGGCAGTTTATAGAGCAATATGGAGGAAATTGAGAAGATAAGACAGAGAAAGCTGAGAGAGCTTATGGAGAGGCTTGAGGGGTCAAAGAAGGAGTCTCAAACAGTTATAGACCACCCGATAAAGGTTAGTGCAGAAAACTTTGATGATGTCATAAGGAAGCACAGAAATGTGGTGGTGGACTTCTGGGCTGAGTGGTGCATGCCATGCAGGATGATCTCGCCGATTATTGAAGAGCTCGCAAAAGAGTACGCAGGAAGGGTTGTTTTTGCCAAGCTCAACACAGATGAAAATCCATCTGTAGCGGGCAGATATGGTATAACAGGAATCCCGACCCTTATATTCTTCAGGAATGGTAGGCCTGTTTCCAATGTTGTTGGAGCTTTACCAAAGGCTGAACTGAAAAGATGGATTGAGAGAAATCTCAGCTAACCCTCATCTCATTTCATCAAAAACCTTTTCAACTTTTTGGAGTGTTATCTTTTCAATGATTGCAAGAGAGGTGGAGTTTGAGGGTCATCTGATTGACTCAAACATCCTTCCAAGAGTTCTTGATCTGATTCTGGACTTGGATGGGGAATTTGAGATTACGGAATTCAGGATCGGCAAAAGAAAGCATGACAAGAGCTATGCGAGAATGATAGTTTTCGGGAGGGATGAGGAACATCTCGGTGAGATACTCAAGGAGCTTCACAAGCTCGGTGCAAGGATTCCGGATGCTGAAAATGCTGAGGTCGCTGAAGCTCCGAATGACATGGTACTGCCAGATGGATTTTATGTAACAACAAACAATCCAACGTTTGTCAGAATCAATGGAGAGTGGGTGGAGGTTGAGGATATAGGGATGGACAGGGTCATTGTTGTCGATCCTGAAAGAAAAAAAGCATACTGCAAGTTTCTGAATGAGATAAAGAGGGGAGACCTGGTTGTGGTTGGCGAGAAAGGTGTCAAAGTAATCCCGCCTGAAAGACCCAGAAAGTCATCAACCTTCGAGTTCATGGGAGGGCATGTCTCATCGGAGAGGCCAACCTCCAATGTTGTAAAAGCCATTGCAAGCGAAATTGTTGAGCTAAAGAAAAATGGCGGAAGGATAGCTGTTGTTGCAGGACCGGCAGTAGATCACACGGGGGCAAGAGATGCTCTGGCAGGAATGATAAGGGATGGGTATGTTGATGTTCTCCTTTCAGGAAATGCTCTGGCAGTTCATGACATTGAGCTTGCCCTTTTTGGCACGTCTCTTGGAATGGATGTCAGAACTGGAAGACCTGTGCCTGGTGGAAACAGACATCACATACACACGATCAGCAGGGTTATAGCTGCCGGTGGTATAAAAAAGGCTGTCGAATCGGGATTGGTTGGAGAGGGAATAATGTTCGAGTGCATAAAAAACAACGTGCCCTTTGTTCTTGCAGGCTCGATAAGGGATGATGGCCCATTGCCTGAGGTTATAACGGATGTTATGAAGGCAAAGAAGGAGATGAAGAAGGCTTTGAAAGGGATAAACATGGTGATAATGCTTGCCTCAATGCTCCACAGCATAGCTGTCGGCAACCTTCTGCCGTCCACAGTAAAGACAATATGTGTCGACTCAAACCCAGCAACAGTCACAAAGCTTGTTGACAGGGGAAGCCATCAGGCCATAGGTATCGTCACGGATGTGGGACTTTTCTTACCTGAACTTTACAAAAGCATAAAAGAGATTGAAATGGATTCAGCATGAGATCATCTCCCTGACCCCCCTGTTTATCGATATCTCACCGATGCTCTTTATTTTCCTGCATATATCAATCAGAGGATAAATGAGCAATGGATTTTCTTTCCCCTCTCTTATCTTTGCAAGGAGCTCCTCCTCTATGTCGTTTGAAAAAGCAAGTATGTCGTTCGCCTTCTCAATGTCCGAGTTCATGTAAGACTCCATCACCTTGACAAACAGATCCTCAACCGTGCTGAGCATTTCAAGATAGCTGACGGCGATCTTGTCATAATCTTCAGCTGAGTAAAGGTTTTCAGAGAAATCGTAAAGTGAATCCGAGATCTCCTCAAGTATCTTTGCCATAATCCTCATTCCGAGAATGTTTCTCATCTCGCTCCACTTTGACGGTGCCATGAGCTCTTTCAGAATTCTGTTCTCAAGCCTGACGGCCAGAAGATAGAGTCTATCTGTATCCTCCTCAAGCTTTGCAATCTCCTTCAGACCCTCCTTATCATCAATCCTTATGCTGTCAATTATGCTCTCTATTATGCCCGAAACAATCTGGGACATTCTCTTCAGAACATCCTCAATGTTGAACTCTGTTGTTGTCAGACTTCTGAGAACTATTCTGTCCTCATCAGCATCAATTATTTCCATGCCAATCATGTCGTGGGCGATTCTGCTTATCCTGCCAACAACTTTTGGTGAGATCATCGCATCCTTGATTTCAATCTCATCGAGACCCTGAATGTACAGGGCGATTATAAGCCTTCTGAGAAAGTTCTCGTCATACTTGGGAATTTTGCTTATCTCCGCTTTTACAACCTTGTGGAGTTCGCTGTACTTCTTTGGCATCAGCTTGATAATATCCCTGTCGATATCGAGAATGAGCTCGTCTCCCTGATCAAGATCATTCTCCTTTATCCAGTTCTTTGGCAGGCTCACCATGAAGCTTGAGCCGCCTATGAGCTGGAGTTTTCTGGTCTCCACATAATAATTAATACATACCAATTAATATATTTTACCCGCCACCACAAAAAGAATCAGGAAGAATACGTAGGGTCGTCCTCAAATCCGAGGCTCATATCCTGTATCATCTTACCTGCAAGGCCTATCAACACCATGTCATCTGCCAGAATTTCTCTGATGATCATCAGAGATGTTGCTTCCTTCAGCTCCTGACTTCTCAACCTGTCAAGATGTTCGATGAGCTTTACGGCCAGTCTGTAAATTTCAGTGAGCCTTATATCATCCTCACCCTCAAATTCCTCCTCATCAAGCTCGATCTCAATTATTTCTTCAAATTCCTCCATTGTCATCCATGTCAGAGTTGAAATTTAAATAGTTATTGGAAGGAAAATTCCACCAGAAACTTTCTATCTCATGTCCATCTCCTTCCCCTCATCGGCATCTCTGACGAAATTCAGGACGTGGTTCTCTGGGTATGCACCCACAAACTGTACAACATTCCCCCTGTCCAGATTCTTTATAACCGTATGGGGGACACCCATCACCCCCCATCTGTCTGCGAGAGACGGGAACTCAAGGCTTTCGATCATCTCTGCCTCTATTCTTTCGCTGACCATTGCAAACTGGTGGGCAATCAAAACAGCCTTCGGGCAGTAGGGGCAGGTGGGTGTTACATAAACCTCAATTTTGAGCCTGCTATTTATGTTCTGAAGCTCCTGTATTGTCCTGTCTGTTATTTCAAGCTGCTTTGTTGAGACATACATTATATCCTTGATGAGGGTTGTGAACTCATAGCCTGAGGGGATTCCGGTAAATCTCACTCTCGATCCAAGTTCATTATTTTCATCTGAAATAATTATAGTTGGTGCAAGCTCAACGCCCATTTCTCCTGCCACATCACCATCAACATCATGAACCTCAAGCTCAATTCTGTCTGAAAGCTCTGAAACCTCTTCAAGCAATTGTTTTGTTTCATTGCAGTACTTGCAGTGCTCATCACTGCTTGAAAATAGCAGAATTCTCACTTTATCCTTCAGTATCTTCCCAAACTCCTCTTTCAGATAGTTTCTGTCCTCCTCTTTCAGCAGTCCCATTCTTTCACCCTGCTTACCTGAGTATCATGGAGTATATAACTGCTGACCAGAATTGAGAAAAGCCCTCATAGGCCAGAGACTCAGAAGATTTTTAATATTGATTGCCCAATGAAATCTCAATGGATACTGAAATCTGGGTTGAAAAGTACAGACCGAGAACCCTCGCTGAGGTTGTTGGTCAGGATGAGGTAATTGAAAGGCTGAAGGGATATGCTGAAAGAAAGAACATTCCTCACCTTCTCTTTTCGGGTCCTCCGGGCACAGGAAAAACAGCCACAGCCATAGCTCTTGCAAGGGATCTGTTTGGTGAGGTGTGGCAGGATAATTTCATAGAGATGAATGCAAGTGATGAGAGGGGGATAGACGTTGTCAGACACAAGATAAAGGAGTTCGCAAGAACGGCACCAATCTCAGCACCCTTCAAGATAATCTTTCTTGATGAGGCCGATGCACTGACTGCAGATGCTCAGGCTGCATTGAGGAGAACAATGGAGATGTACTCCAAAACCTGCAGGTTCATTCTAAGCTGCAATTACGTCAGCAGAATAATAGAGCCGATTCAGAGCAGGTGCGCGGTTTTCAAGTTCAGGCCTGTTCCCAAGGATGCGATGAAGAAAAGACTCACACAGATATGTGATAGTGAGGGTATTGAGGTTGATGACGAGGCTCTTGAGGCCCTCATCTACATTTCAGGTGGAGATTTCAGAAAGGCGATAAATGCCCTGCAGGGAGCATCAGCAATGGGTGACAGAGTGACATCGGACATGATATATCAGATCACGGCCACAGCCAGACCTGAGGAGATCGAGAAGCTTGTTGAGCTTGCACTGAAGGGAGACTTTATGGCAGCAAGAGAAGCTCTAGACAGACTGATGATTGAGTATGGCATGAGCGGTGAGGATGTCATATCCCAGCTCTACAGAGAGATAGTTTCTGCAAAATTTGAGGAATCTCTGAAGGTGGTTCTGATTGATAAGCTTGGAGAGGTGGATTTCAGACTCACTGAAGGTTCCCATGAAAGAATTCAGCTTGATTCCTACCTCGCATACTTGGTTATCGTTGGCAGGAAAAAAGCAAGGCAGGAATGACGATTTTCAGATTTTTAATTAGAAAAATATTTATTTTGGCAGTGTTAGGGTAGTGTGAAATGAAGGCAGAAGAAGTGATGAATCCAGATGTCATCTGGGCAGAACTGCCCAACACAAGAGAATATGTTCTTGAGCTTTTCAAAAAGCATGATATATCGGCAGTTCCGGTTCTCAAAAATGGAAAGCTTTCCGGAATTGTTACCAGGAAGGACATACTCAGAAAGATAGAGGAGGATCAGCTGGCTCTTCTCATGACTCCCGATCCTGTTTATGTAACTCCCGAAACTGACATAAATGACATAATCAAGATATTCTCCGAAACAGAGTTCAGAAGGCTTCCTGTTGTCAGAGAGAATGAGCTTGTCGGAATAATTACAGTGAGAGATGTGATAAGGGTTCTTGCAGAAAAGGGTATAGAGGAACCAATTGGAAAGTACGTCTCAAATTCATCTGTCTGTGTGTGGGAGGAAACACCGCTGAACGTTGCAGGAGAGATAATGAGAATAGGCAACGCTGAAGCATGCCCTGTTCTCGATTCAGAATCGAGAGTGGTTGGAATCATAGATGAAAAGATTTTGCTGACAGAAACGCTTATTGAGGATTTCATTGAGTCAAGGGAGTATGCATCATCAAGCGATTCAGATGACGAGTGGGCATGGGAGGGTATAAGAGATTATGCGGTGAAATATTTTGAGGTCAGTGTTGTAAAGCTTCCAAGAGAGCCTGTTAGGAATTTCATGAAAAAGCCTGTTTTTGCAAATCCCCAGTCTCCGATCTCAAAGGTTGCAAGAGAGATGGACAGGTCTGATCTTGACTATCTTCCAGTTCTTGATGTCAATGAAAGGTTCACGGGAATGATCTCAGATAAGGATCTCCTCAGGGCTGTTTACGGCATTTTTTAGTACCATTTTCTCAGTGCCATTTCAAAAAGCGACCCTCTTGAAGACATCAGACCCATAAGGGCATTGTAGCAATCCTCCTTCACCTCGTCCAGCGGCCTCTCACCATCTATAACCGTTATCTCATCTGACTCAATGCTCAGGTAAATATTCCTCACTTTTCTCAGGTATTCAAGCTCCTCAAACCCGCTGAGCTTTTCTCTGTTTGAAATTCTTTCCATGGCAGTTTCTGGAGATACATCAATTATAAGGGTTAGATCTGGTTTTGGTGCAATTTCCTCGTTTTTTTTCAGAATGACAAGGGGATCAATCCCCAGAGCACCCTGATACGCAACCGTTGAGTAGTAATACCTGTCCATCACAACAGAGATGCATTTGTTTATTCTTGGGAGGATGTTTTTCTCCACATCTTCAATCCTGTCGAGAATGAACAGCTCAAGCTCCTTTTCAGGCGGAAATCTCTTCTCCGCAGATTTGATAAGTTTACCATAAACACTGTCTCCCGGTTCCTTCAGAACCTCCGTCCTGAATCCGAACTCCTCCAGAACCTCTTTTATGTATGATGCCAAGGTTGTCTTTCCCGAGCCATCTATTCCCTCCACTGCTATCAGAAAACCCACACTCAGTGTATGTGGGGAATTTTAAAATCTTTGTGATGCTCAGTGTGATATGAGCTCTCTAACCCTGAGCAGTTTTGCGTAGTCCTCATACCTCAGAGCGGTATCCCAGTTTCCGGTTATTTTTGCAATTGCAAAGTATCCAAAGAGTATCGCGGCTATTGCAACTGGATAGTAGAGCCTTTTTATTTCAAATCCTCCAAAGCTCACTTTGAGATATCCATATCTGCATTCAGATACGCATTCGAGGCACATTATGCATTCCGGGGTTGTCACCTTTTCCATTCTGCTGACCTCAATGCACGCCGGGCAGACATCATCGCACTTAGCACATCCCGTACATCCGGTCTTCTCGATTCTTGCAGGTGAGAGTAATGAAAGCATACCTATAAGAGCTCCATAGGGGCAGATGAATCTGCACCACAGGTTTTTAACTGCAAGAGTTCCGAGGACAAGAAGAACTGTCACAATCACCGTCAGATTTCCAGGTTTGAGCCAGAAATCGAGAAGCTTGACATCCGCTATTGCCCAGTACGGAGAGAAGAGAAACATGGCAGCCTCCTGAGCACTCATTGGTAGTATCAGGGCAAGGAAGAAAGCAAGAAGGAGGTACTTGGTAACCCTGAAGTATTTTGAACCCTTAAATGTTCTTCCTATCCTTTCCCCTGCAGATGTCACCATTTCTGAAATGAAGCCTATGGGACACACCCACCCGCAAAAACCCCTTCTGAATACAATCGCGGATGTGAGTACTGCCAGAAAAATAATGAGGGCTGCAGGATGAATCGGATCTATGAATCTGTTCAGGATTAAGTTTTTCAGGCTTACAAGTGCCCCAATTGGAAGAAAAGCCTCTATGGATGCCGGTCTTTCAACGTAAGGCCACCCCCTGTCAAAGTGGCTCACAAATAGGTAGAGTCTCACCCAGGCATAGGCTGTTAATATGAAGAAAAAGACCTGAAAAAGCCTTCTGTAATGATTTTTAGTGATCTTATTCACCTCAGGAAGCTTCATTAACTGTAAAAAGATCCCAGACTGGAAATCAGTTTTCCCTAAGGTATTAGGGTGGGAGTGCTAAAGGCATTTAAAGCAGCGGTGCAATCAGTTATCATGATCGAAGAGGCAATTGATGCTGGCAGAAGACTTGCCGAACAGCACCTCGTGGATGGCTCAAGCGGAAATCTGAGCTACAGAAATGGGATAAGAATCACGATAACAAAAACAGGGGTTATGCTTGACAGACTCAGGCCGGATGATTTCATAGAAGTTGAGATGGGTAAAAGCGATTCAAGAGCATCCTCCGATCTAAAAGTTCACCAGAAGATATATGAGAAGACCGGCTTTAGAGCTGTGATACACTGCCACGGCTCATACAGTGTGGCTCTCTCTCTTATTGAAGACGAGATAGTTCCTGTTGATCTTGAGGGTACGGTTTTTCTCAAAAAGATAAGATTCATAGAGGGCAGATTTGGAAGTGATGAGATTGCAGAAAAAATCTCGGACGAAATTAAAAGCAGTGGATTTGCTGTTGTCAGAGGGCATGGGATCTACACAGCAGGGAAGGACTTTGATGAGGCTTTAAAGATGGCGGGATTTGTCGAACACTCATGCAAGGTTTACTACCTGACTAAGCTCTTTTCCCTTCTCGATATGCGCTGATTGAGAGGTATGCTCCTGCTGCAATTCCAACAGCAGTGAGCCATGGAAGTCCGGCGATAATTGCAAATGGAGAAATGGATATCAGCAGTATACCTCCAAGGAACTTCAGAACCAAGGTCTGATAGTACTCCTCCACAAGGCATATCTTTCATGAATGTTTTAAATGTTGTCCATGACAGTTATTGAGCTATACAGAATAGCGAGGGAATTCGAAGGGACACCTGCAGAACTCCAGACGGTACTGAGAGAAAGGTGCGGCAATGTCATCTCGGTGGGGGATGATCTTTCATTTGTTGTCAGGCTTCCATCAGAAATTCACCTTGATGTTGACCTTCTTGAAAGCCTTGGAGGAAAGAGAAAGAAGCTTTACCCCTTCAGGAACTGCTGCATCTTTGGGAGAGGGTACATAGCATGGGATGGAAAATTTTTGAGAATAAGCAGGGAAATTGATGAAAAAATTCTGGAAAAAATACTAACCAGCCTGGACGTTGAGTGACGTCTTGAGCTTTGCCTGAAGCTCTGAGAACCTTTCTCTAAGCTTGCTCTCCTGCCTCTCAAGCATGTTTTTTCTTACCTCATAGGTCTCTATCTTTTCCTTAAGATCCTTTTCAACCTCTTCCTTTTTCAGCTTCACCAGAACGTTTCCCACAGCCCTGAAGGCAAATTCTCCTTCTGATTTCTGCAGTTCCTCAAGTGCATCTCTTGATTCCTTTATCAGGCTGTCAAGCTGAGCTTTCTGGGCTATTATCATCTGAAGCTGCTGCTGTACCTGCTGAAGCTGAGCAGCAAGATGCTGAATCTGCGGAGGAAGTTCACCCATTTTCCATCACCTCTAAGGATTCCACACATGCCCTCAACAATCTCAGATGGGAATTTAGACTAGCTCTAAGGGCCACGAGGTCATCAGCCTCAATTTCAACAACAAGACTTTCCGAGGTTAAATAAATTTTCGCCCTACTTCTTTTTTCATCAGCCTCATCAACAAAAATCTTGGATACTATCTCAAGCCACTCTCTTTTTCCTCTAAGCTCAATCCTCCCCCTCATAAACATTCACTACCCTGACAGTTAAAATCTGCTTTCCATCATACCTGAAGTCAAGCTCTCTCCCCCGTCTCCAGTAAACAACCTTTTTTGGTCTGATTTTTAATGCAATTTTCTCCCCGGCACGATCCTTTGGGAGTGCCCCAAACATCAGGGAGTTAAATGGAATCTTTCCAGCAAAGTACACGGGACTGTCATCCATTTTCTCCTTTCTTATCACACCGACGTTTATTCTAAGTGTCATTTTCCTTGCACCATTTATGAAAAAATCCATGAAAGCGGGATTTCCCTTTATCTCCCTGACGACGATCACCTCTGGACTCATTTCAATAACATCCCTGAACGGAGATTTTCCCCTCTGAATGTAATTCCAGTTCATGAATCTGGCAATGATCTTACAGAAGCTTCTTGTTCTCTGAGATGGGTCTCTGGATGTCGTTATTGCAATCATGACTGCTCCTTGTATACAAAAACAGGTATCCTGCTTCTTCTGACAATTCCATCTGCCGTTCCACCGAGCAGGGCTCTGACAAAGCCCTCACCTCTCGATGAAACTGCAATGAGGGTTGCACCTTTCTCATCAGCAAGCCTCAGCATTTCTTTGTATGGCGTCCCTCTTTCAATCACAACCTCTGCACTGATGTCCCTCTTCAAAAACTCTCTCCTGAGATTTTCAAGCTTTTCGAGTCTTTCCTCATCAACCCTGTCTCCCTTCTCCAGTACGTGAGCAATCACAACCATTTCAGCATTTCCCCTCTCCGCAAAATCCAGAACGTACTTCATCATTTTCTCGCTGCTTTCTGAAAAATCAAAACCTGCTATGATTCTTCTGAAAATTGAGTCAAACCCTTTTCTCGGTTCACCATCCTCAGACGGGATCAGCTTGATCACCAGTACGGGCCTTCTGCTTCTCTTAACCACACCCTCGGAAACGCTTCCAAGGAGAAGACCGGAGATGAATCCCCTGCCATGAGATGGTATCACAATCATGTCTGCATTGATCTCATCTGCTGTTTCGGATATGACAGTGGACGGCTCTCCTGTTCTTGGCTCGAGAACGGTGACAGAAAAACCAAGCTTCTCAATCAGTTCTGAAAAAATCCTCAGATTTTCCCTTGTATCCTGTTCATAATCACTTATAACAGCCGGGATGTCTATTCCCGAAACGGGGCCGATTATCTTGTTGAGGTCAACAACATGAAGAATGGTAACTTCATGAACTCCGATTCTCGTGAGTTCCTGAATTGCAGATATGCCGAGTTCAGATGCCCTTGAAAAGTCAGTTGGGTAAAGGATCTTTCTTATCATGTCTCTTTTTCTAAATTTGCGGCTTATTTAAGATTTTCGAATCAAAAAATAGGCTAATGGTTATTTGAACTCTATCAGGAGGAGTATGCGTTCTCCAGTGGAGGTACAATCTCCTTCTTTCTGCTCATGACCTTATCAAGCCAGACCCTGCTGTTCTCAAGTCTCGCCCCGAATGCCTTCTCCACAACAGAGTCGTCACCTGTTACTGCGAGAAGCAGAGTACCCTCCTTGATTATGTCTGTCAGCATCATGTAAACTCCATCGTATCCCTCTTTCTCCTTCATTTCCTTCATTCTACCAAGAATATCATCAATTCTCGGCTCTATTACTGACAGATCCACAAGCTCAACCTGTCCGATTCCAACCTTCTTTCCAGACATGTTGAAGTCCTTGAAGTCCCTCTTTATTATCTCATCAGCACTCATCTTTTCAATGTCTGAAAGCTTTGACTTCACCTGAATGCCGAATGTGTTCAGGTCTGCAATTCCGGCAATCCTTGCCAGATCCTCCGCAGCCCTGATGTCCTTCTCGGTTGTTGTTGGAGATTTGAAGATGACGGTGTCACTCAGGATTGCAGAGAGCAGAATTCCTGCAATCTGCTTCGGAATTTCAACACCGTGATAGTCGTAAAGGATCTTCACAACCGTTGCTGTACAGCCAACAGGCATTGCAAGGAAGAATATCGGGTTGGGGGTTGTTATATCTCCTATCTTGTGGTGGTCAATTATCTCAACAATCTCAGCCTTCTCTATGTCGTCTATGCTCTGGGAGACATCGCTGTGGTCAACGAGGATAACCTTTTTCCCTTCCCATTCAGTCACAAGCTCGGGAACATCTATTCCAAACTTCTCAAGAACAAAAGCCGTTTCGGGGTTTATTTCTCCCTGTCTTACAGCCTTTGCATCAGTTCCAAGACTTTTCTTGAGCTCTGCATAGGCTATTGCTGAGCATATGCTGTCAGTATCGGGATTTTTATGGCCTACAACAAATATCATGTCAGAAGGTATCGGAGTTACGTTATTAAAGTTTTCGAAAAAGTTATCTGAGCCTCCAAACCACAGCTACACCATTCCCCAAGGCTTTAAACGATTTCAGCTCTGCATTCACAGGAATTTCAAACATCTCACCCTCAACAGGTGTTGGAGAATTCCTTCCACCGATTATCACCCCCGAATAAAAAATCCTGATCTCATCAACAAGTCCCTCCTTTATCAGACTGTAATTCAGTTCTCCACCTCCCTCAACCATGATCCTTCTCACACCCTTTCTGTAAAGAATTCTCAGAAGCTCAACAAGGTTGACCCTTTTCTCACCAACAACAATAACCTCTGCCCTTTTCCCTATCTCTTCAATTCTGGTTTTTTCTGCAGCTTCAGAAACCGCAACCACTGTATGCGCCTCATCATTGAGAATCTCCGAGTCAGGGGGAATTCTGCACCTGCTGTCCACAACGATTCTGACCGGATTTGGGCTCAGACCCTTATTCACTCTCATCTCTCTAAGTTCTCTGCTCTTAACCGTAAGTCTCGGATTGTCAGACAGAACTGTTCCAATCCCGACCATAACTGCATCACTGCCGGCTCTCAGCATATCAACAGTCTGAAAATCCTCGGGGGATGAGATCCTTACCTGCTCTCTTCTCTCATTGCTTATCTTTCCATCAAGGCTCGATGCCATGTTTATAAACACAAAAGGCCTCATTCCAGCAACCTCTCAAAGTATCTCTTTGCCTCCTCAACCCTCGAAGCATCCCTCCCTGAGAACTTCACAAGAACGTATCCGGGTTTTGGATATGAACCTATCTCAACATCGGGATATTTCTCAACAACCCTGTGAAGATGTCTGACTATGTTCTCCTCGTATCCATCAACTCTGAGATAGTCTGCATGGTAATCCTCCTCAGCAAATCTCCTGACAATCTTCTCAAAGGTATCTCTCATCTCAGCCGGAACTCCCGGCATTGCAGCGATGTTATCAGTCACAAATGCCGGAGCAACCCCTGCATTATTCTCAACTACCTCAGACCCCTCAGGTACCCTTGCAATTTTATTTATTACCTCCTCATTATCTGTCCACCTTCTTACCATCTTTTCAGCCTCCTCACTGTGAACAAGTTTTTTTCCAAGGGCCAGTGCAATTCCTTCTGCAGTGACATCATCATGGGTTGCTCCCAGCCCTCCTGTGACAAAGATGAAGTCGTACCTTCTGAGCCTTTTCAGCTCTTCAGCAATGTCCTGTACTCTGTCAGGAACAACAACCACCCTCTCAACCCTGTGGCCAATTGCCGTGATCCTTTTTGAGATGTACGCAGCATTTGTCTCGCTTATCTCACCGCTCAGTATCTCGTTTCCCACTACGAGAATTGCAAACTTCATCTCCAGTCACCTTTCGGAACCTCCACACTCTCGACAGCATCTCTGACAACCTCTTCAGCCCTCACACCTTCGATCTCGTACTCAAGCTTTAGAATTATTCTGTGTGCAAGGCATTCATAAACAACGCTTTTGACATCATCTGGAATTACATATCTCCTTCCATTCATAAGGGCAATTGCCCTGCTCATCTTTAGCAGTGCAAGCCCACCTCTCGGGCTGGATCCAAGCTCAACCATCTCATGCTCTCTTGTCTTCCTCACAAGCTCTGCAATGTACCTCAGTATTTTCGGATCAACGTAAACGTTCTCAACCGCATGCTGCATTTCCACGAATTCTCTTAGTGTTACAGCACCTCCGACCTCCGATGTTGGATCATCTCTTTTCCATTTTATTCTTCTGAAGAGAATCTCCACTTCCTCCTCAACACTCTCAGGATAGCCGGGTATCAGCCTTATCAGAAACCTGTCAATCTGAGCTTCGGGTAAGGGGTACGTCCCTTCCTGCTCAACAGGATTTTGGGTTGCCAGAACAAAAAATGGAGACGGAAGGGAGAGGGTTTCTCCTTCTATTGTTACCTGCCTTTCCTCCATTGCCTCAAGCAGGGCTGCCTGTGTTTTAGGAGGACTCCTGTTTATCTCATCAGCAAGAAGAACGTTTGTGAATATAGGACCTTTCTGGAGAACAAATCTTCCATCCCTGAGTATTTTCGTGCCGGTTATGTCTGCAGGAAGCAGATCAGGAGTGAACTGCACTCTTGTAAAATCTGCACCTATGGCCTTTGCAAATATTTTTGCAAGAAGGGTTTTTCCAAGCCCCGGAAAGTCCTCAAAGAGAACATTTCCATTTGACAGACCTGCTCCGAGAATCTTCATGATGAGTTCATCACTTCCAACATAGTACTCTGAAACCCTCTCAACAATTCCCTCCACCTTCCTGAAGAATTCATCCTCTCTCATCTTCACCACCAATTTCCTCAAACATATTTTTAATCAGACTGAGTCTTTCCAGCCTCCTTGATTTTCTTCTTCGCATTATGAGCTGCTTCTCAAATCCAAAAGAATATCTCGGGACTCTCTCTTTCTCAACAAATATTCTGAAAAATTTTTCAACGTCCTCCACATCTCTTCCAGATCTGAAGAGGGTGTAGCTGATAAAGGAGAGAAGGGGCACCGGATCCCCATCCTCGATGTAAGCTCTTTCAGCACTCTCCGCGAATTCATCGAAATTTGAGATTTTCGATTTTTCCTTGACAGCATCCTCAATCTCAAATCTGAATTTTCCGAGAAAGTACATCAGTGTCAGAGCCACTATTATCCAGTCACCAAGGTTCCTGAATCCCGGATAAAGAGTTTCTCTGAACTGAGAGTAGTAAACAGATGCCAATAACGTTAGAAAAACAAGAAACGGTCTGTGGTCGATCAGGAACTCCATTTTCTCTGAAATAACAGGCAGTACCGTTGTCATGGCGATTACCACTGCTGAAAGTGCAAGCGGAATTTCGAGCTGATTCATAGGATAGATATCAGGCACGAAAAAGAATGCAGTTCCAATCAGGAATATTCCTGCTATTCCCGGAATAAAGCCCAGTCTGTGCCTCAGCGTGGGAATGGCCAATGCAAATCCTGCAGATATAAGATAGACAAAGTATCCCTCAGGATATTCGAGATACTGGAATCCCGTTCTTACTGAGATGAATATAAGGCCAAAAAGAAGGGGAATTTTGAGAATCTCAAGCCTGTCAATTCTCGATATTACCTCGTACGCTGAGTAAATCGCGGCAAACGTGACAAGGGGGATCAGATCTTTTGTAAAATAATAGTAAGCTCCAAGCAGAGATGCTGCAGTCACCGCGAGAAAAATTCTCATTTCAGACCCCTCCTGAGAGCCAAGTATATCTCGAACGCCTCAACAAACTCCTTCCTGCTGTAACCGCCAATTGACGCATACTCATAGAGCTCAAAGAGTCTGAGAAGTTTCTTTTTTTCATCCAGGTCCCCGCCCCATCTGTCCAGAATTTCTCTGGCGGTGAGGTTTGCAGTCTTTATTTTTCTTTTTTCCAGCTCCCTCTCGAACATTCTGAAAACCCTCTCCACACCTTTTCCGTAGTCCTCAACTATTTCCACAACCCTTTCAATCTTCTTTTTTACCTTTCCATTTTTGAAGGCTTTAACAGAAACCCTGTAAACTCCAGGGGAATTGAGGGAAAAGGAATTATCGACAATTCTGCCATCAACCTCAACAGCACATGGATAGTTTGACTCAAGCCTGTATCTTATTGTTTCACCGGTTCTCCACATATCCGGCATTTCAGGATGTTCCTTTTCAAACTCAAACCGAACTCTCGGGTATCTGATATAGTAGTATCCCAGAATTCCGGCAAGAACGGGAAGTGGGAGAAGATATACAAGCGGGCTGGATTTTCTGTAGGTCAGGGAAGATGGAAGATGATACCTGTCGCCGGGATATCTGACCCTGAGCTCCTCTCCTTTCTCAACCCTAACCTCCCCATTTATCAGCTGATACCTTCTGCCATTTATCTCAGCAACCCCCTCTGGAGTGAAACCTGAATCAGAAACGACCGTGAATATTACATGCTCCCCACTTTCTTTCACCACAATTTTGGTCCTGGCCTTTGATTTCAGAAATAAGATGCTCTCATAAGCACCGATTGTGATATTTAAAGAAACATCTCCGACCTTTTCCGGAGTGATGGTGAGAGGAATGCTTCCATTCCTGATTTCGTACCTCATGCCGTTTATCTCAGCCATCCCGCTGTATGGTTTTCTGTTGAAGAAAATTTTCAGGGTTATTCTGTTCTCTTCATCCGCAACAAGCGTGGTGTTTGATATCTGAACATCAAATTCCCCTGCATTGACATTTCTGGAAATTCTCACCTCTCCAAAAAGTCCTTCCCTGACAGAAATAATATCAATTCTGTGTAACCCCATGGAGAGATTCAGGGGTATCTCAAATTCCCCGTTCTCGTCTGTTTCCAGATGATGATTGACTCCATCCACACTGACAATCACAGCCTTATCTGGAACCGATTCATTTCTGTAAGTGATTCTGCCCTTAAGCACGAAATTTTCCGGGATATAATCTCTCAGATTTGTATGAATCTCGGGAATGGAGAGCACCATGACCTCGGGATCGCTCCATGAATCAGCGTAGAGAAGACTTCCGGTGTAGTGGGCAACAATGCTGTACCTTCCACTGTCATTCACCTTTGAAGTCAGCGAAAATTCCCCATTCTGAATCCGGGTAATTCCAAGTAAAATTCCCTCTGCATCTGTTTTATTTCTTTTAAGATAAACCTCCACATACCCGTTTTCAACAGCCTTACCATTCTCAAGTCTGACAGTTCCCCTCACACTGACGTTTTCACCCTCCACAATCTCCTCGGTCCAGTCTGTTATATCCGTGATGGTTGGAATTCTTTTCTTTGCCTGCGGTGTTGGATCAAACTCGACCCAGTAATCACCAAACTTCACCTCAGCCCACATGTGGGCCTGGCATGAATAGACAACCTGGGATGATGATGTGGGATTGGCGAGATACCCAAAAACTGCCCTTGCCGGAAGATCGATGGAGGTTGCGAGAGCAACGAAAGCTGTTGCAAAGTGCATGCACACACCTTTTCTCTCCTCAAACAGGAACGTGTATGGCGAGATTTCCGTGTTGTTAAAGCTTGGCGAGTACTCGTAGTTATCCCTCAGATACTCCTCAATCATTTTGGCTCTCTCGTAATCATTGGCTGCATTTTCTGTGATCTCAAGAGCCATTTCCCTTATTTTTAAGAACTCATGATAGGGAATTTCGATTCTTGCCTTATTTCCCTTTCCCTTTTCATGCGGAAAGCTATCTGGTGAAGCAATGACACCGTAATACGGGTTTGAAACGTTTTCTGCATAAAATACTCCGGCAGATGAATTATAGTTGGCAGAGATTGAAATGGAAATCGTGTCCTTTGCAACAGGAAGAAATCCAGATAGCTCCACAAGGGGCTTTATTCCATAGACACTTCCCATTGTAAAGCTCATTGTGTCGTCGAGCATTAGAGCATCTGTTATCCACTTTCCGTTCTGATATTTTGATGAAACATGGGTCCTTAGATGGATGTGATCCTCATCGATTCCTGAAACTATGAACAGGGGGAAGCATGCGGGATTCAGGTTTTCCGAGAGGCTGATTTCAGACGTTGATTGAGATATGCCGCCAGGAGATTCTGAAGCACTTTCCTGAAAAACACCGGCACCAATGAGCCCCGGAAATCCAGTTTCGCTGAAATCAATAGATGAGAGGAATGAAGCAAGGATTATAATGGATATCACTGCAATTACTGCTGGAACCTCTTTCATTCACCTCATCCTCCAGAGGGTTATCAGAGAGAGGGAAAATGCAATCAGTGCAACAACAGCATGTGGAAAGTTCGCCCTAAGCATTCCTGCCACATCAATTCTGTTCAGATTTGGGTAGATGGCTGAAATTACAATCACAAGAAAGACGAGAGTTGGGAGAAGTGAGAAGCTGTAGCCATGAGATCTGAGCTCTTTTTCATATTCATCCAGGTTTTCGGAGTAAATTCCAAGTATGTAGAGCATGGTTATGAGTGCTGCGGTGGAGAATGAGTCCTGATACGGGAACATTTCCAAAACCATTCTTGAAATGGATTCGTAGCCCAGGGAGTATAATGCATCCAAAATGCCCTCAAAAACTTCAGATTCCTGGATAGACGGGATTAATGCAAGAATCATCAGAGACGCGTAGTATCCTGATCCAAATACTTTTCTCTCCGAAAGAAATCCCAGTACTGGAAGAGCAGGAACCGCGTAGATGATCCATGATGGCATGATCAGAGTCAGAACCCCGTAGAGTGAGGTACGTCTGAATGCCTCCACTGCGAGAAATCCTGAAATAACTGCCAAGATGGCTGCGAGAACCCTGTATCTCACATTCTCACCCTGATTGTCTCCTTAAGAATGTCGGCATCCCTTCTCATCTTTTCCCTGACCATTAGTCTGTATGCTGCCTTTGCAAGATCTCTTCTGTACTCTTTTCCAGGTACAACAACCGGCTTGCTTTTTATCCCGGACCTTTGCAGCTCCTTTAATGCTGAGAGATCATCATGAACGTGTGTGATGTATATCACGAAAGGCATGTGATACATCATAAGTTTTTTCACCTCCCTCACAGCCACAACAGGTTTTTTTTCGTCAAATTCAGCCAGTATAAGCTCGGACATAATTCTGTAAAACTGCTTTTTACCGAGATCCGGATGGAGGGTTTTTCCGCTTCCTGTGAGTGTCAGGGCTGTTTTATGCCCTCTTTTTGTGAAATAATATGCGAGGGATGCTGCCACAGTCAGTGCGTTTTCAAAATACTCCTCGTCAGCAAAAACATGATGCGAGCTGTTTATCACGAACCACACGGCTCTTTTACCCTCAACCTCAAATTCATTCACAAGTATTTTCTCTCTCCTGGCTGTGGCCTTCCAGTTTATGAATTTTACAGGATCTCCAGGTATATACTCCCTTATTTCCCTGAAATCAGTCCCGGGAACACCGAGCTTTGAGATATCAATATCGGGGTAGCTCTCCCGCACCTTTCTTCTTCTTGCTCTTATTTTTCTGACCTTCTTTACCCTTACCTTCACATCTGCATCTGCCTGAATATCCAGCTCTTTCTGACTTTTTTTTGTCAGAAATATATCATCGAACTCGATGGCTATTTTCCCGAAATTTATTCTTCCCCTCTTTTTTGCGACACCCCTGACATCAATCTGAAACTCCCTGTATACCGGCACAAGACCGCCTGTTCTTGCATCTCCTTCCGTAACCTCGAGGATATCATCGCAGACCAGTTTTATTTTTGCATAGCCAAATCCCATCACCGCTATGCTGCATCTCAATTTCACGTCATCCCCAACATGGGATGGGGGGGAGAAGTGGACATCCCTGACTTTTACATGGAATCCTGAAGGAAACATGAGCAGAATTAGAGGTATAAGGGCCAGTACAAGTATCCTCTCCATTACTAAGGAGATCGAAAGCACGAGTATGGTTACTGTCAGAGTCAGCAAACCTCTTTCAAGATGCCTCATTTCCTGAAACTCTTAACAGGAAAAAATTAAAAGCTTTTTTCTTCTGGAAACGATAGGTTTTTAATAGCAATCACGGGAGTTTGTTTTGTGAGAATTGTGATGCTGTTCATGGCTGTTGCATTTCTGGTTGCTGGATGCACATCCGTGGAGAAATCCACCACACCTACTCCTCTCTCCCAGAAATTTCCGGCAGAGGATCCAAAATCGTCCGAAAGTGGAATTGAAAGGCAGATCAAGCTGAGAGTTTACTATTTTTACCATCCAGAGTGTCCGAACTGTCAGGCTGTGGAACCTCTAATTGACTACTTGCTCAACAGCACAAACATAAGTTTTGATGTGTGCAATGTGGAGTATTTCAGCAACTGCAGTAACATGAGCAAACAGCTTGCATTCTCTGTTAAAGAGAAAACAGGGTTTTTTGGAACACCAACTGCAGTTGTGCAGGAGAATAAGACGTTCAGAGTTTTCATTGGTAAGTATCAGGTTGTGGAGATGGTCAATTACCTGAGAAACTTCACATACATTCCTGATATTCCTCTGAAAAACACAAGCATGAGTGTTGAGCAGTGTTTAAGCTGTCATGAGGAGAGAAATCTGAAGCCGCCATCAACAATGACCTGCAGTTACTGCTGTCATGGTGTGGTGTAATGTTTAAAAACAATATCCTGTAGTGTTGGTGGAGGTGAACTGGTGAAGGTCAGAACTGTTATGATTTTGATACTCTGCATTTTGAGCATCATGGGTACTGTAAATGCCCAGAATATTTCAGTAAATGCAGAAATCGAATACAGAATGAAATCACTTGACCTGATGGAGGACAAATTTTATCTTAGATTTAAAAACATAAACGAACAACAGATTGAAACACTTAATTTTATCATAACCATCCCAAAAACATCCAATACCAGAGTTTTGGAAGTTAATGATCTGCCAGAAGGATATGTCAGAGTTACAGAACTTAAAGGCGAAGATGGATTCGAGTACTATGTGGTTAAGGTTTCCAAACAGCTTACACCCTTTGAAGAATATCAGTTGCAAATAAAAAGAGAAATTGCAAATCCTCTTGAAATAATTGGTAATGGAGCATATGCTTTTAGAACTTTTGAGTTTCCAAGATACTTCAGAGAACAAAACCTCCATGTTGAGAAAATCAGCATCAAGCTAATTTTTCCGGACAACATAATGAAGAATTACAATATAGTGAGTACATCAGCCAATACAAAATTTGTTTATAAAACATTTAATAGAATTGATAGCCTTGAGTGGGAATACATAAATCCTCCTGACCAAGTGAGTGTATTTGTATCTTTCACAGAGGTTTGGAATTTTTACATGCTGAATATCATAGGTGCTGCTTTAACACTTGTTGCCTTTGCCGGACTTTTCTATTACAATTTCAGACTTGAAAGGAGCCTGAAAAAACATGAGGTTATTAAAAATCCCCCGTGGAGTGGTGATCTCTTAGCTAAAATGAAAGAAATGATTCAGAGAGCTGAAAAGGAGATACTTATAACCTCTCCTCACATATACTACACTGACTGGCTTACTGCAGAGCTCCAGCCTCTCATGAACAGGGGAATAAAGTTCAGAATAATAACCTGGCCCAGCTATAAGAGAGAGATGTACAAGAGTGTGGATGAGGTTCAGGAGGACAAGAAGCAGTACTTTACCCTCAAGCGATTTCTCGAAATGTTTCCTCCCGGAAGTGTGAGGCTGAACGACAACATACATGCCAAGATGATAGTTGTTGATGAAAGAGAGGTGCTGATAACAACGGCCAACCTCTCGCAAACCGGACTGTACGAGAATTATGAGGTCGGGGTTTATGCTGACAACTCAGACCTTGCAAAGCAGGCCAAGGAATTCTTTGAGACTGTCTGGAATTCAGAGGATACGATAGAACTTGATCTCGAGACACTCAATGCCAAGGTTGCATGGGCTCTTATAATGGATCTCAAATCAAAGAAGGAGGAGGGAGAATGATTTTTGATGATATTGGAAGTTTTCCATTTCCTGAAGGAATCACAAGAGAGTGGGCTGAGAAAAATTATCAGAGCAGAGAGTATGCAGAGATGGTGAGGAGAGCGTATTTGATGAAGCTGAAAGCCGGTGTTGAGATGCCAAACTATCCCCAGTTCAGGGACATGAACAGGATGTTCCTTGAACCAATGAAAAAGGAGGCGTTTCAGGAGGAGCCATATCTGGTAAAAAAGGAGCATGCAGTAATACCAGAGGTGGAGGCTCTGATGGAGATGAGAATTGAAGGTCTCAGAGTGTGCATAACCGGTCCATTTGAGCTGTACTACACCGAGTTTGGAGGAGTTATATACGATGATGTTCTTGAGAAGATTTCAACGTCCATCCTGAGGTTCATAGAAAATCTCGATGACAGCACTGTCAGGTGCATCAGTCTTGACGAACCAAGTCTCGGAACAAATCCTGAGCTGCAGCCAACGAAAGATCAGATTGAGATTGCATACGGCAGGATTTCATTTAGAGGTGATGTTCAGATACATCTCCATTCACCCCTTTTCTACACTGAAATACTGGAGATTGAGACAGTGAACGTAATCGGAATCGAGTCCGCAAAGGACGAGAAGGCAATGGATTTTGTTGATGCTGATGACCTGGAATCCCATGACAAGTTCCTCAGAGTTGGAATTGCAAGAAGTGATATTGACGGAATTGTTGCGGAGTACAACTCAAGGCATGGTGTGAACGTCTGGGGTGATGAGGGGGGAGTGATGAGAGCGATTGATGAGATTGAGAACCCTGATAAAATAGAGAGCAGGATAAGAAAAGCTGTGGACCTCTTTGGTGAGAGACTGAAGTACATCGGACCCGATTGCGGACTTTTCAGCTTTCCATCACAGGAATGTGCCTTGAAACTTCTGGAGAACATCAGGGAGGCGAAGAGCAGAATATGAATGATCCCGTAACATTCTTTCTCACCGCATTCACCACACTCTTCATCATAATCGACCCTCCTGGAAACATTCCAACGTTCATAGCCCTCACCGAGAACCTGGACAGAAAGGCCATAGACAGAATTTCCAAGAAGGCAACAGCAATAGCAGCAGCAATTCTTGTTGTTTTCGCCATTGCGGGATGGGCTGTGATGGAGTTCTTCTCGATATCCATCGAGTCACTGAAAATTGCCGGAGGGCTCATGATGTTCATAATCTCGGTTGACATACTCTTCGGCAGAAAGTCCAGAGAGATTTACGAGGAGAGGGGGAAGATGAGTGCAGAGATAGACTCGATAGCAGTATTTCCACTTGCACTCCCCCTCTACAGCGGTCCTGGAGCGATAACTGCAGTTGTTGTCCTATCCTCAGGTGTTGATTACATCGGAAAGTTTATTGTGATCGCCGCAACACTCTTGGTTTACATCATTGTAAGGCTTACTCACATCTACTCACTGAGCCTGATGAGAATTCTCGGAAAGAGTGGCTCGGACATAATCGCAAGGGTTATGGCAATCCTGCTTGCGGCAATAAGCATTGAGTATGTGATGGATGGTGTTCTCTCAAAGGTGGGGTTTGCATGATATACATCCATGAGAAGATCAGAAGCAGGTTGAAAAGAGAGAGGGTTGCCATAGGTCTTGTCAGATATGATGAGACAAGTGAGGACAGAATTTACAGGGCAGCAGAGATTGCAGATGACTTTGCAAGAGTTACTGTTGTTGACGAGGATGATAGGACCGCTGAAGTGCTTCTTGAGCTTGTTCAGCAAAACAAGGTTCACTCTGCTGTGAGAGGAACTGCAGGAGCATCAAAACTTCTAAGCCTCCTTAGAAAAAACTACAGTCCTGCAAGAATAGCTGTTCTTGAAACGCCCTCCAGAAAGCTCTTTCTTCTCTCTCCAGTTGGAGTGGATGAGGGAGAAACGGTATCTGACAGAATCAGACTTGCAAAGTTCTCATCGGAAGTGGCTGAGAAACTTGGACTGAGCAAGGATATAGCATTTCTATCCGGAGGGAGATACGAGGACATTGGCAGGAGTGGGGCTGTTGACAGAACACTGGCTGATGCCGAGCTCTGTGCAAAGATTTCAGGAGGGATTAACTATGAAATCAGGCTTGAGGATGCGATTGAAAAGGATATCATAATAGCCCCTGATGGAATATCCGGGAATTTGATATTCAGAGCTTTATGTTATCTGGGGAATGGCATAGAGTACGGGGCGGTTTTCTGCAATATACCCTACAGAATGGTTGACACAAGCAGAAGTCAGAGTGCTGAGGGTTTTGCCAGAGCAATAGCACTCGCAGTGGTGCTTTGATATGAGAAGGTATCCTGAAAGGCCCCTGGTCGGAGTGGGTGCGGTCATCATCAGGGATGGGAAGATTCTGCTTGTCAGAAGGGCAAACGAGCCAAACAAGGGAAGGTGGTCTGTTCCGGGGGGACTTGTGAGAAGTGGAGAAAAGCTGAAGGATGCCCTGAAAAGAGAAATAAGGGAGGAGCTCGGGGTTGAGATATCTGTTGGAGATGTTGCCTGTGTGACAGATGAGATATTCTTCGATGAGATCGGGAATGTTGAATACCATTACATCGTCGTAGATTTTTTTGCAGATATCACAGAAGGAAATCCAAGAGCAATGAGCGATGCAGAGGAGGTGGGATGGTTTGACCTGTCCAGAATTGGGGAGGTAAACACTGTGGATTTTGTTGAAAAGCTTGTCAGAAAGATCCTCTCCAAGAGGGATGAAATCTATATATCCTGATCTGAAACTGTTTTCATGCGGGTTCAGGGTGTGAACAGTGTTCATGAAGCTCTCAAAGTTAGAAAGGTCAACAAGATTTATGTCAGTGCTTCTGCCAGATCGCCGAGGATCAGAGAGCTGGTTTCAGTGGCAAAGAAAATGAGAATTCCTGTTTTTTATGTCAGGAATCTGAGCTCAGGTGTTGAAGCTGACGTTTCACCGGTGGAGTATGTGGACTTTGACCTTCTCCTTGAGAGGTGTCTCAAAACCTCGGGTATTCTTGTCTTTCTTGATTCAGTTCAGGATCCTCAAAATCTCGGAGCTGTGATAAGAAATGCGGTTTTCTTTGGCTGCTCAGGAATAGTCATACCAAAAAGAAGGAGTGCCCAGATCAGTGACACGGTTGCAAAAACATCTGCCGGTGCAGTGTTCCACACTGGCGTTTCCAGAGTTTCAAATCTTGCCAGTTCAATCAAAAAATTAAAGAGATATGGTTTCACTGTTCTTGGAGCCGAGCCGGATGGAGAAGAAATTCAAAAAATTCAGTTTGAATTTCCGCTTGCAGTTGTGATAGGTGGTGAGGATGAGGGAATATCAAAACCTGTCAAAAAGCAGTGTGATAAGCTCGTCTCGATACCATCCCATGGGAAAATCAGCTCACTCAATCTGTCATGTGCATCTGCAGTTCTCTTATATGAGATAAGGAGGAGGATAGGATGAATGGAGTTATCTTTGCAATTCTTGCAGCGGTGCTCTGGGGATTTGTTCCGGTTCTGGATAAAACGGCTCTGCAGGGAAACATATCAATTTACTCTGCAATCCTGATTCGAGCTGTCGGGTCTGTCCTGATCATGGGGATGGCCGTGTTGTATACAGGTGGATTCAGACCAGATGACTTCAGTCTGAAGAGTGCAAGCCTTCTGCTTGTTGCCGGAGCAATTGCAGGAGGAGTTGCTATGATTGTTTACTTCATGGCTCTCCAGAAAATAGGAGCCGCAAGAACAATTCCAATAACTTCGATATATCCACTTTTCACAATAATTTTCTCTCTGATCATTCTCAGAGAGGAATTCAACATGGTAAACGTCTTTACAGGGACACTTCTAATAGTTGCAGGTCTCATAATTCTTCAGAGGTGATTCCATGGACATTGAGGGCTTTGCAAGAAAACACATGGATGATCCAGACCTTGAAAACAAGCTTGCAGAGAGGATCATGGAGTTCAAGGATGTTGATGAGAGAACAGCACTCAGAATGGCACAGGCTGTGATGACCGAGGTGAGGAATGCGTACTCGAAAAGAGTCTGGATGCTCGATTATTTGAAAAGCGGTGTCACAATGGGGAAATTTGGTGTTGGAAGCCGGGGTTCTGGAGATTTCTATGTCCACTCGAAAATTGCAGAGATGTGCGGAGGAGCTGTTGTTAGCTCGAGAGATCTTGATGATGCTGGGGTTGTCAGGGTTGGAGACCTCTACATCTCGGTTGCAGTTGATGGAATCCATTCCAGATTGAGCGAGTTTCCATTCATAGCCGGTTTTCACGTTGCAAGAGCGGCAATGAGGGATGTGCTTGTTATGGGATCAAAGCCAATTGCTCTCTTTTCAGATATACACATTGCTGATGATGGAGACGTTTCAAAGATATTTGACCATATTGCCGGAATCACTGCTGTCAGCGAAGTGACTGGGGTTCCTCTTGTAGCCGGAAGCACGCTCAGAATTGGAGGGGATATGGTTATAGGAGAAAGGATGACGGGTGCTGTTGGATGTGTTGGTGTCTCGGATTACATAACTCCAAGGAAGAATGCCACGCCAGGAGATGTGATCGTTCTCACAGAAGGAGCCGGAGGTGGAACAGTTGCAACTGCCGCAATATACTACGGGATGCATGAGATTGTTGAGGAGACAATTAATCTGGACTTTGTATCCGCAGCTCTATCTCTCATCAATTCCGGAGTTGTCAGGAAAGTTCATGCCATGTCAGATGTTACGAATGGAGGGATAAGGGGTGACGCTGAGGAAATATCGAGGGTGGGCAGATGTGCTCTTTATTTCGATATTGAAAAGATCAGAGAACTCGTCAACGAAAGAGTTCTTGAAATGCTTGACAGTCTTGAAATAGACTTCATGGGAGTTTCAATTGACTCCCTCATGGTGATATGCCCTGAGAGTGTTGCAGATGAGGTTGTTGAGATTATAAGAAAAGCAGGTGTAAGGGCGGATGTTGTTGGATGGGTTGAGAGGGGAGAAGGTGCGTTTTCTGTCGAAAATGGTACTGTAAAACCGTTAAAACCAAAATTCAGAGAGTCAGCATACACACCGATAAAGAAGCTTGTTGGAGAGGAAAGACCGGAAAACCTTGATGAGATGAAAAGATCAATTGACAGGGCGTTTATTGCGGCACTGGAAAAGAAAAGGAAGGTTGTCAAGATGCTAAGAAGGGAGATCCCATCTGGATGAAGGGTCATCTTTCAGGTATTTCTCAATCAGTTTTTCTTCAATCTCAACTTCAAAGTAATTGGCAAGGCTCATGACCATAAACAGGCAGTCTGCAAGCTCTTCCCTTACAGAATCAACTTCAGACTTTCTCACCGCTTCAGCAAGCTCGCCAGCTTCCTCAAAAAATACTGCAAGCAGAAAGAGTGCACCGGACTTTGAATCAGTTTCATGGTATTTCTCCTTTATTCTCAGCATGATTTCTGAGAGCTCCATAATGCATGTGTTGCAGAATCTGAGATAAATGTTTCCGGAAAGTCAGGGAAAATAATATATCTCATCTTTCAGATAGGACTTTATGAGGCACGAGATTCTGTCAAGACCCAGCTACTCTCTTCTCAAACTCTATCTCGATAGGGATGAAGAGGTGATAGCTGAGACAGGTGCGATGGTCTTCATGGATGGTGTAAGGCTGAAAACAGAAATGAAAGGAGGAATTTTTGGCGGATTGAAGAGGGCGATAGGGGGAGAGTCCTTCTTTGTCAACAGATTCGTTGCCGAGAAAAATGATGCACTGCTTGGACTTGCACCCCCCTATCAGGGAGATGTGACCCAGATTGATGTTAAAGGAAGGCTGTACGCTCAGAGTGGGGCATTTCTTGCCGGATCTCCGGAGCTTGATGTCTCAACAAAGTGGGGAGGTGCCAAGTCATTCTTTGCCGGTGAGGGTCTGATCCTGCTCAAAATTGAAGGATCTGGAAGCGTTTTTCTTTCATCATTTGGCGGGATTGAAGAGCTTGAGGTCAATGGAGAGCTTGTCATAGACACCGGACACATTGTTGCATTTGAAGAAGGGATTGACTTCACGATCTCAAGGGCTGGAGGATTGAAAGCCACTCTTCTGAGTGGTGAAGGTTTGGTGGCCAGGTTCAGAGGTCAAGGTAAGGTCTGGATACAAACGAGATCCATATCCGATTACATAGGGTGGCTCTCCTCACTGATTCCAAGCAGAGACTGAAATTTTTGCTTCAAATTTTGTATTTTTCGATTTTTTGGTGAAATTCAATACGGTTTTGGTCATATTGATTATGTGAAAGATACTGGATTCGAATTTCAGTATGGAACTGTTCAAATTGTTCAATTTTACAACCAGCGAACATGAGTTCCATAATAATAAGGATAATTGTTAAATTACTTCTCTTAAAAACACATTTAATAACCCGCGGGGGTTTTGAGATGATAGTCACTTATCAGCTTACAATCGACCCTCACATTCTCAGAAGCATCAATAAAAGCATCCTGCGGAGGAAGGTTCTCTTTTACCTTTACAACATTCACCCCAATGCAGACT